>NZ_JACDOH010000003.1 GCF_017656155.1 Thermosyntropha sp. | reverse complement strand
AGCATAAACACTGGGGTTCTACGATTGCAAATATGATTTAAGTTAACAGAACTAAAGAAAAGGAGAGGGGAATTAAAATGAAGCGTGCGCTTATAAGTGTTTCAGATAAAAATGGTGTGGTGGAATTTGCTAAAGGTTTGGAAAGATTAGGCTATGAAATAATATCAACCGGCGGGACTTATAAGGTTTTAAGTGAAGCTGGGGTAAAGGTGGTAAAAGTATCTGATATTACCGGATTTCCGGAGATATTAGACGGAAGGGTTAAAACCCTTCATCCTATGATACATGGTGGAATTTTAGCCCGCAGAACCGAAGAGCATTTGAAACAGCTTGAGGCTAATGGAATTGGAACTATTGATATAGTAGCAGTTAATCTTTATCCTTTTAGGGCTACTATTGAAAAACCTGATGTGACTTTAGAAGAGGCTATTGAGAATATTGACATCGGTGGGCCGGCAATGATAAGGGCAGCAGCCAAAAATTATCAGGATGTAGTAGTTATCGTAAATCCCGACTATTACGGACCGGTTTTAAAGGAACTGGAGATGGAAGGAGAGGTAAAACCGGAAATAAGGCTAAAACTTGCTATGGAAGCTTTCAGCCATACGGCGGCTTATGATTCGCTGATAAGCCGGTATCTTGCAGGCCTTATCGGTAATAAATTCCCGGATAACCTGGTTTTTGCCGGAGAAAAGGTATATGAGCTGAGATATGGCGAAAATCCTCATCAGAAGGCGGCTTTTTACCGGGATACGATGCCGGGAATCGGGCTTCCTGATGCAAAAAAGCTGGGAGGCAAAGAACTTTCTTATAACAATATAATTGATGCCGAGGCTGCCTACAAACTGGTTAACGAATTTGCCGAGCCGGCCTGTGTTATTATAAAACATACTAATCCATGCGGAGCAGCTTTAGGGAAGACCCTGCGAGAAGCTTTTGATAAGGCTTTTGCCGCTGATCCGGTATCTGCTTTTGGCGGAATTGTAGCTTTTAATCGCAAGGTGGATTTAAAGGCAGCCGAAAAAGCGGCCGAGTTTTTTATGGAAGTAGTTGTTGCCCCAAGCTATGAAGAAGATGCTTTGGAATTCTTAAGGCGCAAGAGCAATCTTCGTATATTGGAATTGCCGGCTGTGTCTGAAAAAGGATTGGAAGTAAAAACCGTAAAAGGCGGATTTGTAGTTCAGGAAAGTGATAATTTTGATGTCAATCCAGATAATCTTAAAGTGGTAACTTCTATTTCTCCTGTCCCTTCTGAACTTGATGATTTGCTTTTTGCTTTTAAAGTTGTGAAACATGTTAAGTCTAATGCGATAGTCATAGCTAAAGATGGCATGACTTTAGGAGTCGGAGCAGGACAGATGAATCGGGTAGGTGCTGCCCGTATTGCCTTAGAGCAAGCTGGGGATAAATGTAAAGGGGCAGTTATGGCATCTGATGCCTTTTTCCCGTTTAAAGATACAGTGGAGTTGGCTGCTAAGTTTGGTATAAAGGCGATAATCCAGCCGGGTGGTTCAGTAAGGGATGAGGAAAGTATTAAAGCCTGTGAAGAGAATAATATAGCTATGGTATTTACTGGAGTAAGACATTTTAAACATTAGAAAGGTTCTGGAGGGAATTAAGGTGGGTAAAAAAGTTCTGGTAGTTGGACAGGGTGGAAGGGAACATGCTCTGGTATGGAAGTTGGCCTTGAGCCCTGAGATAGATAAGATATATGCTGCTCCGGGAAACCCCGGAATAGCTGAACTGGCTGAATGTGTCGAAATAGGGGTTGATGAAGTTTATAAACTTGCCCGTTTTGCTGAGGAAAAGGGAATAGATCTTACTGTGGTGGGCCCGGAAGCCCCTTTAATGGCTGGCATAGTTGATATTTTTTCGGAAAAAGGGCTTTTGATATTTGGACCTGCTTCAGAAGCGGCACGTCTTGAAGGGAGCAAGGTTTTTACCAAAAACCTCCTTGAAAAATATGGTATTCCTACTGCCGCTTATAAAACCTTTGCAGATGCAGATGAGGCATTGAATTTTGCCCGCAAGTTTACCGAAAAAGGCCAGAAGGTGGTAATAAAGGCTGACGGCTTGGCAGCAGGAAAAGGGGTAGTAGTGGCAGAGAGTTTGGAAGAAGCATCTGAAGCCATTGAAAATATTATGAGAAAGAAGACATTAGGCGAAGCTGGAAATCAGGTAGTAATTGAGGAGTTTTTGTCCGGAGAAGAGGTCAGTGTATTTGCCTTAAGTGATGGTAAGGATTTTGTTGTTTTAGCTGCTGCTCAAGACCACAAGCAGGTTTTTGATGGGGATAAAGGTCCTAATACAGGAGGAATGGGTGCTTATATTAATCCTCCTTTATACGATGAAGTTCTAGCAGAAAAGGTAAAAGATAGGATTATTGCGCCAGTAATTGAGGCTATGCGAAAAGAAGGAGTGCCTTATACAGGAGTGCTTTATGCCGGCCTTATGGTGGAAGATGGGGACCCTAAAGTATTGGAGTTTAATGTCAGGTTTGGAGACCCGGAGGCCCAGGTTATTCTTCCTATGATAAAAGGTGACATATTTCCTCTTTTCTTTAAAATAGCAGAGGGGACATTAGGAGATTTCAAAGTGGAAATGGAAGAAGGAAGCTGTGTATGTGTTGTTTTAGCTTCCGGCGGTTATCCTGGTTCATATGAAAAGGGAAAGACCATTACCGGTATAGATAAACTTAATCCTGATACCATGATTTTTCATGCGGGGACTGCTTTAAAAGAAGGAAAATTGGTGACTAATGGAGGCCGGGTTTTAAATGTGGTATGTCGCGGGAAGGATATAAAGGAAAGCGTAGACAAAGTATATAAAGAAGTTGAAAAGATAAGTTTTGAAGGCATGCACTACCGGCGTGATATAGGATATAAAGCATTATTGCGGGAAGGTTTGAATTGAATGCAAGATTTAAGCGTGAAAGGTGAAAAGAGATAATGATTACATTAGAGCGGGTAAAAGAAAGCCGGGTTCTAAAACAGTATATGATAAGTGGCAATCAGTATATAGGAAATATAGGTGCTATTGAGCATAATATGAAGCATGCAGAATGGACTGCCAATTTATGCCGTGATATTTTGTTTAAGGTAGGTGCAGATGAAAGAGAAGCAGAACTGGGAGCTATTGCCGGATACTTGCACGATGTAGGCAATTTGGTTAATCGTTATGGGCACGGATTATCCGGGGCAATGATTGCTTTTTATGTCCTTTTAGAATTGGGTATGGATTATGGAGAGATAGCTACCATTATGGGTGCTATAGGAAATCATGAAGAACAGGCAAAGGGAAGCAGTGTAAACCGGGTAGCCGCAGCCCTTATTTTGGCGGATAAATCGGATGTTCACCGTTCGCGGGTAAGAAAGAGGGATAAATCGGCTTTTACCCAGCGGGATCGGGTAAATTTTGCGGTAACCAGATCTTATATAAAGGTGGAAAATGATAAAGGGCTTATTTCCCTGATTATGAGGATAGATGCTGAAGTATGTTCAGTTATGGAGTATTTTGAGATATTTTTAACTAAAATGATGATGTGTCGCCGAGCGGCTAATTATTTAGGTTATGAATTTGCTTTGGTGATAAATAACCACCGGCTTTTATAATTTTTTCAGGTTAGGAGGAATAGCTTTGGCTTACTTCCCTAATTGGCGCGATGAAAAGACTGATGTTCTGGTTAAGGCTTTTTTGTCGCTTAAAAATGAAGATGATGTATATCGCTTTTTGGATGACATCTGTACCATAAGCGAGATTAAAGCTATGGCGCAAAGACTGGAAGTTGCTCAGCTTCTGATGGATAACATCACCTACAATCAGATAGCTAAAGATACCGGGGCTAGTACAGCTACCATAAGCCGGGTAAAAAGGTGTTTGGACTATGGTGCTGATGGATACAGAAGAGTTCTAAGATATTTGAAAGAGGAGAAGCAGGATGAAGAATAAGAAGATACCAAAAGGATTAAGAGATTTGCTGCCGGAGGAAGTAAATAAGAAAAGGGCTATTGAAGAAAAATTGAGAAAGCTTTTTGTAAGCTACGGATACAAGGAAGTTATAACCCCTACTTTTGAATATCTGGAGGTTATAGAAACCGGGGCGGGCAATATAAGAGAAGAATTGTTCCTTTTTATGGATCGGGAAGGTGGAATCCTTTCGCTGCGTCCGGAGATGACAGTTTCTATTGCCCGCTTTGCAGCTACCCACCTGGAAGATGAAGAATTTCCCCAGCGTCTTTATTATAATGCCAATGTTTTCAGACATGTCCAGCCTCAACTGGCCAGGTATCGGGAATTTTGGCAAATGGGCATTGAGCTTTTAGGTGCTTCCGGAGTGTGGGCAGATAGTGAAGTTATAAGTCTGGCAGTTAGGGCATTAAGGGAAATAGGAATCAGAGATTTTAAGGTAAGCATAAACCAAATAGGAATATTTAACAGCCTTTTAAATGACGGAAAACTTTCTGATGAACATAAGGAAAGAATAAGGTATCTCATTGAGAGCAAAGACCTGGTAGAGCTTTCCCGCTACCTGGAAAGCCTTGAGATAGATGATGAACTTAAAGAAACTTTAGCTAAAATGCCGGTTTTACATGGGGGAGTAGAAATTTTAGATAAACTTTCTTACCTTAATAAAAATAAAGGAGCGTATGCTGCTGCTCAGGATCTTTTGCATATATATGAAGCCCTTAAGGCATGTGGAATTATAGAACATATTGTAATTGATACCGGGATTTTACGGGGACTTGATTATTATACCGGCATTGTTTTTGAAGGATATTCTCCCGATTTAGGATATGGTCTTTTAGGAGGTGGGAGGTATGACAACCTTCTGGGCAAATTTGGTTTAGACAGGCCGGCTACTGGATTTGCTTTAGGTGTAGACCGCTTGGCTCTGATTCTTGATGGTGAAAGAGGAGAAGAGGAATTTTATCTGGTAGGCGGAAGTGAATTGGGCAAGGTTATGCAGAAGTGTGAGGAGCTGAGGGCTAAAGGATATATTGTAGAGATGGATGTTGACAAAAGGAGCCCCGAAGAACTTAGAAAAATGGTTGAAACCAGAGGAAATTGCCGTTTGCTTTATATAGATTAATTTGAATTGTATGGAGGAATATAAAAGTGAACCAGGATTATTTAACTATTGCTTTATCAAAGGGGACTTTGCTTAAACCTACGGTGAAGCTTTTAAAAGAAGCGGGGATGCCAATTACAGGGATTGATGAGGAAAGTCGGGCTATGGTTTTTACTTTTGAGGAAGAAGGCATCAAATATATAATGTGCCGACCTACCGATGTTCCTACCTATGTGGAACAGGGGGCGGCTGATTTAGGTATTGTGGGCAAGGATGTAATTGTTGAACAGGGAAAGGATGTTTATGAGCTTTTAGATTTGGAATATGGGTACTGTCGCTTTGTAGTAGCAGTGCCGAAGGAAAAGGAAAATATAAAGCTTAAGGAGCTTAATTATAAACGGGCAGCTACTAAATTCCCAGTAGTAGCTGAGAACTTTTTCCGCAGCCGGGGGTTGCAGGTAGAGATTATAAAACTTCACGGCAATGTTGAGTTAGCTCCTATAATGGGAATTGCGGATATGATAGTAGATATAGTTTCTACCGGTCGTACTTTAAAGGAAAATAACCTGGTGGAACTAGTAAAAATAATGGATTCTACTACCCGCTTAATATGCAACCGGGTAAGTTACCGGACTAAACATGAAAAGATTCAGCCTCTCCTTAAGGTTTTAAAAGATATAACGAAGAAAGGTGGTAGTAATTGATGAAAATGAGAAGACTTAAAGCAATGAGCAAGGAGTTAAATCTGTTTTTAGAATCTAATCTGGCAGATTTAAAGAAATATGAAGAAGGGGTAGCTGAAATCGGACAGGAAGTTAAGGCCCGGGGAGATCAGGCAATATTCGACTTTAATCTCAAGTTTGACAGGGCAAATATAAATCATGAAAATTTTCTGGTAAGCCCGGAGGAGATTGAAGAAGCTTATGAACTGGTGGATGATGAATATGTTTTTGCCCTGGAGGCAGCGATAGATAACATAACTTCTTTCCATGAAAAACAGCTTAAAAATTCGTGGCTTGGCACAGATGAAAAAGGCAATATAACCGGGCAGATATACAGGCCCTTGGAAAGAGTAGGTATATATGTGCCGGGAGGAACAGCTGCTTATCCTTCCTCTGTGCTTATGAATGCTATTCCTGCCATGGTTGCCGGAGTAAAAGAGATAGTTATGGTAAGCCCTCCTGACAGCCGGGGCAAGATGAATCCCTACACTTTGGTAGCTGCGGCTGAACTTGGCTTAACCGAAATATATAAAATGGGTGGAGCCCATGCTGTTTTTGCTCTGGCATGGGGAACTGAAACTGTCCGCAAAGTTGACCTTATAAGTGGACCGGGCAATATTTATGTGACTATTGCCAAAAAAATGGTTTACGGCGATGTAGACATTGATATGCTGGCAGGTCCAAGTGAGATTTTAATTGTAGCGGACGGCAAAGCTGATCCGGTTTATGTTGCGGCTGACATGATGTCCCAGGCAGAACACGATGTTTTGGCCCGCAGTATTTTAGTTACTGATAGCAGTGAGCTTTTAGACAAAGTGGAAGCAGAACTTAACAGGCAGATTCAGTATTTGTCCCGGAGAGAAATTATTGAAAAATCGCTTAATGATTATGGAGCTTTTGTTTTAGCTTCCAATATGAATGAGGTGTGTGAGGTTGCCAATCAGGTAGCTCCTGAACATTTAGAGCTGATGGTGGAAAATCCTTTTGATTACTTGAGCAAAATTAAGAATGCCGGAGCTATATTTATGGGCAAGTATACGCCTGAGCCGGTAGGTGATTATTATGCCGGACCCAATCACATTCTGCCTACGGGAGGAACGGCAAGGTTTTATTCTCCGGTAACAGTTGATACTTTTATGAAGACTTCCAGCATAATTTATTATTCTGAAGCGGGAATTAAAGCTAGTGCAGATGACATAATAAAACTGGCGGAAGTAGAAGGACTCACTGCCCACGCTAATTCGGTAAGGGTAAGAAAGGAGAGATTTAATGATTAAGGACAGCAGGATAGCAGAAGTGCAGCGGAAAACTGCGGAGACCGAAGTTTTAGTCCAGTTGGATTTGGATGGTACCGGCAGTCACCAGATTGATACCGAAATTCCCTTTTTAAGTCATATGCTTACTCTTTTTGCTGTTCATAGTTTATGCAATTTGAAGGTAACTGCTCGGGGAGATATTGAAGTTGATGACCACCATTCGGTAGAAGATATTGGAATATGTTTAGGAGAGGCACTGCGCAAGGCATTAGGTGATAAAAGAGGAATAAACCGTTATGGAGAAGCTACCGTTCCTATGGATGAAGCTTTAGCAAGGGTGGTTATAGACCTTTCCGGACGGGCTTATCTTGCATATAATGTGGATTTTAAAAGGCATACAATAGGCAATTTTGCTCTGGAGAATATTGAGGAGTTTTTCAGGGCAGTAGCCAATAATGCAGGAATGAACCTGCACATTGACCTTATCAGGGGAGAAAATGCCCATCATATTGCCGAAGCAGTTTTTAAAGCTTTTGCTAAGGCGCTAAAGATAGCAGTTGATTATGAGCCGCGCATAGAAGGAGTATGGTCATCTAAAGGAAATTTATAATTAAAGCTTTGCATAAGGTGGAGGAATAAAATTTGATAGCTATAATTGATTACGGGATGGGAAATCTGGCTAGTGTTAAAAACGGTTTTGCCAAGGTGGGGTATGAAGCTTATATAACTGATAAACCAGAAGAAATAGTTAAGGCTGAGAAGGTAGTCTTGCCTGGAGTAGGTGCTTTTTCTGATGCTATAAGAAATTTAAAGAAATCAGGGCTTGATGAAGTTATTAAAGAAGTTATAAAAAAAGGAACTCCCTTTTTAGGTATTTGTTTAGGAATGCAGCTTATTTTAGGCGAAAGTTATGAAGACGGGTGTCATCAAGGTCTGAATATCGTAAAAGGAAGGGTAATTCGTTTTGATTTGCCTGAAAACTATAAAGTTCCGCATATGGGCTGGAACAGTGTAAAAATAGCGGGAGAGAGCCGCCTTTTTAAGAGGATTCCCGATAACAGCTATTTTTACTTTGTGCATTCCTATTACGTAGTGCCTGAAGATAGAAGCTGGGCAATAGGAGAAACTCACTATGGCATAAATTTTGTTTCAGCTTTGGAAAAAGAAAATGTTTTTGCTACCCAATTTCATCCTGAAAAATCGGGAGAGATAGGACTTAAAATTTTGCGTAATTTTGGAGAGATGTGAAAATGATTATATATCCGGCAATTGATATAAAGGATGGCAAATGTGTAAGGCTGGTGCAGGGAAAAGCTGAGGATAAAAAGGTTTATGCCAATAATCCTGTTGATATGGCGTTGCATTTTGTGCAAAAAGGAGCTAAATATCTGCATATAGTAGACCTGGACGGAGCTTTTGCTGGGAAACCTCAAAACCGGGAAGCCATAAAATCTATAGCTGAGAAAGCATCTATCCCTTTTCAGGTTGGAGGGGGGCTGAGGACTGAGAAAGATGTTGAGGAAATTCTTGGTTTAGGTGCTGCGCGGGTTATTATTGGAACCCGGGCTGTTTCAAGCCCTGACTTTGTCAAAAAGCTTCTGGACAGGTTTGGAGAAGACAGAATTGTCTTAGGAATTGATGCCCGTGATGGCATGGTGGCGGTTTCCGGATGGGTGGAAACTGCTGCGGTAAATGCCGTTGATTTTGGAATAAAGATGCGAAAGTTAGGTGTTAAAACAGCGATAGTAACTGATATTTCCCGTGACGGCATGTTAGGGGGGCCTAACTTTGCCTTTATAAGGCAAATGGCTGAAAAGACCGGGCTTGAGGTTATAGCTTCAGGCGGGGTTTCTAGTATTGAAAACATTAGAGAGCTTAAAAAACTGGAAACAGTTGGAGTAAAAGGTGCTGTAATCGGCAAAGCATTGTACGAAGGGAAGGTTAAATTAAAGGATGCTTTGCTGGCAGCTGAAGATAAAATCTAAAAATCTGGAGGACTTTTATGTTGGCTAAAAGGATAATTCCCTGCCTTGATGTCCATGCGGGGAGGGTAGTTAAAGGAGTTAATTTTGTAGATCTGCGTGATGCCGGAGACCCGGTTGAGTTGGCATCTTTTTATGACCGGGAAGGGGCGGATGAACTGGTGTTTTTAGATATAACCGCATCACATGAGGGAAGAAAAACCATGGTAGATGTGGTTCAGAGAACGGCAAGGGAGGTTTTTATTCCCTTTGCCGTAGGGGGCGGAATAGGGAATATCGATGATATAAGGGTTATGCTTAATGCAGGTGCAGATAAGGTTTCCATAAATTCAGCAGCGGTGAGAAATCCGGAACTGATTACCGAAGGAGCCAGAAAATTCGGTAGCCAGTGCATAGTGGTAGCTATAGATGCTAGACAGATAGGATTTGAAAAATGGGAAGTATATATAAACGGAGGACGCGTTCCTACCGGCTTGGATGCAATAGAATGGGCAAAAAAAGCGGAGAAACTAGGGGCTGGAGAGATACTCTTGACCAGCATGGATAAAGACGGAACCAAAGAAGGATATGACTTAAACCTTACCCGGATTATAAGCGAAAATGCAGGGATACCGGTTATTGCCTCCGGCGGAGCAGGGAATCTTGAGCATTTATACGAAGGATTAACAGAAGGCAGGGCAGATGCAGTTTTGTGTGCTTCAATTTTTCACTACAGGGAATATACAATAAAAGAAGCCAAAGAATATTTGGCTTCTAAAGGGGTGCCGATAAGATTATGCTAGAAAACTTAAAATTTGATGAAAATGGACTTATTCCTGCCATAGTGCAGGATTATAAAACGGGTCAGGTTTTAATGCTTGCCTATATGAATAAAGAATCTCTTGAAAAGACAGTTGAAACTAAAAAAACCTGGTTTTATTCCCGCAGCCGCAAAAGGCTGTGGATGAAAGGGGAAGAGTCAGGACATATCCAGGAAGTTAAGGAAATGAGATATGACTGTGATGCTGACGCTTTGCTTGTAAAGGTTGAACAGACAGGTGTTGCCTGCCATACCGGACATTACTCCTGCTTTTACCGAGATATTGAAGGTGAAGAAAAAGAAGAAGCATTATTTGATGAGAGCAAGATTTATGCTTCAGGAAGAGAAGGTCCGGCTATTCTCTACGAGCTTTATGAAGTTGTAAAAAGCCGTAAGGAAGAAATGCCGGAAGGGTCTTATACTACATACCTTTTCAGTAAAGGAATTGATAAGATCCTTAAGAAGGTAGGCGAAGAAACGGCTGAAGTTATAATTGCCGCTAAAAATTCGGATAAAGGCGAATCTGTCTATGAAATTTCAGATTTAATTTATCATCTTATGGTTTTAATGGTAGAAAAAGATATAACTTTAAGCGATATTTTTGCTGAACTTAGAAAACGAAGATAATTTGAAAGCTGCCTTTTGGCAGCTTTCAAATCTTATTTTGCCTATTCAAGCTTTTTAGATTAAAATACCTTTTCAGAGGTTATTGCAGTTTCAAAGTGTTTATAGTATTAAGGCTGTTAATGTTATGTGCTTTTATCATGCCGGGAGATATGGTATAAAGAACATCACCTATATATATAATGCGCTCGACGTTTTTATCGCTTTTATACCAGTATTCTCCAGCTTTTTGATAGTCTTCTTTGTCAAGATGGGTGATAGTTCCTTTAAGTTTAAATCCGTTTTTAAGGTCGATATTATATATATATGCCCCCTGGAAGGCGAATGTGCCGTATGCAGGTATTTGTCGGTCTGGTAAAATATCTTTTTGTTTTATTTGCATTACGGTGACCGGAAAAGCCAGGATATTTTTATCTTTGGAAAACAGCAGAGCTCTATGGTTGCGCAAAAGTTCTGATTCAGTGCCTCTGTCTCCTATTACCACCTTGCTTATTTCTACCGGATTATTCACATCAGTTACATCAAATAAGGCTATTTTCATCCCTTGATAAAAAGCTTGCCCTTTTATTTCGATAGTATCTTTGCCAAAGCCTATGATGTGATTTTCATCATAAGGATGCAGATAATCGCTGTATCCGGGTATTTTAAGTTTTCCTAGTATTTTTGGCTCTTTTGGATTTTTAAGATCGATTACAAAAAGCGGGTCAACATTTCTGAAAGTAACCATATAAGCACGTTTCCCCATAAAACGGGTAGAATAAATCCTTTCTCCTGGGGCTATACCTTCTAATTTCCCTAAAATTTTTAAATCTTTATCCAATACATAAAGGTTGTTTTTAGAAGTATATTCATCGTTTCTCCACATATCACCGCTGGTTGTGGCTATACGGAAAGTTCCCTGATATTCATCCATAGAAAACTGGTTTAATATGCGTCCTTTAACTTCCCCTTTCCCTTCATAATTGGTTTTGCCGTTTTGCAGGGCGAATTTGTAGACAAGGGTTTTAGATTCTCGAATTTTATTTGGTTGATTAGTATCTGCCATTATATGGTAAACAGGCTCATGAGTTAAGGCAATGTAAAGATGTTGAGCTGAAGCATATATATTTTCGCTGTATCCCAGATATGCATTTACATCTGCTGGGTTAACGGTGTCATCAATATTAAATCCAGCAACTATTATATAGGATGGATAAATGTTGTCTGGAAAATATCGTATATTTTCACAGCCTATTTCTTTAAAGCTGTTATCATTTTTTTCATTGGTATCTCGGTAAGCAGGAAGTTCGATTTTTTCTGATTCTCTAGACCAGTAAATATGACGATTGCATACCAGATAGACTGATTTTCCTATTTTGCGAGAGGACAACATATATCCCTTAATTTCTATCTCTCGAATTTTTTCTGGTTTATAAGGATTTTTCAGATTGTATATTATGGCTTTGGCAGAGGTGAAACTGTGAGGCGGGGGATAAATCTTTATTTCCGCCTTTGGCATTGGAGTTATCGGATTATAATGGCCGCTTCCTAAAACTATTAGATAATTGCCTTCTAAATATAACTCCTGGGCGTTAAAACCAGGTTTTTCAAATCTTATTTGGGAAACCAGCTGCATTTGGTCAGCAGGGAATGCTTTTATGATGTTTACCCTGTCATTATTTACCTTATATATATATTTGCCGTCAGTCTTAACTATATCAGATTCATCAACACCTGCAACCTGGATGTTGGTGGAAGAAAAATCAGCACTTGATTCTTCGTTGATAGATTGAGTCGCAGATTTTACCCTCTCAAACGTGGTTTGCACAGAGTAATCAGGGATTGAGTCTTGCAAAAGGCTTTTGAGATTGACTATGCTTCCTACGCGAGGGAGGTCTTTTTCAATATTTTGATCGGTATCTTTTGTGAAGGATGCGTATATTTTTGCTCCTCCGGCTAAAAATAGAGAAACAAAAAGAATTATTAATCCGGTAAAGATACAGCTTTTGTTTTTAATCATTTTTTCCCACTCCTTTCTGTAAGATTATACGCAATAAACTCGACAACCTTACACTAGGTTAAAAAGAGGAATAGATTGGGAGAAGATTAACTCCTTTCCGAAAGTTAACGGCTTTATACTATGTTGAGGGAATAGAACAAAGGAGTTTTTGAATATGCGCTATCTAAAAAATATCTTAAGCGGTATTTTACTGGCTTTAATTTTGGGTGTTATATTTATCTTTATTATTGGGAAATAGGGTTTAAACAGGCTGTGAAGGATAAAATAGGCGGGAAAAGGCATAATAAGTATCTCAGTTCTTCCCGCAAGGCTATGAGCAAGAGCGTGGTGCTTAATGTGAGCGGCAAGAGCATGGAAGATTTGTGGAAAGAGATTGAGGCGTAAAATTAATTAAAAAAAGGAGGATTTGCCTCCTTTTTTATTTTTATGTATGGTGCGGATGAAGGGACTCGAACCCCCACGGATTACCCGCCAGATCCTAAGTCTGGTGCGTCTGCCAATTCCGCCACATCCGCACTATATAAAGTAATTATACAACAATATTATAACTGCATATAACCTTTATTTCAACTTGGTTTTATTTACATAAAAATACAATTTAACTATAAAATACTGCAAAAAATTTTGCAAAAAAAATGAGATAAGAGAAAAACTACAATCAGATTTATTGTTTAAGCTTAATGTTAAAAAGGAGATGAAAAATATGCTTGATACCATAGTCAAAAATGCCTTGATTCCTCAGGGAGATGAACTGGTAAGAGCTAATATTCTGGTGGAAGATGGGAAAATAGTCGGCATTACCAGAAAGGAATTTGAGGCTAAAAATGTTATCGATGCTGAAGGGAATATGGTTTTACCCGGATGTATTGATTCTCATACTCATTTTATGGATCCCGGCTTTACTCACCGGGAAACTTTTACTACAGGCTGCCGGGCAGCTGCCTATGGCGGAGTAACTACTGTAATTGACATGCCTTGCTGCAGCGTTCCATCTGTAAGAGGGGTTCCTGAAATGGAGAATAAACTGGAAGCCCTAAAACCGCAGGCTCTTATCGATTTTGCCCTTTGGGGCGGAGTTACCGGAGAAGATGTAAGGGAAGAAAAGCATTACCGGATAGTTAGAGAACAGGCTGATGCAGGAGTAGTTGCTTTTAAGGTTTATATGACTCCTTCGGTGCCTTCTTATCCCCGCGTAACAGATCCGGAAATGCTAGAAACTTTTAAAGCAGTAGCTGAAACCGGTTTACCGGTAGGAATCCATGCTGAAAACTTCTCTATGACTGATTTTTATACCCAGAAGTTTATTAGAGAAGGCAGATTGGATGCTCCGGCCTGGGCAGAGGCCAGGTCAATACTGGCAGAAAAGGTAGCCATCGAACTTGGAATAAGCTTTGCCGAAGAAGTGGGAGCAAGGCTTCACATCGTCCACATGAGCACGGGAATAGGTGCTCAGCTGGTTGGTGAAGCTAAGATGCGGGGCTTGGATGTAACTTCTGAAACATGTCCCCATTATCTGGTATTGAATTATAAAGATGCTATGAGCGAATATGGCGCTTTTGCCAAGATTGCTCCTCCCCTTCGCACGGAAGAAGATAATGAAATGCTGTGGGAAGGCTTAAAAGATGGCAGTGTTGACTTTGTTGCCACCGACCATGCCCCTTATGAAATAGCTACTGAAAAGGCTAAGGCTGGTATGACTATTTGGACAGCTTTTCCTGGGATTCCTGGGGTTGAAACTATGGTGCCTATTTTAGTAAGTGAAGGATACAATAAAGGGCGCTTGACTTTGTCCCAGTTGGTAGATGTTTTGAGCCGCAATGCAGCTATTCATTACGGTATTTACCCTAAAAAAGGTGCTATGTTTATAGGTTCAGATGCTGATTTTACGGTTATTGATTTAGATCGCGAATGGGTAATCAATAAAGAAGATCAGCAGAGTATGGCTAAGTATACGCCGCTGCACGGAATGAAATTAAAAGGTAAAGTGGTAAAAACGATAGTACGCGGAAAAGTGGTATTTGATGAAAAGAAAGGTATAGTAGCTACTCCAGGTTATGGACAATTTGTTAAACGCCAGACTATAAGCAAGCTTGATAAGGTTATCAGATTTTCTTCTGTTAATGATGTTTTTTAAAGAATATATAAAATTATAAGGAGGTTTCAGATTATGCCGGAAAGACATTGTATTACTATAATTGACATGCTTAATGACTTTATAGGACCTAAAGCTCCTTTAAGATGTCCTGCAGGTGAAGAAATAGTTCCCAATCTGCAAAAGTTGGTTAAATGGGCACATGAACATGAAAATGTGCGGGTAGTTTTTGTCCAGGAAGCCCATCGCAAAAATGATGCTGATTTTAAAGTGAGGCCTGTGCATGCCGTAAAGGGCACATGGGGTTCCGATTTTATTCCTGAATTAAGGCCTGATGAAGAAAAAGGAGATTATATTGTTCAAAAACGGAGACACAGTGCGTTTGCCTATACCGACTTAGATTTGTATCTGAGGGAAGAAGGCTGTGATACGGTGGTTGTAACAGGAGTATGGACTAACGTTTGTTGCCGTTCAACTGCTTCTGACGCATTATATCGTGCATATAAAGTTATAGCGATAAGCGACTGCAATGCTTCAGCTACCGAGGAAATGCACCAGGCAGGTTTAAGGGATATGGCCCTGTTTGCAGAGGTTATTACCCTTGATGAATATATGAAAAAATATGACTACTTGTAAATAAAATAAAAAAATTTTTTAAGGGTCTTTGTATGTTATAACAAAGACCCTTTTACTTTTTATCCAGGTTTTTTTCTGCATACATACGTTTGTCTGCCAGTTCTACCAGAAGGTAAGGATTATCAGCTTCATTGGGGTATACAGCGGTTCCTATGGATACACTTGTAAAATAACCGAGATTAATAATAGCGTTACGCAGGCGTTCAACTATGCTTTGACAGGAGTTATAGTTTATTTCGGGCAGAATTATAGCAAATTCATCTCCTCCGTAACGGAATACCATATCGGAATCGCGGATATTTGACAGTATGGCATTTGCCACCTCTTTTAAGGCTTGATCTCCGACCAGATGGCCTTTTTCATCATTCAATTTTTTAAAATCATCCAGATCCAGCATGATGAGGCTGAAATGGCTTACAGGGCTATCAGCAGATGTTAAGATGTGAAGGACTTCAAAGAAGATTTTGTGATTAAAAAGCCCTGTCAAACCGTCCCTGGAAGCTGCTGAAGTTAAGATTCTGAGTTCATCATATATAAGCATATTGGTAAAAATAGCTATAAAAGATACAGTAATTGCCAGGTGGATAAAGGTTCTGGGATGGCAATTGGTTAAAATTCCCAAAAGAAAAATGATTACCCAGCTTAAGGCAACCGCTCTAAATAATTTTTTTCGGGAAGGGTGTACGGCGAAAACCAGCAAAGGGAAAGCAAAACCGAATATGAAAGGGGATTGGAAGCCCCCGGAAAAATAAGATACTATAAACACCATGGCATTATCACTTAAAGCGGTAGTCAGATTAGGATATGAGAGTAAAGGCTGAAGGGATGGAAAAATTAAAATTGTTCCTGCATAGGTTATTAATAAAGCCATGATGGCTAAAAGTTTTATATCATAGGCAGGTTCAATTAACAGGTAGAAAAATAATCCTATAATTAGGACTATTAATCTTAACCTGGATATAAGCTTTTTTTTATGCAGTTTATTTGTTTCCTGCCATATTAATTTTAAGTTGTTTTCCATGTTTTTTATATTCATAAGGTTTACCACCTTAATAATTTATCCTGGTGAATTGAAGTTTATTTTAGAATATAAGTTAAAAATGTTCAAGAAGTATTTCCGAATAATTTCCAAAATAGAGTTATATTGTTATAACTATGTTGGCTGTTTTTATTTTATGTTATCGTATTTCAGGAGACTGGCCGGCATTATTTTTGCTGACGGAAATCTGGCTTTTAATTCATCTACTGTTTGATCAAGATTATCAGCTTTAAAATCGAATAGATTAGGCTGTTCTGCTATATTGCCAACTAGATTGCTGGTTTTTATACCGATGAGCCGTATTTTTTTGCCTTTTATATTTATTTTTTTTAGAAGACTATGGGCTATTTCAAAAATAACCAGATTTTTATCTACCGGCTCATCTAAAGTTTGGCTGCGGTTTAAGGTGGTAAAGTCAGAAAAACGAAGTTTAAGGGTTATGGTTTTAGCCTGCAATTTTTCCCCGCGCAGCCTTTCACCTACTTTAATGCTCAGCCTGAGCAGGATTTTATTTATTTCTTCCATATTATTTATATCTATCGGGAGAGTTATTTCCTGGCTTACAGATTTTGCTCCCTGGTAAGGCTCAACAGGCCGGGTATCTTTTCCTTCAGCCAGCTGGAGAATAAAATCAGTATTGGAACCCAGAATTCTATTTAATATATTTTTTTCGGTTTTGAGAAGGTCTTCAATAGTATATATACCTATATTATTAAGGCTTTTAACAGTATTAGGACCTATTCCCCATATTTTTTGTACCGGCAGGGTGGGGAGAAGTTTTTGTACCATATCGGGTGTAAACATGAGAAGTCCATCAGGTTTAGAAAGGCTGCTGGCCAGTTTAGCCAAAAATTTATTATCGGCTATGCCTATTGATATAGTCAGGCCTATTTCTTCTTTTACCCTTTTTTTTATTTCCAGGGCTATTTCAAGTGAAGAGCCGAAAAGGGTGTGACATCCTTCTACATTTAAAAAAGCTTCATCTACCGATATTTTTTCAATTAAAGGTGTATATTCTTCTAAAATAGAAAATACTTTTTCAGATACTGCTATATATTTTGGTATGTTGGGCTTAATAAATATTCCTTCCGGACATAACTTAAAAGCAGTAGAAACAGGCATGGCGGAATGTACTCCGTATTTTCTTGCCTCGTAGGAACAGGTTGCTACTACTCCTCTGCTTCCGGGAAGAGCTCCAATTATTACCGGTTTGCCTCTTAGATCCGGATTGTCTCTTTGTTCAACTGAGGCATAAAAAGCATCTAAATCACAATGCAGTATATCCATAACTATCCCTCGAACATATGTTTGAAAAATATTATAACATAATTTCAGTTTGGGGAGGGCATAATTTTTTTAAAAGTTATATAGTTTCTGTTTTAAAGAGTCTGGGGTCATGCGAGTTTATAGAAAAGTTGCTTTTCTTTTCTATTTCAGATACAGGAATAGATTCAGGCTCTGGAAGGTTAAAAGCCTGTTTTGAGATAAGAAATTTTTTGATGTCTTGACGGATATTTTCTTGCCAGAAGAGATGTTTCCCAATGCCCTGGCGGTATTTTTCCCAGAATTCTTCAGGTATATTTTTCCACCATTCGCCGTAGTCGAATAAAGCATCACCGATTAGAGCAACTTTGCCTTTGTTGGTATTTACTATTAAAGCTTGATGTCCGGGGGTATGTTTATTTGTAAAGCATATTTCAATTCCTGGCCTTAATTCCAGACTACCATTTAACAGTGTAAAGCGGGAAAGATAGGGCATAAAGTGGCGTGGACAGAAAGAGGTTTCTGCATATACAGGCATTTCTATAAGTTTTTTTAGTTCTAAGGCTTGTAAATAAAACTGGGCTTTAGGGAAACAAGGTATTCCACCAGTATGATCCCAATGCAGGTGGGTTTGGATTACCATAGAAATGTCATCAGGATGGATTCCTTTATCATATAGAGCATTTAAGAGTTCTTCTTTTTGTGTTCTTTCATAAGTAGACTTGGAGCCTGGAATAAAAGAAGGGTCAAAACCTGTATCAACCAGTAAATTTTCTCCATCTTCACTTTGGAGGAGAAAAATGAAGCTGGGAATTTTGACGGATTTTTTGAAGAAATTATTTCCACTGGCTAATGTGATGATGAAAGAGCCGTTATATATGGGAGTTATTTTATAATTCATCATATTATTCCCTCCACATTTTATTTAAAATATTTATTATGAAGACAAAAAATTATGTTTTATATTTTTTCTTTTGGTTTGATTTTTCCTTCTCGGGATAAAAATAAACCGAAGGGTAAAGGTTATTTCCCTTCGGTTTATTTTTAGCTAAATTAAATCTTCGTCTTCAACATTCTGATCGATAACCTGGTAAAGGTTTTTATCTAAGGCATCTTTCATAAGAGGGTTGTTGCAGATTATATCCTGCAAATAGGCTATTCTTTTGGAAGAAGTATTATTATTTTCTATCTTTCCTCACCTCCCTTGTATATAGTTTACCCAGTCGTGAAAGTTGTATTAGTTTTGTAAAGATTATAAATGAATTGTTTTTTGTGTAAATAACTGAAACGGGTTTTTTATCTGACATTTTTGGTATAATTTAAGGCAGAATGAGGAAAAGGCTGGTGATGACGGGGGAAAGCATGATGTAATTATTTTAAAGGTGGAGTTTTTTTAGGAATAAATAGCGACGGGGGGATGGAGAAGGATGATAAATGTGGCTATTGTCGGATTGGGAGCAGGGGGAACTTCAGTTTTAAAGGCAATACACGGAATGAATAATATTAAGGTCTTAGGAGTATGCGATGTTAACGAAAATGCACCAGGAGCGATACTGGCTAGGAGAGAGGGAATCCCAGTATATACTGATATAAACGGAATATTTGCTTTGCCGGGGCTTAATGTTATTATTGAAGCTACTGGAAATTCAAAAGTGGAGCAAATTATATATGAAAATAAAAAAGAAAATGTAGCAGTAATAGACTCACATGGAGCTAACCTGATGATGACTATGGTAGAAGCCCGGGAAGAAATGATAAAAAGGCTCCATGATGAAGCGCAGAGGCTTGCTGATATGGCAGCCGAAATAACCGCCACTATGCAGAATGTAAGCCGAGTGGTGGAAGAAGTAGCGAATTTTTCCCAGGAGGTAGCTTTAAGGGGACAAACTTTAGTTGATTTGGGCAATACTGCTTCTATGCATTTAGGGGAAACAGGAGAAGTGCTTAATATTATAAGTGCAACGGCTAAACAGACTAAACTGTTAGGCTTTAATGCAGCTATTGAAGCAGCTCGCAGCGGTGAACACGGCAAAGGTTTTGCAGTAGTAGCTGATGAGGTGCGAAAATTAGCGGAGAATAGTTCAGCTTCAGTAAAGAAAATTTCGGAGATACTGGGTAATATTCAGGATTCGGTTGAAAAAATTACTAAAGGAGTTAATGTAGCAGCTGATGTGGTGCAAAGGCAGGCGGATTTAACGCAATCGGTTTTTGCTAACATTGAGCAGTTGGAGGCTATGGCGGAAGAATTGGATCGGATGGCCCGCAATTTGGCAAACTTGTCGTGATTTTAAAAATAAGGCTTGAATAAATTTTCAGGCTTTTTTTTAAGATATTGTTTTGTGGGTTATAATAAAATCTATCTTAACTGTTTATACTGTTTTCAACCGATAAAAAGACTATTTTTAGTGGGGGATCTTGTGAAAGAACAAAACCTGGATATCCTGCTTTTGACTCCTTTTTATAAGCAGCAGAGGGGCAATGCGGTTACCGCACGCCGTATACTCGAAGGATATAAGAAAAATGGTCTGAAAACAGAGGTCCTGTCTTTGGAAGAAGAGAATTGGCCGTATAAGATAAAAAATATTTTAAAAGCTCGTAAACCTGAGCTTTTACATATATTTAATGCCCGCTATATGCTTCATGTATTAACAAAGGTTCCGGAGATAAAAGAATTTCCTTTTTTGCTTACTCTTACCGGTACAGATATAAATGATAATTTTTCGGAAATAAAGGATATGGAACAGATTTTTAATTTAGCTGAATACATAGTAGTTTTTCATTCCTATTTTGCTGAAGTATTGGAGAGAAAATATCCCTATATTTATAGAGAAAAAATAAAGGTTATACCGCAGGGGGTAAAAATTCCTGAAGTGACTGGAAAAAAAAGGCGGGATTTTGGCTGGGAAGAAAATGAAGTAGTTTTTATCTTGCCCAGCGGTCTCAGACCTGTAAAAAATATTATGCTCGCAGTTAGAGGTTTGGAAAAAGCTTATCTTTTATTTCCTCAAACCAGATTGGTTATAGCAGGAGCAATAATTGATAAGGCCTATGCGGAAGAAGTCCTAAATTATATAAAAAAACACGAATGGATAAGGTATTTAGGTGAGATACCCCACGAAAAAATTGGAGATTATTTGGCTTTAAGCGATGTGGCAATAAACTGTTCTTTAGCTGAAGGGCAGCCGCAGGCAGTTCTGGAAGCTATGGCTTTGGGAAAACCTGCGATTTTAACTGATGTTCCCGGGAATAGAGGGATAATAGAAAATTATCGGGAAGGGATTTATGTGAAGAGTGAGGAAGACTTGATGCGGGCGGCTGTTTTTTTGATTGAAAACGGGGAGCAGAGAATAGAAATGGGTAGGGCGGCAATGAATTTGGTTAAAGAAAAGTATATTCCTGAATCAGAGATTTTAAGCTATTGTGAGCTCATAGAAAGGATAATGAAGAATAAAAAATAACCTCCGCGCTTGGAGGTTATTTTTTAAGCTGAAAATAAATAGAGATCATCGCCCCAATAAAGATGTCTGAGCCCTATTTTTTGATCAGGACCATCTGCTTTGTTGAAATATTCAGAAATGTATACATCTATTCCATTTATTTTAGTCTGAATAAAATTTTCTTTTTCCTCAGGTCGCCCTAATTTCACGGACCTCATGGGCTGCGGGGGAGCTCAGGAACAAGGCTGAAATATAATATCTACAATTACTGAACCGCCGTTATCCACTATAAATTTGTGGGCTTCATTTTCTATACCGATTATTTTCATATTAAAACCTCCCATATACCCCTCAAGGGTAAGTTTACAATTTAAATTTAATATATTAAAATCGTTTTGTCAAAGATATAGGCGCAATAAAATTTTGTAGAATATTATTGATGTTTTATAAGGTCTTTAAAAAAATTAAAAAAATCCTTGCAAATGAACAACAAACATAGTATAATACTCTCTGCGGGCGGGTGTAGCTCAATGGTAGAGCCCCAGCCTTCCAAGCTGGTTGCGAGGGTTCGATTCCCTTCACCCGCTCCATTTTTATGTCCCTGTAGCTCAGCTGGATAGAGCAACGGACTTCTAATCCGTAGGTCGGGGGTTCGAATCCTCCCGGGGACGCCATTATGGTGGATGTAGCTCAGTTGGTCAGAGCACCAGATTGTGGCTCTGGGGGTCGTGGGTTCGAGTCCCATCATCCACCCCATGAAATTACCTCTTGACAGCCCCAGGGGGAATTGATATAATGCATACCGTTGGGGTGTAGCCAAGCGGTAAGGCAACGGACTTTGACTCCGTCATTCGTTGGTTCGAATCCAGCCACCCCAGCCATTAAAACATGGGTCATTAGCTCAGTTGGCAGAGCACCTGACTTTTAATCAGGGTGTCCCGCGTTCGAGTCGCGGATGACCCACCATTTTGAAAATAAGACGCCTCCGAGACCGGAGGCTTTTTTAGTGACCTTTTTATCTGGAAGAATTTTGAAAAAGGTCACATAAAAGGTCACATGAAAATAAAGCGGTAATTGCCGCCTTATTTTTATATCTGATAGGTGACCTAAAATCCTTTTAAAACTGTTTCGTCCAACCACTCTACATATTTGCGCTGGTCGTCTACTTTAGTCCTAATATAAACATCAGCTGTTATGTTAAGTTGACTATGGCCTAAAGCGTCACTTATAGCTTTTAAGTTAGCACCTGCTGTTTGCATAGCATCTCCATAGAAATGTCTTAAACCATGAAAGGTCACTTTAGGGAAATTTAATTCCTTGATAATTTGGGTAAATTTTTCACTTAGATAGTGCGGGTCGAAGCATCTACCATCTTCCCAGGCTAAAACAAATCCCTGGTCTTTATAGCCTGGCCCTAACCCGGTTTTTATGATCTCCTGTTCTTCTTGATGTTTTTTAAGGATTTTAGCCAATCCTGGTGTTAGCGGAACATATCTTTCCTGTTTATTTTTAGTAGTCCCTAAAACAAGCTTCCCGTTTTCTCTTTTTACGGCTTTATTTATGCAAATTATTTTATTCTCAAAATCAATATCATCCCACTTTAAGCCGCATACTTCCCCTGCTCTGGCACCTGTCATAGCTGCTATTGCGATAGCAATATACATAGGATGTCCTTTGGTATGTGCTAAAAGATAGGCTACTTGTTCCGGAGAAAGTGTAGTTGCTTTGTAATTTCTTTTCTGAGGAGGTTCGACTGCTGCACAGGGATTCATGCCCCAGGGGATTAATCTTGCTTTAATGGCCTGGTTAAATGCAGCATGTAATATGCGATGATGGTATAAAACTGATGTGGAGGAAAGACCTTGGTCAAGTTTTCTGTTATAATATTTTTGTATATCGTCAGGAGTAATTTTATCAAAAGGTTTTTGGCCTATTTCATCTTTAGCTATATGAACCTTGATGGTTTCTTTATAACTTTCATAGGTTCGTACAGCTATTTTTCTTTTTTTATAGGTATCAAGCCAGTATAGAAGATATTGTTCTAGCGTCATCTTGTTTACGTTAAGGTTATTATTTTTATATAAAGCTTTTAACCTCACCTCTTCAGCCTTAGCTTCAGTTTTAGAACCGTGAAAGGTGAAGACTTTCTGTATTCTTTTCCCTTCTGGAGTTTTGCCTACATCTATTACTATCCGCCAGCTATTGCCTCTTTTTTGAACAGCCAATGTGATCACTCCTTGAATTATTTAGAATGGAATATCTTCTAAAGTCGTAGCAGCTTCAATCTCATTTTCTGTTTCAATTTTGGCTTTAGCTTTATTCCAAGGTAGCAGCAGTTTATCTACGAAAAATGTAGTAGGTCTGCCGCATTTAATACAATATCTAGCATTACCAGCCGCTAAAGTTCCGCATCCTTCTTCTACAATAATAGGATTGCCATTGATATCATATCCTATTTCATCCGAACAACGATTTATAAGATATGCGCCGCATATATTGCAATAATTTCCTTCATAATTTAATTCTTCATTGCCGCATCTAGGGCAAACTATAGCTCGGCTATTTTCATCTAATTCGTAGCCATCATTGTAAATCAAATTATTACCTCCCCATTTATCAGTATTGTTATATCCAAACCATTCTAAAAATTTCCCTCCGCAAATAGGACAATAATTAGCTTCTTGAGCGCTAAAAGTATAGTGACAAGAAAGGCATCTTTTTTTGTAAATGAAACTTAAAAACTGATTGTAAATGTCAAAATCGTCGTCAAAAAGTTTGCCTTTTTTCATTCTTTTTAGTAAATGTTTTAATCTGTTTTCAGCTGCAGTTTTAGAAATATTGCAAATTTTCATTATTTCTTCTACCGAAAACAAATTTAACTTAAAAAGAACTGGCGCTGGTGCTAAAATATTAGCTGCGAAATATTCTGCTTCAATCTCAAATATTTTATATTTTTGGTTTCCTAATGCTGCCCTAGTTATCATGGCTTCTTGAGTTTCTTCTAAATGCCCTAACAAAATATGGCCAATTTCATGCATAATAGTCCATCTAATTCTTTGAGGGTTTTCTATCCAGAGAGGATTATCATTGTAAATAATTAGATATCTATTATTATCTGCATCATAAAAAGCGCATCCATCAAAACTTCCTATTATAAAAATTACTTCTTCCTCATTGAGATTATTGATTTTCCCAAATTCTGTATAAGTCATTAATTCCCAATTATCATGTTGCTTAATAAACATCTTTTCATTTACAGGTAATTGATTTACACCATGAGATATTAAAGTTTGAGCCGCAATTTGTGCAGTTCTTTTAAATCTAGGTTTTATATAACCTATCATTTTTTCCCTTCAAAAGCTTTATTGAAAGCTTTTTGCAAAAAACGAGCTAAATCTTTTCTTTGTTCAGAGGTCATATTCTGTGCGGCTCTAGCAATCGCTCTTATGTCTGGATCTCGAAACATTTCTTCTCTATTAATTTGCAATTCATCTTCTCTTCCCAGTAAATAATCAATAGATACATCAAAACAATTAGCTAATTTCGTTAAGACTTCTAAACTAGGTTTTCTGGCACCAGTTTCATACATCCCAATCATAGAAGTAGTTACTCCAATTAATTTACCTAATTGTTCTTGGGTAAGATTTTTTTGAAGTCTTAACTCTTTAATTTTTTCATTTAAATTCATACACTTCCACCTCCTGTAATTAATTTTAACTTTTTGTGTAAATATTATAACTTTAAGTTTTTTAAAATTCAATACAACTATTAGTGAAAAAAATAGAAATTAAAAGAAAAAAGCTGTCTTCTTTACATAATTTTAAAAAACAGTAAGTAAAAAGATTTGATTATCACAAACTATTAGTGATATTATTTCAACAGGAGGTGAAACGAATGGCAAATCATATAACAATAATGCGGCATAAGGCCGGAATAAAAACTGCTAAAGAGGCGGCAAAACTTTTAGGAATAAGCCCAGGAATGATGTATCAAATAGAAGGAGGAAGTAAAAGGCCTAGTCCTGAAGTAGCTTTTAAAATGACTAAAATATTTAAGTGTTCTCTTGATGATATTTTTTTACCTTTTATTACAACTGAAAGTGATAAAAAAGAGGAGGGCTAAAATGAATAACTTACAGGTTTTTAAGAATACAGAATTCGGAGAACTAAATGTGCTTATTATTGATGAAAAACCTTATTTCCCGGCAACGGAATGCGCCCGCATTTTAGGGTATAGCAATCCACATGATGCCATTTTTAGACATTGCAAGGGGCTCGTGAAACACGAGGTCCTTACACCTGGGGGGTCTCAAGAAATAAACTTCATTCCGGAAGGAGACCTATATCGCCTTATTATACGCAGTAAACTCCCTGCAGCTGAGCGTTTTGAACGTTGGGTCTTTGATGAAATCCTTCCAACCATCCGTAAACACGGAGCATACATGACACCAGAGAAGATAGAGGAAGTCCTTCTGAACCCTGATACGATTATCAGTCTGGCGCAGCAGCTGAAAGCAGAGCAAGAAACACGCAAAGCTCTAGAAACCAAAATTGAAGAGGACAAGCCTAAGACAATATTTGCCGATGCGGTTTCCGCCTCGCAAACCAGTATCCTGGTTGGGGATCTTGCCAAACTTCTCAAGCAAAACGGAGTAGAAATAGGGCAAAAGCGACTTTTCCAGTATCTTCGAGAAAATGGCTATCTAATTAAATCCGGGAACAGCAAGAATATGCCAACCCAAAAGGCAATGGAAAAAGGGCTTTTTGAAATAAAGGAACGCACAATAACTAATCCGGATGGCAGTATCCGCATAACCAAAACCCCCAAGGTAACCGGTAAAGGGCAAATATATTTTATTAATCATTTCCTGGCCAAGCAAAGAAAGGAGGTTAGCAAAAATGCAGCCCCAGCTCAAGGAAGAGATAACATCCTATAAACAATTACCTCTAATCCTGACCACAACTGATATAATGATGATTTTGCGTTGTAGTAGGCCCTCAGCCCTACAAATCATCAAAACCGAGGGACATAAGAAAAAAAACTTCTTTGTCACCTGGGTTGGGAACAGCCCGAGGGTATCCAGAGACAGTTTTCTGAAATGGCTGAAGGTATCTCTAGAAGAAAAAGAAAAGGAGGTGACCCCATGCACGGACAAGCCCGAACTAAAGACAATAGCAAAATAGTATATTTGCCGTATATTACCAAAGAGGACATGCTTAGGATGGATATACAGGCACAGATGGAAGCAAGACAGGACAGAATGGACAAAATAGGATATTTCTTCATAGGTGTTGCGTTTACATGTGTATTATTTCTTATCGCTCATTATTTAGGGTGATAAAAAAAGGAGGTAAAAAGAATGAAACAGATAAAAAGAATAAAACTTCACCCGGAGGAAATTCGGCCGGGGGACATGCTCATAAAAGACGGGCGGAAATATGAAATTTCTGAAGCCTTCACGCGATCTTGGTGCAGCTATTTCCGGATTTGGTACTGCACTCCTGAAGGGCCGAGGATGATTGACGGGACATACGATCACCAAACCAAATTTGAGATCGAAACTGAGAGGTGGATATATGCAGATAATTAGGCAGTTTTCTGTTCGGGTTACAGATCCAGAACTAGATATTTTTAATCCGGAGTGGACATATGAGGTTTTGGGGGTTGATGTGGATGAAGACGGGGTTACCTGGTTGCTCCTTATATCAGAAAACAAAGATCTAGTCTGGGTTGAAACAACAAAATGCAAAGTAGCTAGTCTCCACGACCGATTTTGAGAGGAGGTGAGTAAATACATGCCCAGAAACCGGCGGAAAAGCCGAAAAAGAAAAAACCGCCCGGACAAATACCGAGGCGGAACAATCATAGTAAACCGTTCTGATACTAGTATACGCGATTATATGAGCCCAGGCAAGCTTGTTGCCTGGGCGGAGTGGGTGCCGAATCAGGTGAAAGCGAAAAAGAAGGTGAATTAATGATAACCACGGAAATAAAAATTCCAATAATGACTTTAGAAGAAGATTTTCTATGCTTATACAACTGCTATAAACATAAAGAAACAATAAAGCAAATAGATGGACGAAGATGGGATGCAGAACGTAAATGCTGGGTCCTTCCTAATACGGCAAAAGCTTTTCAAGCCGCAATTCAAAATATTCCAAACCTTAAAATAGATAAATCTATAACTCAACGCATGACAGAAATAGCCTTCCAGAAAGCACAAACAGAGATAAAGCAAGACTGGTATAATGCTGAACCTATAGAACCTATGCCTATTAAGGTTACACCTTATCGTCATCAAATACATGCATTTAATCTAGGAATATCACGGAATGCAGCTGCCTTTTTTATGGAGATGGGAACAGGGAAAACCCTTCCTAGTATCGCAGTTGCTGGGCACAGATACCTGCGGGGCAAAATCCACCGTCTCTTAGTAGTTTGCCCGGCAAGCGTTATGCCAGTCTGGAAACAAGAGTTTGAGAAATTTGCAGACTTCCCGTATCGAGTTGAGATTCTTGATGGTCCAGTTAAAAAACGTTGTCAGACGCTGGCCGAGCGGAAAGACACAGATGCCCTACAGGTCGTTGTCCTGAATTATGAAGGGGCGCGCAATATGGTAGAGGAGTTGCTCAGCTGGGCACCTGACATGCTCATCTTCGATGAGGCGCACAGAGTCAAGACTCCTGGGTCTCAACAGTCTAAAGCTTTGGCCAGAATCGGAAGAATTACAAGGTACCGGTTGGCACTCACTGGAACACCGATTACCAATAACCCTTTAGATGTATACGGTATTTATCGCACTCTTGACCCTTCAATATTTGGAACTTCGTTCTGGGCATTTAAGAACCGGTACGCGATTATGGGAGGTTGGGAAGGAAAACAAGTAGTAGGGTATCAGCACATCGAGGAGCTAGCAGAGAAAATACACCGGGTAGCGTTCCGGGTAAAGAAAGATGAATGTTTAGACTTGCCCGAAATGACTGATGTATATCGCACCTGTCATTTGGAACCAAAGGCACAGGCAATATATGGGCAAATGGTAAGGGAAAGTGTGGCTGAATTAGAAGCGGGGGAAACAGTGATCGCGGCCAATGTGTTATCAAAACTCCTTCGGCTTTCTCAAATAGCTGGGGGTTTTTTAGATGGTCAGCAAGTGAGCACAGCGAAACTTAATCTGCTCTCTGAAATATTAGATGACTTAGAAGGACAGAAAATAGTTATTTTTGCCCGGTTCACAAAGGAAAAGGAAGCAATAGAAAAACTTCTGGCTAAAAAGAAAATAGATTTTGTAAGCTTGGATGGATCTACACCGATGGAAGAGCGTGGAGCTCTAGTAGAAAGGTTCCAGACTGACCCGAATTGTCAAGTATTTGTGGGACAAATTACAGCAGCTGGTACGGGAATTACATTGCATGCAGCACATACAGCCATATTTTATAGCTGTAGTTTCAGCTATTCCGATTTAGATCAGGCCAGAAGCAGATTGCATCGAAGTGGGCAAAAACATCCTGTTACTAATATTTTCCTAGTATGCCAGGGGACAGTAGATGAAAAAATTCATCGGGCTCTGGCGGAAAAAAGAGATATAGCAGCCACTATTATCGATAACTGGAAAGAAATAATAGGAGGTATTTAAGATGGATTTTAACATGAACGAACCGTTAAGTTTAACAAATATTTGCGGAGGGCAACTTGAAGAGGATTTTCAAAAACTGTACCGCAAGCTGGTTACTCAGCTAGATGAAGGTGAGAAAGCTAATTTATCTATCAGTATTGATTTGCAACGAGTAAAAGATACCAGTTCAATGTTTACTATCAGTTATAAGATTACTCCAAAGTATCCCCCAAGAGGGAAGGCAAGTATGGTTCGTATGGGCAAGGATTATACTTTACAGACTGAAAAGGTTCAGGAAAAGAAGCCTAAAGTTATAGGTTTATTTAATGAAGGTGAAGGAGGAAAAGATAATGAATAACGAACATCTGCATGTAAAAGTAGAAGAAGGTGTAGGTACTTTAAGACTTATTAAAGCTAATGAATATAATTTCCCGGGGACTAATTATAGACTCGATTCTACTCAGGCAGTTATCGACTTAGTTTTGAGTAAAGGTAAAAAGGATAACACAGTTATTTTTTACGATGAAAACATCCCTGAAATCCAGATAATCTTGGATGATTCGATAATGGACAGACCGCAAGATAAAGCTTTTTATCCTTTCAGATACTCTGACCTATTTAGTGAGTGGGCGAAGCTATTTGATACCCCTGTTAATCAGAAACAGTTTATAGATTTTCTTAAGCGCAGGGATGTGGTGGAATGTCCTGAAGCCGAAACACTGCTAGTAACAACACAGAGATTAAGGCTTGCTCAACAGATCATAGGAGAATATAGCTATGATGACAACAATAATATTACTTGCATGTTTAAAACCAAAACGGGTGAAGACATAGCTAAGCTTCCTAGTGTATTTACAATTCATGTTCCTATATTTAACAAGTCTGACAATGTTATGGATATAGAAGTAGAAATGGAACTTACTATTCCTAAAACCGAGAACGAGAAGCCGCTTTTTATGCTGAGCTGCCCTAAATTGCCCCGATATAAAAAACAAGCTGTTGCTTATGAGATTAATGTATTACAAAAAAGGTTACCCGGTTTTTTAATTATACCCGGAGCTCTTAAAAACTAATATAAAGGGAGGACAGAAGAATGGAAAATTTAATGGCGATAGCTGAAAAATTGGCTGAATTGCGTAAATCGAAAAAAGTTTTAGAAGAAACGCTTAAGGAAATAAATCGGGAAATAAGCCAAGTAGAAAGCGATTTAGTCAGCAAGATGATAGAAGAAGAAATGTCCAGTTTTACCCGTGGAAATAAACAGTTTGTTTTACAATCAAAAACTTACGTAAGCGCCAAAAGCGGTATGATGCCTGTAATTTGTACTTGGATGAAAGAAAACGGGCTAAAGGATATGGTGAAGGAAACTATTCACCCCCAGACTCTGCAGGCGTGGGTGAAAGAAAAACTAGAAGAAGAAAGTCTGCCTGAAGAGTTGAAACAACTGCTGAATATATACGAGAAAAACGTTGTTGCTATACGGAAAAAATAAGGAGGATTGATATATATGACTAAAAAAGAAACTACTTCCGCTTCTTTGGCTATTATTGAAAACTTTAAATTACCTATTCTGGACGAAGAGATTGGACAGGCCATGTCTGAAGAAATGGATGGGCTGACTTTATCTTTCCCAAGGGTTAAAATTCCCAGTGGCGGCGGGCTTGCCTTTGAAATCCCTGGAGACGATCCTGAGAACCCAGATATGGAGAAAGAAATTATTGGAATCATTGTTGACCACCACCCTGTGAATGCCTATTGGCAAAACAGGTATTCTGGAGCAAACAATCCACCTGATTGCTCTAGTATAGATGGGAAAGTCGGAGTAGACCAAAATGGTAATCGCAGATCCTGTAATTCTTGCCCGAATAATAATTGGGGAACAGCTGAGGATGGTCGCGGCAAGGCCTGTAAGAACATGCACCGGATATATATTCTTAGAGAAGGCGAAATGTTACCGCTTCTTTTAACTCTACCCCCTACCAGCCTAAAAAACCTCTCTGACTATCTGGGGCTAAGAATTGTATCTAAGGGCCTCAGAAGCTATGGCGTTATAACTAAAGTAAGTCTTAAAAAAGTCCAGAATGCCGGAGGCATCGATTATAGTCAAGCAGTCTTTACCCTGGTTGGAAAACTTTCTCCAGAACAGATAAAGGCTATGGCAGAATATTCTCGAGGGATTAAAGTTTTGACCCGGCAACTAGCTATAGGTGCAGATGAATATATGCAAGAATCTGCAAAAGAAAAAATAGAAGAAGCTGAGGACGATGAAGAAGAAATGCCTTTCTAAGATATAGTAATGGACAAAAAAAGCTATTAGGAATGGTGATAATATGCTAGATACAGCACTTAAATATCTTTCCCTCGGCTGGAATGTTATCCCCCTCCAGCCGAGGGGGAAAAAACCCCTTTTCCAATGGGCGGAATTTCAGAAAAGACGTGCTACAGAAGAAGAAATAAAAGAATGGTGGCAAAAATGGCCAAATGCCAATATTGGTGTCGTCACTGGAATTGTTTCTGGAATTATTGTCTTAGATGTAGATGTCCCTGAAGGACGAAAAAGTCTAGAAAATAAAGAACTGCCGCCAACTATCTGTGCACATACAGGTTCAGGAGGTTTTCACTATATATTTAAACACCCAGGTGGAGAAATTCGGAACTTTACTCGGCGACTACCGGGACTAGATTTACGGGGTGATGGTGGTTATATAGTAGCACCACCTAGTATTCATCCCTGCGGGGAAATATATAAATGGGGCATTTCCCCTGATACAGAAAAACCTGTTGATCCCCCAGAATGGTTACTAGATCTTTTAGACGCCCAATCTTTTCAAAAAGAAACCAACAGTAGCAGTATAGATCCTAAAAAGGTTTTGGCAGGAGTTCCAGAAGGGGAAAGAGATATAACTCTTTTCCGATATGCATCATCTTTGCGAGCACGCGGAGTTAAAAAAGAAGAAGCTGAAGCATTAATTTGTATAGCTGCAGCCAATTGTTCTCCCCCTTTTCCTGAGAAAGAGGCATTAGCAAAAGTAGAAAGCGCGTGGAAATATCCTGAGGGAGAAGAAATACTTCAAATAGCATGTAGGGCAGCAGAAGAAATAACGGAAGAAAATATATTCGAAGAAGAAAACCTGCAAACGTTGGCACTCCTTGCAGAGAGAATGCCAGCCGAATTTGCAAAAATCAAAAGAAAATTTAAGGGTATAGTTAACTTAAATGATTTACAAAGAGCTTTAAAACCGTATCGAAGTAAAAAGAAAATATTGAAGATAGTTACACCAGATTATGTTCCGCCGCAGGATTTATTCCCTGATTTACCTCTTTCAAATATAACAATTCCTCAGGATTGGAATTTAACAGAAAACGGTGTTTGGACTTACGATGCTAAAAAAGGAGCAATCTGTGCTTGTCCTGTTCCTGTTTTGATTATTGAAAGATTACAAGATATAACAACAGAACAGGAAAAAATAAAATTAGCTTTCAGACGGGATGGAAGATGGCACTATATTACAGCTGATCGGGCAACGGTATTTAACCATACAGCAATAATACAACTGGCCAATCAGGGAATGCCTATAAATTCAGTAAATGCCAAAGATTTTGTAAAGTTTTTGGCTGAATTTGAAAGAGAGAATATAAATAATATTCCCTGTCTTAAAAGTACTCAACAGATGGGATGGATAACAAATGATACTTTTTTCCCGTATGCCGAAGGAGAAGTAATTTTTAATATCTCTGATCCTAATACGGAAAGTATTGTTGCAAGTTATAAAACTAAAGGTGACCTTGCAACATGGAAGAAAACAATTGAACCTATTAGGCAATATCCTATCGCTAGATTTATTTTAGCTGCCAGTTTCGCTAGCCCTTTGCTGAAATTAGTTAATCAAAGAGTTTTTATAATTCACACCTGGGGTAGTTCACGCGGTGGAAAAACTGCAACCATGAAAGCCGCATTATCGGTTTGGGGTGATCCTGAAGCTTTACTTATGTCTTTTTACGCTACCAAAACAGCATTAGAACGACTTGCAGCCCTTTTTTGTGACCTCCCTCTTGGTATAGACGAACGCCAAGTAATGGGAGACAGACAGGAAAATATCGAGAGCTTAATTTATACCCTTTCCGGAGGAAAATCTAAAGCAAGAGCAACCCGAAGCGGTGGTTTACAACATTTTTCTGTTTGGAAATCCATTATCCTGACTAATGGAGAACACCCGTTGTCAGCGGAAAATAGTGCTACGGGGATTAAAACCAGAAGTTTGGAAATATACGGGGTTCCAATTCCAGAAGAAAAGGTCGCTTCAGATATACACAAAAACATTGGAAACGCATACGGAGTAGCAGGGGCAGAATACATAACTAAACTAATAGAAATGCGAAAAAACAATCCAGAAGTAGTCAGGATAGATTATGAAAAAGTATTAAATCAACTGGAAACTTGGTTACCAGAGGTAATGGCAAACTATATAAGCTATGCTGCAGTTGTTACTCTAGCGGATATATATTCCTCAGTTTTTATTTTCGGGCAAAAAACAGAACAAGCCTATACTGAAGCCCTGGAAAATACCTTTGAAATATTGAAGACTCTGGAGAGTAAGGAGGAAATAGATGAAACAGACAGAGCGCTAGAATATCTATATTCATGGATTTATAGCAACCAAGGGAAATTTATTTATATCGAAGACACAAGTATAGATGCGGAAATAAAACCTTTTGTACCTAACCATGAAATATATGGCTTTATAGAAAATGATTATGTTTTTATATATCCGTCTATTTTTGAACGAGCTCTCTCAGATGCTAAGTTTAATACTCGCCGGATAACTAGAGATTTAGCTGAGCGTGGGATAATTGTGACTTCCGAATGGAAAAATGGAGAGCAAAAAAAGCAAAGAGCACGTGTTAAAAAACGCGACCCTATAAGCCGAAAACCTACTAATTATGTGCAGCTACTTTTAGAAAACAAGGACGAAAACTCATTAAGAAATAAGGAAGAGAACCTTGTAGAACTTGATTTATTTTAATTTTGTTCCCCTTGTTCTCCATTGTTCCCCAAAAAAAAACCACTTGGGGAACAGCCTTGAGCCTAGAAAAAATCGAGGTTATATATATGTGTGTTCCCCTGTTCCCCTAAAAAATAAAAAAAACATATATATACGCAACACCCTTTTATGAAAAGAGAGAGTTTTTGTGTAAGGGTATATATAAAAATATATTTCTATAATTTTCCTGGGGAACAGGGGAACAGGGAGAACAGGAAGTGATAAATGCCTTAAAAAAGGCGTTTGAGAGTGTTCCCCTTAAACTTCTTCTATTTAATTTGTAGGGGAACTTGGGGAACAAAAGATTTGGAGGGAAGGGAAAATGTTGGAAAAAATTAATAAGGAAATAAAAAAATCAAAAGACGAGGATAAGGAGGTATATGTTCCGTTCCTAGATAAAGAAACCCAGGAATATAGAACAAAAGAAGAGATAGATATACCACCATTTTCAAAATGGGATAATAGCGGTTTTCAGGAAGTATTAATTCTGAAAGATCCACGACCTGATCTAGCAGAAGGTATTGAGGGAGGGGTAGAACATTTACTTTGGTTACAACTTTTTGCTGCAGCTTGGAAAAAAGACAAAGAATTAGCTATAACTTTACAAGGATTCCGAGCACAAGGATGCCGCTTGGTTGCTAGTGGAAAAGACCAGTATAAATATAGAATAGAACCAATATTGGGGGTGTTAGGATGGCCAAACGAAGAAGAGTACAAGAAAGCGAGGGAGAAATATCTGGTACCCAAAGGGAAAATACTAATGCAATTACTGAAAGAGCTGGAATAAAAAAACAACCTTTGGAATCTACGGTTGTAAAAAACATCATAAAGTACTTAAACAGTTTGGACAACTGTCGTGCAATAAAAACCAGCGGTGATGCCAAACGTGCGGGAGAGCCTGATATAGATTGCGTGTATTGCGGACAAAGTATAAAACTTGAAGTTAAACGCCCGGGGAACAATAGAGTGACTAAGTTGCAACAAGCTATGCTCCAGAAATGGGCAGATGCGGGTGCTGTAGTAGGGGTAGTTCATAGTGTGGATGAAGTGAAGGAGCTTTTTCAAGAAAAATTGAAAGGGGGAAATATTTAGTGATAGATATATCGGCTATAAAGCCTGGGGACGAAATAGAATATATAAGTTTAGTTACTCCACGTAGAAGAGAAATTAAAAAAGGGGTAGTGAGACAAATAACAGGAAAATTAATTGCAATTGACGGGGAAAACTATCCGGATACGATACTAATTAATGATTTACATAGTGGTCAAGCTAAAATACTAAAAATTAATTTTGAGAATTTTGGAGAGGAGGAAGATAATAGTATGGATCGTATTGATTGGGACGTTCTTTGGCCAGAAGTCGAAAAGCGCCTTCAAGAGGGGCAAAAGATTGGAGAAATAGCAGAGGCTTTTAAAATAGACAAAAATAAACTTTATTGCAAAATATGGCGTGAAAAACAAAAAGCAAAATCAGGAAATCAGCATCCAGAGCCAGAATTAAACTCTAAGTTGGTTGAAAGCCAGGAAAACCAAGAGTCTACTAGGCAAGCTGTACTTGTTGAAGAACTTGAGGACAAGGATGATGAGTGCAATACTTGCGATGATTGCGGAGTTGTATTGAAGGACGGAGAGGATATATTTATCGAGCCTGGATTCTACCAGGTAGATAGGCCTAAAGTAGTTTGTGCTGAATGTTTTAAGAAGTATCCAGAGAAAGAAAAAAGTTATAACGCAACGGTCGCAGTTACATACGATTTAGATCAAATAAAATTATCTTTAATAGAATTATTTTTAAGCAATTATAAATTCCGGGACTTATCAGCAAAAGATAAACTAACCCTGGTAGGCGCATTAAAAGATATGGAAGTACCAGGGGGGATAGCGAAATAATCTGTTTTGATAAACAGCATCATCTTAAGGGCAATAGTTTAAATACGGAGGTGCAGAGAATGGCACTATTTTCAGAAGCGGGGCTTGTAGCGGCTGATAGGAGTATAACTAATAAAAGAAAAACATCTAAGAAGAATCAGGACAAAATTATGTTTTTAAAGAGATATGCTTTTTTAGATAAAGAGATAGAAAGAAAGCTAGGGGAAATCGCATATTGGCGAAATAGGTTGGAAAGAGTTACAGCAGTTTATACACGTGAGCCAAAATCCAAAAATGCCGGGAGAGATATGAGACTAGATGATATCATAGCTAAAATTGTGGATTTAGAACAAGAGGTTAACGAAGATATAGATCAGTTGATTGATATACGAAATGAAATAAAGCAAAAGATAGAACAGATAAAGGATGATAAATTAAGGTTACTTTTACAATACAGATACATTGATTGTAAAACATGGGAAGAGATAGCAGTGGAGATGGGGTATAGTTGGCAGCATATTCACCGGCTTCATGCTAAAGCTTTGAGAGAGGTGAAAATTTGTTAGAAAGAGTGTAGGAGGTGAAGTTTTTATGGTTAATTTTCAGGAGATGCAAAAATTATATGAACTTGTTAAACAAGGAGTAATTCAAAAGGCTACTGGTGAGGGGTTTAAAATATACGATCTCAAGAATGGTATTATTAGGATAGATATTAAAAAGATGTGATAGAATGTGATACTGGCGGCCATATATAATTAAAATAGCAAAACAAAGCCGAAAGCCCGGGGCAGGAAATCCCGGGCTTTTTGATTACCTGAAGGTTGCCTGCCTGAATTAGGACAGGCAGGAGGGAAGAACGTCCCAGATATGTATTGTAGGGGTGGGACAGGGGACGAGGTGATAGTATGGCGAGTAAAATAAAACGACCTTGTGCTTATCCAGGCTGTCCTGAGTTGGTTAGCACAGGGCGGTATTGCGAGAAGCATCAAAAGCAATATTGGCGGCAGCAGGATGAGAAGCGAGGTAGTGCAGCTAGTCGGGGTTATGACGTTAGGTGGCGAAGAATAAGAGAAATGGTGCTAAAAGAAGAGCCGCTATGTAGAGAATGTATGAGGCAGGGTAGAGTAACTCCTGCAACAGACGTACATCACGTAAACGGTGATGTTAGAGATGTACGAAGAGAGAACCTTGAACCCTTGTGCCATTCTTGTCATTCCCGGCACACAGCCAAGGAACAAGCTTTTGGCCGCAAGGGGGTAGGGGGATGTAAATCTCTGTAGCCTGGCTGCTAAAGACCGCGCGGCCAGGTTCGAACATATATTGTCAGTCAGAAATTTCTAAAAATAGGGTGATAAAAATGCCAAAAGGTGGATGTCATAACAAAAAACCAACAAAACTGAAAGTTTTACAAGGCACAGCAAGAAAAGATCGGATGCCGGCAAACGAACCCCAACCAACGCCTATTGCTCCTGAAATGCCAAAAGGGTTAGACCGGTATGCCAAGCAGTGTTGGCAGAGGAACGTGCCTATCCTTGAGAGATTGGGGTTGTTGACTGAAGCAGACATGGAAATGTTTATATCTTACTGTCAAGCATGGAGTCGATATTGTCATGCTAACAAGAGACTAAAGAAGGTATTAAAAGAAGCTGACGACATAGAAGTAATCCGTCGGGCTGAGGTGTCGGTTGAAAAGGCCGAACATTCGGTGCGATTGTTGGCCAATGAGTTTGGTCTCAGCCCTGCCAGCCGCAGCCGGCTGTCGGTAGAGGTGAAGAACGATGAAGAAGGAATCCTTGAAAAAATTTGGTCAACTCAAAGCTGACCAAGCAGTTGCATTTTTCAAAGCATTGAGGCATACCAAAGGCCGTTGGGCAGGGAGGTCTTTTGAGTTGCTCCCCTGGCAGGAGAAAATCATCAGGGATATATTTGGGACTCTGCGGCCAGATGGGACCCGCCAATATCGAACGGTGTATATAGAAGTCCCCAGAAAAGCCGGAAAGTCAACTCTAGCTAGCGGCATAGCACTGTACCTGCTTTTTGAAGGCGAACCTGGGGCAGAAGTTTACAGTGCAGCTGCGGACCGGGACCAGGCTAGTATAGTATTTGAGCAGGCCAAAGCTATGGTATTGGGGTCGCCGGAATTATCCCGGTATGCTGAGGTTTATAAACGCGCCATATTTGTGCCTCGATTGGGGGCGACCTACAAGGTCCTTTCAGCCGATGCACCAACCAAACACGGGTTGAACGCACACGGCATAATTTTCGACGAATTGCATGTCCAGCCCAACCGTGAGTTATGGGATACCTTAACGACATCAACAGGAGCTAGGACTCAACCTTTGATAGTAGCTATAACTACTGCAGGATATGATAGAAACTCTATTTGTTGGGAATTACATGAGTATGCCTGCAAAGTCAGAGACGGGTTAATACAAGACCCGTCTTTTTATCCGGCCATATTTGCAGCCGATGAAGATGATGACTGGACTAAACTTGAGACCTGGAAAAAAGCCAACCCCAGTCTGGGTTTTACGGTCCAGGAGGAGTTTTATCAGCAGGAAATCAAGAAAGCACTTGAAATGCCGTCTTATGAAAACACGGTAAAAAGGTTGTATTTGAATGTTTGGACACAGCAAATCAACCGCTGGATAAGTCTGCAGTTATGGGATGAAAATGCAGGCATGGTAGTTGAGGAAGAGCTCAAAGGTCGTGTTTGCTACGGCGGGTTAGACCTTTCCAGCGTCTCAGATATTACAGCCTGGGTGATGGTGTTCCCTGATGAAGAGGACCCGGAGAAGGTGGAAGTATTGTGCCGCTTTTGGGTGCCGGAAGCACAGCTTAATAACAGTCAGAACAGGTACCGTGACCAGTATATAAAATGGGTAAAACAAGGATTTTTAAAAACAACCCCGGGCGATGCAATTGACTACAGCTTCATCAAGGATCAGATATTGAGAGATGCTGAGACATTTCAGTTAGTTGATTTGAATATTGACCGCTTATTCCAGGCTCATCAGCTGGCGATAGAATTGGATGAAGAAGGGTTAACGGTAGTAGGTATGGGCCAAGGTTTTATGAGCATGGCAACGCCGATGAAAGAGTTGGAACGCCGGCTGCTGGCCAGGAAGATTTGTCATGGCGGCAACCCGGTTCTGCGGTGGATGGCTGACAATGTGGCTGTGAAGCAGGATCCGGCAGGGAACTTGAAACCGGACAAAGCTACAAGCCAAGGGAAAATAGATGGGATTGTTGCACTGGTGATGGCTTTAGACAGAGCGATGAGACACGAACAAAACAAGCGGTCAATTTATGAAGATAGGGGGGTGATAACCCTGTGAGAATACCATTCACAAATATTTATATCGAACGAAGGAGTTTGGCAAATCCAACTAGTTGGCTGACTGAAGCCCTGGGAGGGACCAAGGCCGCCAGCGGGGTAAGTGTCACCCCATCAACTGCGTTGCAAAGCACAGCGGTTTTTGCGTGCGTGCGAGTGCTGGCTGAAACAGTAGCCAGTTTGCCGCTACCTGTATACCGCAGGTTGCCAGGGGGAGGTAAAGAGAGGGCATCTGACCATTATCTTTACCCAATCCTGCATGATTTGCCCAATCCTGAACTCACCAGTTTTGAGTTTCGGGAGGTTCTGATGGGGCATTTGGCTTTGTGGGGGAATGCCTTTGCCGAAATAGAGCGGGATGGCGCAGGAAGAGTAAAGGCTTTATGGCCACTGCGTCCTGACAGGATGCAGGTAGTCCGGGAACAGGGGGAACTGCGGTACGAATACCAGCTGCCCGACGGTAGCTATGTTGTGCTAAAGCCGGGTCAGGTATTGCATATTCGTGGTCTGTCCGGCGATGGGATAGTAGGTTATTCTCCTATCCGTCTAGCAAGGGAAGCTATAGGATTGGCTCTGGCGACCGAGGAATTCGGAGCGAGATTTTTCAGTAACGGCGCTCATCCCGGTGGAATAATTGAATACCCTGGAGCTTTGAAAGAAGAGGCATATCAGCGTTTCAAGCAATCTGTGCAGGAGGCTTACGGAGGCCTTAGCAAGAGCCACCGCTTGATGATTCTTGAGCAGGGCTTGAAGTATCATCAGGTGGGAATCCCGCCGGAGGACAGCCAGTATCTGGAGACACGCAAGTTTCAGGTGAACGAAATCGCCCGCATCTTTCGGGTGCCGCCGCACATGATAGGGGACTTGGAACGCGCCACTTTTTCTAACATAGAACATCAGTCTATTGAGTTTGTGGTGCATACCATTCGGCCCTGGCTGGTGCGATGGGAGCAGGCTATTAAGCGAGACTTATTCCTGCCGGGGGAAAGAAGCATTTATTTCGCGGAGTTTTTGGTTGACGGGTTGCTGCGAGGGGATATCAAGTCCCGTTATGAAGCGTATGCAATTGGTCGCCAAAATGGCTGGTTATCAGCAGATGATATAAGGGAATTAGAAAATATGAATCCTCTGCCAGACGGTCAGGGGAAAATATACCTAGTAAATGGGAATATGTTGCCGGCTGATATGGTGGGAAAACAGCAAGCGGCCCGGTCGATTCCCCAGCCGGGTGAACAGAGGAGCATTCCGGAGACCAGGGCCGCTAATATTAGAAGGGGAATAGCAAATAGCTACAAGCGCGTTTTTGCTGATGCTGTTACTAGGGTTTTAAAGCGGGAAGAAGCGGATATCATGCGTCAGGCGAGAAAAGTTCTGGGCAGTCGCAATTTAACTTTGTTCGATGCCTGGCTCTCGGATTTTTATCGTGAGCATGAGGAGTTTATCCGTAAAACAATGGAACCGGCCTTTGCCGCATATGCGGAAGCTGTCCAAGCGGCTGCTGCTGAAGAGGTTGGCGGTAAGTCGGGAATGAGCCGAGAACTGAAAAAGTTTGTTGATGAGTATATGACAAATTATATATGGCGGCATACTGGTGCATCGATAACAGAGTTACGTGAGGCGTTAGAACAGGCCGTAACCGAAGGAAATGACCAGCTGGAAGCCCTGCAGGAGACCTTCGATACCTGGAAGGAGACTAGACCGCAGGAGATCGCTCAGGAAGAAACAATCCGTATGGGTGGGGCAGTAGCGATTTTAACCTGGAAAGCCTGCGGGATTACGAAAGTTAGATGGGTGGCAAGCGGTACAAGCTGTCCTTTGTGTAAGCGGCTTGATGGTAAGGTAGTGGATATTGACACGCCTTTTATTGTCCGGGGGAAAGGTGATAAAAAACATCCTCCGCTACATAAGGGGTGTGATTGTTTTATAACTGCGGAAAGAAGTATTCCAACATCAGGAGCAGGTGATATAATAAAACCAGATAAAGTAATTAGGGCTCGTAGTCTTCCGTTAACGGCTGAACCAAATGCGGTTTATGACCGGCTAGGGACTCAAGGGAATGTTCTTCAACGGCGATTTTATGATGCAGAAGGCAAAGTTGTATTAGATATTGATACAAGTGACCATAATAGGCCAAAAGCTCATCCTATGGGGGCTCATGCCCATGATTATGATGCTGGGGTTAGAAGTAAGCCGCGTAAATTAACTAAGAAAGAGTTAGAACAAAACCGCGATATTTTGGGAGGTTTTTAAGTATGGATGTACCTTATGATAAATATAAAACAATTGAAGATTTTATCGCAGAGATTGACAGTAATTTTGATATTGAGTTTGAATACGGAGGTAAGTATTTTTCAATTTGTCCTACTTTAAAAGGACCATCTATAGCTGAATGGGGAAAAGAAGATGAAACCGAGGCGACATTTGAAAATGGAGAAGCTTTAGTCAATAATTATGTTATTAATGGGAGGCTGTTAAAAGATATAGTCAAAGAGATTAATGTTTTATCGCATTAATGAGACAGTTCCGGTTCTTCGGAGCCGGTTTTTTGTTGCCCAATTTCAGGAAGAAGGAGGAATTTTCATGAAAGACCTTGAACGCCGGGCCTTTCCGGTGAAAGTAGAAATACGTTCAGACGATACAGGACCGCCGCGACTCGTAGGATACGCGGCGGTTTTTAATACCCTGTCTGAGGACCTAGGGGGCTTCAGAGAAAAAATCAAACCTGGAGCCTTCGCCAATAGCATAAAGACGTCAGATATCCGGGCTCTGTGGAACCACAACCCGGATTTTGTTTTGGGTAGAAACAAGGCCGGGACATTGGCCCTGGAGGAAGATGAACGGGGGTTAAGGATTGAAATTGTGCCACCGGATACTACCTGGGCTAAAGACCTGGTGGAATCTATCCGCCGAGGCGACGTGGACCAGATGTCTTTTGGCTTTCGTACAAAAAAGGATGAGTGGGATGAGAGCGACCCCAGAAACATCATCCGTACCTTGGTGGAAGTAGAACTATTTGACGTATCTCCGGTAACCTACCCGGCTTACCCGGCTACCAGTATTGGAATTAGGAGTGCTAAAGAAATACTTGAAGCTCATTCCGCTGCTCAGGCGAGTGTAAAGGCGGCTGAGATAGAAGCGCAGAGAAATCAGGCGAGAGTATCTGTGTTAAGGCGTAAACTAGAACTTTTAGAAAAATTTTAAGGAGGTTGAATGATATGGATAAAATACTGGAAATGAGACAAAAAAGGGCAGCTTTAGTTGCTCAGGCAAGGCAGCTTTTAGATAAGGCTGAGGAAGAAAAGCGGGGGCTGACCGCTGAAGAAGAACAAATGTATGACCGCATAATGTCTGATGTGGATAAATTAGGCAAGGATATTGAGCGAGAAGAAAGACTTCTTGAGATTGAAAAGCAGATGGCGCAGTCCGGCGGGATTAAGGCTGCAAAACAAGACCAGCCTGGTGGTGATAGTGTTGATATAAGAACTGGCCGGGCCAGCGAGGAATACCGCAGTGCCTTTTGGAAAGCTATGCGGCATACCAGGAATGCTTTGTATGCGGACGAAGTGAGGGCTTTACAGATTGGAACCGATTCCGAAGGCGGGTATCTGGTTCCCGATGAGTTTGAACGTACTCTTGTCCAGGCTCTTGAGAACCAAAATGTTATGCGTACCTTGGCGACCGTTATCACGACTGGTTCCGGCGACAGGCTCATTCCAGTGGTGGCTTCTCACGGCAGCGCCTCGTGGATTGCCGAAGAAGGGGCATTTTCCGAGTCTGACGAAGCCTTCAGCCGTGTTGCTCTGGGTGCGCACAAAGTTGGGACTCTTATCAAAGTTTCTGAAGAACTGCTACAGGATAGCGCCTTCAACCTTGAACAGTATATCGCGTCTGAGTTTGCCCGTAGGATTGGTAGGGCAGAAGAGGCTGCATTCGTTAATGGAGACGGCAGCGGCAAGCCTTCCGGGGTAATCGGTTCAGCTCAGGTAGGTGTGACGGCGGCCGCAACTAATGCTATTACCGCTGATGAAATTATAGACCTGTATCATTCTTTAGGTCGCCCATATCGCCAGAGAGCTGCATTCCTGATGGCCGATGCTACTGCTAAGGTAATCCGCAAACTGAAGGATAACGATGGGCAGTACATCTGGCAGCCTGGGCTTCAGAGCGGGCAACCTGACCGGTTGTTGGGACGCCCTGTCGCTATAAGCGATGATGTTTCGACTATTGCTGCATCTGCAAAGGTAATTGCCTTTGGCGACTTCTCCTATTACTGGATTGCAGATCGCCAGGGGACTGTGTTCCAGCGGTTAAACGAGTTATACGCAGTAAATGGTCAAGTAGGCTTCCGAGCTTATCGCCGTGTTGACGGGAAACTTATTTTGACCGAAGCGGTTAAAGTCTTACAGATGGCAGCAGCTTAAAATATAGCGGGGTATTAAGCCCCGCCTTCTTTTAAATTAAAGGGGTGACAAGATGGTTAAGGTTCGTATTCTGACAAGTGTGGCAGGGTTAACTTTCAGCTTTCAGGCGGGACAGGTTATAGAAATTGATGAGCCCTTAGCGGCAGAACTGGTTAGGGCTGGGCATGCAGTCCGAGTTAAGGAAGAGAAAACAGCAACAATTGATGTGCCGGAGAAAGCCGTCACTAGACATAGGAAGGTGAAGTAGGATGGCTCTTGTGTTAAAAACTGCTCCTGCTAGTGAGCCGTTATCCCTGAGTGAAGTAAAAATACACTTACGGGTAGATGGAACCGAAGAGGACGCTTATATTACTTCCCTGATTACTGCTGCCCGGCAATATTGTGAAAACTTCCAGAACCGCGCATACATCACCCAGACCTGGCAGTATTGGCTCGATGATTGGGCGGCAGGTTCAGAAATCCTTATACCCAAACCTCCGTTGCGGGCTGTGAATAGCATTAAATATTACGGTGAAGACGGCACCGAATATATTCTATCTGCTGACAGCTATATCGTTGATACACAAAGTCAGCCTGGACGGGTGGTGTTAAAAGCAAACAATAGTTGGCTAGGAATAACGCTGTGTCCGGCTAATGGGATATGCATTGAGTTTGATGCTGGCTATGGTACTGCTAGTGATGTGCCTATGACTGTGAGACAAGCGATGCTGTTGTTGATTGGGCACTGGTACGAGCACCGGGAGGTAGTTGTAGTAGGGTCTATAACGAAAGAAATTGAATTTGCGGTGAATGCTTTGCTTTGGCAGGACAGGGTGGTGTCGGTATGAGGATTGGGGATTTGCGACATCGGATAACGATCCAAGAATTTGTAGAGCAAGTAGATGAGTATGGCACGCCAATCGGAGCAGGCTGGCAGGATGTTTGCACGGTATGGGCAGCTGTTGAGCCTATACAAGGCAGGGAATATATACTTTTACAAAACACGCAGTCTGAAGTGACAATAAGGATACGCATTCGATTTCAGCCGGGAATAAAGCCAGCCATGCGGGTGAAATACGGCAATAGGATATTTGATATCCAATCAGTGATTGACCCAGAAGAAAGGCATATTGAGCTTCAGCTAATGTGTAAAGAGGTGTTTAAATAATGCCAAATATTCTTGACATAACAGAATTGGATAAATGGGAAAAGTGGGTACTGGCTATTATTGAAGATAGCCCAACGCATTACCGGAAGCTGGTCCGGCAGGCTGGTAATCTGGTAAAGAAAAAGGCCCGGCAGATAACCCCAAAAGTAAGCGGTGATCTGCGTAAGTCATACCGGGTGCGAGTAAAAAAGAGTCCCAGTAATGAATACATAGTCGAAGTGGGGACCAATCTGTTCTATGCAAAAATGGTTGAAGAGGGACATGCCATTGTTAAATACCGGCGGCATAAAATCCCAGGCAAAGTAAGACCGCGCAGAGAAAAAATTGAGTTAGGGTTTGTCCCCGGCAAATTTTATTTCCGTAGGGCTTGTGAGGAAGCCGAAAAAGAATTTCCGGCTTTATTGAAACAGTCAATCAGGCAGATGGCGAAGGAGATGGGGCTGGATGTATGGGGATAGTCTGGACGCAATACGGAATTTACTGAGGGGAAACTTCCCTAATGTGAATAGGATATATATTTCTACGATGCCTGATGCTTTCGAACGTCCCGGTTTTTTTGTTCAGCTCGCGACCAGCCGCGAAGAACACTTGTGCCGGGATCTATACCAGGTAACTATGACTTGGCAAATAGTATATTTTGCCCCGCTTCTTAGCACCGGCCAACCAGATGTTTTGAATCAATTGGCTATTTCAGACTCTCTAAAACAGGCCCTGATGGATACTATAACTTTGACTGGCCCGTCTGGCACTAAATATCAGGTTATAAATACAGAAGGTGGCCCTAGAGATGCAGAGGTATATATAACCGTGACCCTGCAGACCGAGCTGACAAGGCCGAAAACAAGCTATGACCTGATGGGTGAGGTTCATTACGAACAGGAGGTGTAAAATATGGGGCTTCCCAGTGTTAATATAGTTTTTCAAAGCAAAGCCATAAAGGCCATAGAGCGGGGCACAATAGGAACTTTGGCCCTGGTTCTCAAAGATGCTTCTGTGACAGAATTGACAGAATATATTATGTCTGATATAGCTGATATCCCGGATACTTTGAGTACGACAAATCAAACGTATCTGGAACAGGCATTTTGGGGCACTCCTAAAGAGGTGAAGGCCATAGTAATTCCGGACACAGCAACAGATTACAGCGAAGCCTTGAATTATCTGGAAACAATTAAGTTTAATATTTTAGCTATCCCCGGAATAGCCGACACGGACACTTCAACAGTGGCCAGTTGGGTTAAATCTATGCGCGATACCAAGGAACGCAAGATTATAGCCGTGCTGCCGGATGAGGCGGCGGACCATGAAGGTATCGTAAACTTCTGCGTTGAGGACGGGACGGGTGTTGCTGGGGTCGTGACAGTCGGCAGCGATACTTATTCGGCAAGCGAGTATTCGGCAAGAATAGCTGGACTAATTTCAGGTTTACCGCTGACCATTGCACCGACCTATCAAGTATTGTCTGAAGTAACGGACGTGCCACACCTAACAAAATCTGAAGCCGATACCGAGATTGATGCCGGGAAATTAATCCTCTACCATGACGGTGAGAAGGTTAAAATTGCCCGGGGCGTTACCAGTCTGGTGACCACCACCGAGACCAAGGGCGAAGATTGGAAAAAGATTAAGCTGGTACGCATTCTGGACATGATTTATACCGATATAAAAACAACTATTGAAGATGAATATATTGGCAAGGTCCAGAACAGTTATGAAAACAAACTCCTGCTTTGCGCAGCCATTAATGCCTATTTTGAGGTATTAGAGCAAGAACGGGTTCTTGACCCCGGCAAGAACAAATGCGAGATCGATATTGAAGCCCAGAAGGCATATTTGCGCAGTATAGGGGAAGATGTAGACAATAGGACGACACAACAGATTAAAGAGGCTAACACCCGGGATAAGGTATTCCTACTTGCGACTGTGCGACCGCTTGATGCGATTGAGGATGTTCAACTGGTCGTTAACCTGTAGGAGGTGAATTAAATGGCACTTGACGCAAATCGCATAATCAACGGGACATTTGGAGAAGTCTGGCTTGATGGAGATAAGGTCTCTGAATGCTACGGGCTTGAGGCCCGGGTAGAAATCGACAAAGAAGATATCGCGGTATGCGGGAAGTTGGGTACAGATACTAAGATGATGGGCTACAAAGGTACCGGAAGCCTTAAGCTTCATAAAGTCAACAGTCGGATGATGATTAAGTTGTCAGATCAAATTAAGGCAGGGATAAATCCACGGGTGCAAATATTGTCTTCGCTAAAAGATCCGGCAGCTTATGGAGCCGAACGCATATTGATTAAAGATGCTGTTTTTGATGATTTAACCCTAGCAAGCTGGGAAGCTAAAGCAAAGGGCGAAATTGAATGTCCTTTTACTTTTACTGATTGGGAATTATTAGACACGATAGCACCGAAGGAGGCATAATGTATGGGGCAAACGCTAGAAATGCTGCTAACCGCTGACCCGGCTAAAATTAAAAATATCCCTACGGGGCAGGTGGAGATAAAGCGGCTGTCAAAGGAATTTGGGCAGCCGTTTTATATTAAGTTTAAAGCAGCTACAATCGACCAGATAAAAGAAATTGGGGAAAACTCGGGTGGCAATGAGACCGAAGAAATGAAGTGGACCATTTATGAGATGTCTATCGACCCTGATTTTAAGAATAAGGAATTGCGGGAGAAATACGGAGTAAAACGGCCGGTGGATATTGTTGATACCATTCTCCTGGGGGGCGAGATTCTGACTGTTTACCAGGCTATTTTGAGATTGTCAGGATTTGATAAAGACGGGCTGAACATTGAAGAAATAAAAAACTGATTGACGAGGACGGTGAGGCGGCGATGATATACTGGTATACGCGCAAGGGGCGCCTGCCGTCCGAGATTTATAACCTTCCCGAAGGCGAAAAGGTTTTCCTATATGCTTGCATGATGAAGGAAATAGAAGAAAAAATAAAGGAATTATCGAATTTAAGTTGAATTTAATCCCCTTAAAGGGGGGTGTCAGAATGGCAAATATAAAATACTGCCCTTTGTGCCAGAGGACAGTGGAACCAACCAAAAAATTTAACTGGCCTGTTTTTATTATTTTGTTGATAATTGGGATAGTCCCGGGGATTCTTTATTTTATTTACTATTTGTTGAAACCAAAGAATATTTGCCCTGTTTGCGGAACCAAAAAATTAATGAACGTGGATAAGGCAGCCGAACAAGAGAAACTTCAAGAACAAAACTAGAAAGAGCCTCCGAATGGGGGCTATTTTTTATCTCCTTTTAAGGGAGGAAATATTATGCTTTTAGGCGCAACAATTAGACTAAAAGACCAGTTTACAACTACTATGGGCAAAGTAGTAAAATCAACTACTACACTTTCGAAAGAGGCCCAGAAGACAACTGGAGTTATTCAAAAATTAACTGCAAAAATGAAGATTTTGGGTAAGACAGTTGTTCGCCCGGTTGTAAAGCTCAAAGACCAGGCCACCAGCACACTCAACAAAATTAAAAACAACCTTTTGTCCCTCAAAGGATTAGCAGCGGGCGCTCTGGCAGCTATGGGCCTGGGAGCTGTTGGAGAAGCAACCATCGGCACAGCCATGAAGCGTGAGCAGCAGATGGTGTCGATGGAGCATTTCATCGGCATTCAAAACGCAGGTATCAGCGAGGCGGAGGCAAAGAAACAGGCGAAACAATACGTTGGATGGTTAAATAAATATGCCAATTTCACACCGTTTGAAACTAATGAAGTCGTTGCTGTTGGGACACGGGCCATTAACATAGCCGGGGGAGACATAGCAAAAGCACGGGAACTAGTCAAAATAGCTGGCGACATGGCAGCTTTAAATCCTGAAAAAACAATCTATGACGCTATAGAGGCTCTGGCCGACCTTCGGGTAGGCGAAACCGAACGCATGAAAGAATTCGGTTTCAAAATTACACAGGAAGATATAAAAAAGGCCGGCGGGGCTGAAGCTGTAATGTTAAGCCAAGTAGCCCCCTTCTTTGAAGGTGGGGCTAAAAAACTTTCCTCAACAACTGCCGGGCTGTGGACTACGGTTAAAGGTAATATATCCACTGCTTTTACTGAAGCTGGTATGGGTATTGTTGAGGGTTTGAGGCCACAACTGCAATGGTTAGTTGATTTTTTTGAGAAAAAGGGCCCGACAATAAGCGCAAGGATGCAAGCGGTTGGGCAGGCAATAGGCAAAGCGATAGCCGGAGCAAGAGATGTAATAAAAACGATTAAACCTGTAATAGTGCCATTGATTAGTTATATCCAGTCGCAAATCCCAGCCGTAAAATCCATGTGGAAGACTGCTTGGCCAACTATATCATCTGTTCTACAGACAGCATGGGGGATAATAGGCCCAATTTTAAGCATAATAGGTAGCACCATGAAGATAGTTTGGGGAATATTTAAAATAGCATGGCCTGGCATTGTAGCCGTGGTTAGCGCGGCATGGAAGGTTTTGAAGCCTATTTTTGAGGCTGTAGGTAGAGGTCTTGGTTTGATAGCCAAAGGCGTTAAATGGGTGGCAGAAAAATTTGACGCAGGTCCTACAGAAATCAAAGTACCTTCAAAGACTGCAAAAGGTCATGCAGCTGGGTTGCGCTATGTGCCCTATGATAATTATCTGGCTCTCCTGCACCGGGGTGAAGCAGTTTTGCCGCGCCGAGACGCTGATTTGTACCGTGCTGGTGGTGGCAATGTGACTGTTGCGAAGCTGGCAGACACAATAGTAGTTCGTGAGGATGCTGATATAGATCAAATTGTGAGAGCCCTAGAGCAAAAATTAAGACTTGCAGCAGCTAATCGTGGAAGGGTGGCGATGGCGTGATGGAATTTTGGCTTTCATATAACAATTTTGCTGAGAAACTGCAGCTGCCGGTTCCGCCACCAGAATACCAGTATACGGCCAGTAACCAAAATGAGATGGTGAACATCCTGGGCTTGGGCGACATCATCCAGATTACGGGCGAGGGGCTGGCGAAGATAGAGATAACCAGCCACTTCCCGGCCAACCGGGTTCCTTATGCTCAGTATTACCTGGGTGACCCTTACAGTGCAGTGGAAACAATAGAACGCTGGCGCAAGTCAAAACGCCCCATCCGCTTGATTATTACTGGGACCCCGGTTAATCTGGCCTGCGCGATTGAATCCTTCACTTGGGGAGAGCGCGGAGGGAGCCGGGACGTCCAATTTTCCTTGAAGTTGAAGGAATATAGATTTATTCAAATAAAACAGATATCAATTACAGAACAGATAACATTAGCTGTTAAAACATTAGCTGGCCGGCCAGATACAAAAGAACAGCCGGCTAATTATACTGTAAAGCCTGGCGATAGTCTTTATTTAATTGCCAAGAAAGCTTTAGGTGACGGAAACAAATGGCGGGAAATATATACAAAAAACAAAGATATAATTGGGCCGAATCCCAATCTGATTAAACCAGGGCAGGTGCTGGTGTTATGAGTTATACAGTTTTGAATATCACACAAGAAGGCAAACAACAGGATATAACGCAGATTGTCACCGGGCTGTCCTGGGGCGGCGATGTAAGAGAGGCGGCGAGAAAACTGTCTCTCTCTTTTGTTTATGGAGGAGATGATTACACCCCTAAATACAAGCCGCCGGCAGGGTCCTTGGTAGTGCTGCTAAATGACCAGGGGGCTGAACTGTTCCGCGGCATAGTATGGGAGCCGGAGATTACGCGGGGTGTAGGCAGCATCACCTGTTTCGACCATGCAATTTACCTTACGCATAATAAAACCACTTATAAGTTTGTAAATATGACACCGGAGGCTATGATAAAAAAGATTTGTGATGATTTTGGCATACAGGCCGGCAGCATAGTGGCAACAAGCATAACCCTATCTAAACTGATACTCAGGGAGCAGTTATTATGGGATATGATAGTTATTATTCTCACCGAAGCAGGAAAGAGGACCGGCAAGAAGTACCGGGCCGTGATGAAACAGGGCAAACTCACTGTCGAAGAAGTTGGCAAACAAAAGCAGCGATGGGTAATAGCTGAAGGCTCAAACCTGATAAACGCAACCTACCGTGAAAGCTTGGAGGACATGCGAAACCGAGTGGTCATCGTAGGCGACAAAGACCAGGTGCTGGCGGATCTGCGCAATGACAGCCTTATTAAGCAGTACGGGATGCTTCAGGAGTACAAGCGGGAGAGCAACATCAAGGCGGCTGAGGCCCAGGTAATAGCTAAAAACCTGCTGGCTGAGCTGGGGAGGCTGTCGCAAGAGTGGGAGATTGAGGCCCTGGGGATTGATGACGTTGAGGCCGGCCAGATGATAGAGGTCCTGGAACCAGGCACGGGTATAGTGGGGCAATATTATGTCCTCAGCGATGACCACCGGGTAAGCAACGGGATCCACACCATGCGCCTTGCCTTAGACTTGCAGGCGGTGGTGGCAACGAAGGAGGCAAGCGAGAATGAGTAGCGGCATAATCGATATAATTCAAGGGCAAATACCGAGGGCACCAGGGATAGAGCTTGCGACTGTAATACAGGCAAGCCCTTTGATTATTAGGTTAGATAATGAAAAGATAATGCTTCGGGCTGAAGATGGGGACCTACTGGTTTGTGAACACCTATTGGAGCATACCAGGACATATAGTACCGTATCAAATATTAAGGATAGTGATGTTTCATATTGGCAGGAGACAATTGACCATTATTATGAGTATCCTGACCCAAACCAACTAAGACATAGGCATACTCATGAAGTACAGCAGCTTACCATTGAGCAACAGACAATAACTATCCATTACAACCTTAAAGCCGGTGACCGGGTGGTAGTTATGGCCCTGCCTGGCGGCCAGCAGTACCTTATTTGGGATAAGGTGGTGGTGCTTTAATGGCTTTATTCCCTGACATTTCGGTACCCAATCCCAATATAGTTAATACGGGTTCATCTACACAGATAACATACGGCCGGGAACCTGACTTTGACTTTACTACTGGAGAATTTATTCTCCAGGATGGCAAGCCGAAGGTGGTAGATGGTCCTGACGCTCTGCGAGTATGGATTACCAAGGCTTTATTGACCACCCGCTACCGCTGGCCGATATATTCCTCCGCTTTTGGGTGCGAATTAGAAGATATAATTGGTTTTGACCTTCCCAGGGCGGTGTTGGAAAGTGAGATACCGCGTTTTGTGCGGGAGGCCTTAATATATGATGACCGAATCGAGGATGTGAAAGACTTCGTGGTTGAACGCGGAGCGGACTGGTTGAAGGTTACGTTTACAGTAGTGACCTTCGACGGCCAGACCCTCCGTCAAGGGGTGACGTACAATGTTTGAAGACCAGACCTATGAAGCTATCATGGCAAGACTTTTGGCAAATGTTCCAGATACCCTCGACAAGCGCGAGGGTTCTTTTATTTGGGACGCCCTTTCCCCTGCCGCCCTAGAACTTGCCCAGCTATATATGCAGCTTGATTTGGTGCTGCAATGGGGGTTTGCGCAGACTACATATGGACAATATTTGGATTACAGGGCAGCGGAACACGGACTGACCAGGAAGGAGGCCACCAAAGCCTCCGGGCAGGTCACCATTACTGGTACACCAGGAACAACGGTTCCTGCCGGCAGCCTTTTTGCAACTGGAGCAGGGGTTCAGTTTAAGACTATTGCTGATGTGATAATAGGCGAAACCGGCACGGTAACGGCTAACATTGAAGCAGTAGAAGCGGGGGCAAGCGGAAATGTCCCCGCAGGCACTATTACAGAAATTCCTGTTGCTATAGCAGGAGTGACAGCGGTAAATAGCCCAAACCCAACTTCGGGGGGCACTGACCAAGAAAGTGACGCCGACCTGCTGGCACGGCTTTTAGAGAAAGTAAGAACTCCAGCAACATCAGGAAATGCAGCACATTACAAACAATGGGCATTGGAAGTCACAGGAGTTGGAGATGCAAAGATTTTCCCTTTATGGAACGGTAACGGAACGGTTAAGGTTGTAATAATAGACAGCAATAAACAACCCGCAAGCACGGACATAGTGACAGCTGTAGCTAGTTATATTGAAACGGTAAGGCCTATAGGTGCTAGTGTGACAGTTGAAAGTGCAACAGGGCTAAACATAGACGTATCAGCAACCGTTGTACTTGATACGGGATACACGCTAGCTGATGTGCAGGTGTCATTTGAAAATTCGCTGACTGAATACTTAAAAAGTATTGCCTTCCAGCAGGATTATGTAAGCTATGCTAAAATCGGAAGTTTATTATTGGATACGCCAGGAGTGCTAGACTACTCCGGGTTAACATTGAATGGAGGCACCGGCAATGTGAGCATAGGCGACACCGAGGTTGCCATTTTGGGGACGGTGACGTTGAATGAGTAGAGTAGAAACAATGAAAGGCTATATTCCTGATTTCCTGAGAAGTAGCCAGGTTTTTGTTTCCCTGTTGGATGCAGAGGGCGTGGAATTTGACCAGCTGTACACAAATATTGAGGATGTATTGAAGCAATTCTACGTTGAAACCGCCACCGAAACGGGCCTCGCCCTTTGGGAGCAGATGCTGGGCCTCTCCTCTTACGCCGGCAAGCCGTTAGACCAACGCCGGAGCCGGATCATTTCTAAACTCCGGGGTATGGGTACGGTGACAGTAAACCTAATCAAGAATGTAGCTGAAAGCTATGTATACGGCACAGTAGAGGTCACGGAGCACCCGGAGTTATACAGCTTCACAGTGAAGTTCGTTGACCCCCGTGGCATCCCGCCAAACTTGGACGACGTAAAGGCCGCAATCGAGGAAATAAAACCGGCGCACTTAGCTGTAGATTATGAATTCTCTTATCTTGTTTGGGATGAGCTTGACGGCTTAAATACCACCTGGGATCAGCTTGATGCGCACAGTTACACATGGGATGAGCTTGAGGTTCTTGACCCATCAACTTATTAAGGAGGTGATAAGATGCCTGAACTAACACCAAAACTGGGAATAAAAAAACCATTGGGTAATGAAACAGTATCTAGGGCTAGTTTCAATGAAAATTGGGACATCATAGACCAGAACACGCAGAAAAATATTATACAAAGTGCTACGGCGCCCTCCACACCGGTTATCGATGATTTATGGATAGATATAAGCACATCTCCCTATGGTTTTAAAAAATGGGATGGTTCGGCGTGGCAAAAAATCGGCGCGGTGGTTCCGGAAGATATTGGAGCGGTAGCGCAAACTGATTTTGATTCGCATTTGGCTGAGACTGTTATAAAAACAGATATTACTATTAATGTACCCAGTGACTATACTACTGTTCAGGAGGCTTTGGATAGCCTTAAATACGCTTGGATACCCAGAGATGTTACAGTTACTATCCAAGTTGCGGCAGGAACGTATACTCATACTTCTTCAATTGTTATTAACCACCCGTGCGGAAGTCAAATACAGATAGTTGGAGCTACTCCTATTACTACTACCATAACAGGCGTTGGCACAATTTCTGGTTCTGCTGGAGCTTGGAGCGTACCTATAAAAGTAGCAAGCGCAGTAGGGGCACAGGTTGGGCAATATGCTATTATTCGCAATACAACTGGAACAGGCGATCATTATGCTTTTCAGGGAATTTGGGAAATAACTGCAGTAGATACAGGTACTAATACAGTAACGGTTAAAAATACTTATAGGGGAGATGTATTTCCTACTGCTACTTTAAGTGGTGGAGATTTTATTGTTTTAACTACTATTTTAAAATTTACAGATTGTATAGGTTTAAGGGTATTTGACAAAGCATTAGGTTATTTAAATCAAGTAGCTATCGTTGGTAATAATTCTGCAAGTACAACTGCAGGAATTGAGGTAGGTCATTCTAATTGGTTTAATGTGCGCGGTGGAACTGTGTATTGTGGGGATTATGTTGGGGTAAGTGGTTTTACTTATGGTTTTGTCACAGGAAATGGTGGTTCGGTTATAGGGAAATATTTAAGTGCATGTAATAATCATTCTGGATTTTATGCTTTGCAATGTGGGAGTATTTATGGTAATAACAGTATTTCAAATGGAAATAGTAGTGTTGGGATTACTGCGAGTTTTTCATCAATTGTGCATGCGTATACTAGTATAGTATGTGGAAATGGCGGTTATGGGGTTTTGGTTGAATATTCTAGTAGTGTTCATGTTTCAAGTAGCAAGATAATTGGAAATCTTTCTCATGGTGTTTATTTGAACCATACTTCAAGTGGAACTTTTTATACAGCTATTGTAAGTAGAAATGGCGTACATGGTGTGTATGCTGTAGATGGTAGTGCCGCTTATGTTGCAAATTGTACCGCAGAAAATAATGTGAGTGTAGGGTTTTATGCGTTGTTTTCAGGAGTTATTTATGCGGCTCAAAGTACTGCAAGCGGGAATGGGACAGATTACAAAGCTGAAAAGATGGGGTATATTTATTGTGGCGGTTATGTAGGCACGCCGACATTTAGTCCAGCATTAAACACAGAAGGTAATTATAATGCAATTATTACTACATAGGGGGGGGAGATGTATGATACTTGTAATAAAAGGTGGCAGAGTATTAGCGTATCATGCGGATACGCAGAAAGACGATATAATAAATAAATATTTAGATAGTGAATTAGTACAAGTACCTGATAATGAGGTGCAGTTTGATGAGGAAGGTTGGCCTTTATTACCACAAAATACTGGTGTTAATATTAATACTTTAGGAAGCACAGAACAGCGTATAGCTGACCTTGAAGTAGCTTTAGCTGCTATTATAGGAGGTGCTGTGTAATGCTTACTTGGAAGAAAAATATTTTTGTGAGGGTTATTAGAAGAAGAATGGATGAAGAAGGTAGAACTGCTGAAGAAATTATTGCAGAATATACAGCTTTGACTGAAGAAGAAAAAGTAGAGATTTTAGAAGCGATAATTTGATGTTGTAGAACCTATTTGCCCTATTTTTATTTTTGAGGAGAGGAAGTGAAAATATTGACCAAATGTGATTTTCACGAAGATATAAAGGACATGGTACAAGACCATGAAAATAGGATTCGAGATTTAGAAATAAAAAGTGCGCAAGTCCTGGAAAAAATGGATGCGGTGTGTAGGGATCTACAGAGCGTTACAAATTGGATTAAAACCCTCATCGGCTTCTGGCTCACCAGTATGGTGGGCTTTTTTATTTGGTATGTGCAGAGTTTGCCGAGGTGAGGCGATGTGCGCTATTCAAAGGTAATCGTTGCACTGGTTATTATCCTTAACGCGCTGTTTACAATGGCAGTGCTTTATATTTTTTTGCGAATAGGGAACGAACCTACGGCTTTAATTAGTGCGTGGTTTGCTTTTACTACAGGCGAACTATGGATGTTAGCGGGGATAAGAAAGAAAAAAATAGAAGGTGAAAACCATGAAAATTATAGAAACAAACCTTCAATTTAATGGTTTGCGTTCGAGAAAAAGTACTCGACGTGTAATTGTCCATCATTCGGCTAGCTCTGATGTGCCTGCAAATGAAATTCATAAATGGCATAAAAACAGAGGTTGGGCAGGGATAGGTTACCATTTTGTAATTCGTGCCAATGGGCAAATAGAACGAGGAAGACCCGAATTTACTATTGGCGCACACGCTGGAAAGACAGGAAATCCAGACAGTATCGGCATTGTGTTGACGGGAAATTTTGAAATCGAAAAACCAATGGAAGCTCAAATAGATAATTTAGTTTGGCTCATTCGGGAATATTTATACCCAAAATACGGAGAATTGGAAGTTGTCGGGCATAAAGACGTAATGCCTACATCTTGTCCGGGGAAAAAATTCCCATGGGCAGAATTGCGTAGGAGATTGGAGGTGGGGCCTATGCCGGAACAGTGGAAGGTTGAAATTATAGAAAGGGCAAAGAAAGCGGGATTAATAACCAGCGATCATAACCCGGACGAACTAGCCAGCAAATGGTTTGTGCTGGCGGTGGCTTTAAATTTGTTAAAGGTGGTGGGAAAATGAAACAAAAACTGACCAGCCGCAAATTCTGGGTAGCCGTGGCAAGCGCGGTTTTCATCGTCCTTTCTGAAGGGCTGGGTTGGAACGTAGACGCGGACTTGTATTGGAAGGTCGTGGCCCTTGCGCTTGGATATATCTTCGGAGAGGCGGCGGTAGATATAGCCAGGGTAAAGAATCCTCCGGTTTAGAGCCGGGGGAAAGCATAGAAATAAAAGGATGATTTAAAGGAGAATTGGGGGCTTAGGCCCCCAATTTTTTTTTACCTTTTTATCTTCATTCCGCCTAATACTTTACTCCGTGCTACTTCATTCATTGATTCATCGAAAATGGTTAGAACAATAGTGTCTGTACCGTCTATCGATTTGCCGACTTGGGTAAATGTTTTAAGCATTTCTTCCGCAAAATATTGCTTTTCGTTTTCGGAAGATAAATACCAAGCAGAATTAGAAACCATGACATGATAAATCCCACTTGACGGGCGATCTATGTCTAATATTACGCCGTTGGAGTTCTTGATAAGAGTAGAAGTAAATTCTTCAAAAATTTGCGCCAATCTTTGTTCAACAGCTTCTTGGGAAGGATAGGGAACCGTGAAGGTAACTGAGGCATTTTTACCTTTGCTACCGTCCCCAAAATTAGCTTCTATGGTGTTATCTCCTTCCAATTTCTCTCCGTATGTTCCATATACTTTTTTCACATTGTCTGGTTGAGGTAAATCTTTTGCATTAAATTGGAACATTATTGTTCCTGCGTAGTTTTTAGGATCTGTATTTTCGAGTTTAAAAACACTTGATATTTGTCCATTTTTAACGATCGGTTTATCAGAATACATTTCTTTAAGATCTCCGGACATTAGTAAAACTTGCATTATTGCTCCATCTGGACAATTGATTTCGGCATTTACAGTAATGGTATCTTCTGTGCAAGAGGTTTTTATATCAGGTTTGAATTCTAAATCGTATTTATGACTAGATGAAGTGGTTACTACTTTTGAATTATTAGTATTATTATCCTCTCCTCCAGCAAAAATCCCAATCAGAAGCACAATTACTATCCCCCAGAACCACCAACGCTTCCAAATTGGCTTTTTTACTTGATCTTCACTCATCACATTACCCCTCTCTGTAAAATTTAAATTCTAAAATTCTAAAATTCTATCTTAAAACAGAAAATCCTTCACATATAAAGAATTAATTTATCAAAAATGCTACATTTTTAGTAGGTCACATTCCAGGTCACATTTGTTTTTAATTTTAATATAAATACTGTATATTTATTAATTGTTTTTAAAGCCAATACAAAAACAGCTTCTATTTTAAGGTATTTGCTTTAACATCGTTTTTCATACTTAAACACGTTTTATTATTTTTATGCTGCTTATATAACTTTTAATCAGGGTGTCCCGCGTTCGAGTCGCGGATGACCCACCATTTTGAAAATAAAAACCATGCTAGAAGGCATGGTTTTTTGCTTTATTTTAGCTTTTTAACCTCCAACCTTTCCCTTTCTATTTATGGAATTTTATAGATTTTCTTCTATAAAATTCCAGTTTATTATATCCCAGAATTTTTCGACATAAAGTGCCCGGTTGTTTCGGTAGTCGATATAATAAGCATGTTCCCAAACATCAATAGTTAAAAGAGGAATTTTGTGCCTGACTATTGGAGTGTCAGCATTGCTGGTGCTTTCAATTGATAACTGTCCTTTTTCATCTTTAACCAGCCATACCCAGCCGGAACCGAAAAGAGATACTGCAGCCTGTGAAAATTCAGTTTTGAAGTTGTCGAAGGAGCCAAAGCTTTTTTCTAATGCTTTTATTACTTTTTCTGTTGGTTTTTCAACATTGGGGGTTAAACAGTTCCAGTAAAAGGTATGGTTGAAAACCTGAGCAGCATTGTTGAATAAAGAACCGGAAGCGCGTTTTATGATTTCTTCAAGGGTGATGTTTTCTAAGGGGGTATCTTTGATAAGTTTATTGAGATTGTTTACATAAGTCTGGTGATGTTTTCCGTAGTGATATTGAATAGTTTCCCGGGAGATAATTGGTTCAAGCGCATTTTCATCATAAGGCAGGAGTGGTAGTTTGTAATCCATTTAAATTCCTCCTTGTACGCGGTTTTTTGAATGCTTATTTCATATTGCAATAATATCTATGCTGATATTTTAACATATATTGTTTTAATAATTTATATTTGTTTTTATTTTTTGCCATAAATATTAAGATTTAGTAAAGTATTAAAGGGTATTCTGAATGGTATGTCATACCATGTTTTTCACTTTAATATGAATATAAATTATAATAAGTATAAATTTTAATAATATAATCCTTGTTTATATAAGAAATATTTTGACATTTGCAGTCGCTTGAAAATAAAATTAAGCTATAGGAAAATTTTAATTGCAAGGGGGAGATGAAATGCTAGTAACCCGTAAAGCACCTGATTTTGAAGCAGATGCTTTTCATCAGGGAAAAATCGTAAAAGTTAAACTATCTGATTATCTAGGAAAATGGGTTGTTTTATGTTTTTACCCGGGAGATTTTACCTTTGTATGACCTACTGAATTATCGCACATAGCTGTGAGCTATGGTGAACTTCAGGCATTAGGGGTGGAAGTTATCGCAGTAAGTGTAGATAGTGTATTTTCCCATAAAGTTTGGAATGAAACCGAGCTTTCGAAGATGGTTGAAGGAGGAATACCATTTCCCATGTTGTCTGACCGCGGTGGGAAAATAGGCAGTATGTACGGGGTATACGATGAGGCCGCGGGTGTTGACATAAGGGGCAGATTTTTAATTGATCCTGATGGAGTGATTCAGGCTGCCGAAATATTAGCTCCCCCGGTAGGAAGAAATCCGCAGGAACTTTTAAGGCAGATAAAGGCATTCCAGCATAATCGAGAAACAGGTGAAGTTATGCCTTCGGGCTGGCAAGAAGGAGGTCAGACGCTTAAACCGTCGACTGATTTAGCTGGAAGAGTTTGGGAAATATGGAGACCGCCTGTAGAAGATTAGATTTGACAAAATGCGGGCAGCAGTGATAAAATATAACCGCTGCTGTTCGGGGCGTGGCGCAGTTTGGGAGCGCGTCTGATTTGGGATCAGAAGGTCGCAGGTTCAAGTCCTGTCGCCCCGACCATTTATTATTCAAGATGATTAGTTAAAGTGTTTATTACGGCTATTTAACCGGAATAAGCACTTTTTTATTTTAGTATAAAAATAAGGGCAAGCTGATATTTTAAACTTGCCCTTATTTATAAATGGAGTCTGGTATGTTATTTTCTAAGCTAGCTTAAAACCATGGCAAGGCCTGCATTACTACATAAACTATGATTGTAGTTACTGCCATGGAAGTAACATTGGCAATGGTAGGATGAAAATCTTCCGGTAATTTATTGGCAAGATATTCAGCATAAGGAGCACCGATGATGCCGCTCAGGATTCCGGCAAATAGGGCTACCGGGATAGTTCCGCCAAAGGCTAATACACATGCTGGAGCGCTGCTTACTACCGGGACAAAAGTAGCATACCAACCTTTTTCGACCCATTTATCAAAGTATAGAAATATTCCAGTAGCAGAGCCTACTATTTGGGCTAAAATCATGGCCGGAAGAAGACCGGATCCATAAGCAGGATGTGCAGTATTAAGTATAAAATCAATAATTACACCTATTATGAGGAATATCCCGGCAATTTCATTTCCATAAAATTGAGCCTCAGAGAAATCAGCAAAAACCCTTCTTATAAACCAAGAAGGTTTAGACATATCTTGTATTTTTTCCTCTCTGCTCAGTTCTTTAACCTGGCGATTTATAGTTTTATATGGTGTTTTCTCTATCCATGGCAAAACTTTAAAGACCTGGCACATAATTATTCCGATTAGAGCCATAGTAGTAACATTTGCCACTACTACTGGGACATTTATAACCGATATAACTTTGGTCATGAGCCAGAAGGCAATAGGGAATGCGATGAAAGCACCCAAAATTGAACCGGTTATGAGTGCGCGCGGATTAGGACCGTATATCAGCATTAAAGCAGGAGGTCCTCCAACCACGGTTATAAAAGTCGGCAGGAAGGTGTACTCATTGAATAGATGAGTATAATTTAATACATATAGCACCAGAATCATGGATAATACCTGTGAAGCAAAAACCCATGGCCACGTATTGGTGCCATAACATATATTAAAACCTGCCAAACGGGAATTTTTTACATCTAAACGCCAGGCAATAAATGCACCAATGATGATAAATATTCCCGCAAATACCCCTGCATAAAATTCAGCTTCGGTGAAATCCATTAATAGCCATAAAAGTTTGTGAAAAGGATCATGAGCTGTTTTTGCAACTATGTCATTATAAGTTAAAAAAACTTCCAATCCTTTAATGTTGTTTAGAAGCCAGTATATAACTAAACCAATGGCTATAGATATTAAAAAGCCTGCCAAAGATCCTACCGGGCGTTTTAGAGAAGAATTATTGTCAGACATTGCTGTTCCCCTCCCTTTGTAATATATAACGGATATAAATTTCGGCAGCAGTAGCAATTGAATTTAGAAGGATGCGTTCATTTTTTTTGTGTGCCATGCTGTCTTCCCCCGGACCCAAAATGACAAAGGGTATTTTTTTATAAGGCACAAGCTGTGAAGCATCGGTGTAAAAGTGCATTCCTTTAAGTTCAGTGGTAAGATGCATGTCATTTAAGATTTTGGTTAAAGCCCTGATGATAGATGCTTTAGGATCAACATTGACTGGTGGTCTGTTGTTTTCCACCATGATGTTGATTTTTAAACCGGGAAATTGCTGGCTAAATAAATCTGCCAGCTCTCCGGCTTTTTTGATAATTTCACCATGGTTAGAGTCGGTATTAGTGCGAATATCCAGAGTTGCATATGCTTCTTCTGGAATTATGTTGGATTTGATGCCTCCTTTTATTTGTGTTATGGTAACTGTGGTTGGACCTAAAAGAGGGTCATTTCTTTTACCTGTTAATATAAGTGTCTTAAATGCGTTTATGTAGGCTATAAGATACTCTACTGCATTAATACCTTCTTCAGGTTGAGCAGCGTGAGAAGCTTTGCCTTTTACGATGATTTTAAGCCAGAGAGCCCCTTTTTCAGATATTCCAATTTTGCATTCTGAAGGTTCGCATATAAATACTTCGGAGGTATCATCAAGGTCCCCTTGATCGCGCAAGGCTTGAATACCTAAGCCGCCGGCTTCTTCATCAGCAGTAAAACAGAATTTTACAGTGTAAGGAGGGATTATTTTATTTTCAATAAAGTATTGGGCTGTTAAGATCATGGCGGTTATTCCCCCCTTCATGTCAGAAGCGCCGCGGCCATAAATATATTCACCATCTATCTCCCCGGAGAAGGGGGGATGAACCCAGCTTTCTCCATCGGTAACGGGAACTGTATCTACATGTCCGACGAATGCGATGGATTTTCGGGTGTTTTTCCCCGCGACTGTAATTATCAGAGAGCTTCTGCTGTCCGTATGATTTATGATTTTGTAATTTATCTGTTCTACAGGGAAAAAGGAAAGTATCAGATCAATTATTTTTTTTTCATCTCCAGGGGGGTTAGAAGTATTGGTTTGAATAAGCTGTTTTAATATACTGGGGTAATTGGACTGCTGGATAAATTTTTTAATTTCGGTGATCATTTCATTACCTCACAACTAGTCTTGATAGGTTATGGAAGCTAAATCTCCTACGCCAGTTTTTCTAACCATTCCAAATTTGCTTATCCAGCCGCCAGCCCCATGTCCTCTTCTTACTACCCGATTTTCAAAGGCTACTATTTTTCCATTTACAATGGTATAGGTAGCCAGTTTATCATCAGGATCTATTATTGTTATATTAGCTAAAGCACCTTTGCCCAAGTGTCCTACTTCTTCTATCCACCATTTAACTCCAGTTCTTTCTGCTATTAATCTAGCTGGGTTGCATGTCATTGTGGCAATAGCATCTTTTAAAGATAGAATTCCCATTTCAGCCAGTTCCAAGAGAGCAGGAATATTATCTCGGGTATCACCAAAGCCTTTCATTGTGGCGTCATTTTGGCCGTCGGAAATAAGGATATTGACAATTCCTTTTTCCAGTGCATCATATGCGATTTTTTGAGCTTTTTCAGGCATTAAGAGGCCTTCGCGACTTCCTTTGCCTTTTCTAAGCATAGTAGTAACAAATTCGGCGGTTACATTTTCTTTTTTACATAATTCAACAATAGTTTCCATACCTTCTACCGGATCAGAATGAGTGCCACATCCTGCAGCGGTGGCGTGAGCGAGATGAAGTGGACGACCTTTGGAAAGGTTTACTAAACGCTCAGCATGAGCAGGATCCTGAGTATGGGACATATAAACAAGCTTAGCCCTTGATGTTATGGTAAATATTTTATCAATATTTTCATCTGACATAATAAAGTGTCCCATATGGTCTTTTATGCCTACTGTTAAAGGAGCGGTAACAAAAGTAATACGGTTGCGTGTCATTTTATTTAGGCCAATCTCTTCTTCGAGTTCACCTTTAAAAAGCTTGATTAATTCTTCTACTGAGAGCATGGTTCCCAGGACATTAACAGCACCAAGATATACCCCCAGGTTCATGGGAAGCCCCCTGTCGACTTCTGCTCCTAAAAGAGCTGGGGCCATAAAGGTATTGCCAGCTCCGGGAGATAAGCCCATAGTTACTCCGTCTGCAACTGCACAATCGATGGGAGCGGTGCTGATTTCAAATAAGTCGCCTAGATGCAGGTGCATGTCAATTAATCCTGGAACTACCAGCAAATTTTCGCAATTGATTACTATATCGCCTTTTTCAGGTTTAATATCCTGTCCTATTTCTTCAATTCTATCTCCACTTATTACCACATCTCTTGTTTCCTCTACTTGATTGGCCGGGTCAATTACGGTGCCGTTTTTCAAAATGGTTCTTCCAGATACGGGAATTTGCTTTATAGGGTCATAAAGTTGACTGTTTTTCACTGATGCCAATGTATCAGGGAGAGAACCGACTTTAGTTTTATACATCTCATCAACCTCCTTAATATGTTGAAAAAATTTGAATTGTTTTTTCTAAATTTAGCTTATCAGATAAGTTTAAGATCGTCTTTGTTCTTATAAAACAAAAAAAATCCGGTTTTATATACCGGAAAAACAAAAAGTTAACGGTTTTTGATGTTCCATAGTTTTAAAGCGAGGGATAGATTTAGCTTGTTTTCCCAGTTTAAATCTTCTATATGAAGGATGTTGCATATTTTATTGAATCGATATTTTATTGTATTGTGATGCAGCAAAAGTTCTTTTGCAGCTGCTTTTAAATTCCAGTCATTTTTTGATATATACCATAAGGTTTTGACCAGCTCAGTGTTGTTATTTTTATCATAGTCGATCAGATTTTGAAGGTATTGGTTTAAAAATTCTTCGGCTATCTGGGTGCCGTGCAGATAACCGAGGAGCTTATATGAACCTAGTTCATCATAAAAAATAAGAGCGTTGGAACCGTATATGTTTCTGCCTATTTGTACAGCTTTTAAGGCATCCTGATAGCTTTTGTGAGCTTCGGTAATACAGGGATAAAAGTTTCCTGTTCCGACAGTGAGCGAAAAGCCGGTGCTTTTTTTTATTTCTTTTTGTATTTTGGTACATATTTTTTTTATTTTTTCTTTAGTAGTTTCCAAGTTATTTTTATCGGTTTCGATCAGAAAAACTATGTTGTCTGTAAATGAGGTCCAGGCTGCTTCCGGCATATAGTAATGAAAAATATTTTGGGCTGTTTTAAAAATTTTTTCTTGGATATCTTCTGGGCGATTAGTTTCCATAATGGTTTTTTCAAGGTATTGAGCTTTAAAATTATCAATATCTATTATTGATACTAATACGCCTCGGGTAAAATTCCAGCCATACAGTTGAGCTCGGTTTAAAACTTCTTTATTAGATTTAATATTATTGAAAATTAAATCAAGAATAAACTGATCACGATAACGGGATTCTATTTGTTTATGCAAAAGTCTTTTTTGAAGTTCTAAAATTAATACAGTAATGGCATGTTCAACAGCTTTGTTTTCATATGGAGTAAGTTCCTGGCTTTTCTCTATATTTAAAACTAGATATCCATATAGCTGGTGTTCGACTTTAACCGAAAAAGTTTTGTATTTTTCGAGAATTTTATCTATTGCTGAGGAATCTAAATAAATGTTGGGACAGTTTACAAATGGACAGGTGTTCCATATTTTGTCAAATTTAAAATCGATAAAGGCTATTTCTTTATTGATTATTTCTTTAAGTTTATTGATTATTTGACGCGCATTGCTTCCTTTTATAACCATTTGAGTAAAAGAATTATGAATATTTTCTGATAATTGAAGTAAACGTGTTTGTTCATTGACGATTCGGCTTAACACAGGGTTTATTATATCGGTAAAAGCGTATTTATCAGGTATGTATATTAAGGGAATTCCCAACTCATCGGATTTTTGAATAACTTCTTCAGGCAGTTTTTTTATAAATCGATTTAGTTTAATACCTAGTGCTGCAGCCCCGACATTATTAATGTTTATCAGCAATTCTGATATTTTCATAGGGGCATCACGCAAAATATAAGCAGTGGTAATTAAAAATTCTCCACCTTTCAGCCATTCATGGATATCCGGAGCATCCATTACGCTTACGGTGCTTATTTTACGGTTAAGACCAGTGCTTCCTGCCATTATTTTAAAGTCTGTGAACATAAGTAGCATGTCTTTAACTGTTATGCTCAATCTATCACCTGCTTTTATTTTGGATTTTCTGATTAACTATTTAATTATATAATTTATTTAATGCAGATTTTACAATTTATCTGTCCTATCCACATTGGGCATATGTTAAAATAATGGTTAAGGTGAACAGGAATTAAAGAGAGGAAGTGATAATAATGCCAGGAAATATGCAGAGTATAAAAACCAGGATAATACTTTATTTAGTAGTATTTAACATTATTATTTTTACAATTTTCTACTGGAATAATTTGGGTTTACAACAGCTTCTGATAAAGGATTTTGAGAAAGAATATGCCGAAAATGTTACAAATACCTTGAATTCAGGAATTAAGGATGCTATGGAGGAAGCGGAGCTGTTTTCCGATTCGCTGGCTGCCGATCCTGACATTGTTAAGGCTTTTGCCGGGCAGGAACGGAATGAATTAGCTTATTTGCTTAATCCTGTTTATGAAAATTGGAAACAGAAACATGATATATCCCAGCTTCAGTTTATTAACCCTGATGCCCATTCTTTTTATAGGGCACATGCTCCTGAAGAATATGGGGATGATTTAAGTTTCAGGCCGGCTTTGATGAAAGCTATAAATAACCGGGAACAGGTTTTGGCTGTAGAAGAAGGGGTTCAAGGGTATGGAATAAGATGCATAAAACCGTTATATTCAGGCGATGAATTTATAGGGGTTTTTGAAATAGGTATGTCTTTGGAAGGTGAGCTGGGAGAAAGGCTAAAAAAACTTGACGGAACATACTTTATCAAGAAAGCCGATGGAACTTTCCTGTGGGGAGAAGAAAATTCAAAAGTAAGTTTAACTGAGAAAGATAAAAAGAAAATCCTGGCGGGAGAAGCCTTTTACCGTTTAAGTGATGACAAAAAGCATATTCTCTCTTTAGTACCTATCAAAGATGTCGATGGCAAAACGATCGCATTTATACAGGGAGAGATCCCCAGGACTGCTTTTTTGATGGCTGAGGCTAATGCTAAAAAACGAGCCTTAGGCATAATAATAACTGCTCTTGTTTTTCTGTGTTTAGCTACATATCTAGTCTTGCATAACATACTTAAACATGTTAAGCCTTTGCAGGAAACTATCCGGGATGTTAGTGAAGGCGATTTAACCAAGATTGTAGAGATAACTTCTAAAAATGAGATAGGCTTGATTGCTCAGGATTTTTCCGCTTTGTTAGAAAGGATAAAAGGGGTTTTTTACGAATTGTTTCACGACACATCTGCCCTTACTACCAATGCATATTTTATGAATGATGTGGCAGGTTCGGCAGTTTTCAGATTAAAAAACAGCATACAGGAACTGGAAGATATAAGTTCAAGGCTGAAAGAGCTGGGCGAGAACCTAAGGGAAGCAGATGTGGGAGTAGAAGAAATAGCCGGCGCTTCTCAGATGGTGGCAAAACAAACTCAGAACCTGCAGGAAACGTATGTCGCCTTAGCTGATAATGCCCGCAAGGGCAAAGATGAAATTGCTCAGATAAAAGAGGTAGTTGATAATTTAAAGAAGCGGGTAGAGGAAGCGGTGAGCAAGGTTAAAGAACTTACCTTGTTGTCCAATGATATTGGACAGATTACCAACACTATCATGGTAGTTTCTGAGCAGACTAACCTTTTAGCTTTGAATGCTGCTATTGAATCAGCCCGAGCTGGTGAACATGGACGAGGATTTGCAGTTGTGGCAGAAGAGATTAGAAAGCTGGCTGAAGAGACTGCTGGTTATACCAAACAGATAAGCAGTCTTATCGATCGGGTGCAGCTTAATATAGCAGGATTTGCAGGTGAGATGGAGTCAGTAGGACGTGCAGCGGAAGAGAGTGAACAGATAACGGAGACTGCAGTAAAGAGTCTGGAAAACGTAATTAATAGTATTGTTGCAGTAGAAGGAAGTATACTGGATATAAGCAGCGCGGTGGAAGAACAGAGTGCTTCATCTGAAGAAATTTCAGCGGTGGTTAATGAAGTAAGCTCAGCGGTTACATCTCTACTTTCCGCATTGGAAAAACAGGTTAAGGGGACGGAAAATCGTATAACTGATTTTGAGGAACTTATCAAAGTAATAGAAAGTAACCATGAAATATCCGATAACTTGCGCAAGATATTAGCTCAGTACAAACTGCCTTATGAAGTATTTTTGAATCAAGTAAAGGATGATCATCGCGGGTTTGTGAAGAAACATGAATTTATAGTAGAACATGGTTTGTATATAGATCCGGATACTATATTTGATCATGAACAGTGCAGGTTGGGTAAGTGGATTAAAAATGTTGAAGATGAAAAAGTTTTAAGTGTTTTTGAAAAGTATGTAGATAAGCCTCATAAAGAACTGCACCAGTTGGCTAAAGAGGCTGTAAAACTGAATAATGAAGGGTATATAAATGAGGCCATTGAAAAGATTGAGGAAATGGAAAGAGCTTCGCATGAAGTTATAGTAGGTATTGATAAAATTCTTGAAGTAATTGGAAAATAAATATATCTATGGAAGGAATTTACACCATCTTTGTGGAAATAGTTATTAAACTATTGAACAAGGGTGGTGTATTTTTTGCAAAAGATTACTGATAATAAGGCAGAAGCCTTGCGTAGTGAAGCTTTTGAAATGTTATGCGAGCATAATATCAGCGAAGCTGTAAAAAAACTTGAAAAGGCAAGGAGTATAATGCCAGAAGATATGCAGATACTCAATTTAATAGCTGACTGTTTTTATATTATAGGAGATTTTGGTAAAGCTGAATCCTACTGGCGAAAGGTTTTAGAAAATGAACCAGATAACAAAATTGCCCGGGCTAAACTTAAAAATTTCAATACTCCTGCTTTTCAATTCTGGTTAAAACGCTATAACAAAGCATTAGATTTGATGGAAGGCCACGACTACGAACGGGCAAAAGAGATCTTCAGGCTTTTGTTGCAAGAGAATGATAGCTTTATAAGTGTTTATAAATTTTTAGGCTTATGTTATGCCTTTACTGGAGATAAGGATAGTGCTTTTAAAATCTGGAGTCAAGGTTTAAAAATGGATAAGAGTAATGCAGATATCAATAGATATTTAGTGGAGTTTTTTGAAAAAGAAGCAGTATATTTAGCTGATGAAGATCCAGATATGTCATCAAAAGCAGTCAATGTTAAGACTTTTGGTTTACCGTTAAATAGAACTAAACTTGCCTGGGCTGTTTCAGGGTTAGTCTTTCTGGTGTTAACGGTTCAGATTATTTCTGCAGTTAGTGCTGATCGTTCTTTTTTGCATGAAGCAGCTTCTGTTAATTCGAAGGTTGTAGAAGAGAAAGCCAGCCCTAATGAGCAGTTTGTTCCGGCTTTAAGCGCAAACCAGTCTGTTTCAGAAAATTATGAAGAGGATACTTTAAGTCAGGGGTCTTATTATGATGAAGATAAGGAAATATATTATTACAGGGAAGGTTATAAAGCATATAAAACAGGTAATTTGAATAAGGCAGTAAGCAATTTAAGTGCGGTTGTGGCTATAAATTCAGGAAGTTATATAAATCGCGAAGCTTTGTATTATTTAGCCCGGACTTTTTATTTGAAAAAGGATTATGAAAATGCTGAAGAATATTATTTAAAATACCTTAATTTGTTTCCTGATTCTAACTATTATGATGAAAGCCTTTATTATCTAGGATTATTATATCATGAAAGAGGTGATTTTAATAAAGCTAAGGAAATGTTTGTTAAGCTTAAACAGTTATATCCGCAGAGTGGTTATGTTACGAGTGATTTATTCAAAAAAGTTGTAAATGGTCAGTAGAATTTTCTAAATTTTTTACCGGCTTAGGGCCGGATTTATTTTTTGATATACAAAATACCAGAATTTTTGTTATTATGAATATATATAATATATCAATATGTGATAAAAATTACCCTTTGTTATAGAAGAGAGGGAATATAACGGGGGAGGGTCTTATATGACCAGGGTGGATAAACAGAATTCCCGGATGTCCCGCGATAGAAAAGAACAAAGAAGCGGTAAATGTAATATCAATGAGTGCACAGTTATTCACTTTCCTTTGGGGAAAAAAAATCAATACGGGAGTTATTTGGAGAAAGCTATAAATAATCTTACTTTATATGCGAAAAATTATTACTACAACTGGGAGGAAACAGCTTGGGATAAGTTTATGTCTTGGACAGATTTAAGAGAACCTGATGAAAAAATGGCCGAAATTTTTTGGCTCTGGTATATAACTAATTACCGATTTTTTCAAGATGTATCACCTATTATAGATTTTTATTTTGTGGAATATGAGGACAAATTTGACGAAATTATGAAAATGGTGGTAAATGCCCTGCGTAGATCTTATTTATCTGTTTATAAGGTTGAATGGATAAATAACAATGCAGTAGGACTCAAGGATATTTTTATCAGTTCTCGTGATTTTGTGGTGGAAAGAAATTTTGGGGATGTTACAAGAATAATTGAGGAAGGAGATCTTTTGCTTTTAAGGTTAGTAATCGTAAACAACGCTGTGATAGCAGTTGGCAGAACGGTAGTAATTTCTTCGGATAATGAAGAGTTTTTAGTAAAAGAATTAAATTCCTGCCGTATTAATGAGCGAATAAGCGATATGGAAGTTTTTTTACGCGAGCATGCTGAGTTTTTGTGTGGTTTGGTGATGGATTTAAGTATAGGGATAAGAAAGAACACTTTGAAAAGCTGCAGTTTGATATGGAAGGATAGCGGACAGAGAGATAAGTTTATAAGAATGGTTAAGAAAAGTGATTTTGTTGTCCTAGAACAGGGAAGTAAATGCTTAAAACTTGCTTGCAAGAATGAAAGTCCGGGGTTTAAAAGGGTTTATTTGGGTATGAGTTCTTTGGTCGTAGTAGCTGATAATGATGAAGATTTGGATTTTATAATCAGCAGGGTTGATAGTATTTTGAATGACGATTCTACAAATCCACATATTAAATGGAGCGAGGGCTACGATTTTACATGTGAAGAAGAAGCGGAAGAAATACTTCTGGAGGTAATGCATGATAAATATTTAGAGGAATGGCTTAATACTCCCAAGCATGAACTTGATGGAATGACACCTGTAGAAGCAGTTAAGAATCTTAAAGGCAGGGTTTTAATGGAAAATCTCTTGAGTGATTTAGAAATTATGGAGATTAAGGCAAGAAACAGGGGAGAATATTATTTACCTGCTTACGTGATAAGGAAGAGGCTTAATTTACACCAAAATATAAATAGCAGGGAAATGCTTAATCCCGAAGTTATGGCTATAAGGGTAGAAAAATTCCGCTTGCGTCAAAAGTTGAGTCCATATGTTGGGGCTTATACCTGGATTAATGAATCTTACAGACAAATCGCCGCGGCATTTTATAACATTTATTATCGTGTGCCTGAAGAGAGACCGAAATTGGCCTGGATTATTTTTATGTGGAATGAATTTTCTACTCTTTTTAGACCCAAGATTTATAAACCTGAATGGTGGATGGCTGCTTTAGAATATGCTTATCAGGAATTAGCAGGTATGAAAATAGCTTTTGCAAAGATAGCTAAAAAATTTGGTATTGCTACTGGCCTTATAAGCAAGAATGCCCAGCTTATAGTTCGCCATTTTAATCAATATCCGCTTGATTTTTCGCGCCCTCTTGCTTGGTATCCGCGTTTTGAAGAATTAGATGATGAAGAAAAAATCAAGATCTATGAGGAGGTATGGCATCATCTTTGTATTTTTGCCGATTGTTTAAAAAATATAGGAGAAAATAGAAAAAAGAAATGTAAGAATTATTTTTATCAATTTGTAGATGAGAACCGTAAATTCTGGAATGAAAGCATTAAGGAGGTTTATAATAAATTTTGCTTTAAATCTGCTTTGCTGGATTTTAAGGGAGAGGATGAAAAAACTATTGCCCATATTTTTTGGGATGAGCATGCTTCTATGTTTCCGCCATATCTGAAAACAGCTGCTTTTAATCTGATAATGAGTTATGTAGGGGTTTATGAAGTTAACTATCGTGATGCAAATGGGATCAGGTTTAAAGATTTTTTTACCGGGCAGAGCTATGAGATATATGGAATTTTGGGGTGGAAAATAAAAGAAAAAATAAAACCTGGAATGCTTTGTATAACGCGTTTACTGCCTTTGACGGAAGGTTTTTGGGTTTTGCCGCCTCTTTTTGTAATCATGCCTGAAATCACTGATATTTTTTCAGCTAAAGTTCAAATGCTTTTGGAGAATTGTCATCCATATGATGCCAATGATTTTGACTATTTGAAAATCAGAGGACAAATTATTTTAAAATCATATGTTTTGGCTTTGGATGAAATGGAGCAGAATACCCTGAATCTCATTAATCAACCTTTGGAAATCAAATGGCAGGTAGCTGAGCTTATAGCCCCTGATAAGGCTGTTATGCAGCTTAAGAAATATGGCCGTTTTAAACTATTAACTGAATCAGAAGAAGTTGCTTCTTTTATATGGATTGTTTTTTCGGGCGATCAAAATTACCAGTGGGGATATGTTTTAATCTTGCATAATAAGCTGTTTTTAACCGTTCCTCCTGGCAAGGATCAGGGAAAAATGCTTAAGGATATAAGAAAGGCTTTTCGAAGTGAAGATATAGTAGTTTTTTTTAGGGATTATACTGGAAGTTTTCAGAGCCTTAAGCGATTGGAAAGTTATATGGTGGCTCATTTAGCTGCTTTTTTCAATAAGAATCCTGAGATGTCTTTAGCGTTATTGCGGCAGGATGATTTGGGTGATGAGAAAATGGAGATGACACAGGGTATATTCTTGTTGAAGCTCGGCTCAAGGCTTATGGAGCATTTGAAAGAAAATTAATTTTAAAGTAAATTGGTTAAAAAATTGAGCAGTAGGCAATAATTATGAAAAAGTTTAAGAAATATTTGAGTTTTATAAAAAAATAATGACAAATAGGAACTAAAGAAAATATTTTAAAAAATAAAAACTCTTGACTACGAGGTGGATAATTATATATCCTAATAAAGGATACAATTTAGTGCGGAAGTGGCTCAGTGGTAGAGCATCGCCTTGCCAAGGCGAGGGTCGCGGGTTCGAATCCCGTCTTCCGCTCCATAATATAAAAGAAAATTGTACCTCGGCGGCTGCCGAGGTGTTGTATTTTTAATTAAATTAGGGTAAATTCTTAAGGAGAACTATTTTAAATGTATGCACTTTGATATACTCTAAGGCTGTAAGAATAATTACAAAATATCAGTTAGGAGGAGCATAGATGGAGGCTAAATTAGAGAAGATAGAAAACAGTGAGGCATACATACAGATTGAAGTAGATGCCAATAAGCTGGAAGAAGGCTTACAATATGCGTATCGGAAAGTTGTAAAGAAAGTGAATATTCCAGGCTTTCGCAAAGGTAGAGCTCCAAGACCGATTCTGGAGTCGTATTATGGCAAGGAAATACTTTATCAGGATGCCTTAGAGTATATAGTTCCTGATGCATACGAAAAGGCTCTGCAGGATCTTAATATTGAACCTATTGCTGATCCTAATTTTGACATTGGTGATATTGAGGCTGGAAAGCCGTTTATCTTTACAGCTAAAGTGCCTGTCAAACCGGAAGTTAAACTGGGTAATATTGAAGGCCTTAAGGTAGAGATACCTGAATTGGCTGTTACTGACAAGGAAGTAGAAAAAAGCCTTGAAAACCTGAGGGAGAGCTATGCTCAAATTGAATCCAAGGATGAACCAGCCGAACTGGGAGATACGGTAGTTATTGATTTTGAAGGATTTATAGGTGATGAAGCTTTTGCTGGAGGAAAAGGAGAAGATTATCCTTTAGAGTTGGGTTCTAAAACTTTTATTCCCGGTTTTGAAGAACAATTGGTTGGGAAAAAGGCCGGAGATACAGTAGAGGTTAATGTAGTATTTCCGGAAGAATATCATGCTGAAGATCTAGCTGGTAAAGAAGCCCGTTTTGTGGTAAAAGTTAAAAAAGTTGAAACCAAGAAGTTAAAAGATCTTAATGACGATTTTGCCCAGGAAGTAAGCGATTTTGAAACTTTGGATGAACTTAAAGCTGATATTAGAAAGAGATTGGAAGATGCAGTTGAGAAGCAGAAAAAAGAACTTATTAGAGAGCAGATAACTGAAAAGCTCTTAGAAGTTTGCGAATTGGCTGTACCTGATGCAGTGGTTGAAGATCAGGCAATGAGGATGATGCAGGAGTTTGAACGCAGCCTTTACGCACAGGGGCTCAACTTAGAAGCATATTTTAATGCACTCAATATGAGTGAAGAAGATTTTATAAAAGATATTTGGCCGGAAGCAGACAAGAGAGTAAAAACCAACTTTATTTTAGAAAAAATTATTGAAGAAAAAGGTTTTGCTGCTACCGATGAAGAAATAGATAAACAAATTAAGGAAATCGCAGACAACATGGGAATGGATTTTGAAAAAGCCAAGGAAAGCCTTGTAGGTATGCGGGAAAGAATGGAATATACTGTAAAAGTAGATAAGGTTTTTGATTATTTAATTCAGAATGCTGATATTACTGTTAAGAAGCCTGAAGAAAGCGATAAAGTGGAATCTAATTAAATAATAAAGAATACTATGTGTTAAATGTAATGCATAGGATGGAAAGGGGTGGAGATTGTGTCTTATTTGGTGCCAGTGGTAGTTGAGCAGACTAATCGCGGTGAACGCGCTTATGATATTTATTCGCGACTTTTAAAAGACCGCATAGTTTTTTTGGGAAGTGCCATTGATGATGCTGTGGCTAATTTAGTTATAGCTCAAATGCTTTTTTTGGAAGCTGAGGATCCGGATAAGGATATATACCTTTATATTAACAGCCCTGGTGGATCAATAAGTGCAGGTATGGCTATCTATGATACTATGCAATATATAAGGCCTGATGTTTCAACTATATGTGTAGGACTGGCAGCCAGCATGGGAGCATTTTTATTGGCTGCGGGCCAAAAGGGTAAGAGGTTTGCTTTACCTAATGCAGAGATTATGATTCATCAGCCTCTAGGAGGCACTCAAGGGCAGGCTACTGATATTGAAATCCATGCCCGTCGCATATTAAGGATGAAGGATTCCTTAAATCGGATTTTAGCTGAAAGGACCGGTCAGAAACTGGAAAAAATTCAGCAGGATACGGAGAGAGACTATTTTATGACTGCCCAGGAAGCCAAGGAATACGGCATTATTGACGAGGTGATAATTAAACCGAAAAAAGCTAATGCCAAATAGCTTTTTTTAGAGAGGTGAAGTTATGCATAAATACGGGGACGAAAGAGGCCAATTAAAGTGTTCATTTTGTGGAAAAACCCAAGATCAAGTAAAAAAACTGGTAGCAGGACCCGGAGTATATATATGTGATGAATGTATTGAGCTATGTAACGAAATAATTGAAGAAGAACTGGCTGATGAATTTGATCTTGATTTGGGGGATATTCCCAGGCCCAAAGAAATTAAGGCTATACTCGATGAATATGTTGTTGGGCAGGAAAAAGCCAAAAAAGCATTGTCTGTAGCAGTTTACAATCATTATAAGCGGATAAATATAGGCGGAAAGCTTGATGATGTAGAACTACAGAAAAGTAATATTTTGCTTTTAGGTCCCACTGGAAGTGGAAAAACCCTTTTGGCTCAAACATTGGCCAAAATTTTGAACGTGCCGTTTGCTATTGCTGATGCTACTTCTCTTACTGAAGCTGGGTATGTAGGGGAAGATGTAGAAAACATTTTGCTTAAGCTTATTCAGGCGGCTGATTATGACATTGAAAAAGCGGAGAAGGGCATTGTCTATATTGATGAAATAGATAAAATTGCCCGCAAGACAGATAATCCCAGCATCACTAGGGATGTTTCAGGTGAAGGTGTTCAACAGGCCTTGCTTAAAATTTTAGAAGGTACAGTAGCCAGTGTTCCTCCTCAAGGTGGACGTAAGCATCCGCATCAGGAATTTATTCAAATCGACACTACTAATATACTGTTTATATGTGGTGGAGCTTTTGAAGGTATTGATAAAATTATCCAGAGCCGAATAGGTCAAAAAAATATAGGTTTTGGGGCAGACATTAAAAGCAAAAATGAGAAGAATATCGGGGAGATTTTAGAAATGATTCTTCCCCAGGATCTTTTGCGCTATGGGTTGATTCCAGAATTTGTTGGCCGTGTTCCCATAATAGTTACTCTCGATGCTTTGGATAAGGAAGCTTTAATAAGGATCCTTACTGAACCTAAAAATGCTCTGGTAAAACAATATAAGAAGCTCTTTGATTTAGATGGAGTGGAACTAGAATTTACTGCAGATGCTTTAGATGCGGTAGCAACAGAAGCTTTGCGAAGAAATACAGGAGCTAGAGGTTTGAGAGCGATAATTGAAGATATAATGCTGGATGTAATGTATGAAGTACCTTCAAGGGCAGATATAACTAAGGTAGTAATTACTAAAGAGGTCATTGAAAAGAAAGAAAAACCTTTGCTAGTAACTGTTGATGCAAAGCGGAAAATTAATTAATAAATTAATAATTAATATACAGGAAAAGGTAGCGTATGCTGCCTTTTTTTTACTTGTTTTTTTTCTCATTCCTCAGGGAATAACAGGGGATAATATTAAAAAATCTTGAGGAAAGGGAAAAATTTATGAATGATTTTTTTATAAAATATGGTGGTATTCTGTATTTAATTCAGCTGTTTTTTGCGGTAATAATTGGGATATATTTCTGGAATCTTTTAAAAAATCAGCAAAGCAAGAAGACAGTAGTATCTAAAGAATCCGAAAGAGAAAGAATTAAATTAAAAAATATGCGTGGTATAAGGCTTACAGAACCTTTATCCAGTTTAACTAGGCCATCTAAATTAGAAGATGTTATAGGCCAGGAAGAAGGGATAAGTATTTTAAGATCTGCTTTGTGCGGACCTAATCCCCAGCATGTTATTATTTATGGTCCCCCTGGGGTAGGTAAGACTGCTGCTGCTCGTTTAGTGTTGGAAGAGGCAAAAAAAAATGTCCTTTCACCATTTGGGAAAAATGCTGCATTTGTTGAAGTTGATGCTACTATTACACGATTTGATGAAAGAAATATTGCGGATCCTTTAATCGGTTCGGTACATGACCCCATTTATCAGGGAGCTGGAGCTATGGGAGCAGCTGGCATTCCTCAGCCCAAACCGGGAGCTTGCACCAAGGCACATGGAGGTATTCTTTTTATTGATGAAATAGGTGAGCTGCATCCTATGCAGATGAATAAGCTTTTGAAGGTGTTAGAAGATCGCAAAGTGATGCTAGAAAGCGCCTATTATAATGAAAATGACCGCAGTATACCTCCTCATATCCATGATATTTTCCAGAATGGATTACCTGCAGATTTCAGGCTGGTGGGAGCTACTACCCGTATGCCGGAAGAAATCCCCCCTGCTTTAAGATCCCGCTGTGTGGAAATATTTTTTAAGCCTTTAGAAAAAGAACATATAAAAGTGATTGCTTTAAATGCGGCATCTAAAATAAATTTTGATTTAGATGAAGATGCGCTAAATGAGATTATAAAATATGCGAATAATGGGCGTGAGGCAGTAAATATAATGCAGCTTGCTGCAGGAATAGCCATGATGGAAGGAAAAAGAAAAATTGATTTAGCAGTAATTGAAAAGGTTTTAAATAATGGCAGGTTTTCACCGCGTTTTGATATGAAGCCTGCTGATATTCCACAGATAGGGGTTGTAAATGGTTTGGCAGTCTATGGAGCTAATATTGGAACTTTGATAGAAATCGAAGCAGCAGTTGTCCCTGCTGTGAAGGGAAATGGAGAAATTACTGTTACTGGGGTGGTTGAAGAAGAACAGATGGAGAATGGAGCGCGCAAAATAAGGCGTAAAAGTATGGCAAAAGGTGCAGTCGAAAATGTTATTACAGTTTTAAAAAGTGGATATGACCTTAAGCTTAAGGATTATGATATTCATATAAATTTTACGGGAGGAGTTCCGGTCGATGGACCTTCAGCAGGTATAAGCATAGCTACAGTGGTTTATTCTTCTATTAAAAAACTGCCGGTAGATAATCTCCTGGCAATGACAGGAGAAGTTTCTGTTCATGGTATGGTCAAACCGGTTGGAGGAGTAATCAGCAAAGTCGAAGCTGCCAGACGGGCTGGAATAAGACGGGTAGTTATACCAGCAGATAACTGGCTTAGTATTTTTAAAGATTTTTCCGATATTGAAGTTATTCCGGTGGAAAAACTGGAAGATGTCTTTAATATAGCTTTTGTGCCGAATAAAAGCGATGTTTTAAAAGAATACGGCACTTTATCTGTTTAAAAGTATTGCTTTTTGTTGTATTTAATGGCTATATATTAGGTAATATAAAAAAGATCATTATGCTTTAAACAGGAATTATTGCACGGTGTATCCACTTGTAGTAGAATGGACTTGCTTGGGAGGTGTTATGTTTGCAGCAGCAAAATGGATACAGAGTTATGCCCATGTTACCGTTAAGAGGTGTCCTAGTTTTTCCTTATACAGTAATTCATTTAGATGTGGGACGAAAGAAATCTATCAATGCTATAGAAGAAGCTATGCTTATAGATAAAGAAATATTTCTTGCTACTCAGAAAGATGCCCAGACTGATGATCCAGGAGAAGATGATATTTACCATATAGGTACAGTTGCGGAAATAAGGCAGATTTTAAAGATGCCGGGCGGAACCATGCGCATACTGGTAGAAGGAATATGCCGTGCCAAAATAAGGCAGTTTACTTCCATGGATCCCTATATTAAGGTGGAGATAGAGCAATTTAATGAAAGTGATATTGAAAAAGACAATAGGGTTGAAGCTTTGATGCGCACTTTGATTTCCCAATTTGAGCAATATGTTCGCATGAGCAAAAAAATTTCCCCGGAAACGGTTATATCAGTAGTAGCTATTGAGGAGCCGGGAAGATTAGCAGATGTAATTGCTTCGCATTTAACACTGAAGATTAATGAAAAACAGCGCATATTAGAGGCTTTAGATATAAATGAGCGTTTGGAATATCTTTGTGAAATATTAGCCAAGGAAATGGAAGTCCTGGAACTGGAAAGAAAAATAAATATTCGGGTCCGCAAGCAGATGGAAAAGTCTCAGAAGGAATATTACCTGAGAGAACAGATGAAGGCCATACAAAAGGAACTGGGAGAAAGAGACGAGAAAATTACAGAAATTGAAGAGTTGAAGGAGAAGATCGAAAAAGCCAATCTGCCCAAACATGCAGAGGAAAAAGCCTATAAGGAGCTGGAACGATTGGAAAAGATGCCTCCTATGGTGGCAGAAGCGGTGGTAGTTCGAAATTATCTGGATTGGCTTTTATCTCTTCCCTGGTCAGTAGAAACCCGGGACAGACTAGATATAAAAATGGCGGAAGAAATCCTAGAGAGAGAGCATTATGGACTTAAAAAGCCAAAAGAAAGGATTATAGAGTATCTTGCTATACGCAAACTTGCTAAAAAGATGAAAGGTCCGATATTATGTCTGGTAGGACCTCCTGGAGTTGGCAAGACTTCGCTTGGAAAATCGGTAGCCCATGCTTTAAATCGAAATTTTGTCCGCATATCTTTGGGCGGAATACGTGATGAAGCTGAAATTAGAGGTCACAGGCGGACTTATGTCGGTTCGATGCCGGGAAGAATATTACAGGGGATGAAACAGGCAGGCTCTAAAAATCCAGTTTTTCTTTTAGATGAGATTGATAAAATGACTATGGATTTTAGGGGAGACCCAGCCTCTGCTTTGCTTGAGGTGTTAGATCCGGAACAGAATAATACTTTTAGTGACCACTATCTTGAGATACCTTTTGACCTGTCCAAAGTGATGTTTATAACAACTGCCAACTCAATACACAATATTCCAAGACCCCTGCTTGATCGTATGGAAATAATAGAGCTTGGTGGATATACTGAAGAAGATAAAGTCCATATTGCTATGGATTATCTTATACCAAAACAGATAAAAGAACACGGATTAAAAGATATTAATATTTCTTTTACCGAAGGAGCCGTACGCAAGATAATCCGCGAGTATACGAGGGAAGCAGGAGTCAGAAATTTAGAGAGGCAGATTGCTGCTGTTTGCCGTAAGGTAGCCCGTCAGGTAGTAGAAGACAAAAATTATTATGCCAACATAACTTCTAACCGGATAATAAAAATGTTGGGACCTGAAAAATACCGCTATGGTACGGCAGAAAAAGAAAATCAGATTGGGGTAGCTACTGGCCTTGCCTGGACAGAGATGGGGGGAGATATTTTAGCGGTTGAAGTAGCTTTGCTCAAGGGGAAAGGAAATCTCACCTTAACCGGTAAATTAGGTGATGTTATGAAAGAATCGGCCCAGGCTGCTTTAACCTATGTTCGCTCACGGGCTGAACAGTTGGGAATAAGTGATGAAGTACGTGATACTTATGATGTGCATTTGCATGTACCTGAAGGTGCTATTCCGAAGGATGGGCCATCGGCCGGGATTACCATAGCAACTGCCTTGGCCTCAGCTATGTCTGGAAAGCCGGTTAGGAATGATGTGGCTATGACGGGAGAAATAACTTTAAGAGGCAGAGTCCTGCCTATTGGAGGAGTGAAGGAAAAGGTTTTAGCAGCCCATCGAGCTGGTATTAATACGGTTATTTTGCCAGTCGAAAATAAAAAAGATTTAGATGAAGTCCCTGCTAATGTAAAAAAGAGAATGCGGTTTGTATTGGTGGAACATATGGATGAGGTTTTAAACGAAACTTTAAGTCAAGATGAGAAAAGACCAGGTTAGTCCCTGGTCTTTTAAATGAAAAATTATTAGGTGATGAAAATGATAAAAGTAAAAAAAGCAGAATTTAAAGGTTCTTTTGTAGATTTAAAGCAGCTTCCAGATGAAGATAATTTAGAAATAGCATTGGTAGGCAGGTCAAATGTAGGTAAATCTTCTTTGATAAATAAAGTAGTAAACCGTAAGAATTTAGCTAAATCAAGTTCTACGCCGGGGAAAACCCGTACCATAAATTTTTATATGATTAATGATTCTTGGTATTTTGTTGATTTGCCCGGCTATGGTTTTGCCCGGGTTTCCAAAACGGAAAGGTTAAAGTGGAACCGTATGATAGAAGGATATTTGAGTAAGCGCAAGCAGCTTAAAGGAGTAATTCAGCTTCTAGATATACGCCATGTTCCAACCGAGAATGATGTCCTGATGAAAGACTGGCTTTTACATTATGAAATACCTTTGCTGCTTGTAGCGACTAAGGCAGATAAGATTTCTAAAGGAGCAAGACAAAAACATTTAAACCAGATAAGAAAAGCTTTAGATCTTGAACCGGAGGATATTTTACTGCCTTTTTCAGCTGCAACCGGTGAAGGAGTAGGAGAGATTTTAGCGGCTATTGAGGAACTTTTGGAATTCTAAAGAAGGGAGAGTGTAAAAATCTCCCTTTTTATTTTAGTTTATTTGTATTTGCGTGTTATTTCTTCCAAGCAACCGCAGTATTTTTTGTACTTTTTATAGCTTCCTTATGAACAGGGACTTCTTCTGCTTATTTTTAGTTTGATTATGTTGTTTTAAAGGCGTTTGACCATTTACTGAACTTTAGCTTATCATAATACAGATGGGACAAACAATATTTAGTTTTCTAGTTTATTTAGCCTGATTTTGTTTAATAATTTTAGAAAAACCAGATACTTGCTTTATATGGCAGGTATTAATTAAAATTTATAAAGTATGGTGTTATTTGATAAGGTCAGAAATTGTCTTTTTTAGAGGAGGTTTTTTGATGCCGGCTGATAATTTGCCAAGTGTTTATAATCCCCAGAATGTAGAGAGCAAATGGTATGAATACTGGAAGGGAAACGGTTATTTTACCCCAAGTGAAGATCGCAGCAAGAAGCCATTTTCTATAGTGATGCCTCCACCCAATGTTACAGGATCACTTCATTTGGGACATGCTTTGGATAATACCTTACAGGATATTTTAGTGCGCTGGCGCAGGATGCAGGGATATAATGTTCTTTGGCTTCCTGGGACTGACCATGCGGGAATTGCTACTCAAGCCAAGGTAGAAGAGGCTTTGGCTAAAGAAGGCTTAACAAAATATGACTTAGGAAGAGAAAAATTTTTGGAAAGGGTTTGGGAATGGAAGAATCGTTATGGTAGCCGCATAACCAGCCAGCTTTGTCTTTTAGGTTCTTCCTGTGACTGGAACCGGGAAAGATTTACTATGGATGAAGGGTGTTCCCGGGCGGTTCGTGAGGTGTTTGTAAATTTATATGAAAAGGGACTTATTTATCAGGGAGACTACATAATAAACTGGTGTCCACGTTGTCAGACTGCCATTTCTGATATTGAAGTGGAACATAAAGAAACTGACGGAAATCTCTGGTATATAAAATATCCGGTTGAGAACAGCGATGAATATTTGGTAGTAGCTACTACCCGTCCGGAAACAATGCTTGGGGATACCGGGGTAGCAGTACATCCAGAAGATGAAAGGTATAAACATTTGATAGGGAAAAGGGTAGTGTTGCCGCTGGTAAATCGGGTTATACCTATCTTTGCTGATGAATATGTTGATCGTGAGTTTGGAACGGGTGCGGTCAAGGTTACTCCTGCCCATGATCCCAATGATTTTGAGATGGGTTTGAGGCATAATTTGGAGCAAATAGTGGTTATGGATAAAAGCGGTATAATGAATGAAAACGCCGGCAAATATCAAGGATTAGACCGGCGTGAATGTCGTGAGGCTGTTGTTCGTGATTTAGAAGCGGGCGGTTATTTGGTAAAGGTAGAGCCACATAGCCATGCGGTTGGACATTGTCAAAGATGTGATACCGTAATTGAGCCTATGGTGTCAAAACAGTGGTTTGTTAAAATGAAGCCTTTGGCAGAGCCTGCAATAGAGAAGGTATTAAATAGAGAAATTCGCTTTATTCCTGAAAGGTTTACAAAGATTTATATAAACTGGATGGAAAATATTAAGGACTGGTGTATATCAAGACAGCTTTGGTGGGGACATCGTATTCCTGTTTGGTACTGCCAAAACTGTGGTGAGGTTATATGCAGTAAAGAAGATCCGGAAAGATGTGTGAAATGCAATTCAACTGAACTGAAGCAGGACGAAGATGTGCTTGATACCTGGTTTTCCAGTGCATTATGGCCTTTCTCTACTATGGGATGGCCGGAAAAGACACCTGATTTAGAGTATTTCTTCCCTACCAGTGTTTTAGTTACCGGAAGGGATATAATATTCTTCTGGGTAGCAAGGATGATTTTTTCTTCACTTGAGCATACTGGGAAGGTTCCTTTCCGCGATGTTAATATTCATGGGCTTATACTTGATGGGCAAGGCCGAAAAATGAGCAAGTCTCTGGGCAATGGAATCGATCCTATTGAAGTGATAGAAAAATATGGAGCAGATACTTTAAGGTTTTCACTGATTACCGGTGTAACTCCCGGCAATGATGTTCGTTTCCACTGGGAAAAGGTTGAGAATACGCGCAACTTTGCCAATAAAGTATGGAATGCTTCCCGCTTTGTCTTAATGAATTTGGAAGGATATGAAGCAATTGAGCTCAAAGATGAAGAACTTGCTCTGCCTGACCGCTGGATTATTTCTAGACTGAATATCACTATTAAGGAAGTAACCAGGCTTTTGGAACAGTATGACAGTGGAGAGGCAGCTAGAAAGCTGTATGATTTTATATGGGATGAGTTTTGCGATTGGTATATTGAGCTGGCTAAACCCAGGCTGTTTAGACCGTCGTCTGATCATGAAAAATTGGTTGTGCAGAATGTTTTGCATAAGGTATTAGTTACTGTATTAAGGCTTTTACACCCATTCATGCCTTTTATAACTGAAGAAATTTATCAGCATCTGCCTGGACATACTGAAACTATTATGCTAGATCCATGGCCGACAGTTGATGATAGACAAATTTGGATGGAAGCTGTTGAAGAGATGCAGCATATTATGCAGGTTATAAGGGGAATAAGAAATATAAGGGCTGAATTTAATATAAGTCCCGGAGCTAAAATAAATACGATAATATTGGTTAAAGACTTAAGCAAAAAACAGATTTTTATGGATAATCAGATTTATATTAAAGAGCTGGCCAATTTGAATGAAATTGAGATTGTGGAAGAAATGCTTGAAAAACCGAAACAGGCAGTATCAAGCCTTACCGCCTGGGCAGAAATTTATGTTCCTTTAGAAGGGGTTATTGATATTGAAAAGGAATTGGTTCGCCTCAATAAGGAACTGTCTCAGGTGGAAACCGAGCTTAAAAAGGCAGAAGGCAAGCTTAAAAATGAGAACTTTTTGGCCAAGGCTCCTAAAGAAGTAATTGAGAAAGAACAGGCTAAATTAAGAGAGGCAAAATTGAAGAAGGAGGGTATCTTACAACGATTAGCAATATTGAAAAACTCATAGAAGAACATTTGTCCCAGCTTACTGCTTTGGGAAGCAAGCCGGGACTTGAGCGAATTGAAAGATTATTGAAAGAAATGGGAAATCCGGAGAAAGAGCTTAAGTGTGTGCATATTGCCGGAACTAATGGTAAAGGTTCTACTTCTCTTATAATCGCTTCTGTTTTGACTAAAGCCGGGTATAAGGTGGGGAGATTTATTTCTCCCCATGTCCATTCGTATCGGGAAAGATTTACGATTGATGGAGTGGAAATCGATCCCTGGACTTTGAAAAGGTATATCGATGAGGTAGAAGAAAAAATTGCGGTGATGGTAGAAGAAGGTTTCCCTCATCCTACGGAATTTGAAGTGCTTACTGCTATAGCTTTTCAGTATTTTAAGGATGCTGAAGTTGATATTGCCGTGATAGAGGTAGGAATGGGAGGATTGTATGATTCTACCAATGTAATTACTCCTTTGGTTTCAGTAATAACAAGTGTGGGGCTTGACCATACTGATTTTTTAGGGACAACTATAGCTGAAGTAGCTTATAACAAGGCGGGAATAATAAAAACTGGTGTTCCGGTAGTAGTAGGCGATTTGCCTGAAGAAGCCTGGCAGGTAGTAATAAAGGAGGCCGGGGCTAAAGGGGCTCCTATTTATGCCAGCAGTATGACCTGGGTAAAAAGAGAGGATCTTCCTCAAATCGGGGAGCAAAAGGTATCGATAGAATTTGCTGGGTATGAATTAAACTCAGTTTCTTTTGCGCTTTTAGGAGATTATCAGCTTGACAACCTGGCAACTGCTTATACTGCCTTAATGGTTTTAAAACAACTGGGCTATAAAATTACTGATGATAATGTCAGGGATGCTTTAGCTTCACTTCACATACCGGGAAGGCTTGAAATAGTTAGTCGTGATCCCTTGGTAATTGTCGATGTGGCGCATAATCCGCATGGGGCTTCTGCTTTGAACCGTTCATTAGCCTCTTTGCTTCCAGGCAGGCAAAAGGTCTTGGTATGCGGGATGGTAGACGATAAAGACGCCACAGAAACTTTGAATTTTTTAGGTCAGGACACCAGAGTGTGTGTCCTTACGAGGCCGGAAGGCCCGCGTGGAAATAACTGGAGGAGAGCAGCCGCTATTTTTGCCGATTTGTATCCCGAAATAGAAGTTTATCAGATAGAAGATATTGCTCAAGCGGTAAAAAAAGGCTTAGAAATGTTAAGGAAAGATGAATATCTGCTTATTACCGGTTCGTTTTATGTGATAAATCAAGCCCGCCGTGTATTTGTGAAGGACTAGAGTATTAACAAATTCTTAACAGTAAGTTCATTTTATTGTTGATATAATGTATACAGGATAGCAAATCTTAAGGGGGCATAAAATTGGTCTTTCGCTTGAAGCCGCGTGATGAAAGATTTTTTACCTATTTTGATGAAATGGCAGATATTTTATGTGAAGGATCGGAGCTTTTGAAAAAGTTTTTTGCCGAATATGCTGAGCCGGAAAGTACTTTGGAAAAAATGAACAAAGTTGAAGAACGGGGAGATCAACTTTTATCAAAGGTAATGCGGCAGCTTAACAGTTCTTTTGTTACCCCCTTTGATCGTGAAGATATTCTGCTTCTGGTAAGGGAATTGAACAATGTAATAGATCACATCCAGGGTACTATGGAAAAGGTAGTTATCTATAAGGCAGGTAAGCCTGAATCAATTTATGTATTGAAACTGGCTGATGTCCTAGAAGAAGCTGCGTTGGAAATTAAGAAAGCAATTAAAAAACTTCCGGACATACGAAATGCGTATAAAGAAATTATAAGTTCTTGTGACAGAATAAGAGCATTGGAACATGAAGGGGATTACCTGTATCGTACAGGTATTGCCCTTCTTTTTGAGAAAAACGAAAATCCGGTTGATGTTATAAAATGGAAAGAAATCTATGAACATTTGGAAACTACTCTGGATGATTGTGAAGATGTCAGCAATATATTAAAGGGAGTAGCTATAAAATATGTATAGTTTTTTCTCCATAGTTCTGGTAGTATTATTAGCTCTTGCATTTGATTATATCAATGGATTCCATGATACTGCCAATGCAGTAGCAACTTCAGTATCAACCAAAGCTTTATCTCCCAGGACAGCGGTAATGATGGCGGCTGTCTTAAACTTTTTAGGGGCTTTAAGCGGAACTGCCGTGGCAGCAACAATCGGTAAAAATATAGTTCAGCCGGAAGTTATTTCCCCTCTGGTTTTAATTGCAGCCCTTTCAGGGGCAATTTTTTGGAATTTATTTACCTGGTATTTTGGCATTCCAAGCAGCTCTTCCCATGCCTTGATTGGGGGATTGAGCGGTGCTGCTGTGGCTGCTTTTGGATCTGAAGCTGTAAACTGGCATGGTTTTGTTAAAATCTTTGCCGGTTTGATTATTTCCCCAGTTATAGGATTTGTTATGGGCAGTATTATGATGACCTTGCTTTTCTGGCTTTTTAGATGGGCATCTCCAGCTAAAACTAATAATAAATTCCGCAAGCTGCAGGTCCTATCTGCTGCCATGGCATCATTTGCTCATGGTTCAAATGATGCCCAGAAGTCCATGGGAATAATTACAATGATTCTGTTTAGTGGAGGATTTATTTCAACTTTTTATGTTCCTCTCTGGGTAAAGATAGCATGTGCTTTGTCTATGGCGGCAGGAACAGCAATAGGAGGGTGGAAGATTATAAGAACTATGGGCGGTAAGATATTTCGTATTGAGCCCATAAACGGATTTGCCGCTGATTTTACTTCATCTATCACTATTTATACAGCAACCCTTTTGGGGGCACCTGTCAGCACCACCCATGTAGTTTCATCTTCGATAATGGGAGTAGGAGCAGCTAAAAGATTAAAAGGCGTAAGATGGAGTATTGCCCGCCAAATTGTGATAGCCTGGTTTATTACTATACCTTTATCTGGATTAGTTGCCGCATTATTTTATAATATGATAAGGATATTTAGTTGATTAATAAGTAAAGAAATAATAGATATTTTTTTCACAAAATGCTACAATAAGGTATAACCATGTTAAAGGAGTGGGAGGTTTTTGAAGGTCTTTAAAATTCCTGAGGCAACTGTAATGAGGCTTTCTGTTTACTCCCGATATTTATATCAGTTAGGACGCGAAGGGGTAGAAACAGTATCCTCAGGTGATATAGCAAAAGGTGTAGGGGTAAGCTCAGCCCAGGTAAGAAAGGATTTAGCTTATTTTGGTGAGTTTGGTACCAGAGGGGTAGGATATAAAGTAGAAGAGTTGTACAATCATATCATTAAAATATTAGGATTAGACCAGCAGTGGAATGTTATGATTGTAGGAGCCGGAAAATTGGGTTCTGCTCTGGCCTTATATCAGGGATTTGCTGAAAGAGGTTTTAATATTACGACGGTTCTGGATGTAGATGAGAATATAATCGGCACTAAGTTGGGCAATATTGAGGTTGAACCTTTAGAGGTTTTAGAAACTAGAGTCAAGGAAAGAAATATAACTATTGGGGTAGTAGCAGTGCCGGCTTCAGCTGCTCAGGATGTGACAGATCAATTAATCAAGGCTGGAGTTAAAGCCATTTTAAACTTTTCCCCGCGAGTATTAAAAGTGCCGCGTGAAGTTGTTTTGCGTAATGTGGATCTTTCGGTTAATCTCGAAGTGTTAAGCTTCAATCTTGTATTTAACAGTTGATTATTCGATTAGTCATATATAATATATTGCTGATAAAAGCTCTCTTTAAGAGGGCTTTTACTCTTTTAATCTCCCTTGTTTTTACTAAAAAGTAATGTTAAACTTTAGAAAAATCTTGCAGGGGGAGATAAAGCTGATGGCATCAAGGTCGCATTCATATCCTGCCTGGCAGGTATTACTCATTTTGCTTATCTTAGGAGGAATTGTGGGAGGATGGATCGGGAATGCTATAATAAAATTATGGCCTGAATTAGCTTTTTTAGGTGTTTCACAGAGTATTGGCATACCGAAATTTACTATAGATCTTGAGGTTTTTACTTTTACTTTTGGTTTTATAATATATATTAATCTTTTTACCTTACTGGGATTTGTAATAGCTTATATAGTTTACCGCAGATTATAATTTTAGTAAGGTGAGGAGATAATGTGCCGAAAATTATACTTGCCTCAGAATCGCCAAGACGCAGCGAACTTTTGAGGTGTATAGGAATAGATTTTATAAAACATCCTGCCTCAGTTGATGAAGAGTTTTATTCCCATGAAAATCCGGAAGAAGTGGTAAAAAGACTGGCCAGTAATAAGGCCGAAAATGTGGCTGATCAGTACAGCAAAGGCATTGTTGTTGCTGCTGATACAGTTGTTGTTTTGGGAAGAAAAATATTAGGTAAACCAGCAGATGAAAATGAAGCTCATGCCATGTTGTCAATGTTAAGCGGGAAGAAACATCAGGTTATTACTGGGGTATGTGTTAAAGATATAGGCAAAAATATAAAAATAGTGGAGGCAGAATTGACAAATGTATATTTCCGCACTTTAGAGGAAGAAGAAATATGGTATTATATAAAAACGGGTGAACCAATGGATAAGGCAGGTGCTTACGGCATACAGGGCTTAGGTGCCCTTTTGGTGGAAAAAATTGAAGGCTGCTATTTTAATGTGGTAGGTCTGCCGTTAAACCGTTTAAACAAAATGTTTAAAGTTTTAGGGCTAAATATTTTAGGGGGAGAAGGTTTTGGGGGAGTATAATGTTGGGATTAAGGATATGCCAGTTGATATGCGCCCGCGTGAAAAAATGTTGGCTAAAGGAGAGGCGAGTTTAAGTGAGGCCGAACTTTTAGCAATAATATTAGGTATGGGAACTAAAAATTTAAATGCTCTTTCTCTTGCTCAAAATTTACTGGTCAAATACCGGGGTTTGCGTAATTTAAGAGATGCAAGCCTCAATGAACTTATTAGTGAACGAGGGGTTGGTCCCGCTAAAGCGGTGGCTATTAAGGCTGCTTTGGAACTGGGTCGTCGTATGTCCTTAGCAGTTCAGGAAAGGCAATTGGTGAAATCTCCGGAAGATGTTAAAAATATAGTAATGGAAGATATGCGTTATTTTGACCGTGAGCATTTTCGGGTTTTATATTTGGATCGAAAAAATGGGGTTATTTTTATGGAAGATGTGTCAATAGGGAGTCTCAGCACTGCAATCGTGCATCCGCGTGAGGTTTTTAAGAATGCGGTAAAGCTCAGTGCTGCTTCGGTTATTTTAGTGCATAACCATCCCAGCGGTAATCCCAGTCCAAGTAATGAAGATATTGAAATTACCAGGCAGATGGTGAATGCGGGAAAGATCCTGGGAATAGAAGTTCTTGATCATATAATAATTGGAGAAAATAGATACTGCAGTTTAAAAGCAGAAGGTCTAATATGATTGAAGGAGGAAAAAACATTGTTTGGCAAAGATTTAGGAATAGATTTAGGAACTGCTAATACTTTAGTCCATATAAAAGGAAAAGGAGTAGTTATAAGTGAGCCTTCAGTTGTAGCGATTCAGAGTGATACGGGAAATGTCCTGGCAGTAGGTGATGAAGCAAAGCAGATGATAGGCAGAACCCCAGGAAATATCGTGGCCATAAGACCTATGAAAGATGGGGTTATTGCCGATTTTGATGTAACTCAGGCTATGCTTAAGTATTTTATAAATAAAGCTTTGGGACAAAAAACACCTTTGGCTAGGCCACGGGTTATAATAAGTGTTCCTACCGGCTGCACGACGGTAGAAGAAAGGGCGGTAAGAGAAGCTGCCCTGCAGGGAGGAGCTAAAGAAGCGTATCTTATTGAAGAACCGATGGCTGCAGCAATAGGAGCAGGTCTTCCCGTTCATGAACCTACTGGAAATCTTATTGTTGATATTGGAGGAGGAACTACAGAAGTAGCGGTAATATCTTTAGGGGGAATTGTAACTTCCAAGTCGGTAAGGGTAGCAGGAGATGATATGGATGAAGCTATAATCCAGCATTTAAAGAAGAATTATAATCTGCTTATTGGGGAAAGAACTGCGGAAGATATAAAAATTTCCATAGGTTCTGCTTTATGGGAAGGACCAGAAGAATATTATGAAGTTAAGGGAAGGGATCTTGTAACTGGGCTTCCCAAGGTTATAAAAGTATCCAGCTTAGAAATTCAAGGGGCTTTGAAAGAAACTATCGATGCTATTGTTGAAGGCATTAAAGTATGTTTGGAAAAGACTCCGCCTGAATTGGCTTCTGATATTATGGATCGTGGTATTGTAATGGCAGGTGGAGGTTCGCTCCTGCGCGGTTTAGATAAACTCATCAGTCGGGAAACTAATATGCCGGTATATGTTTGTGAGGAGCCTCTTTTAGCTGTAGCCCGAGGTACCGGTAAGGTTCTGGAGAATATCGAGGTTTTGAAGCGGGTTTTAATTGGACCTAAAAAAACATTTTAGACAGGTGAAAAATCTTGCGCAGCTTAATGAAAAAAAGATATTTTTGGATTATTGTTTCTATTATAGTTATCTCATTGTTTTTTATAAAAGTGAGTTCCTATGAGCGCCGTGATATAACTATTATAGAAAACTGGGTTTGTGAAGCTTATACCCCGCTTTTCAGCGGGGTTAGCGGTATTAGGGACGCTTTTTCTTCTTTGGAAGCTTTTTTTGAAGATAGGAGAATGTTAAAAAGGACTATTGATGAGCTTAAGCACGAAAATGAAAAACTGAGGTTGGAAAATCAAACATTAAAAGAATATAAGACTGAGGCCGAAAGATTGCAAAATATTTTAGATTTTAAGAATACCAGTTTAGAAACTTATAGTCTAACGGCGGCGAGGGTAGTAGGAAGGAGTCCTAACAACTGGTATCAAGGAATTATCATTGATAAAGGAAAAAATAATGGGCTTACAAAAGGGATGCCGGTTATAAGTCCAGAAGGTCTGGTAGGTATAATTACCAACACCAGTCATAATGTCTCTTATGTAAGTCTGCTTACTGATAGATCGACTGCTATAGGGGTTTTAGTCCAGGAAAGCCGGGAAACTAATGGAATAGTTGAAGGAACCGGTAACAGCAATACTTTGAGGATGACTAATATACCGTATTATTCGAATATCAAGAAAAACTACCATGTTATTACTTCAGGTTTATCCCAGATTTATCCTAAAGGAATAATGGTAGGTAAAGTTGAAGAGATATATCATGAGCCAGGAGGACTTTTACTTTCGGCAGATATAAAGCCAGCAGTGAATTTTGACAAATTGGAGGAGGTTTTAGTTATTACTGATTATAAAAAACCTCCAAATGTTTTAAATGAGGAGCAGGACTAAAAAATGAGATATTTTGTATTATTTGTATTGCCAGTTATGGCAATATTTTTACAGTCGACATTATTTGGCTTTTATAATATAAATGGTGTTGTACCAGACTTAGTTTTGATTTTTGTAATTTTTTTTGCTCTGTTTAATGGAGCGGAAAAGGGTGCAGTTTATGGATATTTATGTGGTCTTTTGGAAGATCTTTTTTTGGGCAGGTTTGTGGGGTTTAATGCGTTAAGCAAAGCTTTGACAGCTTATATAGCAGGTCGTCTTCAAGGCAATGTTTTTAAGGAAAATATTATGGTGGGTGCTTTAGGGGTATTTTTGGCTACCATATTAAACGGTTTGTTCCTTTTTCTTTTAAGTTTTATAGGGCCGATTTTTTTAAATATTGACTTTAATATGTTGAAGATGTTGCTTTTGCAAAGCCTTTATAATCTGTTTTTAGCTGTGCCTGTTTATATATGGTATTATAATGCCTCAAATAGTGGGGTATTGAGGCATGGTGGGGAGAGGTAATGAAATCAGCCAGAGCAGAAAAGAGATTTAAAATATATTCTTATCTAATCATAGGTCTTTTAACTGTTCTAGGTATTAAGCTTGCTGTTCTCCAGCTTTTGCACAATGAAATTTATCAGACCCAGGCCAAGCAGAATCGAATACGGCTTCTTTCAATAAAACCCCCCCGCGGTGAGATATATGCATCAAATGGAGAAGTTTTAGCATCAAATAAACTGGTATATACATTGACTTTATCAGCCTTGGAGGGTAATCAGGAAAATGTTGTTAAAAAATTAGCAGATATTATGGATGAATATTATCCTGATGTTACTGTTGAAACGATAAAGGAGAAGATAGAGAAGCAGAGGTATCGTTTATATGAGCCTGTTGTTATCATGCGTGACGTTCCTTGGGAGCTGGTGGTAAAAATTGAAGAAAGCCGACGCGAACTCAGTGGGGTTGAAATAAATGTAGAGCCTTTGCGTTATTATCCTAATGGTCCGGTGGCTGGACATGTTTTAGGGTATATACATTCCATAAATGCTGAAGAATTAGCTGCGGCTGAAGAGGGAGTATATAACATAAACAGTCTGGTAGGCAAGGCTGGAGTAGAAAAAACATATGAGAAAGAACTTAGAGGAAAATATGGAGCGCGGCGGGTAGAAGTGGATGCTGCTGGCAGACCAATACGAGAGTTGGTTACTTTAGAACCGGTAAGAGGGAATAATTTGTATTTAACAATAGATATGGATTTGCAAAAAGTGATGGAGAAAAGCTTGGACGATACCTTACAGCGGTTGCAGGAATCAGGGTATACTAAGGCCAAGGTAGGTGCAGCTGTAGTTATCGATGTTAAAACAGGAGAAATCCTGGCTATGGCCAGTAAGCCTGATTTAAATCCGGACGATTGGAAAGGAAATCTGACTCCGGAAAAAGCTCTTTATTATTTTCCCCAGGGTAAATACTATGATCCTCTCAATCCAGGTGCGGCCATCAACCGTGCGATACAGGCGACTTATCCGCCGGGTTCTACTTTTAAACCTATAACCGGTATGGCAGCTTTGGAAAAGGGTGTTATGGATCCTTTAAAGGATTATGTTAATTGCCAGGGGAGATATTGGATTGCTCCTTATATAAAATGTACCGGGATTCATGGAAACGTTAATTATTATAAAGCATTAGCTGTGTCCTGCAACACTTATTTCCAAGAAATGGGACGCAGGGCTGGTAAAGATGAGATAATAAAACTGGCTTATGAATTTGGTTTGGGGCAGCCTACGGGAATTGATTTGCCGGGAGAGAAGACCGGGCTTTTACCAACAGTTGAATGGAAAAAAGAGCTTAATGCATTGCTTATTAACCGTAAATATGAAGAAAAAAGAAAAAATCTGGAAGAAAAGTATAATGCATTGCTTAAAGAAGCGAAGAATGAGGAGGAACGAGAAAAATTAGAGAAAAAAAAGGCGAGTGAGAAAGCAATGCTGGAAGCTCAGTATAAGATTGATTACAATTTTCATACCAAATGGCAACCTTTTGATACTTTTAATATGTCGATAGGACAGGGATCGAATGACTATACTGTTATTCAACTGGCTAATTATACAGCAGCCATTGCTAATGGAGGCAAGCTGATGAAACCTCATGTTGCCAAGAAAATAGTTAGCCCCGAAGGAAAAGTAATAAAAGAGTTTAAACCGACTATCATAAGAAAGGTTTCAGTAAAGCCAAAGACTTTAGCTGAAACAAAAAGAGCCATGATTGAAGTTACGCGGCCAGGCGGAACAGCATATCATCTTTTTGCAGATTTTCCGCCTGAGATACAGGTTGCTGCCAAGACAGGAACTGCTGAAACTGGAAGAGTAGGGGATGACCGCAGGCATGATTTTCATGGGGTGTTTATTGCGTTTGCCCCAGCTGATGATCCGCAAATAGCTTTTGCAGGAATTGTAGAATATGGTTTTAGCGGCGGGGGGTCAGCAGGATATGTAGCGCGTGCTGTTTTTGAGCAGTATTTTGGTTTAAAAGATCATGTGGCTGAAATGGAACAGAATCAAGAAAAAACGACAGATTTGTCGACTATTGGACGCGAATAATAGCATAATTTTGGTCAGGACATACGACTAAAATAGGGGGAATTAGGAAATATTCCCCCTATTTTTTTGTTTTTCATTGCAGGAAAAAAAATGAAGTAATAGAATTGTTAGGAAAGAAAATGATGTTGAATGGAGGACTGTAAGGTGTCAGCAGCAGTAAAAATTTGGGAAGGAGAAAATGTAATAAATCTTGAGATTTATGATACTTTCGCAGAAATGAAGAAGGGGCTTCAAAAGGAAATAAGACAGAGCAAGGTTTTGCTTCCAGGGATGAAAATCAATGTTTATGTAGGGGACAAAAGTTTGACAGATAAACAGATAAGGGAAATAGAGGATATATTACTGGACTATGGCTTACACTTGAAAGAGCTCATGACGAATGGACCGCCGGGAAAACAAAAAAGAAAGGAGTCTTTTTCCAAGGTTTCGGAGGAAGGGTTTATTGGCTTTCCTGAAGATATGCCTGAATATGAAGAAACTGCACTGATTCGAAGGAATTTGCGCTCAGGACAAAAATGTTTTGCCAGGGGAAACATAGTCATTTTGGGAGATGTTAATCCAGGTGCGGAAGTTATTGCAGGGGGAAATATCATAGTTATGGGAGTATTAAGAGGGATGGCACATGCCGGGGCTTTTGGAGATGAAAATACAGTTATAGCAGCATTGAGACTTAACCCTACACAACTGCGTATAGCCAATCATATTACCCGTCCTCCTGATGGAGAGGTGATTATTGTAAATGCTCCCGAAATTGCACGTATACGAGCTGGTAAAGTTGTGATTGAGAAGTTAAAAATATGAGGAGGCTAAAGGATGAAAGGAAAAGTTATTGTTATTACTTCCGGGAAAGGTGGGGTAGGAAAAACAACGACCACTGCCAATCTAGGCACTGCTTTGGCTATGATGAATCAGAAGGTTGTACTTATCGACACTGACATTGGTTTGCGTAATTTGGATGTTGTTATGGGTTTGGAAAACCGCATAGTATTTGACATTGTTGATGTTGTCAATGGCAATTGTAAATTAAAACAGGCGCTTATTAAAGATAAGAGATTTGAAGGTTTGTACCTTTTACCGGCAGCCCAAACCAAAGATAAAAGTGCGGTGAGCCCCCATCAAATGAAGAATTTGACCAATGAATTGAGGAATAGCTTTGATTTTATACTGGTAGACTGTCCTGCAGGCATAGAACAGGGATTTAAAAACGCAATAGCTGGGGCAGATGATGCCATAGTTGTTGCTACGCCGGAAGTTTCTTCGGTAAGGGATGCTGATCGCATCATAGGTTTGTTGGAAGCGGCCGGCCTTAATAATCCGAGGCTCATAATAAACCGTTTGCGCAGTAAAATGGTAAAACGCGGGGATATGATGGACATAGGAGATATAATTGAAATTTTATCTATAGAACTTTTAGGAGTAGTACCGGAAGATGAAACAATAGTAATATCGACTAATAAAGGTGAACCAGCGGTTATTGAAAATAATTCTAGGGCGGGGGCAGCTTATCGCCGCATTGCCCGCAGGATAATGGGCGAAAATGTCCCGATTGAATCTCTTGATGATACCGGCAACCTTGTAGATAGATTCCGCAAAATGCTTAAATTAGCCAGATAAGTGAGGGAGGGTATGGTTTTGTTGGATATTTTAAATAAAATATTTAACAGAGACGCAGTTTCCAGCAAAGATATTGCCCGGGAAAGGCTGAGGCTGGTCTTGGTACATGACCGTGCTTCAGTATCCCCTGAGTTTTTAAATGCACTTAAGGAGGATTTGATAAAGGTTATAAGAGAATATCTGGATATTGATGAAGATGCACTGATGGTTAATCTGGAAAATGAAGAAAATTCCGTTGCTTTGGTGGCTAATATACCCGTAAAAGGTTTCAAAAGGGCGGTTGGTGTATGAGTTTTGTTTATTGAAAGGAGGTTATTAAGACCTCTTTTTTTTATGTATATTTATGTATATACGAAAAAGCCCTTTTAATTTTAATACATCCTCCTGTGGTATAATAAACATGGGAGGTAGTTTGAAATGGAGCTAAAAAGGTTAAAATTTATTGATAGATCTTTTATTTTTGTCTGGTTTATTTTGGTGATTTTAGGATTGATTGTTTTATTCAGCGCTTCTAATACTATGTCACCTGACCCTTATTTTTATGTTAAAAAACAGTTGGGGGCTATTGTTTTAGGTTTGATAATTGCTTTTTTGATTATAGGATATGATTATACGCAATTTTCACGCTATAGTTGGATATTTTACGGGATTTCTGTAATTCTTCTTATTATCGTTTTAGCCTTAGGGCAGGAAGTAAGAGGTACTACCGGATGGATAAGTATAGGGCCTCTGCCCGCAGTGCAACCGGCTGAGTTTACCAAAGTTTTAGTAATATTAGCATTTGCTGATTTTATAAATCAAAAGAGGTCTAAGTTAGATTCCCTTGAAGGGATATTAGTTTGTCTTTTATATATAGGAGTTCCTTTTGGACTTATTATGATGCAGCCTGATTTGGGAACCGGTTTGGTATATATTGCGTTTACTCTGGTTATGCTGCTTATAGCAGGTGCTAATCCCCGTATTATCTGGGGGATGGTAATAGCTGGTTTAACGGTTGTTTTGATTATGATTTTTATGCATTTTCAGTTTGGTACCTGGCTTCCATTGGAGGATTATCAGATAAAACGGCTTATAGCTTTTATTGATCCTTATAATGACGGACAGGGTGGAAGAGGGTTTGGCTGGAATACGATTCAGTCCCTTATAGCTATAGGTTCTGGCGGACTTACCGGAAAAGGCTTGTTTAACGGTACCCAGGTTCAGCTTAATTTTTTACCTGAACATCATACGGATTTTATATATGCAGTGATTGGAGAAGAACTAGGTTTTATTGGTGCTGTTTCAGTAATAATTTTATATGGGATTTTGCTTTTACGAGCGATTTATATAAGCTATAGTGCACGTGATTTATATGGTACTCTGATAGTGGCAGGAATCAGCGCCATGTGGCTTTTTCATATTTTTGAAAATATTGGAATGTCAATAGGAATAATGCCTATAACCGGAATTCCTTTGCCTTTTTTGAGTTATGGTGGAAGTTCGATGCTTACCAACATAGTTGCAGTAGGAATAGTTTTGAGTGTAAATATAAGGGGGAAGAAGATAGTTTTTTAGAAAAGTTAAGGAGGTGGAGTTATGTCTTTGAACTCAGATAGCGTGAAGGATGAGACACGGAATAATGATGAAACCTGGCTGAAGGAAGCTCTTCTTTTTATTCCTAATTTTATGAAGCTTATGTATCGGCTGATGAAAGATGAAAGGGTGCCTAAGGCAGATAAGGTTTTATTAGGGGCAACGGTTGCTTATGTTTTGTCTCCGGTTGATTTTTTGCCTGATATTGTCCCTTTCCTGGGAAAATTAGATGACCTCTTGCTTTTAGCCCTTACTACCAAACGGCTTATGGACAGTGTGGAACATGAGGTTTTGCTTTCCTATTGGGATGGAAGAAGGGATTTGCTTGAAATAACCGAAAATATTATAAATCTTGCGGTAAGCTTTATTCCTCCAGGTATTTACCGCAAACTTATAAAGAAAGTAGAAAATCCGGGAAAGAAGGATAGGGATTTTATTGATGTTGAATATGAAATAAAGTAGCAAACAAATAGGCAGGAGAAATTTTCTCCTGCCTCAGACTTTTGAAGGTTTTAACTGAATCTTGCTAACTGCTTTTCGAACGTTTCTTTAGCTTCTTTTACCATTGATGTAATCAGTTCTTCACAGGTTAATACTTCTTTTATCATACCTATTGATTGACCTACCATCAATGCTGCATTATCTACTTCACCGGTGGTCCAGGCTTCTTTAGCTCTCTGGCCGGATAGGAGAGGGATGATTTCCATAAGGTCGCCACTGCGGGCTTCAATTTCTAAAACCTGTTCGGTAAGTTTGTTTTTCAAGGCTCTTCCTTGCAAACCGACTGATTTGCAGATAAGAGTAGTTTCATATTCTTCGCGTTTGATTAACTCTTCCCATATTTTTGGATGAACCTGACATTCTTTGGTAGCAATAAACCGTGTAGCCATAAGGACTCCTTCTGCTCCAAGGGTTAAGGCAGCAGCCATTTGCTTGCCGGTGGCTATACCTCCAGTTGCGATTACCGGTATTCTTACGCTTTCTACAATGCGTGGAAGGAGAACCATAGTAGTAACGTCATCATTTAAAGGATGTCCGCCTTCTTCTATTCCAGCGGCAATTACTGCGTCATAACCGTATCTTTCGATATTTTTGGCATGCCTGACTGCTCCTACTTTGTGCATAACTTTTACCCCGGCTTTGTGCAGCATGTCCAGGTATTTTGTTGCTGGTTTGCCGGATACTTCAATTACTTCTACTTTTTCTTCGGCACACACTTTGAAAAAATCGTCAAAGATTTCTTCGGTGAAGCGCATAGAAGGCAGGAGGGTGATATTTACGCCGATAGGTTTATCGGTAAGCTGACGGGCTTTCTGTATGGCTTCTCTAAGTTCTTCCCCGGTGTTGTAGTTGCAGGCAGTTATATTCCCCAGTCCTCCTGCGTTAGAAATAGCTGCACACAGTTCTGGTGTAGCAAGCCAAAGCATTCCTCCACATATTATTGGATATTCGATTCCAAATAATTCCGTTATCCTGGTTTTAATTTGCATAGTATTCCTCCTCTTAATTCAGTATGTACTTATATATTACAATAATGAAATATTTAAAGCAAAATGATTTTTTTATTTAAGTTAAAAATGGAGTAATAAATGTAAAAAACTTTTATATTATTTTATAAGAGGTATGTCCATATAAGGGGGGAGGGACTTATTATGCTGGGTAGTTTTCGATTCAGAATGTTTATAGTTTTGATTATTGCTATTTTCACCAGTATTTCTTTAAAAGCAGGACATGAAAGCAAAGCAGTGGTAGAACCTGTCCTCAGATATATACTCAGAGATTATGGCTTTGAAAGTAAAATAGCAGCTTTTTTAGAAAATTACCAGGAAGAGCATGAAGAAGTACCTGTAATGTCAAAAGGCATTAGATGGCAAAAACCGTGTGAATTTTTATATGTGATACAAAAATACGGATGGTACTGGAATGAAAAAGAAAAAAGGCAGGAATTCTCCCCCGGGATAAGAATTAAGGTCAAAAATAATTCACTTATAAAACCGATAACTGAAGGTGTGGTAGAAGAGATTGGCAGCGATAAAAAAGGCAGATATGTATTGATAAAGCATGATGAAAGTTTTTTTTCTCTTTATGGTGGCTTAAAAGAGATTTTAGTTACTGAAAAAAGCAAAGTTGATAAAGAGACGATTTTAGGGAAGAGTACCGATGTTTTGTATATGGAACTGCGCGATCAGGAGGGGCCTATAAATTCGAACAGTATTGTGGAATAAATGAGAATAGGTAATATAGGTGGGATCAAATTAAAAGTTAATTTTTTAGTTCTGATTTTATCTCTGGTGTGTATTTTGTTAGGCATGGGTATAGAGATCCTTATAATAATTGCAGCAGTAATAATACATGAGTTGGGACATATTTTTGTTTCTAAAACTATGCATGTTAAGATTTTGGAGATAGAATTATTTCCTTTTGGTGGTCAGGCACAGCTTGAAGACTTTACAGGTTTGGAACCGTTAAAAGAGTTGTATGTTGCTTTAGCTGGACCGGTTGCCAGTTTAATAACAGCGGCAGTTTTTTATTTTTACTCTTTGCCTGAGGAAAGTCTGGCTTATTTTATTAAGGTTAATTTTATATTGGGGATTTTTAATCTTTTTCCCTGTCTGCCGCTAGATGGCGGACGCATTTTGAGAGCATTTTTATCAACCTCTAATGGTTACAGGAAGGCTACATCAAATGCTGCGTTCCTGGGGCAGTTGTTTTCGGTTTTCCTTGCTTCTTATGGTGGATATAAATTATTTATTTATGATTTTTCCGGAATTAACTATATATTAGCAGGAGTATTTCTTTTTTGGGGAGCAAGGCGGGAAAGCAAATTATTAAATTATGCTTTTATGCGTTTTTTGGTCAACAAAAAGAAAGAGCTTAATGGGAAAGGATTTCTTAAGAGCCGCCAGCTGGTTAGTTATGCCGATACTAAGATAAAAGATATTTTATCGACATTAAGACCTCAGGAATATACCCTGGTTGTCATTGTAGATGAAAATCATCATGTACAGGGTATGTATGGCGAGGCAGAACTTATCGAATGTATGCTTACCAGGGGACCTAATGCTACTTTGAAAGATTTGTAGAGATATATAAGGCAGATGGGCGTTTAAATGATAGGGGCGAGATTTTGTTCTCGCCTCTAAACATTATTGAGATCAGGATACAAAAGTGGAAAAATTTTTGCTTTGAGGTGTAATAAAATGAGTGTTTAAATTGTCATAGATAATGAGAGCGCTCTTAAGACTTCAGAAGGGAGGAGGGTTTTCTGAAACGAAAGTGGAATGCAGATGAGGCAAGAGAGTTCTTTGAAAATGAATATCCGGTGATTTATCGTTATGCATTCTACCTTACGGGTGAAAAAGAAGTTGCCCAAGATATTTGCCAGGAAGTTTTCCTCCGCTGGTTTAGCCTTGACAGGCCGGAAGAAATTGAACAGCCCCGGGCCTGGCTGCGGAAAGTATGTACCCATCTGTCATACAATTACCTGCGTCATCGGAATGTGAGGCTTAATTTGGAGGATTATGAAGCACTGGAAAGTAAGGAGATTGCCAGTAACATGGACCGTGATTTGACTAATTTTGAAGTTGAGGAAGCTTTAAAAAGATTATCATGGAAAGATCAGCTGCTTTTGAAATTGAGAATGGAGGGATTATCTTATAAAGAAATTGCCGAAGTGATGGGCATTTCTCTGGGATCAGTCGGCACTTTACTTGCCCGTGCCATGAAAAGGTTTAAGGTGGAGTATGAGGGAAAGGAGGTTGCTGATGCTGAAAGGAATGCGGTGTCCGGATAGAGCAGTATTACAGGCATATATAGATGGGGAGCTGAACAGTATAGAAAAGGCTGAATTGGGAAAACACTTAACCTCATGTCCGGCTTGTTCGCGGCGTTTGGAAGAAATGCTTAAGACTGCAGATTTTTGCTGTGAACACTTGAAAGATTTACGTCAGCAATATCAAGATATAGATGTTACTGGAATGGATGAGGTTTGGACGAATATTACCCGAACTACCGTTACCAGAAGGAAAGGAGAGGTATTGATGAAGTTTAAGAGATTTGGTATAGCGGCAGCTATAGTGCTGGCTTTTACTTTCCTGTTTTCTGTCCCTTCTGTACAGGTCATGGCAGAGAACCTGCTGCAGATCTTTAGGGTAGAGAAAATGACTACTGTCAGCTTTACACATTCGGATTTGAATCAGATTGAGGAAGCCTTATACAGTACTGAGGCCGAGAATATAGATATCGACAGTATAGGTACTTTCAAAACTAATGGAGAATGGGAAAGAAATGAAATTAAGGTAGAGGATCTTAAGAATCTGCCTTTTAAGGCTAAATTACCTGCTGAACCTTACGATGAAAAGATAAAAGATATGACTGTTGAAAAGGTATCTGATCTGGAAGTAAAGTTAAAGGTGGAAAATGTAAACAAAATACTAAAATCCCTGGGCAGTGATTATTTACTGTCAGAAAATATTGACGGAAAAACCTTCAGAATTGTTATACCTGAGGTTTTGACAGTATCTTTTGATAAATATGAGCTGGTTCAGGGACCGGGACTCGAAATTCAGGTTCCGGCAGGGGTTGATGTGAATGAAGTGGCTAAAGCGCTTATTGCTTTGCCTATCTGGCCGGATCATGTGAAAAAACAGCTGGAATCTGTAAGCAACTGGGAAAACACCCTGCCTGTCCCTGTGCTTGAGGGAGAACATGAAGTGGTTAAGATAAATGGCAATGAAGCAATTTATCTGGAAGAAGCTGATACCAAGTACCTGGTCTGGCAGGATAACGGAGTTATGTTCTGGTTGGGTGGTTCTGACTGTGATAAAGATGAATTATTAAATGTTGCAGAATCAATGAGGTGATGAGATGCTGATTGAAACTATTAATCTTACTAAGCGATACGGAAATAATCTGGCCTGTGATGATATCTGCCTCTCCGTTGCGGAGGGGCAGGTTTTTGGGCTTTTAGGGCCTAATGGGGCGGGAAAAAGCACTCTGGTAAAAATGATCCTGGGATTGGTTAAGCCCAGTTCCGGCAGGGCCTTGCTCAACGGGATACCTGTGTCTGATCCTAGATCCCGGCTGAATACGGGGTATTTACCTGAGCTTTTCCGTTTTTATGATTGGCTGAGCGGATATGAGCTACTTAAAATATCGGCCAGGTTTTATGATATTCCTCCTCACAGGCAGCAGGCTGCGATTGATAAGGCTTTGGAGACAGTAGGGCTGAAAGGCCGGGAGAAGGAGGAGATTAAAAATTATTCCAAGGGGATGCAGCAGAGACTGGGACTGGCAGCAGCAATTTTACATGACCCAAAGCTTATTTTTTTGGACGAGCCTACTTCAGCCCTTGATCCGGTAGGGAGAAAAGAGGTCAGGGAGATAATTGAACAGTTAAAAGCTTCTGGTACGACCCTTTTTATTAATAGTCATCTCTTAAGTGAAATGGAAGCCAGCTGCACGCATCTGGCTTTTATAAAAAAGGGCAGGTTGGTTGCCAGTGGTAAAATTTCAGATTTTGTTCTAAGCAGTCATCAGCTGAGCCTGAAGGCAGAAGGAGTACCTGCAGCCATCTTGAGTGAATGGGAGAGGGAAGGAAAGCTGCTGGGGCTTGATGATAACAGAACCTTTACCATTGGCATATCTGATGAGGAGGAAGTACCTGTAATTATTTCCCGGCTGGCAGCAGGCGGAGTTCGTATATATAGGGCCACAATGCACGGCAGAAGTTTAGAAGAGGTATTTTTGGATTTGGTAAAAGATTAAGTTGGGCCGGAGGGGAAACAATGAAAAATATAGTCAGATTAACATTTAGAGAAATAATAAACAAAAAGATTTTGCATATAGGCATAATCCTTACTTTGATTTATCTTATTTTTTATGGGGTAGGTTTGCATTATCTTGTTAAAAATGCACCTGCGGGAGGAGGAATGCAGGCACTTTTTATGCAGGAGGTCGGTTTTGAACTGCTGACTTTTGGTTTGTTTATATCGAGTTTTTTAACCGGCACGCTGGCTATTATGCTGGGAGTTGGAAGTATTTCTCATGAGGTTGAAAGCGGGACTGTGCTGTTTCTGGCCTCTAAACCGATTAAACGCAGTTCAATTATAATGGGTAAGTTTGGGGTTTATGCTTTTTCCACAGCACTTCATGCCGGGGTTTTGGCTGGTGCGGTAATGGCTTTAAGCATTTATTTTTTCAGGCTCTCAGTTTCGTGGGCTGGTGTTACTCTGGGGGTACTCATATTCATGTTAATACCTGTATGTCTTTTAGCTCCGGTATTTCTGGGCTCAACCCTGATGAGCTCTATGGCTAATGGTGTATCCATGTTTGTACTGTATTCTCTGGCTATAATCGGAGGAATGATGGAACAGATAGGGGCCATTATTCATAAAACAGGACTGGTTAACATGGGAATTATAAGCAGCTTAATCCTGCCGGTCGATGCTCTTTTTCGCCTGACGGTTTCTAAAATCAGTGATTTTATGGAAATCGGGATAATGAGCCAGCTCGGTCCTTTTGGTACTGTTTCCGTACCGAGCACGGCTATGTTATTTTATACCCTGATATATATTATGGTGCTTCTGGTATTGACTGTCTATTTTTTTAACAATAAAGACCTGAGTTAGCAGCCTATGTAGACTGTTTTGCGAAATTGTTTTAGCATTTAGACCTATAATACTTTAGAAGAAAAACTGGCGAGGAGTAATGAATTCAAAGAGCAAATAATTAGAAAATATAAGAAAACCGGCAATGTAAATATTGTAAGGCATAGTCATGAAATATCAGCTAATACATTTATAAATGGTAAAAAAATACAGGAAAATCGATTGGAAGAAGAAAGAAATAAATTTATTTGATGGATTATAAAAGTCCTTGACAAAATCATGAATTTGTTTTTTAATGAATAAAAATTGAATATCTAACTTTTTGAGATGAGATTAGATTAAATTAGATGAGGAGAGATTGAAGAGATGAGCCGGGATGGTAATTTTACTGCCAGCATGTCGGTTCATGCTGGTTTTTATTTGCCTTTATCGGGGGTGAAAGCTGCTTTTTCCCCTGATGAAATCAGAAATCTTTTTGAAATCTACGATTATGTTCCAGTTTATGCTTCAACAGAAGTTAAAAATTTCAGCCTGCTTTCTTTTTATGAAAGCCTTAATCCTTCCCCTCCGAGCTGTCTTCTGGAAAGCATGAGCGGTCGGGATAATAACCGCTTTTCTGTTTTAGCTTTTCATGATATGCACATATTGAATCCTTCTTTAAAAAAAAGATGTGGAATAAGGATAATCAGGAATTTTTTAAATTCCATAAAGGTTTTTTCGCCTGATTTTCCCTTTTTCTGTGGAGGAATTATTGGCTACTTTTCTTATGAGTCAGGTCTTTTTATGCAGGAATTAGAGCCTGTATCCCTTGATGGAAAAGAAGGGTATTTTTTCATGCCGGGAAAGGTTGTTGTCCATGACCGGTATGAAAATAGGGTAACCGTTTTTTTGTGGCTTAAATCTGTTCATGAAGTTGAGAAGGTATATGAAGAATTGGACTATCTTTTATTTTCAATTTTATCTTCCAGAGAAGAAAGCACAGAATTAGGAAAGCCGGTTTTGAAAGAAAGGGATCTAAGCGAATTTGAAAGTGACATCGATAAAGAAAGCTTTTGTCAAATGGTAGAGAAGGCTAAAAAATATATCAATACCGGGGATATTTTTCAGGTAGTTTTGTCGCGAAGGCTTTATAAAAAAAGCACAGCCCCTCCAATTGAGGTTTATAAAAGACTGCGACAGATAAATCCTTCTCCCTATATGTTTTATCTTAATCTCCCGCACGGTGTACTTTTGGGGGCTTCACCGGAGATGATGGTTAAAGTGGAAAATGGGGTTTTAAGAACCAGGCCTATTGCCGGAACCCGCAAAGTTACTCACCAGGGGGGGACAAAAGAAGAGTATTTGCTACTTTTGGAAGATGAGAAAGAACGGGCAGAACATCTGATGCTGGTAGATTTAAGCCGCAATGATGTCGGGAAGGTTAGCCTTCCTGGAACTGTTAAGGTCAAGGAATTCTTTTACCCTGAGATCTATTCTCATGTAATGCATATAGTTTCAACTGTGGAAGGAGTTTTAAAACCGGGAATTGATGTTATCGAAGCCTTTGCTGCCTGTTTTCCAGCCGGAACTTTAACTGGTGCTCCCAAGAAAAGAGCCATGGAGATAATAAGCGAGCTGGAAGGTGCAAATCGGGGTTTTTATGGAGGTTCAGTCGGTTATATAGGTTTTAATCAGATTTTAGATTCCTGCATAACCATAAGGGCGATGTGGTATAAAGATGGAATTTATTTGCTCCAGAGCGGAGCCGGAATAGTTGAAGGCTCAGTTCCAGAGAAGGAGTACGAGGAAACGATAAATAAGGCTAAAGCCTTAATTGAGGCTATAAAAGGAGCGGAGGAGGAGGGTTAAAATGATTCTAGTTCTGGATAATTATGATTCTTTTACTTATAACCTGGTTCAGTATTTAGAAGAATCAGAGGAAGAGACTTTAATTTTTAAAAATGACCGGATAACAGTTCAAGAAATAGCAGAGCTTAATCCAAGAGGAATTGTAATTTCTCCCGGCCCGGGAAGGCCTCAAGATGCCGGCATATCGGTCGAGATTATTTTAAAACTGGGGGATAAGATTCCTGTTTTAGGGGTATGTCTGGGACATCAGGCGATTGCGTATGCTTTTGGAGGAACGGTTAAAGTTAACTGGCGAATTATGCACGGCAAAATCTCAAAGATATATCATGATGGTAAAGGAATTTACAAGGGGCTCAGTAATCCATTTGCAGCTACCCGCTATCATTCCCTGATAGTTGATAAAAAAGGGCTTCCTGATGATATTATGGTGGTATCTTCAACTAAAGAAGGGGAAGTTATGGGGATAAGGCACAGGTATCTGCCGATAGAAGGAGTTCAGTTTCATCCGGAGTCTATTATGACGGCAGAAGGAAAAAAGATAATAAAAAATTTTATAGACTTTACTTATAAGTGGGAAGGTTTGAAGATGAAGTCTAATGCAGGCTGCTTGGTATAAATAAGTTCAGGTGAGACGAGATGAGAATGGAGGAGATGAGAATTATGCTGGAAAGGTATTTAAAAAAGGTGACTGTAGGAGAATTTTTAAGCACTGAAGAGGCTTATGACCTGGCCAAGATGCTTTTACACAACGAGGTTCCGGATATTAAGGCCGCTGCCCTTCTAGGAGCCATGCGGTCACGAAAAGAAAGTTCGGCGGAGATTTTAGGGTTTGTTAAGGCTATTTATGAAGAGGCCGTAAAAGTGGAGACAGATTTAGAAGTTATTGATACCTGCGGAACAGGTGGAGATGGGCTTTCTACTTTTAACATTTCTACCGCTGCTGCTCTGGTGGTTGCTTCCTGCGGAGTACCGGTTGCCAAACACGGCAACCGGGCGGTTACCGGAAAGGTAGGAAGTGCTGATATTTTAGAAGGTTTGGGGGTAAATATAAATCTTAAAAAAGATGAAGCTTTAAGGATACTGGAGGAAATCGGTATAACTTTTTTCTTTGCTCCCAGCTACCATCCTATATTAAAAGAGGTGGCACCGCTTCGCCGCAGTTTAGGCTTCCCTACTATATTCAATTTTTTGGGGCCTCTTTTAAATCCATGCCCACTTACTTATCAGGTAATGGGAATAGCAGATAATTCTATGCAGGCAAAAATAGCGGAAGTTTTGAAAAAATTAGGGCGTAAACGGGCTATGGTAGTAAACGGGGAAAACGGGATGGATGAGATAAGCCCGGTCGGCAAAACCAAGGTTTGTGAGATAAAAGATGATTTGGTTTACAGCTACAAGGTTGATGCAGTAGAGCTGGGGTTTCATTCCATATCCCTTGATATGCTTAAAGGCGGTGATTTAAAGAAAAATACAGCTGTATTTTTAAGTGTTTTAAACGGTGAATATAGCCCTTACCGTCAGGCAGTAGCTTTAAATGCTGCTGCTGCCTTAACCGTAGCCGAAAAGGCAAAAAGTATAAATGAAGGCTTAAGCATGGCTTATGAAGCGATCGATTCCGGAAAAGCCATGAATAAGCTTAAAGAAATGATAGCCTTAAGCCGGGATGGGGTGAATTTATGCTCGATAAGATAATAGCGACCAAGAAAGAGGAAATAAAAAACCTTGAAAAAAAGCTGGATATGAGTGCAGTTTCACCGAAGGAGAGACCTGATTTAAGCTCTTTTCTTGATAAAAAAGACGGAAAGATAAAGGTTATCGCTGAAATAAAAAAAGCCTCTCCGGTTAAAGGGGTTTTGGCTGAGGATTTAGACCCGATTGAGCTTGCTTCTGTTTATGAAAAGAACGGAGCCGCTGCGGTTTCGGTCATCACCGAAGAAAAGTATTTTTTAGGCAGCCGCAGTTTATTGCCTCAGGTTAAAGAAACGGTAAAGATTCCGGTTTTGCGCAAAGATTTTATTATCGATGAAGTTCAGCTTTATGAAACATTTTTTTTAGGTGCAGATTTAGTTTTGCTTATTGCTGCTGTTTTAGATTATTCAAATTTATTAGCTTTATGCGAAAAATCAATAGATTTGGGCTTGGAACCTTTTTTAGAAATTCATGATGAAGATGAGGCTTTGCTTATTTATGATTTGCCGGTCAGGATAGTAGGGGTTAACAACCGGAATTTGCGGGACTTTTCGGTAGATATAAAAAATAGCCTGGCTTTGTCTGAACTTATTCCTTCTTCTTATTTTAAAGCGAGTGCCAGCGGTATAAAAAGCCCGGAAGAGCTGGCTTTACTTGAAACTTACGGATACAACGCGGCTTTAATCGGCGAAAGTTTGGTCCGCTCAGGTTCTCCGGGGGATAAACTTAAGGCTTTGTTGGCTTATAGATAAAACAGGAGAGATGAGATATGACTTTAGTTAAGATATGCGGAATAAGAACTGAAACTGAGGCTTTATTTTGCCAGAAGTATGGAGCCTGGGCGATAGGTGAGGTTTTTGCACCTTCTAAGAGGAGAATAGAAGTAGAGGAAGCAGCCCGGATAAACCAGAGGGTAGGAGAAAAAATCCTGAAAATAGGGGTATTTGTTGATGAAAAGCTAGAGAACCTTTTATATATTGCCCGGAGTGCCTTTTTAGACATGGTGCAACTGCACGGGGAAGAAAGCCCGGAATATGCAGAAGAAATTTATCTGCCGGTTATTAAGTGCTTTAAAGTCGGCGGGGAAGTAGATGAAGATGAGTTTAAAAGATGGAGAACATGGGCATATCTTTTTGATACTGCTGACTTTAAGGTAGCCGGAGGCACAGGAAAAACCTTTAACTGGGATTTTATAAGCCATCTTAAGGATAAAAGCCGCATTATTCTGGCCGGAGGATTGTCCCCGGATAATGTAAAAGAAGCAGTTTTAAAAATAAGGCCGATGGCTGTAGATGTTTCTTCCGGGGTTGAATTTGCAGGGAGAGGAAAAGACCCGGAAAAGGTAAAGCGTTTTATAGCAGAAGTTAAGGAGGCGGATAGATGTGTATCCTGATAGAAAAGGTTATTTTGGCAGATACGGCGGAAGGTTTGTGCCGGAAACCCTTATTCCCGCTCTTGAGCAGATGGAAAAAAGCTATCTTGAGCTGAAAGAAGATGAAAAATTTAATGTGGAGCTTAATGATATCCTGAAAAATTATGTAGGAAGGCCTTCACCTTTATATTTTGCTGAAAGGCTCACCTCTTTTTTAGGAGGTGCAAAGATATTTTTGAAGCGGGAAGATTTGAACCATACCGGGTCGCATAAGATAAATAATACGATGGGGCAGGCGCTTTTAGCCAAATATATGGGAAAGGAAAGGCTTATTGCTGAAACTGGCGCGGGGCAGCACGGAGTAGCAACCGCAACTGCGGCTGCTGTTTTAGGTCTTAAATGCACGGTTTATATGGGAGCAAAAGATGCTGAAAGGCAAAGACTTAATGTTTTTCGCATGAAAATGCTGGGAGCAGAAGTAGTAGAAGTAAAAAAAGGAAGCCAAACTTTAAAAGATGCTTCTAATGAAGCATTTCGCGACTTTATCCGCAGCTTTGAATGTTCTCATATGGTTATAGGTTCAGTTGTCGGGCCTCATCCTTATCCCATGATGGTGCGGGATTTTCAATCAGTAATAGGAAAAGAAGTAAAAACTCAGTTTAAAGAATTAACTGGCAAAATGCCGGACTATATATTAGCGTGTGTAGGCGGAGGAAGCAATGCGATGGGGATATTTTATCCTTTTTTAGACGATGCTGTTAAGCTTATCGGTGTTGAGGCCGGCGGGATAAGCCTTGAGCCGGGTAAGCACTGTGCCACATTATCTTCAGGAAAAGAAGGGGTTTTGCACGGAGCTTTAAGCCGGGTTCTGCAGGATGAAAAAGGGCAGATTTCTCCGACCCATTCAGTATCAGCCGGTCTTGATTATCCCGGGGTAGGGCCGGAACATGCTTTTTTGAAGGAAACAGGAAGGGTAAATTATGTCAATGTTTCTGATAAAGAGGCGCTATATGCCTTCCACCTTTTGAGCAGATTGGAAGGAATAATACCTGCTTTAGAAAGTGCCCATGCTGTAGCTTATACTTTAAAAATCGCTCCTGGGCTTTCCGAGGAAGAATGCCTTGTAATAAATTTATCCGGACGAGGAGATAAAGATGTAGAACAGGTTGCCGGATTAAAGGAGGTTTAGGGTTATGAGCCAATTGCGAGAGAGGTTAAATGGTTTAAAAAAATCAGGGGAAATGGGGGTTATAGCTTTTATAATGTCGTTTTTGCCGGATAAAAAGCTCTGTTTAGAATGTATAAAGGCATTAGAACAAGGGGGCTGTGATGTTTTAGAACTGGGAATGCCTTTTTCCGACCCTTTGGCTGATGGGGAAATGATTGAAAAGTTCCACCATAGATGTGTTGAGAAGGGGTTGAGCCTTAAAGAAGGAATGGAATTTGCTTTTGAGGTTCGAAAGACAGTAAGTATGCCTTTAGTCATTTTTACTTATTTTAACCCGGTTTACAACATGGGAATACCTGAATTTAGGCAGGCACTAGAACACACAGGAGCAGAAGCGGTTATTGTGCCTGACCTCCCCTTAGAAGAGCTGACGCGTTTGACTGAATACGGCCTGGATGTTATACCTATGATTGCCCCCAGTAGCCCGCAAGAGAGGATAAAAGAAGCCGACAAGCTTAATCCGGCTTTCATTTACTGTGTATCGGTAAGGGGAACTACCGGTATGCAGGTTTTGCCGGAAGAAGAGATAAAAGATTATCTTCTGCAGGTAAAGTCCAGCACCTCTTCCCCTTTAGCCTTAGGTTTCGGCATATCTTCCCCTGAACAGGTCAGGGTTTTTAAGGGATATGCTGATGCAGTAGTCATTGGCAGTTTGTTGGCTTCAATAATCGAAGAATATGAAGCAAAGCCTGAACTTTTACCAGGAGAAATTGAGAGAACAATAAGGAATTTTAAGAAAGCTGGCCTTTCTTTTTGAGTTCTGCCTGGTAGCTTTTATATCCCGGGCACCATTTAGTATGCCAGCGCCAGATGCGGCTTAAAATGGAGTCCGGATTTTTTTCTGCTTTTTGTCTGATTTTGCAGTTTTCACAGCGATGTGCCATTTTTATCAGCTCCTTTTAAGCTTTATGATATTTCCCTTCATGGTATGTTACCAGATTCAGCTTAATAAGCCTTTTAAGGTGATTTAAAAGGGAAACTTTTTCAAAGAATGCGTAGAGGTTTTCTGGTTTTTTAAAACGCCCATATACTATCTTAAGTTCGATTAGCTCTTCCAGGGTTTTGGGAGTATCTAAGGCTTTGAGAATTCTTTCTTCTTTAAGATATATTTTATCAAGATATTTTTTTAGTTCTTTTTCAGTATTTTCCTTTATTGTTCCCCGGTGGCCAGAAAGGATAATTTCAGGTTTCAGGTCTATAATTTTTTCAATTGACTTAATGGTAAGGTCTATATCACTTACATCATTGCCGTACCATGGACCAAAACTGGTTAAGTCTATATCTCCGGCAAATAACAGGCCTTTTTCCTCCCAGAACAGGACACAGTGTCCCGGGGTATGTCCCGGGGTATGTATTACTTTAAGGTTTATTTTCCCTGAGCTTATAATTTCCCCTTCTTTAAGCTCTCCATTTATATGAGAAGGCTGCCAGTTTATTTTCGGCAAAAGGGCAGCAGCAATTTCGCTTCCTCCGTATTTTTCAAAACCATAATAAAGGGAAAAGCTTTCAATAGACTGCATGGGAGGTATATCTTCAGCATGAGCAAAAATTTCGGCTTCAGGGAAGATATAATTGCTCCCGCAGTGGTCGCGGTGAAAATGTGTATTAATAATACGATCTACTTTCCTGCCTTCCAAATGTTTGACGAAATCCGGGAAAATAGGGGTATCAATTAAAGTCTTGATTTCATCATCAATGTAAAAACAAAAAGAATACGGAAAAATGGTGTTCTTGCCCGGTGATACCTGGTAAATATTATCTACTATGTGTTCTAACACGGTCTAATCCCCCCAAAAGATGTATATTTTAATATTTCCAGCTGCGCGATGATCTTTTTTGGGCATTAATTCGTTTTTGCGCTTTCCGCTTTTTCATGCCCTCTTTCGAAAATACAGCCAGGTTTTTTTCTACTTTTTTTTGTCCCCCGATATACTTATTTTCAAAGCCCTTTGCTACTACCAGGGTATGTCCTTCATCAAAAGTAAGGGCAACCGGCAGGTCGGATTCTCCATAGATTACAATATAGCTATTTTCACGCAGGAAGTCGTTTTCTTTAAGCATTTTGCGGACTTCTTTCTTTACAACCGAAAAATTGCGGCTGCTGTGGTATCCTTTTCCGTGATTGATGTCGAGGACTACTACTCCGTTTTTTATGCACCAGTTTAAATTTTTTTCTACCTTTTCTAAAGCTTCACTTATACTTAAACCGTGTAAATCTACTGTTTCTATTTTCATAAGACGACATTCCTTTTCGAAAAGATAATCTAAGATAAGTATAAACATATGTTCAGTACAGCTCAAGAAAAATAAAAAAGTTTACTTGATATATTTTCCATTATATTGAAATGAAGGCAGGGATTTTTCATTGTGTATGGAAAATACATAAAAGGGATTTTGCCGCATAAATTGGAAGTAGCAGTATAATTGGAGGTGCCGCAGAATTGTCCAGCCGTGATAAAGAAACAGGATTACCTTTTTCTGAAGATTATATTCTGTTTTATCAAATACAGCAGGAATTAATAGCTGCTAATGAGCAGCTCATGGCTGTCGAGGAGGAACTGCGCAAACAGTTGGAGGAAGCAGAAAAAAATCGGGAAGCTTTAGCTGATGCGCATTACAGGCTGGAAAAGATATTAGATTTTTTGCCCGATCCTACTTTTGTCATTGATGCTAAAGGAAATGTAACTATGTGGAACCGTGCGATGGAGGAGTTGACCGGCATAAAAGCAGGAGAAATACTGGGAAAAGGCAACTATGAGTATGCTGTGCCTTTTTACGGTAAAAGAAAGCCTATGCTTATTGATCTGGCCTTACATAAAGGAAGATATGGCTATAACGAAGTTTTGTTTGAGGAGATTTTTTCTCCCCAGCTTAAAACTGGAGGTGCATACTTGTCATGTAAGGCTTCTCTGCTTTTAGACCATAAAAAAAGCATTATCGGAGCGATAGAGACTATAAGGGATATTACTGAACAGAAAAAGGCAGAAAAGCTTCTGCGCGAAAGTGAAGAAAAATATCGTTACATTGTAGAAAGCATAGAAGACGGTTATTTTGAAGTGGATTTGAAAGGAAACTTCACTTATTTCAATGATTTTCTTCTGCAAAATATAGGATATACCAGACAGGAATTTACCGGCATAAATTTCCGCAAAGTAATGGATGAGGAGAATGGGAAAAAAGTTTTAAAGGAATTTAATCAGGTTTACCGAACAGGTAAACGGCTCAGGGAGTTGAGCTGGGAAGTTATAAGGAAGGATGGAACCAGGCTTTATGTAGAAAGCACAGTGCTTCCTATATTAGAATCAGATAAAATTGTAGGGTTTAGAGGTATATTGCGCAATGTTACCGAACGCAAAAAGGCAGAAGAAGCTTTATTGAGGAGTGAAAAAAATTTAAAAAAGCAGGTTAACTATCTTAATACCCTTATTGACAATATGAATGAACTTTTTTTTACTTGTGACATAGAAGGAAGGATTACCTTTATAAACAAGCGTTCAACCGAGGTTATAGGCTACTCTTTTGAGGAAGTTTTAGGAAGGTATTTACTTGAACTTGTGGCACCCGGTTATCATGTTCAGGCAGCAGCAGAACTGGATAAATGTATAAAACAGGGCAAAGACAGCAGTTATGAAATCCCTTTTATACACAAAGACGGCAGGAAGATAATTTTAAAAATGAATGCAGCTCCTATAATAGACGAAGAAGGGAACATTGGCGGGAGCATGGTTTTGGCAGAAGATATAACAGAAACTAAAAGGGCATTAAAAGAGTTGGAACTGAGCGAAGCAAAATATAGAGCGATAGTGGAAGATCAGACGGAGCTTATAATGAGACTTGATGCAGAAGGTCATCTAGATTTTGTGAATGAGGCATTTTGCCGTTATTACCGGCAAAGCCGGGAAAAACTCCGCGGCATGAAGTTTCGGGATCTGGTATATGAAGCTGACAGGGGATATGTGGCTGATTCGCTTAAAGTGCTTAATCTGATGAAATCGGTGTGCAATATTGAAAGCAGGGTAGAAATGCCGGATGGAGAGATACGCTGGCAGCAGTGGACTCACCGGGCTTTATTTAATAAATGGGCGAAACTTATAGGCTATCAGTCAGTGGGAAGAGATATTACGGAGCGCAAAAAGGCTGAGGAAAAGCTTACTTATTTGAGTTGTCATGATGCGCTCACCGGTCTTTACAACCGCTTTTATTTTGAGGAGCAAATGCGGCTTATGGAAAGCAGTGGCTGTGTGCCGGTAGGACTTATAATGTGTGATGTAGATGGACTGAAACTGGTAAATGACACTTTAGGTCATGATAAGGGAGACCTTTTACTTAAGTCTGCTGCTGAAGTATTAAAGTCTTCTTTTCGCAAAGATGATGTCATAGCCCGGGTGGGAGGAGATGAATTTGCTGTTCTTCTTCCGCGGGCTGACCGGAAAGTAACTGAAAAAGCTGTAAATCGACTTAAAAATAATATTAAAGATTATAATGAAAGAAACAGCAGCATGTGGCTTAGTCTTTCTGTTGGTTATGCAGTAAGGGATATTTGCAATATAAACATGCAAGATTTGTTCCGCCAGGCAGATAACGGCATGTACCGGGAAAAACTGCACAGTGGACAGAGTACTCGCAGCTCTATTGTGCAGACATTAACTAAAGCTTTAGAAGCCCGCGATTTTATAACTGAAGGACATGGAGAAAGAATGCAGGATCTGGTGGTGGCAGTTGCAGAAGCTATTAATCTTTCGGAAAATCGTATCAATGATTTAAGGCTTTTTGCTCAATTCCATGATATAGGAAAGGTAGGAATACCTGACTCCATTTTGTTTAAACCAGCGCCTTTGACAGAAGAGGAATATGAGATCATGAAAGGACATAGCGAAATAGGCTATCGTATAGCCTTATCCGCTCCTGAGCTGGTATTTATTGCCGACTGGATTTTAAAACACCATGAATGGTGGAATGGAAAAGGTTATCCATTAGGGCTTAAAGGCAATGAAATTCCTTTAGAATGCAGAATTTTAGCTATTGCCGATGCTTATGATGCTATGACCAATGACCGTCCGTATCGTAGGGCGATGTCTCATGAAAAGGCAGTAGAGGAGCTTAGAAGATGTGCAGGTATCCAGTTTGACCCCTGGCTGGTTGAAGAGTTTATATTTGTTTTGAAGAAGAGAGGTTACGGGGGATAGCGGTAATGACCTATTATCTGCCAGCGCTTTAGACAGTCTTCTTCTGTTGCTATTCCAGCGTTGTGAATGACCAGGGGTATACCTTTGCTATTTTTGCGGTCACTTATTATACCACAGTGTTCCAACCCGTTATCAAATTTGAAGTACACCACATCTCCCCACTGCCATTCGGTCAAATGGTTTTCTACTTGAGTAGTTAATACGAGGCCATGCTTTTTAAAAAAGTGCATTTGGTTGGGGACACGGCGGTGGTCAATATTTGGGTCGGGCTTGTCCAGTCCCCAGTTGTTCGGATATTCTGCAAAATTTTTTTGCATGTCTTCATGTATCAGAACCTGCAGATCAATGCCGGCATTACGAAAAGCGCGTATTACAACATCTGTACATGCTCCGCGATCCTGGGGAACATCCCCACCAGGGTAATCTATGACAACATAGGAAGCGTCATAGGTTACTTTTTTTTCTACTTCTTTACGAGCCCCCAGAACTATCAGGTCAGGAACAGTACGCTCTTCGGGCGGAATTTTTTCTACGGGTGAGTAGAAGTTTTGGGTGTTAAAATTTAGGGAATCGTTGTCAGACAGAAGAAACTTGAGCGCAATTAGAACTAAAGCACTTATGCCGAGAATTAAAAAAATTTTTTTATAAGTGTTTTTGGATGTGCTCATAGCATCTCCTTTGTTTGATTTTGTTTCCCTTTTATTTTAGCATAAATGCTTTATATGCTGGGCTTATTTATCTACAAATTGCAAATCTTCTCTTGATAAATTAGTATCTAATGAGTAATCTAAAAGATATGCTTATTTAATTGAACGGTGACAGGAAAAATAAGAAAATACTGAGGGATGATTTATGATTGCAGCAATTAAACGCGGTTTTAATAATGGAATTAAAACAACCTATGAACTGGCAAAGATTGTAATACCAGTCTATTTTATTATTACTTTTCTTACTCATACCAGTTTATTGGAGGGGATTTCTCGTTTTATGTCTCCGGTAATGAAACTGGTGGGACTGCCGGGAAAAGCAGCTTTACCTGTAGTTTTAGGTTTTTTTGTAAATATATATGCGGCTATAGGAGCCATACTTCCTTTAAATATGAGCATTAAGGAGATAACGATCATTGCGGCTATACTGCTTTTAGCTCACAGTTTGCCGATGGAAACGGCGATAGCCAGGATGACAGGGGTAAAGACTTCCTTTTTAGTTTTAACCCGTATAATCATGGCTTTTATCATAGGAGCTTTTTTTAATGTAGTCTTGTAAAGAGGTGAGATAGGGTTGACATTTATAGATATTCTAGGTTTTGCTTTGATTGGCAGCCTTAAAAGTGTGGGACAGATTGCACTTATAGTTATACCTTTAATGATATTTATTGAAATTTTTAAAGAACTTAAACTTTTAGATAAAATTACGATCCTTGCTGATCCGGTAACCCGTATTATAGGACTTTCTAAAGAAGCTAACCTGCCTATAATGGCAGGTCTTATCTTTGGTATAAGCTATGGAGGAGGGCTTATTATAAACAGTGCGAAAGAGGGTAGGCTTTCCTATCGCGAAATTTACCTTATAAATCTTTTTCTTGTAATATGTCATTCAGTTTTTGAAGATACATTGCTTTTTGCGGCGATAGGTGCCAAATGGTTGCCTATACTTTTGATTCGATTAGTTCTGGCGGTAATTGTCTGTCATCTGGCTGCCAGGTTTATGCCAGTAGAGAGTTATGCTATCATAAATAGCAAATCATAACTTAATCAAAATTATAAAGGTGGTAAAGTTGAAAATGCTTGAGATACAGGAGAATTTGAATAAACAGCAGAGGCAAGCTGTTATACATAAAGAAGGCCCCTGTATGGTTTTGGCCGGCGCCGGCAGCGGTAAAACAAAGGTTTTAACCTGTCGAATTGCCAATCTTATAGATGAGGGGGTGCATCCCAACTCTATTCTGGCTATAACTTTTACCAACAAAGCAGCAGAAGAAATGCGCACCCGTATTGCCGGAATGATTCCAGATTATACGGGTCAGTGGATTCAGACTTTCCATGCTGCCTGCTATAAAATACTTAAGATGGATATAGAGCCTTTGGGATATAACAAAAACTTTTCCATTATGGATGAAAGTGATGTTAAGTCGCTTTTAAAAGAGATGTTAAAAGCAGAAAAAGATTATGAAACTAAGCCGGAAAATCTGCTTTATCATTTTAAACAGATAAAAAACAAGCTTATAAAACCTGAAGACTATTTTAAAAACCTTTCTTGCCCAGAAGGTGAAAAAGAGAAATATTACCGGCTTTTTAAGCTTTATAACCTGCGTTTAAAAGAGCTTAATGCGTTAGATTTTGATGACCTTATTTTTCTGTGCATTCGGCTTTTTAGGGAAAATCCGGATGTTTTGGCCAAATACCAGAAATGGTTTAAATATATTATGATTGATGAGTACCAGGATACCAACTACGCACAGTATATATGGGCTAATCTTTTAGCCTCCGAACACCGCAATATATTTGTGGTGGGTGATCCGGATCAGTCAATTTACAGCTGGAGAGGGGCAGAGCCTTATAATATAAAGAGGTTTTTAAAAGATTATCCGGAAGCAGTTATGATAAAGCTGGAGCAAAATTACCGGTCTACCCGCTACATATTGGAAGCGGCCAATGCTGTAATACGACATAATGAAGACAGAGAAGAAAAGAACCTTTATACCACCAGAAAAGAAGGAGAAAAGATTATTCATTTTTGTGCCCGGGACAGTTTTCAGGAAGCCAGATTTATTGCTGATACTATTGCTGAACTGGCTGCAAAAGAGAACAGAAAATACAGTGATTTTGCCATTTTATACCGGACTCATGCCCAGTCGCGCGCGTTGGAAGAGGCATTACTGGCGAAGTATATACCTTATCATATTGTAGGGGCATATAAATTTTATCAGCGTAAAGAAATAAAAGATATAATCGCTTATCTTAAACTGGCCTGCAACCCTAATGATATATTAAGCTTCCGCCGGATAATAAATGTGCCCCGCCGCGGAATTGGCGAAAAAACTTTGAACAAAATCGAAAGATATGCTATGGAAAAAAACTTGCCGGTTTTGGAAGCTTTGGCCGACTGTAGTGCTGTTCCTGGCATTAGCCAAAAAATGGTTGGGGTTTTAGAAGAGTTTTTCGGTATGGTAAAATTTTTTGCCGGGCTTAATGAGTCAGGAGCTTCGATTACTGAAATACTGGATAATGTTATGGAGATGACCGGATATGTCGAAGATCTGCGCCATAATGATCCTAAAGGGGCTGAAGTCAGGATTGATAACTTGAAAGAATTAAGGTCTTTGGCAGTTGAATTTGAGAGGGAAGAAGGCGGAAGGTTAGAGGAATTTTTGGCGAAAATTGCTTTGGTTCAGGATGCAGATGAAATGGACTACAAGGATGCGGTTTTTCTTATGACCTATCATGGGGCTAAAGGACTTGAGTTTCCGGTAGTGTTTATGACCGGAATGGAAGAGGGCGTTTTTCCTTCTTACCGCTGTGAGACTCCGGAAGAGATGGAAGAAGAGAGAAGAATCTGCTATGTTGGAATAACCAGGGCGATGGAAAAACTTTATCTTACCAATGCCGTAACCCGTCTTCTCTACGGGTATGAACGGAGCAATCCGCCTTCCCGGTTTTTAAAAGAGATTCCTCCTGAACTTATTTGTACCCCTGAGGAAAGAAGAGCTTTTATGAATTCGAAGCTTGCTGAAGGAGACAAAGTGCGCCACAGTAAGTTTGGGATTGGAGTTGTTACAGGATTTATGGATGATGGACAGATAGGGATTATTGACTTTGCCCATGTCGGGACTAAAATGCTGCGTTTGGATATCGCGCCTCTGGAGAAAATAGGTTAACAAAACAAAGGAGGCAGAAAGCGTGGACTTAAAGGAATATATTGAAAAACTCAGGGAAGAAATACGCAGACATGACCATCACTATTATGTATTAGATAATCCCCTTATAAGTGATGCTGAATATGACAGGTTAATGAAGGAACTTAAAGAACTGGAAGAAAAACACCCTGAACTTATAACCCCGGATTCCCCCACCCAGCGGGTAGGAGGCAAACCTTTAGAAAAATTTGGGACTTATCAGCACAGGGTCCCCCTTTTAAGCCTTGATAATGTTTTTTCTTTAGAGGAGCTCAGAGAGTTTGACCGAAGGATAAAAAAAGAAGCCCCAAATCCTTCTTATGTAGCAGAATTGAAAATTGACGGCCTTTCTATTGCCCTTATCTATGAAGATGGAATATTAAAAACAGCTGCTACCAGAGGGGATGGAATCACCGGTGAAGATGTTACCTCTAATGTCAAGACAATAAAAGCAATTCCTTTAAGGCTTAAAGATAAAATAAAAAACCTTCAGGTGCGGGGAGAAATATATATGCCTAAAGAGGCTTTCCTGCGTCTAAATCAGGAACAGGAAGAAAAAGGAGGAAAAACTTTTGCCAATCCCCGCAATGCAGCAGCCGGTTCCTTAAGACAGCTTGACCCCAGGATAACCGCTGGGCGCAATCTTTCTGCATTTATATATGATATTTTGTACATCGAAGGAGAAGAGATTAAAACCCAGGAAGAAGCCTTGAATTTTTTGAAGGAACAAGGCTTCCCGGTTAATCCCCATTACCGGTTTTGTCAGGATATAGATGAAGTATATGAGTATTGTAGGGAATACGGTGAGAAGAGGCATGAACTGCCTTATGAAATAGATGGAGTAGTAGTGAAGCTTAACCCTTTTGCTCCCCGGGAGGTTTTAGGCTATACTGCAAAGAGCCCACGCTGGGCGATAGCCTTTAAATTCCCGGCTGAACAAAAAGAAACGATTCTGAAAGATGTGGAAATAAATGTAGGGCGAACCGGTATTATTACTCCTACTGCCATATTAGAACCGGTAAGCCTTGCTGGCACTACGGTAAGCCGGGCTAGTCTTCACAATTTTGATTTAGTAAAAGAAAAAGATATAAGAATTGGGGATACTGTTTTAGTTCACAAGGCAGGTGATATAATTCCGGAGATAATTGCTTCCCTGCCGGAGAAAAGAACCGGAAAGGAAAAAAAGATAGAAGCTCCGGAATATTGTCCAGTATGTGGAAGCAAAGCAGTCCAATATCCTGATGAAGTAGCAATACGCTGTGATAACATAAACTGTCCGGCACGATTGAAAGAAAGCCTTATATTCTTTGCTTCCCGCGATGCTATGGATATAGAAGGTATGGGGCCGGCAGTGGTTGAACAGCTGGTGGATAAAGGTCTGGTAAAAAGCATAGATGACATTTACCGCCTTAAAGCAGAAGAATTAGAAAAATTAGAGCGTATGGGTCCAAAGTCGGCATCTAACCTTATAAAAGCCATTGAAGACAGCAAAAAGAGGCCTTTACACCATTTGATTACCGCTTTAGGTATACGGCATATAGGTGCAAAAACGGCTAAAACCCTTACCCGCTATATAAAAAGCATAGATGAATTTAAAAAGGTTACTACTGATGAGCTTAAACAGATCCCGGAAGTCGGGGATAAAATGGCGGAAAGCATAATTTTGTTCTTTAGCGAGCCGCGAAATATTGCTATGATTGAAAACCTAAAGGCATTAGGGGTCAACATGGTGGAGGAAGAGGAAATAGGCGAGGGTCAGGCTTTAGCCGGAAAGACGATAGTCTTGACTGGAACTTTAAAGAGTCTTACCCGCAAAGAAGCTGAAGAGTTTATTGAAAAACAGGGAGGAAAGACGAGTAGTAGTGTAAGTAAAAAGACTGATTTTGTAGTGGTTGGAGAAAATCCGGGCAGCAAATATGAAAAAGCGCGGGAACTTGGAATTGCTATTTTAACTGAGGCAGAATTTTTAGAGATTGTAAATCAGAGATAAAAATTATCCAGGAAAGTAGGGTTTGTTTTGACAGGAACTTTAATCAATGCAGGAGCGATTGTAATAGCGGGGATTATTGGATTATTCCTTAAAAAAGGAATACCGGATAATATAAGTAGAACCATACAGGATGGTTTAGGGGTTTTGGTAATAATTATAGGGATTCAGTGTGCCTTGCAGGGTGAAAATTATGCCCTTATAGGTGTGAGCCTTGCTTTAGGAGCTGTAATTGGAGAATGGAGAAGGTGGGATGAAAGGCTTAACGAACTGGGAAGAAAATTTGAAAAACGCCTGATGGGAGAAAGCGAGAGCCAGTTTGTCAAAGGCTTTGTATCGGCAACCCTTCTCTTCTGTATTGGAGCTATGGCTATAATCGGGGCTTTAGAAGACGGGCTCAACGGAAACTATCAGATACTCCTCGTCAAATCCATGCTTGACGGCATATTTTCTCTAATATTTGCTGCCAGCATGGGCCTAGGTGTGATCTTTTCCGCTATTCCTGTTCTTATATATCAGGGAGGCATAAGCTTAGCTGCCGGCTTGATAAAACCTTTACTTAATGATGCCATTTTGAACAACATTACCGCAGTAGGCGGAGTTTTAATCGCGGTTTTAGGCATAAACCTTACTGGGCTGAAGGAAATCAAGGTGGCCAATCTATTGCCGGCAGTGTTCCTGGTGCCTATTTTTATGTTGATTTTAGGCTGGGTAGGGATGCGGATTTAGAAACTGGTAAAAAAATTTAAACCGTAAAGAAAGCGGCATTTGCCGCTTTCTTTAGAAAATAAGTAAGGAGCCATTTCCGTAATAATCTTTACTTAACTTAATTAACATCCGTTTTAGAAAGGATTTCATCCATATCTATTGCTGAACTGAGATCTGGAAGTGTAAAAGGTTTATCAAAGTCTGACATCTTGATATTATACTCTATGCTTGCGTTCATTTTGATGTTCTCAGCAGATTTATCCGTAGGCTCAGAGTTTTTAAGGTTTAAACGCATATCTGTTTTCATTTCTATCATTTCACTCAGCAAACTTTGTTTATTGATATAAGTTTTATAGTAATAAATATTAAAGTCGGTTTTGTTCATTAGCTGGTTAACATCTACCCCAGGCATACCAGGAGCCAACTGCTCTAACATTTTTTGATATTCTTGTGCAAATTTTGCTTTATCAAGGGTGCTGATAATAACCCAGTATTCTTTGCCACCAATTGTTATGTCATTGCCAAAAGTTGAATTTATTCCAAAATCCTTCATCATTTTAAGCATTGTAGCCGGATCCTGAGTATTATATTGTTCAATAAGTTCCTTAAAATTAAATTCACTTAGATCCATTCTGCCCCATCCCTGGTTGGGTAATTTGGTATAATATACGTCCTCTTTCAATACACTTTCCGCAGTCATATCCTGTAATTCTGCCGGAATTCCCTGCCCCGACATGGAGATTTTTTGTTTTGTATATATAACCAGAGGTTCTTTTTGATAAAAAGATTCTGCTTTTATGTTCATGCCTATATTCACAGAAGCTGTTTCTTCTCCGGTGACCAACATTTCCATATCCGTTTTTATATCGCCGGACATCTTATAGGTGTTAAACTGCATCAGTTTTTCAGATGATTTAACCAGAAGTTCATCTGCCGACATTCCGTTTCTGGTTTCTTTATAAGCTACAGTTACGGTTTTTTTTGTTTGATCCCAGCCTATTTGAGCTCCCAGATTTTCCAGTGTAAAGCGTAGAGGAACCATTATCTCTCCATCTTTTATAAACGGAGCAGCCGGCATTTTTATCTCATTATCATTCAAATAGGCTGAATTTTGCGGAACCTGCAGTTTAAGAACATTTTGATTCTTAACTATGGTCAATGAATTACCCTTGGCTTCAATATCAGCCCCTATAATTTTTTCAATGCTGGCCAGATCAACATATGTGATACCATTTTCCAGCACAGGAGCTACTTCAGGGGTATACACAGATCCATTTATTTCAATGGTAATTCCTCCCCCGACAGCTAAAACTGGAGCAGTAAACAGCAGAAGCACAAACATAACAGATAGCAAAATAACTCGCTGCTTCATCCAGCAGACCTCCCCTTTTTCAAATTATGTAATACAATATATAAATATATATAAATCCTGCTTTAATTGTATCACTCAACCATTATTTTACAATACCTAATATTTTATTTATAAAAAACTATTAAGATTATCTTTTAAAGCTTCTTGTTTTTTGTGGCTTATTATATTTATTTATATTTTATTCTCACTTCGATTTAAAGTTCGCAAAAGCAATATTTTTCTGTGATTTCTGATAATTAAAGGTATTGGAAAAAGCCTCTGTTTTAAAGGAAATATCCCATAGCGGCAGTCCTGCTCTTCGAAAAAAAACGGCCAGTTTTATCAGAGTTGAATAAATGAAAAGGATTTTTTTGCCAAATGGTATCAAGAATAATTATACATTTGGAGTGGAGGCATATTTTTACAGGATTCTTGAAGGAAAGTAAATATTTTTGTCGAATAAACATAGATAACTGTACCTTTTTCCGTTTTTGATTTTAAGATTTGTTGTTGCCTGAAATATTCGGCCAAGACAGAGGGAGAATCCTTTTTCTGTCTATAGAAAACTGGATTTTCCTGTGCTGATTGATATGAAAATATCTCAGTTATGATAGTTAGGAGAATAATTATGGGAAAATGTTTAATAATTTATTATTCGCAGAGTGGGACAACTGCAAAGGTTGCTGAATATATAACTAAAGGATTACAAAGTGTCGGGTATAATGTTGACTTATACAATATTATGCATGCAAAGCCTCGCAATATTTGTCAGTATGATCTTATTGGTATTGGCTCGCCTGTTTATTTCTTTAATCCTGTTAGAGAAATAAGAAAGTATATTAGTCAATGTAAAGAACTTAGCGGCAAACCGGTTTTTATTTTTGTAGCCTATGGGACTAACAAGGGAAAATCTATAGATATACTTCAAAGATTGGTTACATCTAAAGGAGCAAAGTATGTAGGCTCGATTTCTTGCCAAAATGCAAATTTTATTATTGGTTGCCCCTCACGGAAAGAAGGATACTTATCGCTTGATCATATTAGTAAGGAAGAACTAAAACAAGCTGAGGAATTTGGAGCCAGGTTGGGAATGGAATTAATTAGATAGTGTTTGCTGAATGTGTAGAAATAATATATGAGAGTTTGTTATTTTTATCTACCGGCAATTGCTTCTAGTAATTATATTTTTCACTCAAATAAATTATATTTATCGTTAATAAAACATTACAGATAATTACCTGATATTTCTTATATGGTAAACTTATAATTAGTTAGTATTAATTAATACAATTATTGGAGGTAAAAGATGGACAGATTGATAGCTAAGGCAGATATTGACTTTAGGGATAAGTTAAGTGCTTCAGTCAAGTGCAGTATTTCAAAAGGTTATGAGCGTAATAGTTTATTGTTATTTTCTCAACTTTTCGTTACATATTATACTAAAATGATTTTTAACCTGGGTAATGCTCAACAGTTGGTACAAAATCTGAGGAGTGTGGTCAATGTTAGTGTAAACAACCTGGATAAATCGGTATTTAATTATTTTGAGTCGGATTTTATGCTGATTGATAAACCTGTTTTGAATCCAATAAAAACATATTCAGGAGAATTGATCGAAGACAGTAATGGCTGTCCGATAATTATAACATCTAATTCAATGGGAGATGAAGACCATTTTGCTCCACTGTCAGTACTTATGTTGCTTGAGTTCCTGCGAAAAATGGAATCTAATGAACTAAATGAAATGTTAGCTAATGGGGTATATGGAGCTGAGGAAGTTTATATGACTGGGGATTTTTCTTCTTTGCAATCATTGCATGAAGCAACAAAAAGGGCTTTGCAATATCTGGAATTACCTGCTGAAAAAATTAATGAACTTAAAGCGGAAAAGGAAGAAAACAACAATAAGCAGGTAAAAATACCTTTCGGACTAAATAGTGTCTTGATGCATTTTCGTAAAGTAGCCGATAGTTTCCCAGAAAACGACTTTTTCAGGGACTTTTTTCGTGCTTTGGAATATGGCTGTTTTACAGCGTTTACAATTATATCGGAATTGAATGAAGAATTCAATGGTAATCAGATTGATTTTACCCCTTTGCAAAATATGAATGTAGAAGAGGCAGTTGAATTTTGCAAATTATGCAGCAGCTTTTTCTTATACAAACTTCTCCAAAATGAGGATAATATTAAATTTTTGGCTGATTTGAAAATTTCTGTTGAAAGAATGGAAAACTACGTGCATAGAAGCCTTGGTTTTTCCCGACAAGATGTAAGAAGATATCAAAGACATAAGGAAATGTTTTCTGAAGAACCTCAAGAATATACTTTAGAGTTATATGATGATTTGAACAGCTTGGTATTGGAACGTACAGCGGATAATAGGTTGATGGAGGCTTCGTTGTTATCTCAAATGTTATCATTTGCTTATACCAAAGGATTTATGAATTATTTTAATATGTAGAGAAATAATTTAGGAATGATTGCTCAACATCTATACTTTTTTGCAAATTATTGATAAACACATAAGGGAATATAAAAATATTGTGAGGTGGTTAGCTTTATCTCGTAATATACATGTTTCTCCAGGATTAAACATAACAGCCAAAGTGAAATAAGGTTTTTTATAGATTGATATTCTGTCTGTCAGTATTTATTCTTTGTAGATACCATGAACAGATAAAACAAATCAATATGGCCAGAAACAGACGAGCTATTTGAATATGAATCACTTTGGCACCTATAGCTAACCAAATAAGTGTATCTTCTACTAAAGAGTGACATATTACCAAAAATAAGTTTATAAGGTAGATTTCTTCCGGTTTCAGTTTTCCCTGCTGAGCAGAGTCAATAATAATAGCTCCACCATAGCCTATACCCAGCAGGAGTCCGGCAAGAATAGACAAATTGCCATTCCTGGATATTCCTGCTAATTTTGTTATAGGTGTTATGAACGCGGTAAGTTTATTCAAGATATTATAGGTTTGCAGGAATTCTATCAGTATCATTATGCCGATTATTATCAATGACAATTGGATAACAAGAGTAATACTACCTTTTACTACTTCTAATATTATATTTATTGGTTGCAAAGTGCTCCTCCTACATTATCAAATTTATAACTGCTCCCACCACAAAAGCCACAATAATTCTTATGATTATAAGGCTTATAAAAGTGCTGCCGGTTTTCTTGCTTACGGCTGCTTCTATAGGAATATCATGAGCAATAAGCAGGATGGCTGCAATTATGGTGAGCTCTTTAACATCAAACCCTAGCGGAACAACTGCTGCGATACCAGCATAAACACTGACCAAAGCTCCTAGAACGATGGGAACTGTTGCCTCTCCCGGTAACCCTATAAGCTGCATTAGAGGAGTCATGATTTTGGATAACCAGTTGATTACCGGCGTATATGTCAAAAACGACACAATTAGGTATACGGGCAAAACTACTTTGATTACGAGTTCCCAACTAAGATTAAGCCCTTTAGCAATTCCTCTGCGAACAATGTCGTAAATAGTTATATACCTCCTAAAGATTAAACTGTAAATTTTTGAAATGTTAAGCCCTAAATGACATTATACGACAAAACCTTATAAATTAAAAACAGATTATTTTCTATTTATTAAAATTATATTTATAACTTTTGGCTAAAAAGCAAATATTTAGGAATTTTAGTATTTTAGTTACATTAAAAAAAGAGGAGTGCCTGATTATCTGATCAATATATTAATATATGTAATAATGGTAAGGGAGAATATTGAATGTGAAGGGATAAAAGCATGAAAGGAACAATTCCCAAAAGGAGTGGGAAATTCATAATTATTGCAGAAAAGTTGATAAAGAAAGGAATAGAAAAAGGAATATAAGGAGGTGTGCGAAATTGAAGGTAAAGGTAAAGCTTTTTGCGACTTTCCGGAAAGGGCGGTTTAAGGAGGAGGTTTTTGATTATCCGGAAGGAACTAAGGTGAAAGATGTAGTAAAACAGCTTTCCCTTCCGGTAAAAGAACTGGGGATAATTTTTATAAACGGCAAACATGTCTCTTTAGAAGTCGAACTTAAGGAAGGGGATGTGTTGTCTATCTTTCCACTGGTAGGAGGTGGTTAATATCAGGTACATGCGCAATTTTAATGCGATAGACAGGAAGGAACAGGAAGAGCTTAAAAGATCGCATGTTCTGGTAGCAGGTTGTGGAGGACTGGGCGGATATGTCATATCTTACCTGGCAAGGCTTGGAGTAGGCAAAATTACAGCTTTTGACCCGGATGAGTTTGCCGAACACAACCTTAACCGTCAAATTTTTGCCGATATGTCAACTATCAATAAGAGCAAGGTTGAGGTGGTAAAAGAGGCTTTGTCTCTTATTAATCCGGAAGTAGAGTTTAAAGGCATAAAGGCGAGGTTTGAAGAAGGTTTTGAAGAGATGTGGGAGAGCGACATAAAGGTAGTAGTAGATGCCCTGGACAGTATTCCTTCTCGTCTGGAACTTGCCGGAATATGTCGGGAAAAGAAGGTTCCTTTAGTTTACGGTATGGTAGGGGGATGGTACGGAGAAGTAGGAACCCAGTTTCCCGGGGATGAAACTTTGGAAAATCTCTGCCGGATGGGCATTAAAGGGCAGGGGATTGAAAAAGAGGAAGGAGTTCTGTCTTTTGTGGTGGGTGGAACAGCTGCTTTGCAGGCGGCAGAGGCGGTCAAGGTTATTTTAGGGCGCGGAGAAATCCTGCACGGGAAAGTTCTGTTTTTTGATTTTTTGGAAATGGAAAGTGAAGTTTTAGAATTAGCCTGAGAGATGTGTAACAATATGTTAAAGCAATGTTAATATAATGCCACTAAAGTTACATATATGTTACACTTATGAAACATAACTGAAAAAGGCAAAAGCTTATAAAGCATCATCTGACGCTGTTTTTTTATTTTCTTAATTCTGGCATAAATTTTGCAATATCTGAATAACAGATTAGCTAGACAGGTTTTTGAGCAGTCCTTGATTTTTTGAAAATATTCAGGACTGTGAAAATAAAGAGAAAGGGAGGGAGTAAACTGGTTTGCCTAAGGGCGGGCCAGGAAAAGGTATGGGAAATGTTATTTATGTTCAGCCTGAGAAATGTACCGGCTGTCGCACCTGTGAGCTTACCTGTTCGTTTATGCATACAGGGGAGTTTGACCCGACACGATCCAGAATAGCAGTAGTAGGCTTTGAAAAGACTGGTTTCTTTTTCCCCGCAGTATGCCAGCAGTGCGATCCGGCACCGTGTATGGAGGTATGTCCGGTAGGGGCTATATCCCGCAGTGAAGCTACCGGTGCCATGGAAGTTAACCATGAAGTATGCATACGCTGCAAGATGTGTATGATTGCCTGTCCTTTCGGAGCTACTTTTTATGATGCCAAAGACAACCAGATCATAAAATGTGATCTCTGCGGAGGAGATCCAGAATGTGTAAAGAATTGCGGTTCGAAAGCATTGACTTTTAGTAAATCCAGTCCGGCAGTAAGCTTGAAGAGGCGGGCAGCAGCGGCTAAGATTAAAGAAGTTTTAGAGGAGGTAAGGTAAAGATGTACGGATGGATGGGAAAAGTCTTACGGGTTGACCTTACTGCAGGAACTGTCAGGCTTGAAGAAATTGATGAAGAGCTGCTGCATGGCTACATAGGCGCCAGGGGATTAGGCACTAAGATATTCTGCGACGAGGTAGATCCCAAAGTGGATCCTTTAAGTGAAGAAAATAAGATTATATTTATGACTGGGCCTCTTACCGGGACTTTAGCCAGCTCGGCCGGCCGCTATAATGTTGTTACTAAAGGGGTTTTGAACGGAACTATTGCGGCTTCTAACTCAGGCGGCAGTTTTGGTCCGGAACTGAAATATGCAGGTTATGATGGAGTCATTATTGAAGGCAAGGCAAAAGAGCCGGTATATCTCTGGATAAATGATGATAAGGTCGAATTGAGAAGCGCATCTCACATCTGGGGAACCGATGTGGTTACAACTACTGATACTATTAAAGCAGAAACAGATGAAGAGGCTAAAGTAGCATGTATTGGACCGGCTGGAGAAAATTTGGTTAAGTTTGCCTGCATTATGAACGAATACAACCGGGCAGCGGGACGTTCAGGCGTAGGTGCGGTAATGGGCTCTAAAAACCTTAAAGCAATAGCAGTCAGGGGAACGGGCGGAATTAAAGTGGCTGACCGTGAAGGCTTTAAGGCTGCAGTTTTAGATGCCAGAAAGAAGCTTAAAGAACATCCGGTAACCAGTTCAGGTCTTCCTTCCTATGGAACCAATGTTTTGATAAACATCTTGAATGAGCATGGAGGACTGCCGGTTAAAAACTTCAGCGAAGCTGCGGTATTCCCGAATGCCGAAAAGATTTCCGGGGAATATCAGGCTGAAAAATACCTGGTGCGAAATAAAGGCTGTTTTGGCTGTTCAATTGCCTGCGGAAGGGTTACCCGCATAAAAGAAGGCAAGTTCAGGAGCTTGGGAGAAGGTCCGGAATACGAAGCTACCTGGGCTTTTGGCTCTAATCTGGGAATAGATAATTTTGAAGCGATAAGTAAGGCTAATTTCCTTTGCAACGAGTTGGGACTTGACCCTATAACTATGGGCGGAACCTTGGCCTGTGCGGTAGAAATGGTGCAAAAGGGGATAATCCCCAGGGATAAGATTAACCTTGACTGGGGCGATGGCGAAATGCTGGTAGAGATGGTTCGAAAGACTGCTTACCGGGAAGGTTTTGGGGACGAATTGGCGGAAGGTTCTTATAGGTTAGCTGAAAGCTATGGGCATCCTGAGTTTTCAATGACTGTTAAAAAACAGGAACTGCCTGCTTATGATCCAAGGGGACAACAGGGAATAGGTCTTGAATATGCTACATCAAACCGGGGAGGCTGTCATGTAAGAGGATATATGACTTCTCCTGAAGTTTTAGGCGTTCCGGTTAAGGTTGACCCTGATACGGTAGAAGGAAAACCTGAACTTTTAAAGACATTCCAGGATTTAACGGCTCTCCTCGATTCTTCCGGTATATGCCTTTTTGTAACTTTTGCTCTGGGACTTCCAGAACTTGCTGAACAGCTTAGAACGGCTACCGGATTTAATATCTCAGATGAAGAATATCTTAAAGCAGGGGAGCGCATTTGGAATTTAGAACGTTTGTTTAATCTTAAGGCAGGTTTTTCGGCTAAAGACGATACACTCCCTGAAAGGCTTTTAAAAGAGCCTATGAAAGATGGTCCACATAAAGGGAATGTAGTTAAACTCGATGTTATGCTTCCGCTTTATTATAAAGTGCGCGGATGGGATGAAAACGGTGTTCCGACTGAAGAAAAGCTTAAAGAATTAGACCTAGCTTAATAAATTATAAAATTAAGCCTCTAAGTCAATTAAAGAAGCCTTTCCTTTGCAGTTTTTATAGTTTTGGAAAGGCTTCTTTATTGTGAAACTGAAGATGTGAGGAGGATTTTATATGGTGAAGGTTGCAGATGAAGCAAAGATGCTTGCGGATATAAGGGAGATACTTGATAATTATCCTCCTGAAGAACGCTATATTTTAGCAGTAATGCAGGATATGCAAAAAAGGTTTAACTATCTCCCTAAAGCCGGCCTAAGAATGCTTGCTTTTTATGTAGGGGTTCCTTTAAGCCGCGTTTATGCCATGGCCTCATTTTATAAAGCTTTCAGCTTGACTCCTAAGGGGCAATATGTCTTCAGGGTATGTGACGGAACTGCCTGTCATATTAAAGGATCGGAAACCCTGATAGAGCAGCTTTATAAGTGTTTGGGCATAAGACCGGGCGAAACCACCCCGGATGGTAGATTTTCAATAGAAACAGTAAATTGTCTGGGCGCATGTGCTTTGGCCCCGGTGGTGGTGGTAAATGACAGGGTTTATGCCAAAGTAATGCCGGGTGATGTAGAAAAAATTATCAGGGAGTATGGAGGATATGCCCATGAAGGAAAAAATGAAGATTGAAAGCAGTGTAAATAAAATTATGGTTTGCTGTGGAACCGGCTGCACGGCTAATGGTGCCAGGCAGGTTCTTGCAGCTTTTATGGACAGGCTCAAGGATAATCCGGATTTTGCGGTTGTGCCGGTTTTAAAAGCGACCGGCTGTAATGGCTGGTGCGAAAAAGGGCCAATAGTCAAGATTATGCCGCAGGATATCAGCTATTGTCATGTTAAGGCAGAGGATGTAGATGAAATAATTGAAAAAACCCTTTTAAAGGGAGAACTTGTAAAGCGTCTTCTTTATCGTGATCCGGTAAAGAAGGAGTTTGTAACTTCTATTCATCAGACTGATTTTTACCGCAAACAGCATAAAATTGCTCTGCGCAATATTGGGGAAATTGACCCAGGATCTATTGATGACTATATCGAGCGCGGAGGTTATAAGGCTTTAGAAAAAGTATTGAAAGAAATGACTCCGGATGAGGTAATAGAGGAAATTTTAAAATCAGGTTTGCGCGGAAGAGGGGGAGGAGGTTTCCCAACCGGCCTTAAATGGCAGGCCTGTAAAAACACCCCCCGTTTTCCCAAATATATAATATGTAATGGAGATGAAGGTGATCCGGGGGCTTTCATGGATCGCAGTATTATGGAAGGTGATCCGCATACTATTATCGAAGGTATGCTTATTTGTGCTTATGTGTTAAATGCGGAAAAAGGCTTTATTTATGTCCGGGATGAGTATGACCTGGCGGTTAAATATCTGGGACAGGCAATTTTAGATGCGAGAGAGCGCGGATTTTTAGGGGAAAACATTTTGGGAAGCAATTTATGTTTTGATATTGAACTGGTGAGGGGTGGAGGAGCCTTTGTCTGCGGAGAAGAAACTGCTCTTATCAAGTCTATTGAAGGATATCCAGGGGAACCACACGATAAATATGTCTTTCCTACCGAAAAGGGATTATGGGGACAGCCTACGGTTATCAATAATGTGGAGACCTGGGCTAATATCCCGGTGATTATCCTTCACGGTGCGGAAAAATTTGCTTCTCTGGGGACTGAAGGGAGCCCTGGAACTAAGGTATTTTCGTTGGTAGGAAAAGTGGTTAATACCGGTTTGGTAGAGGTCCCTATGGGAATAACTTTGCGCGAGATTATATATGAAATAGGCGGTGGAGTTCCGGAAGGACGCCAGTTTAAAGCAGTTCAGACCGGAGGGCCATCCGGAGGGTGCATTCCCGCAAGCCATCTTGACCTAAAGGTGGATTTTGATACCTTAACCCGTGAAGGCTCCATGATGGGTTCTGGTGGTATTATTGTTATGGATGATACCACCTGTATGGTGGAAGTTGCCCGCTATTATACAAACTTTTTGGCCGGGGAATCATGTGGTAAATGCACTCCCTGCCGGGAAGGAATAAGGGCACTGGTTGAGATTTTAACCCGGATATGTAAGGGAGAAGGGGAACTTAGTGATTTACAGCTTTTAAGGGATATATCGGAAGTTATGCAGGAAGCTTCCCTTTGTGCTTTGGGAAGAACTGCTCCTAACCCGGTTTTATCGACTTTGCGCTTTTTTGAGGATGAATATATTGCCCATATAGTTGATAAAAGGTGTCCAGCCGGGGTATGTCCTGCTCTCACTACATTTTATATTGACCCTGAACTATGCACTGGATGCACCCTTTGCAAACGCAATTGTCCGGTTGATGCGATTAAAGGTGAAGCTAAAAAGAAGCATGAAATTATAGAGGACAAATGCATCCGCTGTGGCGAATGTTATCGCCGGTGCCGCTTTAAGGCAGTCAAGGTGAGATAGGAGGTGGCAGAGCATGAAGATTATGATAGATGAACGCGAGGTTATGGCTTATCCAGGGGAAGCTATCCTTGAGGTATGTCGCCGGGAAAATATATTTATTCCCACCCTCTGCTACCATCCGGCTTTCAAGGGGCAGGGGGCATGTCGCATGTGTATGGTAGAGATTATTGACAGCAGGGGACAGAGAAAATTGGTAGCTTCCTGTACTTATCCAGTGAGTGATGGGCTTAAGGTAATAACTTCTTCGGAAAAAATAAGGAAAATAAGAAAAACTCTAGCTATGCTCATAGCTGGAAGAGCTCAGGCAAGCCCTTTTGCTCAGAAAATGGCTGGGGAGTATGAGGTTAAACCGTTTTTTTTCAAAGGATTTGAAAATGAAAAATGTATCCTGTGCCGTTTATGCGTAAATGCTTGTGAAGAGATGGGAAGTGCAGTTTTGGCTGCTGTTTCCCGCGGAGTTGACAAAAGGATAGAGACACCTTATGCAGAGGGGGCTGAGGAATGTATAGGCTGTAAGGCATGTGCTGAGATTTGCCCTACCGGAGCCATTGAAGTGAAAGAGGAAAATGGGCAGAGAATTATCTGGCATAAAACCTTTGATTTAATAAAATGCGAGAGCTGTGGAAGAGAATTTGCAACTCCTGAACAGATAAGATTTATCGAAGATAAAACAGGAAGAAAAATAGAAAAGTTCCTCTGTGAAGGCTGCCGGAAAAGGCAAACCGCAGAGGTAATAAAAGAATTTTCAGTTTAGTTTAAAAACAAAACCGGCTTTGTTCTTTTTTCAGAGCAAAGCCGGTTTTGTGTTATATTTATAATATAATGGATTGTTTTAAGGAGGCATAACATGCTGGATCCGGAGAAGGGCCTGGAGATAAAAAATATATGGCAGGATTTTATGCGGACAGGAAAACTGGAAACGGCCAAACTCCGGGGGGAGATTGCGGAATCCTGGATAAGGTGTTATAAAAAAGGGGTTTTACCTCAGAATGAATGTAATCTTCCGGTTTTGAGCGAAGATAAGATAGAAGAGCTCATAATGAGAAAAGATGTTCTAATAAAGATTGCGCGTCCACTTATGGTCAAAATTCATGAATTTGTGGCTGGTTCAGGATTTATAGTGGTTTTAACTGACGAAAACGGTTATGTAATAGAGGCCTTGGGAGATAAAGATGTTCTTGAAGAGGCCAAAAAGCTGATATCTTTGGGAACTTTCTGGGCAGAAGAGGCAGCAGGAACTAATTCGATAGGAACTGCTATAAAGACAGGAAGGCCGGTACAGGTTTCGGGTCCCGAGCATTATTCGCCTTTTTTGCATGGCTGGACCTGTTCGGCCGCTCCTATAAAAGATGAAAAAGGAAATATTATCGGGGTAATCGATATATCAGGGCCTTCAGAAAAAACCCATCTGCATACCCTGGGTATGGCGGTGTCTGCTGCTGAAGCCATCATGCTGCAGATAAAGATCCAGCAAAAAAATCAGGAGCTTACGATTATAAACCGGAGAATGAACAATGTTTTTGTAAACATGTCTGACGGGGTAATTTTTTTAGACAGTGAGGGCTTTATCCAGCAGATGAATCCGGCAGCGGAAAAAATCTTGCGGAAAGGAATATCAAAACTTAAAGGGGTTTTTATTGGAAAGGTTATACGTTTTCCCCGGCATGTTGAAGATATGCTTTTAAACGGGAACTGTGAGGAGTACAGCGATATAGAGGTTAGTATAAAAAACCAGGAAGAAACTATAAACTGTATTGCTTCCCAGATTTTAATATGTGATGAAAAAGGGAAAGCTAGTGGAGCTATTATGATATTAAGCCCTTTAAGAAAAGTCCGTAATCTGGTGAATCGCTTCAGTGGATCCCATGCTACATTTACCTTTGATGACATTATAGGCAGAGACCCTAAATTTTTAGAAGCTGTAAAAATAGCCCGTATGGCAGCTACTACCAACAGCAATGTCCTCCTGCAGGGTGAAAGCGGAACCGGAAAAGAGCTTTTTGCCCAGGCTATACACAACAGCAGTTCGCGGTGTAGTGAACCTTTTATTGCGGTGAACTGCGGGGCTATACCCAGAGAACTTTTAGGCAGTGAACTTTTCGGTTATGTGGAAGGAGCTTTTACCGGAGCTAAAAAGGGTGGAAGGCCGGGAAAATTTGAGCTGGCTTCCGGAGGAACCCTTTTTTTGGACGAAATCGGGGAAATGCCTTTAGGTAAACAGGTTGCGCTCCTTAGAGCTATTCAGGAAAAAGAGATTACCCGCATAGGCGATGACCAGGTTATTCCGGTTGATGTCCGCATAATATCCGCTACCAATAAAGATTTATACAAAGAAGTGCGCAAAGGCAATTTCAGGCAGGATTTATACTACCGGCTTAATGTAATTTCTATTACCCTGCCGCCTCTGCGGGAGCGGCCCGGGGATATTCCTCTTCTATTCTATTATTTTTTAGAAGATATAAGCAGCAAGCTGGGATGCAGAGTGCCGGATGTAGATCGGGAAGTTTTAGCTTACTTGAGCAGTTACAGCTGGCCGGGCAATGTCCGGGAGCTGCATAATGTGGTAGAGAGGATCTTGAACATTACCGGCGGACAGAGAATAACAGCAAGGGATCTTCCCTCTGAAATAAGGGAAGGAAAATCTTCTTATGAAGAAAAGAATTTAAGGGAAGAAAACCAGGGTGGAATTATGTCTTTTTCAGTTGAGCAGGAAAGGGAAAAGCACCGAAGATATGTAGAAAAAGAAGAGTACAGCCTGCTTATAACCCTTCTTGCCCGGCATGGAGGTAATATAAGCCGGGTAGCCAAGGAGATGGGGGTTTCCAGGAACACTATATACAGAAAACTTAGAAAGTATAATATTTTAAGGTGAACCGGGAATAGATGAAGGAATACCTAACAGGCAAATAAAAAATAGGAGCTGTTAACTTAAAATGATGAGAAAACTCACGCAATCATAGAAAACCGGCGATTATGTTTAAATTTTGGTGTAAAACCAGCAACAGGTTGAGTTTGAGAAGGTAATATTTTTTACCGGCTACCTTAACAACAGTTTCATCCAGATGCCATTCATCGGAGACCTTTAAAGAGCGCCGGGCGGCTATGGAAGAGAATAGAAAAGATATTAATTTTACAGCGACAAGGTTTCCGGTTTTTGTAATGAATAGAGGAGCAGCGATAACGGGTGTAGAACTTACGGCGTTTGTAGACTTCCATAGCACAGCCACACCAAGGGCATTTAATATTAAGCTGCTTATGTCGACTTGCTTCAGGGACAAATTGAGTACGGCATTTTTTACAGCAATATTTTTGACGACCTTTATAATAGCGGCGTATTTCCAAAGAGAATTACTTGAACACTTGGGACAGGATAAGTTACCCATTTTCGTAGAACATCCTTTGTTTATGTTTGGGGGTGAAGCTGGTAACTTACACCAACAGCATAAACATCGGGGTTCTACGATTGCAAATATGATTTAAGTTAACAGAACTAATTGTGCAGGGGGAGGGGAAGAAGATGGAAGTGAAGGTGAAATCCAAATAGGCAGTTAAAGGATCTTCAGATGTTTTGCCACAAGTATTGTTAGCTTTTCCTGCGGTTTTATGCCGCAGTTTTTTTCTTTTTAGGCAAATTATATCTTGCATGATTTTAAAAAAAGGTTTAAATTTATAGTGTATTAACTGTCCTAGTTGTAATAGGACAGTTAAAAGGAGGTGCAACATGTTTGAACTGGATGTTAAGAGCAGGCAGCCTATTTATGAGCAGGTGGTAGATAAGATAAAGGAGCTTATTATAAATGAAGTTTTAAAACCAGATGAGAAGCTTCCGGCAGTCAGGATATTGGCTGCTGACCTGGGTATAAATCCTAATACTATTCAAAAAGCTTACCGGGAGCTTGAACGTATGGGCTATATTTACTCACTTCCGGGCAAAGGAAACTATGTCAATCCGCAAAAGCCCGGAGCAAAGGACGAAAGAATTGATGAGCTTAAGCTTGAATTGAAACGAATTGTTCGTGAGATGCTTTATTTCGGTATGCGGGAAGAAGATATTAAGGCTTTTATTTCAGAGATAATTAAAGGGGGTAAGTCTGGTGATTGAGGCAGATAAACTGGTTAAAGATTTTTATGATATAAGGGCATTGGACCAGGTGAGTTTTAATGTGAGGAAAGGCTCGATTTATGGGCTTTTAGGTTCAAACGGAGCCGGCAAGACTACGCTTCTTAAGATACTGGCTGGAATATACCGGGAAGATGAAGGATGGGTCAGGATTGGAGGAGAAAAAGTTTTTGAAAACCCGGTGATAAAAGGGAAGATTTCATTTATACCTGATGCTCTTTATTTCTTCCCCAATTACACGATTGAGGATATGGCGAGATTTTATTCTTCAGTATATTTAAGCTGGAATGAAGAACGTTACATGGGATTGGGGGAAGTTTTTAAGATCGAGCCAAAGAGAAAGATAAGGACTTTATCTAAAGGTATGCAGAGGCAGGTTGCTTTCTGGCTCAATTTTTCCCTTATGCCGGAAGTTATGATATTAGATGAGCCTTTGGACGGATTAGATCCGGTGATGAGAAAAAAGGTAAAGAACCTTATTGTAAAGGATGTTGCCGAGCGGGAAACGACAGTTGTCATTTCATCACATAACCTGCGGGAATTGGAGGACTTATGTGATTATATTGGGATTTTGCATGAAGGGAAAATGCTGGTGCAGAAAGATCTGGATGAGTATAAAGCCAACATGCATAAGGTACAGATTGCTTTTAGTCGGGAAGTTCCTGAAGCGATTTGGAAGGATGAAAAAATTAATTGTGTGGAAAGACGCGGAAGTGTTCTGGTGTTTATAGCAAAAGGAAAAAGAGATGAGGTAATAAATCATTTTAACTCATATGAACCGGCGATTTTGGATGTTTTGCCACTTACTTTGGAAGAAGTATTTGTTTATGAAATGGAGGGGGAAGGGTATGAAATCAGAAGTATTTTTGATTAATAAAGGTATTTTAAAAAATAATTTTAAGAGATTCGGCTGGATAGGAATAGTTTATTTTTTAGCCATGTTTTTCCTGGTCCCGTTAAGGATAATTATGGAACATAATACCAATTTAAGACATAACCTTGATAATCAATTTTACGATTATCTGGTAATATTTTATCCGGATCATTCTCCTTTTCTGTTGCTTTTGCTGCTTATTATGCCGGTTTTGGTTGGAACCTTGCTTTTCAGGTATCTGCAGGCAGAAAATGAGGTTGGGATGCAGCATACTCTGCCGGTAACCCGGGATGTTTTGTATCATACCCATATGCTGTCAGGCAGTATTTTGCTGTCCCTTCCTGTAATAGTGATTTTCTTCTTAAATCTGATAATAGTTAATATTTTAAATATAAATTTGTATATAACAAATGCTTATCTTTTAAAATGGCTTATTTTAAGCCTTTTGTTAAACTGGCTTTTGTTTTTTGCCACTGTTATGATGGGCATGATTACTGGGATGTCTTTTTTGCAGGTTTTGTTAACTTTTGTGATTATGATTTTGTCGACAGGACTTATCGGGCTGGTTTATTATAATTTGAACTTTTTTATATATGGCTGGGCTTTGGATTATTACGGGCAGAATATAGAAGTCCTGTCACCTCTCCTAAGGATTTCGGGGGCATTTGCCCAGCATGACTTAAGTGGAACAGAATGGGCAGTATATATTTTTCTTATAATTGTTCTTTATTTTGCCAGCCTGTATTTATACCGGAAGCGTAGACTGGAAAGGGTTGGAGAAGCAATTGCTTTTGATGTTTTAAGAGTTATTTTTAAATATGGAGTAGTCTTTTGCTTTATGCTGCTTTTCGGTGCTTATTTTGGGGATTCACAGGGATATATACCGTGGGTTTATTTTGGATATTTTGCAGGTTCGATTTTAGCTTATATAGGAGTAGAGGCTCTGCTTTCTAAATCGGTTGATATAATTAGATGGAAGAAGATGAAGGGATATTTTGTTTATGCAGGGGTAGTGGTTCTGCTTATTGTCGGGCTTAAATTTGACATTTTTGGTTATGAGAAGAGGCTGCCTTCTTTAGATAATGTAGATACGGTATATTTTTCTGGCAGTTTTTTGGATATAAGAAATGTGTTCGAAGAAAAAACGCTTTATGATTATTTTGCTATGCCGGCGGTATTTGAAGACCGGGAAAATATTAAAAAAGTCCACGGTTTGCATAAATATATAATTGCCCGACGTGATGTGGAAAAGGCTAATATGCAGAAGCCTTATTGGCTTAAGAAGGATTTGGAGGAAATTTGTTTTGTTTACAGGATGAAAGATGGAAGTCTTATGTCCCGCCAGTATGTAATAAGAAAAGATGATTATAAAGCATGGCTTAAGCCGATTTATGAATCTTATGAATATAAGGAAACATGCAATGCTCTTTTCCGTATTGAGCTTGACAGGATAGAAGAAATGGAAATAACTCCTTATGGGAAAGGAGGATCGCTTGTTGTAATAAAGGATCCGGTTCTGATAAAAGGTGCTGTTGAAGCTCTAAAAAAGGACCTGCTTGATATGACTTATGAAGAGATGGTAAAACCAGGGAAAACCACTTGGGCAGGGATAGACTTTAAGATAAAAGTGGAAAGGGAAGATGGAAAAGAAGGTTATGAAAGGTTTTATATGGATTGGGAGAAGTCTTTTACCCATTTTGAAAAATGGCTGAAAGAGGTTGGAAAATATGAAGAAGCAAGGGTAATGCCTGGTAAATACATATCATATGTTCTGGTGCAAAGGGTTGAGGGGGTAAGTTTTGATGAAGTGTCTAAAGATTTGAAATATAAACGGCAAAATGTGTCTTCGTGGCAAAACAGCTCCGGGGTTTTTAAAATAGACGATCCGGAGAAGATAGAATATTTTTTGCGCAATTGTTCGGATGTTTACCGTTCCGAAGGAACTGAAAAGATGTTTTCCGGGTATATTCTGCTTTTTGTTCTTAATAATGGAAATGATTTTGTCGGGGTGCTAGAAGGCGATGAGGAAATGCTTGAATCGTGGTAGAATTCTGTTTTGAGAGGTGTGCAAAATTGAATGTTCAGAGGACGGTTTAGTTTGTTTGCGTAAGTTGTGCGATTTTCCCGTTACTGGGAAAAAATTCAGGGAGTGTGATTGCTGATAGGCGAGACGGTAGAAGTCCTCGAGGTAGTCAACCCGGTTTATAACTTTAAAGCGGCTGAATAGTAAAAAGGATAAAAAGTGAAGATAAATTTATGCAAAGCTTGTGTTATAAAGGCAGGTTTTTAAATTGGAAAAGCCTGCTTTTTTATTGCAGATAAAACCGAATAGATGCTAGAATGTTACTAAGTAAACTAAATTAGTGATTATAGTTTAAATAGATGAGGGTGGGTGTAAATGGATAAGAAAAGGCTTATTATTGCCATAATGGTTTTTCTTGTTTTAACAGGTGCTTTTTGGGGGATTTATAAATTTTATTTTAAGGATGGAGATTATCGGTTGGAAGCCAGCGGCACTATCGAAGCGACAACGGTTGAGGTGAAAGCTAGAGTTTCTGCTACCCTTGAAAAATGTTTTTTTGACGAAGGGGACACGGTAGAAAAAGGGAAGCTGATGGCTGAGTTATCCCGTTCTGATTTAGAAGCTCAAAAAGCAAGGGATGAGATGGCAGTTAAAGCGGCAGAAGCAAATCTTAGTGACCTTTTAACCGGTGCGCGGGCTCAGGAAGTTATGCAGGCTATGCTTAATGTTGACATGGCAAGAGTAAATTTAGATAAGGCAAAATCAGATTTGGAAAAGCTTAATGAGCTTTTTGAGGCAGGTGCGGTTTCTAAAGAAGCTGTAGAAAAGGCTTATACTGATATGGTTTTGAAAGAAAAGCAGCTTGAAGCGGCTCAAGCTCAATTGAGCTTGATTAAAGAAGGAAGCCGTTCGGGGCAGATCGCTGCAGCTGTGGCTGAGCTGGAGAGGAGTAAAGCAGTTTTGCGGGCAAGTGAAGCGGCATTATCAGATTTGAAGCTTAATGCTCCTATTTCGGGGACAGTGCTGAGCCGAAACTTTACCGAAGGAGAATTTGTAACTATGGGTGCATCTGTATATACACTGGCTGACCTTGATGATTTATGGGTTAAGGTATATATACCTACCGATGACCTTCCGAAAGTCAAACTGGGGCAAAAGGTTAAATGCACGGTAAGCGGGAGTTCTAAGGTTTATTCGGGCAAGGTAATTAAGATAGCAGACAGGGGTGAGTTTACCCCTAAAACTATCCAGACTAAAAAAGAGCGGGCAAATGTTGTTTTTGCGGTAAAAATTGCGATAGAAAACAATGATAAAAGTTTAAAGCCGGGGATGCCGGTTGATGTTGTTTTTGAAACGGGGAGATAAAATTGCTTACAGCTAAAGATGTTTCAAAGTTTTTTGGAGATATCTGTGCAGTTAATAAAGTAAATATCAGTTTAAATAAGGGTGAGATTTTTGGCTTAATTGGGCCTGACGGGGCGGGAAAGACAACTTTGATGCGCATATTGTGCGGAATTATTAAGGCGGATGAAGGAGAAATAAATTTGCTGGATTATCCCATAAGCCAAATAGAGAGGTTAAGACATGAGGTTGGCTATATGCCCCAGCGCTTCAGTCTTTATGGTGATTTGACGGTTATGGAGAATATAAATTTTTTCGGTTCACTTTACGGGCTTGATTATAGAACTATTAATAAACGTGTGGATGAAATACTTGAAGTTACCGGAATTTTGCCTTTTAAAAAAAGGTTGGCTGGTAAGCTTTCCGGAGGGATGAAGCAAAAACTGGCTTTAACCTGTGCCCTTATAACCAGACCTAAAATTTTAATATTAGATGAGCCTACTTATGGGGTAGACCCTCAGTCGCGCCGGGAATTCTGGCGGATTCTTTATAACCTTTGCGGGGAAGGCATGACGATAATGATTTCTACCCCTTATATGGAAGAGGCGGAACTCTGCACCAGGGTGGGGTTTATGAGCAGTGGGAGCATAAAGTTAGTCGATTATCCGTACAGATTAAAGGAGAATTTCCCTTATCAGGTCATTGAAATTATTATCCGGGAAAAGAAATTAATAAATAATTTAAGACAGCTTTCTTCAATATATGATCTTTCTATTAGAGGGGGCAAATACCGCCTTATTGTATCTGATTATGAAAAAGCTGAGGCTGAACTGAAAGAATGGCTTTCAAAAATCGGCATGGCAGATTATTTTTTTAAAAAGGTTAAACCTACAATGGAAGATATATTTGTTATGCTGATTGAGAGGGAGGCACGGAATGGACTGGGTTATTGAAACTAATGATTTGACTCGAAAATTTGGAGATTTTACTGCGGTTGACCGGGTGAATATTAAAATAAATCGGGGAGAAGTATGTGGATTTTTAGGTCCTAATGGGGCGGGAAAATCTACTATAATCCGTATGTTGTGCGGAATTCTTGTTCCTACTTGCGGCAGCGGAATGGTTTTGGGATATGACCTTGTAAAGGGAAGTGAAAAGATAAAAAGGCATATCGGATATATGTCCCAGAAGTTCAGTCTATATGAGGATTTAAGCATAAAAGAAAATCTTGAATTTTATGCCGGTATTTACAATATACCGTATTCAGAACGCAAACGAAGGGTAGACGAGATGCTGAGCATGGTTGAATTACATACGCGAAAACGTGAACTGGTTGCTAATTTAAGTGTAGGGCACAGGCAGAGATTAGCCTTAGCTTGTTCCATAATAGCATATCCTTCCGTGTTGTTCTTAGATGAGCCTACCAGCGGAGTAAGCCCTACCGCCAGGCGTGAATTTTTCAATATTATTCAGGATTTGTCTAATCAAGGGACCACGGTAATTATTACCACCCACTTTATGGATGAAGCGGAAAGGTGTGACCGGATAGCTTTTTTTGTCAAAGGAAAGCTTTTAGCCCTGGATACGCCGGATAATCTTAAAAACAGCATAGAAGGCTGTCTATTGGAACTTAATTTACCTGATCCTATGGGGCAGATTGATTTTTTAAATTCTCTTCCTTATGTAAAAGAAAGTTATGTAAACGGAGAGATGATTCATGTGCTGGTTAAGGAGGAAAAAAATATTCGTGATTTGGCTGACTGTTTTGGGGTTTTACCGGTTAAAATTGAACCTTCTTTAGAAGATGTTTTTATAAAGCTATCATCTTTTAGATAATTTTAAAAAGGTGTGGGAACGGGATGAGAAGCAGGATTATTGCGGTCTTAAAAAAAGAATTTTTACAGATGAGAAGGGACAGGATGACCCTGGCTCTTATATTGATGATTCCGTTGATTCAGATTTTGTTGTTTGGCTATGCTATTCAGACGGAGGTTAAACATATACCTACGGTAGTTTTTGATCAATCCCTTTCTCCGGAAAGCAGGGATATGCTGCAAACTTTGAGTGCAACTGGCTATTTTGATATTGTTCATTCAGCCAGCTCTTTTAAAGAGGTTAATCATTTGATAGATAAAGGATCTGCCAGAGCAGGTATTATTTTTCCTCCTGATTTTTCAAAAAAGCTTAAAAGGGGAGAATCTGCTCAGGTACAGGTTTTGGTGGATGCCAGTGACAGCATGCTTTCCAACCAGGCGGTGGCAATTGCTAATTCTATTGGGCTTATAAAATCACAGGAAGTTTTACTGAAAAATACAGCTTTGAATTATAAAGAATTACCTTATGATGTAAGGGTTCGCCCCTGGTATAATCCGGATGGGGTTACTGCTTATTATATGGTTCCGGCTATTTTGGGGATTGTTGTTACCATGACTATGGTTATAATAACGGCAGTAGCTATTGTAAGGGAAAAAGAGAGAGGTACTTTAGAGCAGCTTATAGTTACTCCTATTAAACCTTTTGAACTTATGATTGGGAAAATTGTTCCTTATATTATACTGGGATATCTGCAGATAACGGTGGCCTTATTGATTTCCGTATTGATTTTTAAGGTGCCTATACGCGGAAGCATTGTTCAGCTTTATATTTTGACCTTGTTTTTTATCACCGCTTCTCTTGGTTTGGGTTTAATGATATCTAATTTGGCCAAAAACCAGATGCAAGCTTTTCAAATGGCTTTTTTTGTAATGCTTCCGAGTATACTTTTGTCCGGATTTATGTTTCCAAGGCTTGCTATGCCGAAAGCAATTTACTATATGAGTGATTTTATTCCATTGACGTATTATTTGGAGATTATAAGAGGAATTATTTTGAAGGGGATAGGATTTGGCTATTTGGTGGGGCAGGTAATGGCACTTTTAGTTTTTTCCGTATTTTTTATTGTGTTTAGCAGTTTGAAATTTAAAAAACAAATCTTGTAAGTTGAGAGGATAATGAGTTATGGATATGGCAGAAAAAATATTGATGGCTTGCCGGATGCTTATTGAACAAAGAGGATTTAGAGGTTTTACAGTGGATGATTTGGCACTAAATGCAGGGGTGAGTAAGCGTACCATATATAAGTACTATAGAAGCAAAGATGAAATAATTGAAAAGGTTGTAGAAGTTTTTTTAACTAAGATGCAAGAAGAAGTTAATAAATTGATAAATGGAAATGAAAAATTGCCTGATATTCCAAATATCATGTTGAAAAATTTAATAAAACACGGAAGATTTATCATTATGCCTAATTCTTTAGAAGATTTGAAACTTTATTATCCCCATATATGGCAGAAAATAGACAATTTCCGAATAGAACAGATGCGAAAACTTATTGAAAAAGCTTTAAATGAATGCAACATTGTTGAAATTAAAGAAGTAAACCCCACAATTATATCAACGGCTTTAGCTGCGGCAGTTCAGGCAGTGCTTAATCCAATTTTTATTCTGGACAATAATATCGGTTTTGAAGATGCTGCCAATCAGTTGGGAAAGCTGTTTTCTGTTATCTTTAAATCTATAAAATGCGAAACATGAGTTTGATTTATATTTTGCTTTTAAATTTACAAATACCGGGGAGTATTAAAATATTACCCCGGTATTTTGCGATTCCTGTTTACTCCTTTAAAATAAGTTGACAAGAATAATTATACATTTATACAGGCTGTAAAATAACAAATATTTTTTGCGTTTTATGCAATACAAATATACATTTTATGATTATAAATAATGATAAAAGAAATTAAAGACCTTTAAAGAGAGATTAGAAGTATTTATATCTTTATAGAAGGAGAGAACTATATAGTAAATTATGGATTTTTTTTGACTTAAAAAGTTTGTCTCAGGTAAAAATTTTTTTTAAATATGCGTTTTTTTGATATAATATTGAGCATAAATGTTGGTGAAAAGCAGGGAGGTAGTCTTAAATGGCTCTTACTATAAAGGAAGTAGAACATGTAGCTATACTGGCAAGGCTTAAGCTGAATGATGAAGAAAAACAGGTTTTTGCCGAGCAGTTAGGCGCGATATTGGAATATGCGGGAAGGCTTAATAAACTTGATACTGAAGGGGTTGAACCTTTAGCCCATATCCTTCCTGTATACAATGTTTTTAGAGAAGATGAGGTTAGACCGAGTACTCCGCAAGATGAAATCCTGTCTAACGGTCCATTAGTAGAGGACGGATTTTATAAGGTGCCGAAAATTATTTAGGAGGAGGCTCTTTTTGGATGCAGCTTTATGAAATGACAATGCATGAGGTAAAAGATCTTCTAAAGCAAAATAAGGCTTCTGCCCGGGAAGTTTTGGATTCAGTTATGGGGCGGATAGAAAAAGTTGAGGAAAAGGTTAAATCATTTGTAACCATAACAGATGATTTAGCTTATGATAAGGCAGACTGGTGCGACCGGGAAAAGGAAGGTGGCACGATAAAAGGAATTCCTTTTGCCCTAAAAGATATTATCTGCACTAAGGGGATAAGGACGACCTGTTCTTCTAAAATGCTTGAAAATTTTGTGCCAGTTTATGATGCTACGGTTGCCCGTCTATTAAATGAACAGGATGGAGTCCTGGTAGGAAAGCTCAATATGGATGAGTTTGCCATGGGATCATCAACTGAGCAGTCAGCGTTTTTTCCTACCCATAATCCATGGGATTTAAACCGGGTGCCTGGAGGTTCTTCCGGAGGTTCAGCCTCAGCGGTAGCTGCTGATGAGGTGTTTTTTACCCTGGGGACTGATACGGGAGGGTCTATTCGCCAGCCAGCGTCTTTCTGTGGTATAGTAGGAATTAAACCTACATATGGCAGGGTTTCCCGATGGGGAGTAGTTGCTTTTGCCTCTTCTCTTGACCAGGTAGGGGTTTTTAGCAAAGATGTTCGGGACTGTGCAGAAGTTTTAAATGTTATCTGTGGAAAAGATCCTTTGGATTCTACCAGTGTAGATGTTGATGTACCTGATTTTACTTCTTTTCTGGATGATAATATAAAAGGCATGAGGATAGCCTACCCTAAGGAATATTTTGGGGAAGGGGTAGATGAAGATATTAAGAAAGCGGTTAAAAAGGCTTTAAAGCATTATGAAAGCATGGGAGCGATAGTTGAAGAGGTATCTTTGCCTCATAGTGAATATGCCCTGCCTGCTTACTATCTTATTGCTCCTGCAGAGGCAAGTGCCAACTTGGCTCGCTTTGATGGGGTAAGATACGGATTTCGCGATTTTGAAGCGGAAAATGTGGTGGATATGTTTTCTTCTACCCGGGCCAAAGGATTTGGACCGGAAGTAAAAAGAAGAATAATGCTGGGGACTTATGCTTTAAGTTCCGGATATTATGATGCTTATTACCTTAAGGCTTTAAAGGTTCGAAGGCTTATATATGAAGATTTTGCCAGAGTTTTTAAAAATTTTGACATCATAATTTCACCTACTACCCCGACGGTTGCTTTTAAGCTGGGCGAACAGAGTGATCCTTTAACCCTTTATATGAATGATATATTGACGGTTCCGGTTAATATGGCAGGACTTCCCGGCATGTCTATTCCATGTGGATTCAAGGATGGGCTGCCAATAGGAATGCAGATTATCGGAAAGGCGTTTGATGAAGGAACTATGCTCAAAGCCGCTTATGCTTTTGAACAGACTACTGATTATCACAAGGTTAAACCGGCACTGGAGGTGAAATAATGAACAGCGATTTTGAAGTAGTTATAGGACTGGAAGTGCATGTAGAACTTAAAACTAAAACCAAAATATTTTGTTCCTGTTCCACCGAATTTGGAGCCGAGCCTAATACCCAGGTTTGTCCGGTATGCTCGGGATTTCCCGGTATGCTTCCAGTATTAAACCGCAAGGTGGTGGAATATGCTATCCGGGCTGGTTTAGCCTTGAATTGTGAGATTGCTGAATTCTGCAAATTTGACCGTAAGAATTATTTTTACCCCGACTTGCCCAAGGCTTATCAGATATCCCAGTATGACCTGCCAATATGCAAAAACGGATATGTAGAGATAGAGGTAAATGGCGAAAAGAAGCGCATAGGAATAATCCGTGCCCATATGGAAGAAGATGCCGGAAAGCTGGTGCATCAGGGGACTATAACTTCTACTCCTTTCTCACTGGTTGACCTCAACCGTTCCGGAGTGCCTCTTTTAGAGATAGTTTCAGCTCCTGACCTCAGGAGTGCACAGGAAGCCAGGGCATATATGGAAAAACTCCGCTCCATTCTGCTCTTTGCCGGAGTATCAGACTGTAAAATGCAGGAAGGTTCCTTGCGATGTGATGCCAATGTTTCAGTAAGGCCGAAAGGACAAAAAGAGTTTGGAGTAAGAACAGAAATTAAAAACCTTAACTCGTTTAAGGCTTTAGAAAAAGCTATTGAATATGAAGCTAGAAGACAGATTGAAGCGATTGAAGACGGAGAAGAAATAGTTCAGGAAACCAGAACCTGGGATGAAGAAAAACAGGTTACCCGCTCTATGCGATCCAAGGAAGAAGCTCATGATTATAGATATTTTCCGGATCCCGACCTTCCGCCGCTCAGAATAAGCCGGGAATGGGTAGAAGAGATAAGAAGGAATATGCCTGAACTTCCTGAACAGGCAAAAAGAAGGCTTATGGAGAATTACGGACTTTCTGCCTATGATGCTGATATTATAACATTGACTCCGGATTATTTAGCCTTTTTTGATGAGTGTGTCCGTTTTTATCCAGATGCTAAAACAGTAGCCAACTGGATGATGGGAGAGCTTAATAAATATCTTAATCAGAACAACATGGAAATAAACGAAATTAAGTTTAAACCGGCTCATCTGGTAGCAATGCTAAAGCTTATTGATAACGGAACTATAAGCGGAAAGATGGCCAAAACTGTTTTTGAAGAAATGTTTAATACCGGTAAGGAACCGGAAGTTATTATTAAAGAAAAAGGCATGGAACAGATTTCGGATACAGGTGCTTTGAAGGCAATAATTGAAGAAGTTATAAAAAATAACCCCAAGGTGGTTGAAGATTATAAGAGTGGTAAGAAAAAAGCCCTTGGCTTTTTAGTTGGACAGGTGATGAAGGAGACAAAAGGCCAGGCTAATCCGGCTTTAGTCAATGAGCTTCTGCGCGAGTATTTGAATAAGGAGTGATGGTATGAAATGGGAAATGATGAATTTAGATTGGTTTAATAAAGAAGGGGCTAAGGTCCATATAGTAGATACTACTCTGCGCGATGGCGAGCAGACGGCAGGGGTAGTATTTTCCAACGCGGAAAAAATACAGATTGCCCGTTACCTTGATCAAATCGGGGTAGATCAGATTGAGGCAGGTATACCGGTAATGGGCGGTTTTGAGAAAGACTGCATACGGGAAATCGTAGACCTGGGATTAAAGGTCAGCATAATGGCTTGGAACCGGGCAGTGATAAGCGATATAAAAGAATCGTTATCCTGTGGGGTTGATGCAGTAGCTATTTCTATTTCAACTTCTGATATTCATATTCAGTATAAACTGCAGACTACCCGGGAAGATGTCTTGAGGCGTATGGCTGATGCCGTTAAATTTGCTAAAGATAATGGGGTATATGTTTCCGTAAATGCAGAAGATGCTTCCAGGTCGGATATTGATTTTTTGACTGAGTTTGCCCTGGTAGCGAAACATGCCGGAGCCGACCGTCTGCGTTTTTGCGATACAGTAGGAATACTTACTCCTCTTTCTACTTTTCGTTATATAAGGACTCTAAAGGATGCAGTTGGTATAGATATTGAAATGCATACCCACAATGATTTTGGTATGGCTACGGCCAACGCTTTAGCCGGTGTATATGCCGGGGCCAATTATGTGGGAGTTACAGTCAACGGTCTGGGGGAGAGGGCAGGTAATGCCTGTCTGCAGGAAGTAATAATGGGACTTAAATATCTTATGCGAGTTGATATGCCACAGGATACTAAGTTGTTCCGTGAAGTAGCTGAGTATGTAGCTAATGCTTCCGGAAGGACTTTGCCGGTAAGCAAACCGATAGTTGGTTCCAATATTTTTGCTCATGAATCGGGGATTCATGGAGATGGAGTTCTTAAGAACCCGCTTAACTATGAGGTATTTAGTCCGGAAGAAGTAGGATTAGAAAGACAGATAGTAATAGGCAAACATTCCGGAACTGCAGCGGTAAAAGCAAAGTTTATGGAATATGGTATTGAACTTACTGAAGAAGAAGCCAGGGATATTTTAGCCCGGGTTCGGGAAATGTCTATTGAGCTTAAGCGGCCTTTGTTTGATAAAGAGCTGCGCTTAATATATGAAGACTACAGAAAAGAGAGGGGATAAATTTTGGGTAAAACAATTGCAGAAAAAATCTTATCGGTTAAAAGCGGTCAGGATGCGAAAGCTAATGATATAGTAGTAGCAGATCTTGATTTTGTGATGGGACAAGATGGAACTTCACCTTTAGCAATTAAGGCTTTTCGTGAAATGCTGGCCAAAAAGGTTTTTAATCCTGAAAAGATTGCCATGGTTATCGACCACAGTGCTCCCAGCCCACTGCAGGGAGTATCTGAATTGCACCATCAGATGCGTGAATTTGCTCGCGAACAGGGGATTCATCTTTATGATATAGGAGATGGGGTATGTCATCAGCTCCTTCCTGAGCAGGGACATGTTGCTCCAGGTGATTTGGTAATTGGTGCTGATTCTCATACCTGCACTTATGGAGCTATAAATGTGTTTTCTACCGGGGTTGGGTCAACCGATCTGGCAGCCGGCCTTATATCAGGAAAACTTTGGTTTAAAGTTCCAGAGACTTTCAAGTTTGTATTAAACGGTAAGCTTCCGCATGGTGTCTTTTCTAAGGATTTAATCCTTTATCTTATCGGTGATGTTACTGCGGATGGGGCAACTTATATGGCAGCTGAATATACCGGAGAAGCTATCCGTGATTTATCCGTAGAAGCCCGTTTCACAATAAGCAATATGGCTATAGAAATGGGTGCCAAGTGCGGGCTGATGGAAGCTGATGATAAGGTTATTGAATGGGTTAAACAACACACCGATAAACCATTTGAGCCGGTTAAAGCCGATCCAGATGCAGTTTATGCCAAAGTAAAGGAATATGATGTTTCCAATTTGGAGCCGCAGGTTGCTAGACCTCATACAGTAGATAATGTCTGCCCGGTAAGAGAGGTAGCAGGAACTTCTATCCAGCAGGGAGTTATAGGAACCTGTACCAACGGCAGAATGGAAGATTTAAGGATTGCGGCTAAGATACTTAAAGGTCGTAAAATTGACAAAAATACTCGATTGGTAGTAGCTCCTGCTTCCCGTCAGGTTATGTTGCAGGCAATAAAGGAAGGAATTTTGGAAATATTTGTTGAAGCAGGAGCAGCAGTTGTAACTCCGGGGTGCGGGCCTTGTGTTGGAACCCATAATGGGGTGCCTTCAGATGGAGAAAATGTAATTTCTACTGCCAACCGCAACTTTAAGGGAAGAATGGGCAATAATAAGGCCTTTATTTATCTGGCATCTCCGGCTACAGTAGCAGCATCAGTTTTAACCGGTAAGATTACAGACCCGCGGGAATTTTTATAAGGGAGGCTTAGAAGAAGAAAGATGGATTTAAGAGGAAGAGCACATAAATTTGGTGATGATGTAAATACCGATTATATTATATCAGGGCGCTATAAGTTCAAAACTTTGGATATGAAAGAATTGGCCAAACATGTAATGGAAGATTTAGATCCGGATTTTTATTCTAAAATTACTCCGGGCGATTTTATTGTAGCAGGAAAAAATTTTGGCTGCGGATCTTCAAGGGAACAGGCTCCTTTAGCTATTATCAATGCAGGAATAAGCGCGGTAGTGGCCAAATCTTTTGCCCGCATATTCTATCGTAACTGCATAAATACCGGGCTTCCGGTAATTGAGTGCGATACTGATCAGATTAATCCGGGAGATGAGCTTTCTATTGACTTGGAAAAGGGAGTTTTATACAATTTGACCAAAGGAATTGAACTTAAAATTACTCCACTACCTAAGGTAATGCTAAAAATACTGTCTGACGGCGGTTTAGTTGAACATTTCAAGAAATACGGCACTTTTAAATTTGATTAAACAGGGGGATTTTACCCCCTGTTTGTGTTATAAGGAGTATGAATATTGTATGCAAGTAAACGGTTTTACAACCAAAAAAAGTTGAATTATAAAATTTAAGAATATAAAATTTTATAAAAAGGAGGAGCAGTGTTGATGATGGGCGAAAAAATTACAGTGCAGAATGGGGTATTGAATGTTCCTAATAATCCAATTATTCCGTTTATTGAAGGGGATGGAACCGGCCCTGATATATGGGCAGCAGCTTCGAGGGTTTTAGATGCAGCAGTGGAAAAGGCATATAGTGGAAAGAAAAAAATAGTCTGGAAAGAAGTTTTAGCAGGGGAGAAGGCTTTTAATACCACTGGAGAATGGCTTCCTAAAGAAACTTTAGATGTAATAAGGGAATATATAATTGCAATTAAGGGTCCCCTTACTACTCCGGTTGGAGGAGGCATAAGATCTCTTAATGTAGCTTTGCGCCAGGAGTTAGACCTTTATGTTTGCCTGCGTCCAGTGCGCTATTTTAACGGGGTTCCTTCACCAGTAAAAAGGCCGGAAGATGTAGATATGGTTATTTTCCGGGAAAATACGGAAGATATTTATGCCGGTATAGAATATCCCATGGGCTCAGAGGAAGTTAAAAAGCTTATAAAGTTTTTACAGGAGGAGATGGGAGTTAATAAAATCCGCTTCCCGGAAACTTCGGGCATTGGTATAAAACCAATTTCTAAGGAAGGAACAGAACGATTGGTAAGAGCAGCTATTGAATATGCTATTAAATATAACCGCAAGAGCGTAACTTTAGTGCATAAAGGCAATATTATGAAGTTTACGGAAGGTGCTTTTAAAAACTGGGGCTATGAATTGGCTGAACGGGAGTATAAAGAAAAGGTGTTTACCTGGAATGAATATGACCGCATAAAAGAAGAAAAAGGAAGCAAAGCGGCAGACGAGGCCCAGAAAGAAGCAGAAGCCCTTGGCAAGATTATAATTAAAGACACTATTGCCGATATATTCCTGCAGCAGATATTAACCAGGCCGCGCGAATTTGATGTTATTGCTACCATGAATTTAAATGGAGATTATATTTCCGATGCGTTGGCGGCACAGGTAGGAGGTATAGGAATAGCTCCCGGAGCTAATATAAACTATGTAAGTGGTCATGCAATTTTTGAAGCTACTCATGGCACTGCTCCCAAGTATGCAGGTTTAGACAAGGTAAATCCATCTTCGGTAATCCTTTCCGGAGAAATGATGTTCCGTCATTTAGGCTGGAATGAAGCTGCAGATCTTATTATATCCGCTATGGAAAAGACTATTGCCCAGAAGATAGTTACTTATGATTTTGCCCGCTTGATGGAAGGGGCAACAGAAGTCAAATGTTCTCAGTTTGCTGATGCCTTGATAGCTAATATGTAGGGATTTTGTTCTTGTTGCAAAATACAGATTGATTTTTTAGAGGTAGAGGAGTTTTATTTTAAATAAGCAACCAGTAAAGCTGAATAATTTAAAATACAGGGGTGGGGAAAATTGAAGATATGTGAATTTTATAAAGAGGATGCGCCGGTTCTTTCTTTGGAGATTTTTCCCCCCAAGAAAAATTATCCTTTAGATACGGTTTTCGAAACGATTGGAGAACTGCGCGTTTTAAATCCCAAATTTATAAGCGTAACTTATGGAGCAGGGGGGAGCAGCCGGGGAAGAACCGTAGAGATTGCTTCCCGAATTAAAAAAGATTATAAGATTGAGCCTTTAGCGCATCTTACCTGTGTAAGCCATACCAGAAAAGAAGTAGAAGAGATTTTAAATCAGTTAATTAAGGAAGATATTCATAATATTTTAGCTTTAAGGGGGGATCCTCCCGACGATGATCCCGACTTTGACTACAGCAATCAGGAATACCGCTATGCTTATGAACTTATCAGGGATGCTAAAAGAGTGTATGATTTCGGGATTGCAGCAGCGGCTTATCCTGAAGGGCATCGGGAATGTAAAAGGCTTAGTGAGGATTTAAAGTATTTAAAACAAAAGGTAGATGAAGGGGTGGATTTTTTAATAACCCAGATGTTTTTTGACAATCGCCTTTTTTACGATTTTATGGATAAAGCTGCGGCTCTGAATATTAGCTGCCCTATTGTTCCAGGAATTATGCCGGTGCTGAATTCCAAACAGGTAAGGCGGATGATTTATTTGTCGGGGGGAGCTTCGATTCCGTCAAAGCTTTTGGCTTTGGTGGAAAAATACAGCCGTAAAACTGACGATATGGAAAAGGCAGGCATTGATTATGCGAGTGAACAGATAAGTGATTTACTGGAAAATAAAGTATGTGGAGTTCATCTGTATACTATGAATAAGTCAAAACAAATTGCCCAGATTGTCAAAAATGTGGGATTAGCCTAAAAAAAAGCTGAACCTTCTGTAGGTTCAGCTTTTTTAATGCCATGCCAGCCCTACTGCTCCTGGTCCTACATGCGATCCTATTACTGGACCAGGTTCGGTTATTATACTAGGACCGGAATAAAAGTTTCTTATTTCTTTATATATTTCTTCTGCTTCCTGTGGATTGTCAACATGTACTACCGACAGGAGTTCGGCAGTATCAGCTTCTTTTTTGAATTCTTCTATTATTTTTTTTACAGCTTTCTTTTTGGTTCTTACTTTGTCATAAACCTCTATTTTTCCAGTTTGAATTATAGAAAGCACAGGTTTAATCTGGAGGAGATTACCTAAGGTTTTGACTGCATGGCTTATCCTGCCTCCACGTGCTAGGTACTCTAGATTATCTACTATGAAAAGGATTTTAGTTTTATGGCGAATAAGTTTTAATTCTTCAATTATTTTATCTAATGGAAAATCTTCTTTAACTAATTCACAGGCTTTCATAACCTGAAAACCAAGTCCTACAACAGTAGAAAGTGAATCAAATATTTCTATGCGTGCTTTATTGTTTTTAAGCATATCTTTGGCAATGGTTGCAGCCTGGACGGTTCCGGAAATTTGGGAAGAAATTAAAATAGCTAAAGCTTCGTCTCCTGGTTTTAAAGTGCGAAATATATCTAAAAAATCTCCGGCTGCCGGCTGAGAAGTCTGAGGGAAAATCGGCTTGCTGCGCAAAAGTCTATAATATTCCCGGTTAGATATGTCTATTCCTTCGCGCAGTGATTTATCTTCTATGTTAACTTTTAAAGGGACAATTACTACATTGTTTTTTTCTGCAAAACCAGGAGGAAGGCTGGCTGTACTGTCAGTAATTATAAGCTTCATAACATCACACCTGTAATTCGTATTAGTTCTTTATTGTGTATTATGCCCTTAAATATAGGTTAAAAATTTTAGTGTAAATCTTTTAAAAAATTATACTTAATAAGTTTACAATTATATTATTTTGCTGTCTAGATATAAGCCAGCATTAAAATCAGGAAACTTCAGAGAAATTAGCTTTACTATCCTGATAAAGATTATATAGCCTTTGTTGCAGGATATATATATCTTCCCATATATGCCTGCGTGCAGCTTGCTCCATTTGTGCTGCTGTTTCAGAAATTTGATTGAAATCATACATTCCTGCTGTTCCTTTTATATCATGGCTTATACTTTGGACTTTTTCAATATCTTTTATTGCTATACATGCGTCTAATTCTTCTAACATTTCTCCTAAAGTTGCAAAAAACTCGGGCATAAGTTCGTTCATAAACAGGTTGAGGCGAACCGGACGTTTTTTTCTATCAGTAACTGGCGTTTTAAGGTGTTTTTTAATTTCAGAAATCAGATCTTCTGATTTAAAAGGTTTGGCTATATATGAAGTACACCCGCACGCCAGACATTTTTCGCGGTCACCGGTTATAGCATGAGCAGTCATAGCAATAACGGGTATATTTTTCCATTTTTCATCCTGACGAATAAGTCGGGTTGCTTCATAGCCATCCATCAAGGGCATTTGCATGTCCATAAGAATAATATCAAAATCTTCTTTTTGCAGAAGGTTAAGGCATTCTAAACCATTAGAGGCAGTTACCACTTCGAATCCATAATTCAAAAGTATTTCAGCAACAATTTTTTGGTTTAGATTGTTGTCTTCTACTAAAAGAACAGTAGGTGGAAAAAATTCTATTTGATTGTCTGTTTCCATGATATTGTCGGTTTTTAATCCCTCAAAAGATGTAATGGATGTTCGGGTGTTTGCCGGAGTTAGTGGAATAGTGAAACTTACAGTGGTGCCGTGGCCTATTGAACTTTGAATATCAACATTTCCCCCCATGATTTCAATCAATTTATGGCATATATAAAGACCGAGACCGGTTCCTCCATAATTGCGCGTACTCGAATTATCGACCTGAGTAAAAGGATTAAAAATGTCTTTAAGTTCATTTTCAGGTATGCCAATTCCGGTATCCGATACGGCTACATACAAAAAGATTTTATAATTATCGCGTATTTTTGTTTCAGCATGGATGCTTATTTTGCCCTTATGAGTAAACTTTACTGCGTTAAAAAGAATGTGTGATAAAACCTGGCGCAGTTTTAATTGGTCTACAAGCGCATCAGTACAGGAAGAGAAATTAAGGTTAAATTCTAGTTTAAGGCCTTTTTCAGCAGTTAAAGGCTTAACAATAGAAATTATATTTTCAAAGAGGTTATACAGATTGCAGGGTTTATTATTGAGCTGCAGCAGACCTATTTCAATTTTGGCAACATCTAGAATCTCAGTTATTATATTCAAAACTTCTTCTCCACAACGGCGAATAATTGAAAGGTGTTCCTGCTGCCTGACATCCAAATCGGTTTTAGCTAAAAGTTCTGCCGCTCCTAAAACACCGATAAGGGGGGTTCTTATTTCATGGCTCATATTGGCTAAAAATAAACTTTTGCTGATATTAGCTGTTTCTGCTTCTGTATGTTTTTCAATAAATTCTGTTATGTCGCTGGAAACTATTAAAAAACCTTCCAGATGAGAAGAGCTGTATAATGGACTTATTTTATGAAGTAACAACCTTTTTTTCGTTTCTGTGTTAAGCCATTTTTGTCCCTGCCATTTTTGCCCGGAAGTTATTTGCTTTTTTATTTCCTTTAATTCTTCCTCAGATAGGGAGAGTTTAGTTTGCAGCACTTCTAAATCGCCTTTTTTCAGGTTGCCATAGATTTTTTTGGCCTGTTCATTCATATAGACTATATCATTGTTTTTATTTAGTGCAACGGCGATGATGCTTTCCTGAACATTTTCCAATATATGATCCTGATATATTATAGGCATGAATCTGGTTTTTAGTTTAATGTAAAGTTCATTTTTTTTATGCCTTAAAATCGAAACTATCAAATGTAAGAGAAATAATAAAATTATGCAAATTGATGTAACAGATATAATAATCTCTAAAATATGAATTAAGGTTTTGTGGTGTAAGAAGAGTGTTTGAGTATCAACAATTATTAAAGTTAAAGTTGTTAATAAAAAAGTTATTAACCAGTATTTGCGCAAAAAATATATAATTTTTTTTGACATTATCTTAGTCCTCCCCGAAAAAAGACTACAAAACAGCTAAAATAGGCGGTAAATATAAGATACAACATAAAACTTAAAAAACTTGTCCTATCTTGATGTGATACATGGAAAATTTTTGCATAAACATGTTGAATTAAAAGATTTTAAGGTTCATTTTGCTCTTGAATGTGCAAAATAAGGCGAAACTTAATTTGAAAGAAATTTAAGGTTTAAAGCATATAAAAATTAAGACAAATTTTAAAATGACCATTTTCTTACAAAGGATTAACGGAGGTGATGATGAATTAAATAAAAAGTCAGATTAAATCGGAGGTGCCAAGATAGTGAAGGACAGTCGTTTTTTAATCGGAACAGGATTGGGGATAGTGCTGTCGTTGATGTTTTTTTTGAGTTCATATCCTGTCAATGCGGAAAATGTCCTGGAGGTTTTTGTTAATGGCCAAAAGGTAGAGTCAGATGTTCCTGCCCAGATAATAAGCGGAAGGACTATGCTTCCTGTAAGGGCAATAGCTGAGACTTTAGGATTTAATGTGGAATGGGATGGTGAAAATTACAGAGTTTACATAACCGGAGGGCAAAATGAGATTTATCCTCCTGCTGTTATTGAGGCAGATATACCTATAATGGGGGAATCGGTAGCTACAGCTGATCAGTTGCGTCAGCTTTTAAAACAGAATAATCCTTCTGCCCCGGATCTGGTTGATTTATATTTACAAATAGGAAAAGAATACGGTATCCGGGGAGATATAGCCTTTTGTCAGGCAGCCAAAGAAACCGGGTGGTGGCAGTTTGGAGGGCTGGTAGAACCTGTTCAAAACAACTACTGCGGCCTTGCTGCTACGGGAAGACCGGCAACGGGTGAAGAGAGTTTAAATGGAGCCGACCCTTCATTGGTATGGTATGAACCTGGTAAGCATGGAGCTTTTTTTGCTTCGCCTGCAGTGGGGGTAGAAGCCCATATTCAGCATCTTTATGCTTATGCAACTGATGCTCCATTGCCATCGGGGAAAAAACTAGTTGATCCGCGCTTTATTTTAGTTAAGAGAGGAACGGCTAAAACCTGGAGTGATTTAAACGGCAGATGGGCAGTTCCTGGTAATGGTTATGGAGAAAGTATATTAAATGATTATTATAAAAAAGCCTTAAGTATCAAAAAAACGGAGATAAATGGAACAGGTTATGAGCAGGATAGCCGTTTACGGGCTCTTGAGATAGAAAATGAACAGTTAAAAATAGAAATTGCACGCTTAAAAGCAGAACTGCAAGCCAGCAATGGGTTTTAATGTGTAACAGCCGTTTGCAACAGCTTTGATTGCAAACGGCTGTTTTCAAAATGTTTTTTATTAAGATGCAATGTTGCGTGACTGGACAGATTCTGCTGCTCTAGCTAAAGAACCAAATGGGGATCCTACGGGAAGCACTGTAATTCCATAATGGCTGTTAAGGACAGTAGCGGCAGAACCGTAAAAAGCCATTATAGAAATACCCAGTTCAGACCATGCCGCCAGTTGGTGCCACAGATGACCGCCCCAACCGAGGGTGCTCATAAATAATCCCAGGAAAAGCAGGTCTATAAGGAAGAAAATAATGAATAAAACTTTATTGGTTCCCATAGCGCCTATTGTCATGTAGAGTGTAAAGATGAAATATCCGAGGAAGGCATATCCCATTTGATGAGGATCAATTATAATTCCATTTGCCCACCAGTTTGAGACAGTCCAGCTTAACGCCATACCCAGCCAGAAAAATCCATAAGCACAAAAAGCGGTAGCGCCAAAGGTATTATTATGTTTGTAATCGAGCAAGCCTGCGGTTAGTTGAGCACATGCTCCTAAAAAAATAGCCCAGGGAATAATAAAAGCAGTACCTTGAGTGAATCCAAGCTTGGCAGATGATGCCACAAGAGTTACAATTGCCAAACCAAATAGTCCAAGGGGAGATGGGTTGGCTACTACGTTTTGAATGTGTCCGTGGACCTTCACCTCTTGCAGGTTGGACATAAATTTTACCTCCTTTTATTTATAAAAAATAGGATATGATTAAAAATTTTTAGTGATCACCCCCCTAAATGATATTTTTTTACATCATAAAAATAATTTATATTAATATTCCACGTATATATTCAACATTTTACGATTAAATCCTATCATGTTTTGAAATTTTTACACCGAAAAAACGATATTGAAATATTGTTATATTAAGAATTTTTTTACTATAACCTTCAGGGTTTAAAATTATCTTTGAAATTACTATAATAAAATAAGTAGATAATTTGACAAAGGTTAGTAATTGAGTAATTGCAGGAGAAACAGCTGGCTGGGGGTGATGGAAAAGGCTGTTTGTCAAAAAAATGAGTATTTTCTAGACTATGACTGCTTAATTTGGAGGGGGTATAAAGGTGGCATCTAATTTTTTATATTCGACCAGGGATCATAAGTTTATTTTAAAAGAATGGCTTGATATGGAAAAAATTTTATCTTTTGATGCTTATAAAGATTATTACAGCATCGATGATATTGACATGATTTTAGAACAGGCTCTCAAGGTGGCAAAGGAAGTAGTAGCTCCCAGCCGAGACGATAATGATGCTGTCCAGGCAGTATTTAAAGATGGCAAGGTTACAGTTCCGCAGTCATTTAAAGATGCCTACTGGTTCTTGCAGCAAAATGGATGGGGCGCTACCAATGAATGGGTGGAATATGAAGGAAGACTTCCAGAACCTTTATTCCGTGCATGTGGAGAGTATTTTGCAGGAGCCAATGCAGCTCTTATGCCTTATGTTCTTGCAACAGCTGGTGCAGCAAAACTGATACAAAACTTTGGAAGTGAAAAGGTTAAAAAGCTTTTTGCAGAAAAAATGTTTACCGGTGAGTGGGCTGGAACCATGTGTTTGACCGAGCCTAATGCAGGTTCGGATGTGGGAGACCTTTTAACCAAGGCAATTCCTACCGAGCAGGAAGGGGTTTATAAGATAAAGGGAACCAAATGTTTTATAACCGGTGGAGAACAGGATATTACTGAAAACATAGTTCATCTGGTTCTAGCCCGTGTGGAAGGAGCTAAAAAGGGAACTAAAGGGATATCACTTTTTGTTGTTCCCAAGATGTGGGTGGATGATGACGGAAATATTGTGGGACCTAATGATGTTCAGTGTGTAGGTATTGAGCATAAGATGGGAATAAAAGGGTCGGCTACCTGTGTCATGTCTTTCGGTGAAAATAATGAGTGCCGCGGCTGGCTTTTGGGTAATCCGCCTGATGCTGAAGGTAATGCCGAAGGAATGGCTCAGATGTTCCAGATGATGAATGGTGCCCGTATGGAGACAGGACATGCTGCTCTTTCTGAAACGGCAGTTGCATTCCACAATGCAGCTAATTATGCTACTGAAAGAATTCAGGGACGTCCTTTCACTAATCCTAAGTCTGATCGGGTTCCGATTATTAAACATGAAGATGTCCGAAGAATGCTGCTGGATCTCAAAGCCTATGTAGAAGCAATGCGCGCTTTGATTTTCAGGACTTATTGGTACTTTGATGTCCTTCATAATACTAAAGATGAAGAAGAGAGAAAGCGAACTCAAGGCGTGATTGATATTGCCACTCCCATTATTAAAGCTTATTGTTCTGATAGGGCATGGGAACTTTGTGCTGAAGCTATGCAGGTATTTGGTGGTAATGGTTATTCTGAAGAATACCCCATTGCTGAGCTTTGCCGCGATGTTAAGATTTATTCCATCTGGGAAGGAACCAACTATATCCAGTCCATGGACTTGGTAGGGCGCAAATGGATGATGGGCAAAGGTGCAGTATTTGCTGCATGGCTGGCTGATATTGAAAAATTTGCTGAAGAAAATGCCAATGCAGCTGGTTTGGAAAAAGAAATGGCTGTCTTAAAAGATGCAGTAAATGCATATCGTGAAATTCAATCTGCTATTGGCAAATATTTTGGTGAAGGCAAAGCATATATGATGCCTTTATATGCCACCAGAATTTTAAGGGCAACTGGCGATCTGGCATGTTCTCATGTAATTTTAAGTCAGGCTTTGGTGGCTCAGAAGAAAATTGAAGAATACGGCAAAGATCACTATGACTATGCATTCTACCAGGGTAAAGTAATGGCTGCTAAATACTTTATTCATAATATACTGCCGCATCTGTTTATGATAAGAGATATTATAAAAGATGGAGATATTTCAGTTATCGAAGTAGAGGAAGGAGCCCTTACTATTTACTAGGCCAGGTGATTAATTGAAAAAATACTATTTGGGGCAGGTTTTTTAGAACCTGCCCTTGTTATTTTCTATAAAGTTATGAAAATTCAAACTTTTATAAAAGTGGAATTATTTTAAAACAAAATAAATCTAATAGGATTATAAGATAATTTGTTGCACAAAAATTATGTTAAAAAAATGGCAGGAAATAAGAAGAAAATATAGAATAATATGAATTATAATTAAATTGTATTTCATAGAATAGTTGTGAGAAAAATTAAAAAATTTGAATTATTTGAAAGGGGGGAGATAAAAAAGTAAAAAAGTTTATCAACAGAAGAGATTTAGAAGATAATAGTGCTGTTTAATTTATTGGGGGGATTAATGGGGTAGTCATATTATTCTAAAGAGGGGTGTAAAATATGGCGGCTAATTTTGCGTACAGTAATACGCGGGATTTGAAATTTATAGTTAAAGAATGGCTTCCTACTGAACAAATTTTTTCTTATGAAAAGTTTCGTGATTATTATTCAAAAGAAGAGGTAGATTCGATTTTAGAACCTTGTTTAAAAATGGCAAAAGAATTAATTGGTCCCACAAACGAAGATGGAGACCAAAATCCGGTGAGATTTGAGAACGGTAAAGTTATTCTTCCCAAATCTTTTGGGCCGCTTTTCAAAAAGCTGCAAAAGGAAGGCTGGGGAACCAGTAATGTTGATGAATCAGAAGATTCTATGATACTGCCGCACATAATCCATTCAGTGGTATGGGAAATGTTTAATGCCGCCAATCCTACTTTTGCTCCTTATATACTTTTAACTACTGGTGCTGCAAGGCTTATCCAGAAATTTGCCGATGACGATTTAAAGGAAATGTTTTTACCTAAAATGATGGATGGAAGATGGTCAGGAACGATGTGTTTGACAGAACCTACTGCCGGCTCTGATGTAGGGGATATTTTATCTAAAGCTTATCCTACTGATAATCCGCGCATTTTCAAAATCAAAGGCAATAAAATATTTATAACCGGTGGGGATAATGATTTTACCGAAAATATAGTTCATATGGTTTTAGCCCGGGTTGATGGGGCGGTTGAAGGAACCAAGGGGATTTCCCTTTTCATAGTTCCGAAATACTGGGTCCATCCTGATGGAACCTTGGAGGATAATGATGTGCAAACTACTGGTGTAGAGCACAAGCTTGGCCAACACGGTTCATGTACTGCTGCATTGAGCTTTGGTGAAAACGGAAACTGCCGCGGCTGGCTCATAGGAGCAAATCCGTTAAATAATAACGGATTGGGTGAAGGCATGGCCCAGATGTTTAATATGATGAATGAAGCAAGATTGGAAACAGGACATATGGCTTTATCTTGTATAGCCAATGCTTTTTACAATGCCAGAGATTATTGTAAAGAAAGAGTCCAGGGAAGACCTATAACTAATCCCAAGGGAGACAGAGTTGCAATTATAAATCATGAAGATATACGGCGAACCTTGCTGATGGGCAAAGCGCATGTTGAAGCTATGAGAGCTATGATGTACAGAACCTTTTTTGCTCTAGATGTAAAAGCGCATGATCCTGATCCGGAAAAGAGAGCAAAGGCCAGTGACCTTATTGAGATTACTACTCCGCTTTGTAAAGCTTATCCCTCTGATGAGGCATGGTGGCTTATTGGAGAAGCTATCCAGGCTTATGGTGGATATGGTTATTGCGAAGAGTATCCGGTAGCTCAGATTGCCCGAGATGTTAAGATTTATTCCATTTGGGAAGGAACCAACTATATACAATCTATGGATCTTATCGGACGCAAATGGATGATGAAGAAAGGGCAGGCTTTTGCCGAATTTATTAAAGAAATTCGTGATTTCTATGAGGTTAATAAAGAAAGCGAAGTAGTAAAAGAAATAGCTGCTGCTAAGGAAAACAACGGAGGAATTGACTTAAGCCTGGATAAAGAGTTTATCATTTTAGGCAGGGCAATAGAAGCTTATGGCAGGATTCAAGCAGCCATAGGAAAATATTTTTCGGAAAAGAAGTATGGCATGATGCCTTTATATGCAAGAAGGATACTTACCGCTACTTCACAACTTTATGCAGGAAGATGTATATTGGATCAGGCACTGGTAGCTGCTAAAAAGGCGCTTGAAGTTGGCCCTGAACATTATGATTATAACTTCTATATAGGAAAAGTCATGGCTGCTAAATATTATTTGCGTAATGTTGTGCCAAATGTCTGGGCGGTTGCGGATATTGTAGAAGATGGAGATAGTTCAGCCGTTGATATTCCTTTAGAGGCTTTTGAATATTAAATAAATTCAAGAGTATACATTCCTTTAGATGCCCCTTTGAGGGGTTTTTTTATGCGAAAAACAGTAATCAGTTAAAATTACCGACTGTAAATAAAAAATTTAGAAAATTTAAATTTCAGAATTTAAAAGGGTTTATGATAATATTCTAGAAAATATATCAATACAGCATAAAAATAAACTGGGGAGGGTTTTTGATGGCATTTAATTGGGCTTATAAGACCAGGGATGTTATGTTTGTCCTGAAAGAATGGCTGGATACAGAAAAGATTTTTGCTTATGACAAATTTAAAGATTATTACACCAAAGATGATATTGACATGATAATTGATCCAGTCTATAAAATATGCCGAGACATGATAGCACCTAGCAACGATGATGGGGAGAAGGAACCTGCAAGATATGAAAACGGTAAGGTATATGTGCCGGAATCTTTTGCTAAGAACTTCAAGTATATTCAGGAAAACGGCTATGGCACTGCTAATATTGATGAAAATGCAGAAGGAACTATACCTTATGTAGTCTATGCAGCTCTTCAGGAAATGATAGCTTCAGCCAATCCGACCTGGGCTGCTTATCTCGCTTTAACTACCGGAGCAGCAGGGCTTATTCAGGCTTTTGGAGATGAAAAGCTTAAAGAAATGTTCTTGCCCAAGATGTTTTCCGGCGAATGGGCAGGTACCATGTGCTTAACTGAACCTACAGCTGGTTCTGATGTTGGAGATATTTTATCAAAGGCTTATCCTACCGAACATCCGCGTATTTTCAAAATAAAAGGCTCCAAGATTTTTATAACTGGTGGAGAACATAATATGACTGAGAATATTGTCCACCTCTTCTTAGCCCGGGTAGAGGGAGCTCTTCCTGGAACTAAAGGCATTTCACTTTTTGTTGTTCCGAAATATTGGGTAAATGAAGATGGAACTTTGGAAGATAATGATGTTCAGTGTGTAGGTATAGAACATAAAATGGGGCAGCATGGCTCGAGTACAGCAGCTTTAAGCTTTGGCGAAAACGGCAATTGTCGGGGCTGGCTCTTGGGTGCTAATCCATTGGAAAATGAAGGTAGAGGCGAAGGCATGGCTCAGATGTTCAAGATGATGAATGAAGAGCGTTTAGGGACGGGACATGCCGCTCTTGCCGTTGCAGCCAATGCCTACTTTAATGCTGCTGAATATGCAAAAGAAAGAATCCAGGGAAGACCTCTTACTAATCCAAAAGGTGACCGGGTTCGCATTATTGAACATGAAGATGTCCGGAGGATGTTACTTTATGCCAAAGCTCATACTGAAGCAATAAGGGCTATGATATTTAAGGCTTTTTACTATGTAGATATGAAAGAACATGATCCAGATCCGGCAGTCCGCGAAAAGGCGGCAGATATGGTCGCTATTTTGACTCCCTTGGTAAAGGCTCATGCATCTGATGAGGCGTGGCCAATAATTGCGGAATGTATCCAGACTTATGGTGGTTATGGGTATTGTGAAGAGTATCCGGTTGCTCAGGCAGCTCGTGATGTCAAGATTTATTCAATTTGGGAAGGAACCAACTATATTCAGTCAATGGACCTAATCGGAAGAAAATGGACTATGAAAAAAGGACAGCCTTTTGCAAGCTTTATTCAGGAAATAAGAGATTTCGTAGAAGCAAACAAGAATACCCCTGGTTTTGAAAAAGAATTTGCCAATCTCGAAAAAGCCCTTAATGCTTATGGAGAAATTCAAATGGCAGTGGGACAGGCCTTTGCCAATAAACAGTTTGGTTTGGTGCCTACTTTTGCGCGCCGGATTTTGACTGCAACTTCTTATTTATACTGCGGTATGCTGATTTTATCTCAGGCTCTCCTGGCAGATGCCAAGATGAAAGAATTAGGATCAGATCATTATGATTACAGTTTTTATGCTGGTAAGGTTACTGCTGCAAGATATTATCTTATGAACACAGTTCCTTATGTATGGTCTTTAGCTGAAATTATGAAATCCGGAGATACCTCTGTAATTGATGCACCGGTGGAGATTTTTGAATATTAAAAGTGAATGAAGAGGCAGCCTTGCTTTTTTTGGTGAACTTTCCTTGTTAAGTAAACAGAAAAAAAGCTATGGAGGTCTGGCTTCTAAATTCCATAGGAGCTAGACCTTTTAATTTTTTCTGTAATCTTTTTGTGTTGTAAAATAGGTTTTGCATGATAAAAGAGAAGTTTATCCTTCGCCTTTATTTCGTTTTATAAGTTTTGTAAATAGATATTTACCTTTTATTTTACCTTTATATGTCCACTTTATGGAGAAGAAGTTTAAAGATTATTGTAGGAAAAGATAAATTGACGTTTATAATACCCAAAAGGTATGTATACTGTACATCGCTTTTCTAAATCTTGTGGACTTATTTTTTCGTATGTATACTTATAAAATAAAATTAAAAAAACAGGAGGAGTTGTATGAGCGAAAAGATAAAGGTAGCTATTGTTGGTTATGGTAATATAGGAAAGTTTGCTTTAGAAGCAGTAAAAGCTGCTCCTGACATGGAACTTGCAGGGATAGTACGCCGTGCTTCCTCTTTGGGTGAAAAGCCGGCAGAATTGGCTGATATTCCGGTGGTAGGTTCAATTAAAGAATTAGATGGAGTCAAGGTAGCTTTATTATGTACTCCTACCCGTTCTGTACCGGAATATGCCAAAGAAATTTTAGCTTTAGGAATTAATACGGTAGACAGTTATGATATTCACGGTGAACTGGCTGATTTGCGCAAGGATTTGGATAAGGTGGCAAAAGAACATAATTCAGTAGCTGTAATATCAGCTGGATGGGATCCGGGAACCGACTCTATGGTGCGTTGCATGTTTGAATTTATGGCACCTAAAGGCATAACCTACACTAATTTTGGTCCGGGCATGAGCATGGGCCATTCGGTTGCTGTTAAGGCAGTTCCCGGAGTTAAAAATGCTCTTTCTATGACTATTCCTTTAGGAACCAGCGTTCACCGTCGCATGGTTTATGTGGAGTTGGAAGAAGGAGCAGATTTCAAAACCGTAGAAAATGCTATAAAGACAGATCCATATTTTGTAAAGGATGAAACCCATGTTATTCAGGTAGCAAATGTTGATGAGCTTATCGACATGGGACATGGGGTTTTGATGGAAAGAAAAGGTGTGTCGGGTGCAACTCATAATCAGCTTTTAAGCTTCTCCATGCGTATAAATAACCCGGCATTAACTGCTCAAATAATGGTGGCATCAGCTAGGGCTAGCGTAAAACAGAAGCCAGGAGCCTATACCATGATTCAGATTCCGATTATAGATTATATATACGGCGATCTTGATGATATTATCCGCAGGTTTGTATAAAATGAAGTAAAATAAGTGAAGGATAGACAGCAAAGGGGTTGGTCAAACTTCCTTTGCTTTTTTTTTTGACTTATCAGAAGATTGTTTCAAATAGATGGAAAATGTTGTTTTTGAGATAATTATAAGTTAATATGGGAATATATGAATGAAGGAGGGGTAGAATGGCAATTTTACCTGTTAGTGATGGAGTATATTATGTTGGGGTGCAGGATCCGAATCTTCGAGTTTTTGATATTGTAATGTCCACGGAATACGGCACCAGCTACAATGCTTATCTTGTTAAAGGCAGAGAAAAGACTGCGCTTATAGAAACAGTAAAGGTCAAGTTTTTTGACCAGTATATTAATAACTTGCAGGAAATCATCGATTTGTCATCGATAGACTATCTTATAATGAATCATACTGAACCGGATCATGCAGGTTCGGTAGAAAGGCTTTTGGAAAAGATCCCCAACCTTACTATTTTAGGCAGCGCGACAGCATTGACTTTTCTTAAGGCGATTACCAACAAGAATTTTTCCGAACGATCGCTGAATGATGGAGAAGAAATTGATTTAGGAGGAAAAACCTTAAATTTTATAAGTGCACCTTTTTTGCACTGGCCTGATTCAGGCTACACCTATCTCAAGGAAGACGGAATTTTGTTTACTTGTGATTCTTTTGGTTGCCATTATGCTGATAATAAGGTTTTTAATGACCTTATTGAAGGTGACTTTTATGATGCCTATAAATACTATTTTGATGTTATAATGGGACCTTTTAAATCTTATGTCCTTGAAGCCCTGGAAAAGATAAAGGATTTGAACTTAAAAATTATTTGTCCTGGACATGGGCCGGTTTTGCGCACTAACCTTGGCTATTACATAGATTTATATAAAACATGGGCACAGCCTGAAGTCCGTGAAAGTGACAAGCCTCTTATTGTCATAGCATATGTGAGTGCCTATGGATATACTGAAACTCTGGCTAAAAATATTGCGGAAGGCATTTTAACAGTTGGCGAGTTTGAAGTTAAGATGTATGACCTGATTTATGCAGATAAAGAAGAGGTATTAAGAGAAATTAACTTGGCAGATGGTATTCTTATTGGATCGCCTACTATAAATGGCGATGCACTTCCGCCTATATGGGAGCTTTTAATTAAGCTTTCTCCGATTGTGCATGCCGGCAAAGTGGCAGCGGCTTTTGGCGCTTATGGCTGGAGCGGAGAGGCAGTTCCTGCCATAGAAAACCGGCTCAAGGCTTTGAGGATGAAGGTTTTACCCGGGCTTAAGGTAAACTTTAAACCTTCAATGCGGGAAGAGGAGGAGGCTTTTACTATGGGGATGGAATTTGGCAAGGCAATCTTGAATAATAAGCAGGACAGCTCTAAAAATAAATGGCGATGCGTTGTATGTGGATATGAACATGAAGGGGCAGAGCCTCCTGAAGTATGTCCGGCCTGTGGTGTAGGAAAAGAAAACTTTGTACTGGTAGAGATGGAAGATGAGTTTATAAATGATACCAATGAGAAGTTTGTTATTATAGGAAGCGGAATCGCTGCTTTGACTGCGGCTGAAAATATTCGCAAGCGTAACCGGACAGCTTCTATAATTATGCTTACAGAAGAAAAATATCTTCCTTATTATCGTCCGGTGTTGTCAGACCTGCTCAGTGAAGATTTGCCGGAAAAAAAGATTTATATTCATGATGAGGAATGGTACCGGGAGAGAAATATTGAGGTGAAACTGGGGATAAGGGTTTCAGGGATAGATGCAAGCTCTAAGAAAGTCATAGCTGAAAATGGAGAAGAATTTTCTTATAACAAACTAATAATTGCCACTGGGGCAAGCAGCAATGTTCCGCCCATTCCAGGAGCAGATTTAAAGGGTGTTTATACTATGCGTAGTTTGGAAGATGCCCTTAAACTTAAAGAGGCGATGAAAGATGCTAAAAAAGCAGTCGTAATCGGTGGAGGGGTTTTAGGCCTGGAAGCTGTATGGGAAATGGTTTCAGCCGGGCTTAAGGTAGCAGTGATAGAAGGATTTGATCGCATTATGCCGAGACAGCTGGATGTTGATGCTTCAAGAAGACTGGAAGAGATGATAAAGTCTTATGAAATTGAACTTTATTTAGGAGTTGGCGTTGAAACTATAACAGGTGAAAATGATAGGGTCAGCGGGGTAAAGCTTAAAGATGGCATAGTTCTTGAAGCTGATTTAGTTTTACTTTCAACAGGGGTAAGGCCTAATGTTGCGTTAGCCAAGGAGGCTGGGATAGAAGTAGGACAGGGTATAATCGTGGATGAAAAGATGCGCACAAGTGTTTCTGATGTATATGCGGCGGGAGATGTTGCCCAGTTTGGAGAAAGGGTTATAGGTTTATGGCCGGTATCTATGGAAATGGGAAGGGTGGCTGGAGCAGTCGCGGCCGGCGACTGGCTGGAGTATAAGCAGCCTCTTATATCTACTATGCTCATGGCCTTTGGGAAAGAAATCTTTTCCGTAGGAGAAGTTAACTTAGATCCTAAAGAGTGCAGGATAGTAGAAGTAAATGACCCGGTAAATGATTTCTATAAAAAGAGCTTTATTAAAGATGGGGTGTTGGTAGGAGAAATAGTTATAGCTGCTAAAGTTGATACTACTCAGACGGTTGGCAGGTTGGGCAGAGATGAAAGCGGAAATAAGAAATATAACAAATGGGAATGCCGCGTTTGCGGGTATATTCATGAAGGACCTGAACCGCCGGATGAATGTCCGGTATGTGGGGCTCCTAAAGATATGTTTGATCTGGTGGAAGGATAATGAAAAGATAATGTAATAATGCCAGCTTTTAAGGCTGGCTTATTTTTTTGTATTTTGTGGTAAGATATATGCGTAGTGAATTTATTAGATGGAGGCAAAAAATGAAAGAGAAGCTTTTTAAAGATATATTGCCTAAGGTTTCTAAACCTGTGCGTTATATGGGGAACGAACTTAACATAATAAGGAAAGACTGGAATAAAGCCAAAACTAGAATGGCTTTTGCCTTTCCTGATGTTTATGAAGTAGGTATGTCACATGTAGGAGGCAAAATACTTTATGGCTTGATAAATGAAACTACCGAGCATCTTTTAGAGAGGACTTTTGCTCCCTGGCCGGATATGGAAGAAGTGATGCGGAGGGAAAATATACCACTATATACTTTAGAGTCTTATCGTCCTTTGAGAGATTTTGATGTCATAGGATTTACTATGCAGTATGAGCTTTCTATAACGAATATTCTTAATATGCTCGATTTAGCTGGGATTCCTTTATGGAGCAATGAGAGGGATGAAAAGTCCCCCCTGGTTGTTGTAGGAGGACCGGTGGTATTCAATCCTGAACCATATGCTGATTTTATAGATGTATTTTTAATCGGCGATGGAGAAGAGCTTTTGCCTGAATTCCTGGATGCGGTTTATGCTACCAAGGATTTGCCTAAGGCAGAAAGGCTTTTGAAGATGACAAAAATTGAAGGGGTATATGTGCCGCGTTTTTATGAGGTGGAGTATAACGAGGATGGAACTGTAAAAAAGATGTTTCCTAAAATACCGGGTGTGCCGGAAAAGGTAAAGAAAAGAGTTGTAAAAGACTTAGATTCGGCTTATTTTCCGGAAAAACCTATTTTACCTTACATGAATGTAGTTCATGACCGGGCAGTTTTGGAAGTAATGCGCGGCTGTCAGCGAGGCTGTCGTTTTTGCCATGCCGGTATAGTATATCGTCCGGTCAGGGAGAGGAGTATTGATACCTTAAAGAAGCAGGCAGAAGCACAGATAAAGAATACCGGGTATGAAGAAATATCTCTTACCTCACTCAGCACTCTCGACTATTCCGGGGTAGAAAAACTTGCCCGGGAGCTGGTGGCTGAGTTTGGTGCGCGAGGAATAGGCATATCACTTCCCTCATTGAGGGTTGATGCGTTTTCTATCGATCTGGCCAATGAAATACAAAAGGTCCGGAAAACAACTTTAACTCTGGCTCCGGAAGCAGGAACCCAGAGGATGCGGAATATTATAAATAAAAATGTAACCGAGGAACAGCTCTTAGAAGCGGTAGAAGCTGCTTTTAAATCAGGCTGGAATTCGGTAAAGCTTTACTTTATGATTGGGCTTCCTGAAGAAACCGAGGAAGATTTGGACGGTATTATTGAACTTTTAGATAAAGTGCGTAATATTGGACGCCGGTATTCTAAGAGGGCAGTGGAAGTAAGGGCTAGCTTGGCCTGTTTTGTTCCTAAAGCTCATACTCCTTTTCAGTGGCAGCCACAGGCAAGCATTACTGAACTGGAGGCTAAAATAAAGTACATGAACAGCAAAAAGGGAAAGAATATAAAACTCAGTTTCCATGATAGTAGAACCAGCTATTTGGAAGGAGTAATGTCCAGAGGTAATCGGAAGCTTTCTAAAGCTATATACAGTGCTTATAAAAAAGGATGTAAATTCGACGGTTGGACTGAGTATTTCCATTTTGACCGGTGGATGGAAGCTTTCAGAGAGACAGATATTGATCCCGATTTCTGGACTGTGCGTAAGCCTTCATATGAAGAAATTTTCCCCTGGGATTTTATAGATATTGGCGTGACCAAAGCATTTCTTAAAAGTGAGAATGAGAAAGCTTTAAAAGAGATGACGACTCCTGACTGTCGACATGACAAATGTACCGGATGTGGCATATGTCCGCGTTTTGGAGTTGATATTGATATAAGGGAGGGAGATAAAAATGCGCATTCGTGCAGAATATAGCGTGAGCCCTGATTTAAGGTTTCTTTCCAACCTGGAAATGATGAGGCTTATAGAAAGAAGCCTTAGACGGGCTTCTCTTCCTTATGCTTTAACCGAAGGTTTTAATCCTCATATTAAGCTTTCTTTAGGAACTGTTCTGCCTGTAGGGGTATGGGGGACAAGAGAATATTTTGACCTGGATTTGAATGAAGATATGAAGCCGGAAGAGTTTATGTATCGGATAAATCAGGTTTTGCCTGAAGGGGTCAGAGTAAATGAGGCGCAGGTTATTCCAGAAAAAGCAGCTTCTCTTATGAAGATTATAAATTCAGCATCTTATACTTTTGCGTTAAATGAACCTGAAGAAAAAATAGTCCGGTTGAAAGAAGAGATTTTAAAGGCAGAGTCTTTGAAAATAAAAAGCCGGGGTAAGAAAAAGAATGTAGAAAAAGACCTCAAGGCAGGAATCTATAAAGCTGAGGTGAAATATGAAAAAGGGCAATCTTATATTACTTTTTTTGTATCTGTCGGTGAACCGGTTAATGTGCGGTATGATGAACTGAATGACTTGTTATTAAGATATGGGATTTCAGAGGAGAAGATAACTGATATTTGCCGGAATGGAAATTATATAAAAGAAGGGGAGTTTTTTTATACCCCTTTAGAAAAGGTGATTTAGATGAAACGGGAGATTATTGTGGAAGTATATCCTTGGGAATCCCGGGTGGGAATAGTGGAAGATGGACGATTGGCTGAGGTGTTTTGGGCCAATGAAGATGAGAAGGTAGGCAATATCTATAAGGGAAGAATAAAAGATATTTTGCCTGGATTATCATGTGTTTTTGTTGATATCGGCCTTGGGAAAAATGCTTTTCTGTATGCCGGTGATATAGTAATGGAAGAGAAAAAGCCTGGGGTTAATGTTTTAAATCTTTTAAAAACGGGTCAGGATGTTCTAGTACAGGTTAAGAAAGAGGCTTTTTCTGAAAAAGGGGCAAGGGTTACCTGTGATGTGAGTATTCCAGGACATTTGTTAGTGCTTCTTCCTTTTCAAACCGGCATATCTATCTCCCGTAAAATCACTGATGATGAAATAAGAAAAAAACTTAAAAGTATAGTAGAAGCTAATAATCCTCAAAATATGGGGGTTATTGTGCGTACTGCATGCCTTGATGCAGAGGAAGAAGAAATAACTGCGGAAATGCAGCATCTTTACCATATATGGGAAAAAATAAAGAAAAAATATAAAGAATCTAAAGCTCCAAGCCTTATATATGAAGATATGGATGTTTTAGAGCGGACTTTGCGCGATTATTTAGATGGCAATACCAGCCGGGTTGTTATAAATAATCGCAGGTTAAAAGAAAAGGCAGCTGAGTTTATTCTCAATAGGGCAAATGTTAGTTTTATGGTTCAGTATGAAGAAGGAGATCTTTTTGAAAAATATGGACTGGAAAAAGATATAAGGAAAGCTTTGAAGAGGAAGGTATGGCTTAAAAGCGGGGGCTATCTCATAATTGATGAGACTGAAGCCATGACCGTTATAGATGTCAACAGCGGCAAATATACGGGAAAAGATAATTTTGAAGATACTGTTTATAAGCTTAACCTAGAAGCAGCCGTAGAGATACCAAGGCAGCTCAGGCTTAGAAGCATAGGTGGTATAATATTAATTGATTTTATTGATATGAAAAATAAAAAGAATCAGGCCTCTGTTATAGAAGTCTTAAAAAATGAACTGGCCAAAGATAAAGCACACACCCGGATTATAGGCATGACGGGATTGGGTTTTTTGGAAATGACCCGCAAAAAGTCGCGCTATGGTATATCGGAATTTTTTACTCAGGAATGTGGAACCTGTGGTGGCAGAGGCAGGAGGATAAATGATTTTGCGTTATCCTGTGAAATTAAACGCAAACTGGCGAATATGGGATATCTTGAGAGTCAGGAAATAATATGTGAAGCCCATCCTCAGCTTTTGCAGTTTGTAGCTAATGATGAAGCTAATTTAGCTTATATAGAAAAAAAGAGCGGAAAAAAGATAAAACTGGTGTCAAACCAGGATATGAATTTTCATGAGTATAAGATATACCCAGGGACGATATAAGCGTGTTCATAGTGTTAAATTTTGGTTCTGGTTGACTTAAGTTTTTTTTTATGCTATGCTCTTAAATGGGTTGCGTGTTTTTGCAACCGCACAGTCCGGGTTTTCAAATGGCTAAAAGTGCCTGCCTGGGATTGGCGAGTCTAAAAAACATGGAGGTGTTACAGTGTACGCAGTAATAAAAACAGGTGGCAAGCAGTACAAGGTAAGTGAAGGCGATATTGTTAAGGTAGAAAAACTGCCGGCAGAACCTGGTGAAAAGGTTACTCTGGAAGAAGTACTGCTTATAAATGATGAAAATGGTACCATTAAGGTAGGTAAACCAGTGATAGAAGGAGCCAAGGTTATTGCTGAAGTTTTAGAACAGGGAAAAGGCAAAAAGATTTATGTTATGAAATATAAGCGCAGAAAAAATTATCGCAGAAAACAAGGACACAGACAGCCTTTTACCAAGATTAAAATTGAAAAGATTGAAGGGTAATGATTAAGGCGGTTATATTTTATAAGGGTGGATATATTACAGGCTTTAATGTCGAAGGTCATGCTGGTTATGCAGATGAAGGATATGATATATACTGTGCAGGCATTTCGGCTATTACTCAAACAGCTTTGATAGGACTTTTGAAACACCTTAAAGTTAAACCTGAGTATACTATTGAAAAAGGTGATCTAAAGGTAAAACTACCGACTGTCTTGGATGAAGAAGACAGGGACAAAGCTCAGATCATACTTTCAACTATGGAAGCAGGACTAGTTTCACTTGAAGATGCCTATAAACACTATTTTTCTTTGGAAAGAAGGAGGTGCTGATGATGTTTAGTTTTGATCTTCAGCTTTTTGCTCATAAGAAAGGTGTAGGAAGCTCTAAAAACGGTCGTGACAGCGAATCAAAGAGATTGGGGATAAAAAGATATGATGGTCAGGTAGTGAGAGCCGGCAATATATTAGTAAGACAAAGAGGAACCAAATTTCATCCTGGTAAAAATGTAATGCGGGGCGGAGATGATACTTTATTTGCTGTTGTTGACGGAGTAGTTAAATTTGAAAGAAAAGGTCGCGATAAAAAGCAGGTAAGCGTATATCCGCTTGAAGAAACCTTAACTATGTAACGATATTTTATGATAATAATGAAACCCCTGGAGTTTTTCAGGGGTTTTTGCTATTGTTGTGAGATGATTAGGAGAGGGAGGATTTGGTGATGGAAGCTTTTAAAATGGTTGATATTTTGCGGAGGGTAAGACATGATTTTGGAAACCATTTACAGGTAATAAACGGGTATCTTGAGCTAGGGTGGAGTGAAGAAGCGAAGAATTACATAGATAAAGTAATTGAATACATGACATATGAAAAAATGCTTTTTGCAAGTTTAGAGCCGGAAAGTGCGTTGTATTTTTACCATCAGATGTTATCGATACGAGATTTAGGAGTAATACTAAGATATAAGGATATAAAGGTTGATAATCTTGAATTAATTATAAAGGCTGATGAGCCTTATGCTAGCATAGCAGCAGTTTGCCGGAAAGAGGGCTTAGAGGGTGATTTGTTTTTTGAAGCGTCTTTTTATCAAGAAACAGATGGAGTGAAAATGGTTTTAAACAGGGATACCGGAGAAGAGGTAGTCCGTATGATTAAGGGGTGATCCTATGTTTGTGGATTATGCTAAGATTTATGTTAAAGGTGGTGATGGAGGCAACGGAATAGTTGCTTTCAGACGAGAAAAATATGTGCCTATGGGTGGCCCATCTGGTGGAGATGGGGGAAGAGGCGGAAATGTGATTTTTGTAGCTGATGAAGGGCTTAAAACTTTAATGGATTTTAAATATAAAAAACATTTTAAAGCTGGACGGGGAGAACATGGACAGGGTAAAAAGATGCATGGAAGGTCGGGAGAAGATTTAATTGTAAAAGTACCAGTGGGAACGGTAATAAAGGATGACGGAACAGGAGAAATAATAGCAGACCTTGCCGAACATGGACAAGAAGTTATAGTAGCTAAGGGAGGCAGAGGCGGACGGGGTAATGCTCGCTTTGCTACCTCTGTAAACCGGGCTCCTACCATATCTGAAAATGGCGAACCAGGAGAAGAAAGATGGATTCGTTTAGAGCTTAAACTGCTGGCGGATGTAGGACTGGTAGGATTCCCAAATGCGGGTAAGTCAACTCTAATTTCCAGGATTTCTGCTGCAAAACCTAAAATAGCTGATTATCCGTTTACTACGTTAGTTCCCAACTTGGGGGTAGTGGAAACTAAAAATAAAGATACCTTTGTAGTTGCTGATATTCCCGGTTTGATTGAGAATGCTGCGGAAGGTGCAGGTTTAGGGTATGATTTTTTACGACATATCGAGCGGACTAAGGTCTTGCTCTTTGTGCTTGATACTGCCCAAACCGAAGGAAGAGATGTTTTAGAAGATTATCAGGTTTTGCGCAGGGAGCTTGAAAAATATAAGCCTGAACTTCTTTTAAGACCTTATCTTATTGTGGCCAACAAGATGGATATACCAGAAGCTAAAGAAAATTTAGAGAAACTCAAAAAGTTAGAGCCGGGGAAAGTTCATCCGATATCAGCAGTTACCGGAGAAGGAATAGAAGAACTTATTGAGAAAACTTATGAACTGTTGAAGAGTGTTCCTGAGGATGTTTGGACAGAAGAGGAAAGGGTGGTACACAGATATAAAAAAGAAGAACCCCCTTTTATAATCAACAAAGTAGATGGAGTATATGAGGTTACAGGCGCGAGAATTGAGAAGTTAGTGATGATGACTAATTTTAATACTGATGAAGGGCTCAGGCGTTTTCAGAATGCAGTTATAAAGATGGGCTTAGAAGACGCTTTAAAGGAAATGGGAATAAAAGAAGGAGATATCGTACGCATAAAAGATTTTGAATTTGAATATACTGAATAGTTTAGGTGATAAAAATGATAGAGCGTAAAGATTTGAAGAAATGTCATCGTATAGTGATAAAAGTAGGAACCAGTACTTTAACTTATAAAAATGGCCAGCTTAATCTGCAGCGTATAGATCATTTGGTACGGCAGATAGCAGATCTGCATAATCAGGGTAAAGAAGTCCTGCTGGTTAGTTCCGGAGCCATTGGGGTAGGAGCGAACCGTATGGGGTTTAAGAAAGTTCCGTCAACTATGCCGGAAAAACAAGCTTTAGCTGCTATAGGACAGGGCTCCCTTCTCCACATTTATGAGAAGATTTTTGCTGAATATGGAAAAATAGTAGCTCAGGTTTTACTTACCCGTGGAGATTTTGATGAAAGAATACGCTATCTCAATGCTGCTAATGCGTTGCTTGCCATTCTTAACATGGGAGTAATCCCTATCATAAATGAAAATGATACCGTAGTAGTAGAGGAAATCAGGTTTGGTGACAATGATACCCTGTCTGCTTTAGTAGCAGGGGTGGTAAATGCAGATCTTTTGATTATTTTATCTGATGTGGATGGACTTTATGACTGTGATCCGCGATTAAACCAGGATGCTTCTCTTTTAAGCGAAGTTGATGAGATAACAGAGGAGATAGAAGAAAGATCAAGAAGCCGGGGCAGCAAGTTTTCTAGCGGAGGGATGTATACCAAACTAAAAGCAGCCCGTATGTGTATGGCAGCAGGTGTTCCCATGATTATAGCCAATAGTGACGAACATAATGTTATAGCCCGTCTTATGGACGGGGAAGAGTTGGGAACCCTTTTTATCCCCCGGGCTGAAAAAATGCAGGCCCGCAAAAAATGGATAGCGTTTGGACGTTTGCCTCAAGGTGAGATTATGGTTGATGAAGGTGCTAAAGAAGCTCTTCTTAACCAGGGTAAAAGCCTTTTGCCGTCAGGTATCATAGGCGTTTCAGGTGATTTTCAACCAGGAGAAGTAGTTAAGGTAGTGACTGCAGGAGGAAAAGAAATTGCGCGGGGATTAACTAATTATAGTGCAGAGGAAATAAGGCTTATTGCAGGAAAAAATACCCGTTATATTGAAAAAATATTAGGTTATAAAGATTATGATGAAGTAATTCACCGTAATAACCTGTGGGTAGAAGTTTAATTACATATGTTAGGGGGAAGGACAAGGTGGATGCAAATCTGAGAAATATGCTCATGGAGCAAGGAAAAAAAGCTAGAAAGGCAGCTCGCTTTTTAGCTACTGCGTCAACTGATATTAAGAACAAGGCGTTAAACGCTATGGCAGATGCCCTGGAGGCCAATCAGGAGGAGATTATCAAGAATAACCGATTGGATCTGGAGGCAGGGGAAAAAATGGGGTTAACCTCTGCTATGCTTGAGAGACTTACACTGAATCCATCCCGTATAGAGGCCATGGCTGAAGGTTTAAGAGAAATAGCCCTTCTTCCTGACCCTGTAGGCGAAGTTTTGGGTATGGTAAAAAGGCCTAATGGGCTTGATATAGGAAGAATTAGGACCCCGATAGGAGTTATAGGTATAATCTATGAATCAAGACCAAATGTAACAGCCGATGCAGCAGGTTTATGCTTGAAGTCGGGTAATGCTATAATATTAAGGGGTGGAGAAGAAGCTTTGAATTCCAACCGGGTAATTGCCCGGACTCTTTCTCATGCTGCTGAAAGCTGTGGAATACCTGAAGGAGCTATTCAACTGGTAGATAGTGTCGATCGTGAAGCTGCTTTATTTATGATGAAGATGCATGATTATTTAGATGTTTTAATTCCCCGCGGAGGCAAAGGGCTTAAAAAAGCGGTTCAGGAAAATGCCAGTGTTCCGGTAATAATGACTGGTATGGGCAACTGCCATGTTTATATTGATGAATTTGCTGATTTAGACAAAGCAGTAAGAATTGCTTTTAATGCCAAGGTGCAGAGGCCTTCGGTATGCAATGCCTGTGAAACCCTGTTGGTGCATGAAAAGATTGCTTCCCGGTTTTTGCCTTTAATTGTAGAGAAATATAAAGAAGCAAGCGTTGAAATCAGGGGTTGTGAAAAAGTAAGAGAGATAATAGCCGATGGCATTAAACCGGCGACAGAAGCTGACTGGGAAGAAGAATATCTTGATCTTATTATTGCAGTTAAAGTGGTACAATCGATAGATGAAGCTATTGATCACATAAACACTTACGGAACTGGACATAGTGAGGCTATTGTTACGGAAAATTACACTAATTCCCGTTTGTTCATGGCAGCAGTGGATGCTGCTGCAGTTTATACAAATGCCTCTACCCGTTTTACTGATGGTGGAGTATTTGGTTTTGGAGCAGAAATGGGGATAAGCACCCAAAAGCTTCATGCCAGAGGGCCTATGGGGCTTAAGGAACTTACCACTACTAAATTTGTTATCTATGGTGATGGACAGATAAGAGAATAAGAATAAGGTGGGAGCAAATTCCCACCTTATTCAATTATTTCAAATTTATACTGGGCCAGTTTAGCCTTATCTTCCGGTTTAAGCTGATATTCCCGGTCTAGAAGTTTACGTTCACATTGGGTGCCGCATAGCTCAGTGGAAAGATAGCGCAGTCCGTTATCATTTATCATGGTAACAATGCATTTTCTGTCAGGATGTTTGAGGGCAATCTTTTTGGCTGCTGCTACATTGCAGCCGGAAGATATCCCGCAAAAGATGCCTTCTTTTTGAGCCATTTCCCTCGCGGTCCTTATGGCTTCTTCAGAGCTTACCAGGACAATGCCGTCCACATACTGTAAATCCAGAATTTCCGGTATAAGTCCATCAGCGATTCCTTGAACTTTATGGGGTCCGATTTTGCCGTAGGCAAGGATGGGAGAGTCCTTTGGCTCAGCTATATAAACCTTTATATCAGGATTTTGGCTTTTTAAGAATTTAGCAGTTCCGGTTACGGTTCCTCCTGTTCCCTGGCACATGACGAAGATATCAATTTTGCCTTCAGTTTGTTCCCAGATTTCAGGGCCGGTCCTTTCGAAATGGCTGTCTACATTGTCTATACGGCAGAACTGGTCGATATGAAAAATTTTATCTTTATATTCTTCTTTTATTCTATTTACTTCTTCTAATACCAGGTCGACATCAGTTTCAGCACCGGGGGTCAATATTAATTCTGCGCCGTATGCTCGGATGGTTTTTTTACGTTCTTCACTCATCCCTTCCGGCATTACAATTATGACTTTGTAGCCTTTAGCTGCGCCTACCATAGCGGTAGCTATGCCTGTATTGCCGGTAGTGCCTTCGAGAAGAATCATGCCCGGTTTAAGTTCTCCGCGCTCTTCGGCCTTTTCTACTATGGCATGAACTACTCGGTCTTTTAAGCTTCCGCTGGGGTTAACATATTCAAGCTTGCCTAGTATTTCTGGCTGGACATCTTTGGCTATATTTTTTAATCTTATTAAAGGTGTGAGTCCTATGGCTTCTAAAACATTATCTGCTATATATCTGTTTCTTGCCCAATTCATTTTCGGCAATCCTCCATTCAATATAAATTATAAAGGCCAGTCTGTGCCAAATTTTATGGATCGGGTAAGAGTAAACTTTTCCAGAGGGGGACATCGATTAAAAAAATCAGGCAAATTCCTGGTTTCATCAATAAATATTGTCAGAAGTTCCTGAAAAAAGAGCCTTCGATTCTTATGATCGCGCAGACTTAATCCTTTAGCTTTAAGTTTATCGGCAATTAAGTTGTTAAGATAGATTTCATAATCAAAGAGGTTTTGAAAGAATTCTTTCCAGTGTTTAAGTTCTGGTTCTTTTTCCCATCCTATTCCGGGACATACAAAATGGCGACATATAGTTTCGCGCAGATCTTGCGGCAATGTACAGCCTTTTTGGAGATCATGAAAATGGCAGAGGTAGCCGTTTTTGTCGATTGTGCTGTTTACAGTGACTGAAGAATCTAAGATAGTAAGATTAGGTATTGAAAATATGTAATTTAAAAGTTTCGGTTTGTTTTGCATGATATAAGCAAAATCGGTAGGGTAAAAAACTGGAGAATAATAGCCGCAGCAGCCTTTATGGTCTTGTCTGGGACATTCTGGACAAAGATCTACTTCAATAAAACTGCGAAGTCCTCGATTGTGGAAAGTGAGGATAATGTCTTTAAGCATATTATTCCTCTCCCCCCTTAATATCAATATTATAGAGCCTTTAGGAGATAAAAGAAAGGATGATTTTAATTTTGTAAAATTTAAAACAAAAACAATATTTTATTTAATTTATGCAAAGGATTTGCATTTTAGCAGGAGGATGTTATCATTTACTATGAGATAGGAAAAAATTTTAAAAAGGTGGTTTTATTGCAGAGAATAGGGATTATGGGAGGTACTTTTGATCCTATACATTTTGGGCATTTAGTTGCTGCCGAATGGGTAAGATTTGAATTTGCTCTGGATAAAGTTATCTTTGTTCCGGCAGGCAACCCGCCACATAAGGCAGGCAGGGAGATAACCGGGGCAGAACATCGCTACCGTATGGTAGAAATGGCGATAAAAGATAACCCTTATTTTGATGTCTCTCCTGTAGAAAAGGAACGGGGGGGAAAATCTTATACGATTGATACCATAGCTTATTTTAAATCTGTTTATAATGGGGCTGAAATATTTTTTATTATGGGTGCGGATTCGCTTTTAACCTTTAATACCTGGAAAAATATAGATCAGCTGATTGATATGTGCAGGTTTGTGGTGGTAACCAGACCGGGATATGTAATAGAACCTGATTTTTGGGAAAAAAGCGGTTTGCCACCTATTGCGAAAGAAAAGATCAAATTTATTGAAATACCAGGGATGGATATATCATCGAGTGAAATAAGGAAAAGAATTAAGCAGAATAAGCCGATAAAGTATCTCTTACCGCGAGAGCTGGAAGAATATATCTATGAACACAGGCTGTACCAGGAGGCAAAGTAATGAGTGAAATTGGGAAAATAACCAAAATAGTTGAAAAAAGGCTTTCCCCTTTGCGTTTTAGGCATTCGCTGGGGGTAGCGGATAAAGCTAGAAGGCTTGCGGAAAGGTTTGGCATAGATGAAGAAAAGGCTTATTTGGCTGGAATTGTCCATGATTATGCAAAAGGTATCGCAGGAAGTGAACTTTTGAATATAGCCAAAGAAAATGGACTTATTGATGATGAAGTTTACCGCGAAGTGCCGGATCTGCTGCATGCTCCGGTAGGAGCATTTTTGATAGAGAAAGAGTTGGGAATAGATGATAAAGAAATACTCAGTGCTGTTCGCAAACATACCCTGGGGGATTTAGATATGGGTCTTTTTGATAAAATTATTTTTCTGGCAGATATGGTGGAGCCAGGGCGTGATTTCCCGGGGATAGAGAGGCTCAGGTGTTTGGTGGAAAGAAATCTTGATGAAGCTATGCTTTTTGCACTTGAATCTACTTTGCGTTATTGTATGGATACGGGAAGGATAATTCATCCCCAAACTGTAAAAGTAAGAAATCACTTTTTAAAGATTTTAAAGTAGAATAATTTACATAAAAATTTAATCTAATTAATACCTGGAACTGCAATTTATGCTAATATAATTACTGAACCCGAGACGCAAAATATTAAAAAGTTTTAAGGAGGAAATGTGATTGTCAGACAGTAGAATTGAAATACTTAGAACCATGGTAGAAGCCTGTCTTGATGAAAAAGCATTTGATATATCGATACTTGAGGTAAAAGATCTCACTATACTGGCTGATTATTTTATAATTGCCAGTGGCAGAAGCCATTTGCATGTACGCAGTATAGCTGAAAATGTTATCAAGGAATTAGAGGAATTTGAAATAAAACCTTTGCGCAGGGAAGGTTTTCAGCAGGGAGCATGGGTAGTTTTAGACTATGGATTCATTATTCTGCATGTATTTCGTGAACAGGAGAGGGAATATTATAATCTTGAAAGCCTGTGGGGAAATGCCAAGAGGTTAACAGCAAAGGAAATTTCAATAATTAAATAATAAAAATAAGGGGATTGGTTCCCCTTATTTTTATTTATATTTAAATTGAAAAAGGGGGAGGGGTAGAGTACAGCACCTACCCCTGGGGTGTAAAATATATGTCAAATGCGACATATTACTTTATTTAACTACAATATTTACCAATTTTTGTGGCACTATTATAATTTTCACTATTTTTTTATCTTTTGTCAACTCAATTATGCGAGGATTTTGAGTAGCTGCTTGTTTTAATTCATCTTCACTTATTTCAGGAGATACCTTTATTTTGTCTCTGACCTTTCCATTTATTTGTACAACGATTTCAATTTCGTCCTGAACTAAGGCATCCGGATCATACTTAGGCCAGGGCTGGAGATGAATGCTTTCGGTATTGCCGATTAAGTGCCACAGTTCTTCGCAAATGTGAGGACAGAACGGGCTTAAAAGCAAGAGCATTGCATCAATAGCCTCTTTTACGATGCCCATATTCTTATTTTCTTTATTAAGATAATCATTGAGTGCATTGGAAAGCTCCATAATAGCACTTACAGCAGTATTGAAATTAAATCTTTCATCAATATCCTCGGTTACTTTCTTAATTGTAGCATGAGTTTTAAAATGCAGTGCTTTGGCATCTCTATCTAAAGCTTCATTTTTTTCGGGCAAATTTACTCCAGCAATATTTTCAGCACAGGAGGTTACTGTGCGCCATACCCGGTTCAAGAAACGATAACATCCTTCTACACCCTGGTTGCTCCACTCTAAATCTCTTTCTGGAGGAGAAGCAAAAAGTATAAAGAGGCGGGCGGTATCTGCACCGTATTTGTTTATGATTTCCTCCGGACTTACAACATTGCCTTTTGATTTAGACATCTTGGAGCCGTCTTTAAGAACCATCCCCTGGGTTAGCAGGTTGGTAAAAGGTTCTTTACATGAAATCATGTTTATATCATATAAGAATTTGGTGAAGAAACGGGCGTACATAAGGTGGAGGATGGCATGCTCCACTCCTCCTATGTACTGGTCAACCGGCATCCAATAGTCAACTGCTTCTTTGGTAAAGGGCACATCTGTACTGTGCGGGCTGCAGTAGCGATTAAAGTACCATGAAGAGCATACGAAAGTATCCATGGTATCAGTTTCCCGCCTTGCTTCTTTTCCGCATTTAGGACATGTAGTTTTATAAAATTCTTCAACATATTTTAAAGGAGATTCTCCATTAGGCTTAAACTCTACGTCTTCCGGCAGGAGTACCGGCAGATCTTTTTCGGGAACTGGAACGATTCCGCAATCTTCACAGTAAATTATGGGAATAGGTGCTCCCCAGTAGCGCTGACGGGAAATAAGCCAGTCGCGCAGGCGGAAATGAACTGCTCTTTTACCTATGCCGTTTTCTTCCATAAAGCTTATTACCTTTTTCTTGCCTTCTTCAACGCGGAGGCCGTCAAATTTTCCGGAATTTATCATTATACCGTCTCCGGTATAGGCTTCGGTCATTTCTTCAGCTGAAGCTGGAGAATTTTCGCCTTTTATGACTACTTTTATAGGAAGATTATATTTACGTGCGAACTCATAGTCGCGTTGGTCATGAGCAGGCACCGCCATTACAGCACCGGTACCGTATTCCATTAAAACATAATTGGCAATCCAGATCGGGATTTTTTCGCCATTTATTGGGTTTACAGCATGGGCGCCGGTGAATACTCCTTCTTTTTCTGTTTCGGTGGAAGTACGGGTGATTTCGTTTAAGTATTTCATACGGTCTATAAATTCGCGTACTTCTTTTTCCTGAGGTTTCCCTTTAGATATTTTTTCAACTAAAGGATGTTCAGGAGCTAAAACCATGTAAGTTACGCCAAAAATAGTATCAGGACGGGTGGTGAAAACAGGGATTTTGTCCCCGGTTTCTTCTACTGTCATCGAAAATTCACAGCCCTCACTGCGGCCTATCCAGTTCTTCTGCATAATTTTAACTTTTTCCGGCCATCCGGTAAGAAGTTCAAGATCATTGAGCAGACGGTCGGCATAGGCGGTTATCTTGAAAAACCACTGTTCAAGCTGTTTCTTTTCAACTATGGCATCACATCTTTCACATTTTCCTTCTACCACCTGTTCATTGGCGAGGACTGTTTGACATGAAGGACACCAGTTTACTGCTGAATGTTTTTTATAAGCCAGACCTTTTTCATAAAGCTTTAAAAACATCCATTGGGTAAACTTGTAGTAATCCGGTTTGCATGTAGCGATTTCTCGTCTCCAGTCATAGCTAATTCCCAGGCTTTTAAGCTGTCTTTTCATATTGGCAATATTATCGTAGGTCCATTTTGCAGGATGATGGCCGTGTTTGATGGCAGCATTTTCAGCAGGAAGTCCAAAAGCGTCCCATCCCATAGGATGTAGGACATTGTAGCCGTTCATAGTTTTAAAACGGGCAACCACATCGCCTATGGCGTAATTGCGTACATGACCCATATGAAGATTTCCTGAAGGGTAGGGAAACATTTCTAGATTGTAGAACTTAGGCTTGGTTTTATCTTCATTAACCTGGTAAAAATTATTTTCTTCCCAGTATTTTTGCCATTTTGCTTCAATGGATTTAAAATCGTATTTGATGTCCATTTACACCTTCCTCCTCAAAAGATAAATAAAAAAACTCTCATTCCCGAACAAGGGACGAGAGTTTCCCGCGGTACCACCCTTATTGACAAATAAAATAATGGTGGAGCTAGAGGGATTCGAACCCTCGACCTCTTGAATGCCATTCAAGCGCGCTCCCAACTGCGCTATAGCCCCACATCTTTGTCCGCTCATTAACCTTAACGGAAGTTACCGTTACAGGCTACTTGTTTCACCTGCAAAGCTCCCCGGCGAGTTCAGCATCATCCACTGCCTCGCACCAGCCGGCAGCTCTCTGAAGATTTGGCTTACTACTCCGGTTCACCGCTTTTCAATATTCGATTGACAAAAGAAATTATATGATAATTGTAGCCTGAAGTCAACAATAAAATAAAAAAATTTTTTCAAAATGGGGAATAAATTTCAGGCATAAAGAAGACCCGAAAGTAAAAAATAATACTGATGCTAAAAGAAAGGGGGATTTTAGTTAATATGAATGGAAAGCAGACTATAAGATGTGATGTTTCCAGCTGCAAACATTATTCTAATAATTACTGCAGTCTGCAGCAGATCCAGATCAGTCCTATAAGCAATGTAAACAGTGGATGCGCAGAAGATGAAAATTACTGTGCCAGCTATGAGAAAAAGTAGAGATGAGATTTAAAAAATAAGAGGAAGAGTTGAAGCTCTTCCTCTTTCGATACATTTAGTTATTATTTTACTCTCTGCCAGATAGCAGCTGCACCGTGACCATGTCCGATACACATGGATTCCATTACATATTCTACATCAGCGTAGTCGGGATCGGACAGGATAGCGGTTATATCGCATGCAATTCTGGCACCGGTACATGCCAGAGGATGTCCAATGGAAATTCCGGAACCCCATATATTCAGACGGTCTTCAGGCAGTTTGAGGGTATTCTTGACATATACGGACTGGGAAGCAAAGGCTTCGTTAACTTCCCAAAGATCAATCTGATCCATGGTCATGCCGGCTCTCTTTAATACCTTCGGTATAGCTAATGCAGGTCCAATACCCATGATTTCAGGTTCTAAGCCGATTACTGCATAGGAAACCAGTTTCATCTTAGGTTTCAGACCAAGTTTCTTTGCCCCTTCTTCGGTAGCTAAAACTACGCCGGCAGCAGCATCATTTATCTGGGAAGAGTTTCCGGCAGTTACGGTAGCTTTTTCATCCTGCATGAAAACGGTTGGCATAGCAGCCAGTGTTTCCAAAGTGGTTTCAGGACGAACACCCTGGTCGCGGGCTACTACTACTTCAACGTCTTCTTCGCCTTTTTCAGCTCTGGCTTTTGCCAAGTGATCGGTAGCTACATAAGCGGCTTCTTTGTTGAAGGGATTGGGATTGTTCTTTGCGCTCTTTGCGGGAACCTTTGCTTTTATAGGAATGATAACATCTTTCCATTTATCTTTTTCTTGAGCTTTGGCGCATTTCATATGGGATTCATATGCAAACTTGTCCTGTTCTTCACGGGATATGTTGAAACGGCGTGCTACTATTTCTGCGGTGTAGCCCATGCTGATAGCCCCAATATCCATGTATTTACCCAAATCAGGATGAACGTCTGCTCCGGCGCCCATCGGGATGTGGGTCATGTGCTGTACACCGCCGGCAAACTGAACATCTCCGCCCCAACCGCACATCATGGTAGATACTGCATACTGGATGGATTGTATTCCTGATGCGCAGAAGCGGTCAACAGTACATCCAGGAACATCATAAGCACCGTCAGAGAGGATCCATGCTAAACGACCGATATTGAGACCCTGTTCCATGAAAGCATTGGCACAGGTTGCCCAAACTACATCGTCGATTATTTCAGCTTGTTTTTTCTTATCTTCTAAGCCACATCTTTTTCTGAGTTCTTTGTAAACGATAGCAGTTAATTCATCAGCGCGGACATTGGTAAACCAGGACTGTTTGCCTGCACGGGCAACAGGAGTACGCGCAGCTTCTACTACAAATACTTCCTTCATTAAATAATTCCCCCTTAAGTATATTTTTTGCGGTCTGCACTGCGGCTGCTTATCAGCCAACCACTCTACTTAAAGTATTCCATAAAATTAATAATTAATCCATAACTTTTTCCTAAAAAAATAAAATTTAAATTTTCTAAATTATTTTAAAGTGTATTAAACTTTTTTATCCCATAGATAAAATATATATTTAGTAGTACTGAAACAAGAAAAAATTGACATATGATAGAGGAATTTTACATTTTTTATAGAATATTAAAATAAGGTGATGAAAGTAATGCAGATTAACAGGCGGTTTTTGACAGTTTTTTTTGTAACTCTTTTATTTGCTTTCTGGGGCGGAATTAAATATGCAGATCTTAAGTTCCAAAATGTCAGTGAGGTAATTAAATTGAATGAAAACGCAGATTTAAAAGACAGCTTGAATAATAAAGAAGAGAATAAATATATACAGGTTTATGTAGGAGGACAGGTGGTAAAGCCCGGGGTCTATAAGCTTTTATATGGGGCGAGGGTATATGAGGCGGTAGAAGAGGCGGGAGGAGTCCTTGAAACTGCTGACCTTAAATATATTCCTATGGCCAAGAAACTGGAAGATGAAGAAACTGTTTGGATACCTTCTTATGATGAAACTGCTGCGATAAAGGACACTCCTTCCTATAATTATCCTGGTTTCAATTCTAATCTGGTCAATATAAATACTGCTTCGGTTGAGGAGCTGGCTGAAAAATTAAACGGAATAGGACCGGCTTTGGCTCAGCGAATAGTAGATTATCGAACTCAAAACGGAAAGTTTAAAAGCGTTGAAGACATAAAAAATGTAAGCGGGATTGGAGAGAAAAGATTTGAACAGCTAAAGGACCAGATATGTATAAAATAGTTGTGCCTTTATGGATAGAATTTTTTTTAACATTTGCTTTTGGTATAACTCTGGCCTACTACGGGCTGGATTTCTTAGCTTTTGCTTTTACAAGCCTTCTTTTGTTATTGTTCCTTATATTCCCGCATTTGCCCAAACATCTCTTTATTGCAGGTCTTATATTGCTTGCTGGCACTTTGTATCTTAATTTATTTGCAATTCCTTTTCCTCTTTCTGCCCCTGCCGTGCAAAATGTAGAGGTTAGAGGAAAGGTAATATCATATCCCCGGTTTTATGAGGAAAAGTGCAGCTTTATTTTGAAGGCAGAAGATGTTCCGGATTATCAGCAAAGAATGCAGGTTTTTGCCTATTTTTTGCCAGATATAAAAAAGGGAGACGAGGTTATTGTAAAAGGGAGGATTTCTCTGCCTTCAAAGCCGGGTAATCCAGGGGAATTTGATTATCCGTCTTTTCTAAAGAAAGAGCGGATTTATTATATTCTTACGGTCAAAAAGGAAAGTGATTTAAAGGTAACAGATAAGGCAAAAGGAATAAATTTTTTTCTCAATAATTGGCGGGAAAAAGCCGGGAAAACTGTAAAGGAGAATTTGCCGAAAAAAGAAGCAGCAGTTCTTTCAGGGATGCTCCTTGGCAAAAAAGAAGAGATATCTCCGGAAAGTTATAAAGAATTCAGACGAGCTGGAATTGCTCATCTTTTTGCTGTTTCAGGACTTCATGTCGGCTTTTTGGTTATTCTCATAACCTGGATTTTGTCTTTTTTTTCTTTCTCATCCCGGGAAAAAATTGTTATTTCTTCAGCAGTTTTAATTATATACGGTAGCATAATTGGATGGCCTGTTTCGGTTATGCGGGCAATTATAATGGCAGTCCTGGGTATGGCTGCTTTTTATTTAAAACGTGAAAACGGGCTTTTAAATAGCTTAGGGCTTTCCGGTTTTATAATTCTTCTTATCGATCCTTATACTCTGTTTAAAATGGGTTTTCAGCTTTCTTTTGCTGCAACCTGGGGGCTGGTTTATCTTTATCCCTGCTTAAAAAAGAAAATAAGATGTAACTCATGGCTATCAGATTTAATTTTAGTCCCTTTTTCAGCCCAGCTAGCTGTCCTTCCTCTTATTGCTTACTATTTTTATCTTTTTAATCCGGTCTCTATAGTAACCAATATTTTAGTTTCTTATTTGGCTGGAGGAGCGATAATTTCAGGATTTTTAGGGTTATTCAGCAGTTTTATGTTTCCTTTTTTAAGTCCTCTCTTTTTATATCCCGCTGGATTTTTAACTGAAATTATAGTTTTAATTTCTAAAATGGTTATTAAGCTGCCCGGGGCTTATATATGGGTTAAAATGCCTTCAATATGGCTAGTTATGATTTACTATGCAGGGATTTTGATAATCTGCTTTTCCCTAAATTTTGCCGACAGGAGTAGGAAATATTTCTTGCTTGGGATTCTTATGGTGTGCAGTTTTATAATTGTTCTTTGCTTACCTCCCTCTGTCTATAACCGTGGGCTAGTTGAAGTTGTTTTTATAGATGTGGGGCATGGAGACAGCATACTTATAAAAACCCCGCAAGGCAAGTTTATTCTTATAGATGGAGGAGGCAGCAGATTTAGCTCCGTTGTAGAAAGAAAACTTATGCCTTATATTTCCTGCAGGGGGATAAATCATATTTTTATGGTAATAAATTCGCACCCTGATATAGATCATCTGCAGGGATTGGAATTGGTGTTAAAAGAACGAAAAGTTCAATATGTAGCTCTACCGGAAGTTTTTAAGGATTGTCCGGAATACAGTTTTATGAAAAAATCGGCAAGGAATCTCGTGTGGCTAAAGAAAGGAGATGTTATCGAATCGGAAAATGATTTCAGGTTGGAAGTTTTATATCCGGAAGGAGATTTTAGTCCGGAAGAAAAGTATAATAATTTTTCATTGGTAATTTATTTAAAGTATAAAAATTTCTCCCTTTTGCTTCCTGGAGATATTGAGCGGGAAGGGATTGAATTTATGTTGAATGAAAATCTTTTAAAAAAGGCTGTGGTAGTAAAAGTTCCTCATCATGGAAGCAGAGGTTCATTAATTCCGGAGTTTTATAAAACGATTAGTCCTGAAATTGCTGTCTTATCGGTGGGGAAAAATAATTTTGGTCATCCCCATCCGGAAGTTATAAAAGAATTAACAAAGGAAAATATAGAAATCCTGCGTACAGATAAAAAAGGAGCCATTACTTTGTTCAGCAATGGCTCCGAATTAAGAATATCAACTTTTAAACTTTAGCTAAGTCCTACTCTTTCATGCACACGATTTAAAGATTCAGCTGCTTCAGCTTTTACCTGTTTTTCGTCAATAGTGAGCATTTGACCGTCAATCATTACCAGCTTACCATCAACAATAGTGTGGTTTATGGTATGTATTCTCACTCTACAGTCAGGATTTTATTCCTGACTGTAGAGATGAAAACCTGTTCATTTATGCCAGTCTTAAAGCAAAATTAACAATAAATGCGATTGCAATTAAATAAACTAGCCAGTGAACTTCTTTGGCTTTGCCGCTTATAGTCTTTACAACCGCATAAGAAATAAATCCAAAGGCTATACCCTGTGCGATGCTGTAAGTTAAAGGCATAACAATAATAGTTAAAAAAGCAGGTAAGGCATCGGTGAAATCGCTGAAGTCGATGTCCTTGATGCCCTGGATCATAAGAGCTCCAATTATTATGAGGGCAGGAGCCGTAGCATATGCCGGTACTAATCCTACCAGAGGTGCAAAAAATATAGCCAGAGCAAAGAGGATACCTACTACTATAGCTGTAAGTCCGGTTCTTCCACCCTCAGTTATACCTGCTGCGTTTTCAACATAGGTGGTTACCGTACAGGTACCTACTATAGAGCTCCACATAGTTCCCAGAGATTGTGCCAAAAGAAACTTGTTAAGATTGGGAATATCACCGTTTTCATCAATTAAATTGGCGCGACGGCTGAGCCCTATTAAAGTGCCGATATTATCAAACATCTCTACAATCGTAAAGCTGAAGACTATGGAGAAAAGACCGTATTTTACTGCTGCCATCAGATCCAGTTTCCCAAAAGTAGGACTGATATCAGGCGGAGTAAAGGATATTACGTCGCTTATTGCAGTAGGACGGTCGAATACTCCCAGAATCATTCCTACAATAGTTGTAGCCAAAATCGAAATTAAAAGCCCACCTTTAACCTGACGAGCCATTAAGGCACCTGCCAAAAATACTCCTAAAATACTTAAAATAACCGGAGGACTTGTAATATGTCCTATACCTACTAAGGTATTGGGATTATCAACAACCACTCCTGCCGCTCTTAAACCAATAAAGGCGATAAATAAACCTACACCAACACTCATTGAAATTTTAAGTACTTCAGGAATAGATTTGACTATATACTGTAGGGCCCCGGTTACAGTAAGAATAAAGAAGAATACTCCGGAGAAAAATACGGCGCCGAGTGCAGTCTGCCAGGGAAGTCCCATGCCTAAAACTACAGTATAGGTAAAGAAGGCCTGAAGACCTAATCCCGGAGCTGCTGCCATAGGCATATTAGCCAGAAAACCTACCAGTAATGTAGTTCCGACCGTTGCTAAAACAGTTGCTGTGATAGCTGCTTCTTTAGGTATACCTACTTCGCTTAATACATTGGGATTAACGAAAAGGATATAAGCTAGAGTAACAAAGGTTGTAAATCCAGCAATTATTTCGGTGCGCAGGTCAGTTCCGCGCTCACTCATTTTAAAAAATCTATCTAACATACCAGACTCCAAGCTTAAAACCTCCTGTATTTTTAGTTAGTTTATTTGGTCTTGCGCAAGCCGATTAAATACTACTAGCAATATTTATGCCATCGTGTGAATGGTTCTAAATATAGGATGTTTTCTTTTTTTGTTAATTAAACATAAGGTGAATATTTTTCCGATTAGGAAATAATTACAGAATTAATAATATTGGACTTTTAACGTTCATAAATTTAAGCGAGAGAGGAGATTATAAGTTGAAAAATGATGAAATACTTAACGGAAAAGTTGGAATTTTACTTTTTAAGCTTTCGTTTCCTGCTGCAGCGGGAATGATAGCTTGTTCTGCTCTTGATTTAATTGATACTTTTTTTATATCAAAACTGGGGTCTGAGGCTTTGGCTGCTTTGACTATATCTCTCCCGATCCAAAATTTGATTATATCCATAGTTTCAGCTACTGGTACAGGAATAACCTCTGGAATAGCCAGAGCTTTGGGCAGCAATAGAGTTGAACATGCAGATAACATTGCCTGGCATGGGATATTTATAAGCCTTATTTATGGAATTATTTTTGGGTTATTGGTGAATAGATATATAGATGACATACTTGTTATTCTGGGAACTCCGGTTCAAACTTTTTATCTGGTCAGGGAATATATGCTTATAATACTCTGGGCCTGCGTTTTTTCGTTTATTCCCATGACTATCGGCAATATTATTCAGGGGGAGGGGGATACTTTATGGTCTATAATAATAACATTAATTGCGATGGGAATTAATGTGTTGTTAGATCCTTTTTTTATTTTTGGGTTAAAAGGGATTAATGGAATGGGGCTTAACGGGGCAGCTGTGGCAGCAGTTTTATCTCAAGCTGTATCTTGTATATTAGTAATAATCTTAATGAAACGCAGAAGGAAAAGATTTTTAACCTGGTCTTTTAGGCACTTTCATCCCAGTATTAAAGTATTGTTAAATATATATAAAGTAGGGCTGCCTGCTATTATAATGGAAATATCCGGGGTTATTACTATGACTTGTTTTACCAGGTTGTTGGGAGGATACAGCTCAACTGCGGTTGCGGCTTCAGGGGTATTTTTAAGGATAAGGGCCCTGGTTTTTATGCCTGTATATGGTCTTGCCCAGGGAAGTATGCCGATAGCTTCTTTTGCATATGGAGCAGGCAATTTGCCAAGAGTAAGAGAGACTATAATGAAAGCATCTTTTTATGTTCTTTTTTACATGATTTTGTGCTGGTTTTTGCTCCAGTTTTATCCTAATCCACTTATGAGATTGTTTGCTGATGATCCGTCTTTGTTTATATTAGGGGTCACCTGTGTAAAATTAGGAACAATATTTATACCTGCTGTGGGTGTTTTTCTTATACTCGTTACTATTATGCAGGCAGTAGGAAAAGGAACTATGGCCATGTCTCTTTATTTAACAAAACAGATATGTTTGATGCTGCCATTGCTTTTAATGCTGCCTCATTTTTACGGTTTAAACGGAGTTTGGCTTGTTTTCTCCGTGGCAGATATTATATCTGCTTTTCTCGCCGCTATTTTCTTTCTCAAATTATGGAGGGAGCTTCAGGAAGGGAGAAAAACAGGAATAATTGTATTTTTAAGGTGGAATTATATTTTAAAAAGGTTTTGGGCATGGATAAAAAATTAAAGAAGAGTTAAGCAAAAAGGGGCAGAATAATTTGCCCCTTTAGTTTAATTATCGTGAAAGTATATCCCGAGCTGCAATAATGCCAGATACACTGGCTTGAATAAGTCCTCTGGTTACCCCGGCCCCGTCTCCGATAGCCCAAATACCGGGAACGGGTGTTTCCAGATGATTGTTAAGTTTAGGACGGGCAGAGTAAAACTTGGCTTCAATTCCGTAAAGTAAAGTGTGGTCAGATGCTATGCCGGGAATAGCTTTGTCCAATGCTTCCAAAGATTCTTTTATTCCAACCATATAGCGGTGAGGTAGAACTAAGGATAAATCACCTGGAACCGCTCCTTTTAAAGTTGGCTCAACCATGCCTCTATCAATACGGGCTGAAGTGGAACGGCGTCCTCTTTTAAGGTCACCGTATCGCTGGACTATTATGCTCCCGCTCAACATATTAGCTAAACTTGCAATACATCTGCCGTATAATATAGGCTTATCAAAAGGTTCGGTAAATTCCTGGCTCAAAAGCAGGGCAAAATTGGTATTATTACTTTTGCTGTTAGCAAAAGAATGACCATTTACGGTAATTATACCGTTGGTATTTTCCATTACTACATGTCCATTGGGATTTACGCAGAATGTCCGGACAGTATCGTCAAACTCTTTAGAATTATAAATAATTTTAGGTTCCCATATGTTATCAGTAAATTCCTGCATGGTAACTGCCGGCACTTCTACTCTTACTCCCAAATCAACCTGGTTATTTTTAAGTTCAATTCCTAGTTTTCTGGCCTGTTCGGAGAACCACTGAGAACCATCGCGACCGGGAGCTAATATGATATAAGGTGCGGTAAAAGTGCCTTTGCTGGTTTTTACTTTTTTAGCCCCTGCAGTTTCAATTTCAATATCTTTTACAACTGTATCGGTCTTAATAGTTACCTTTTCTGACAAAAAGTTATACATATTTTTTAGAACATTTAAAGTGTTTTCAGTTCCCATATGCCTAATTTTGGCAGGTATCAGACGGAGTCCAGCCCGAGCAATCCTGAGCTGTAAATCTTTTACAATATCGTTATTTTCGCCGAATATACGATCAGGGGCACCAAATTTGACATATATTTCATCTACATAAGTAATCAGATTTTCCAGGGTAGATTTACCTATATAGCTGTCCAGCCATCCGCCAAATTCTGTTGTTAAAGTAAGTTTACCGTCAGAGAAAGCCCCAGCCCCTCCCCAACCGCTCATTATTGAACAGGGCTTGCAGTTTATGCAGCTTTCAGTTTCAGTGCCGATAGGACATTTTCTTTTTTCTACCCTTTTGCCTTTTTCGATTAAAAGCACCTTAAGGTTGCTTTTTTGGCTTATTTCCATAGCAGAGAAGATACCTGCTGGTCCTGCACCCACGATTATTACATCATAATCTGTTTTCATAACTTAATCCCTCCCGGTGGTTCAAATCCTGACAGACAGGATAGCTTATTATATTATCTACCGTAAATGTAACATTTTTTGTGTTGATAAGCTATAAGATAAAAGCTGTTTTCGAATAAATATTTGTAATTTATTTACGTTATTATAAAAAAATGTTTATGCTAAATGAGAATTTTGCATATTAATTAGCTAACAAAATATAGGAAACGTAATTATGCAAAAACCCCCATTAAAATGAAAAATATTAACTGAATGACTTCTCTGTTTAGTTATCATAATGAAATGGTTTATTAAATATAATCTAACAAGTTATTGTTAATAAGGGGGAAGAGAGATATGAACAGGGTGAAAAAGCTTAAAAAAATGGCTTTTATTTTAGTGTTTTTCATGCTGACAAGTTTATTTTTACCGGTTTATGCCGGGGCGGATACAGTTGATGTTAAGGCCGAGTCTTATATTTTAATGGATGCAGATTCAGGTAAGGTTTTGCTGGCCAAAAATGAGCATAAGAGATTAGATCCGGCGAGTATGACTAAACTTATGACACTTATACTGACTATGCAGGATTTAGAAAAAGGGAAAGTAGGTCTTAAAGATAAGGTGGTTGCCAGTGAAAATGCTTGGAAAATGGGAGGTTCCCAAATTTATTTGGAACCAGGTGAAGAGATGACTTTTGAAGACATGCTTATTGCTATTGCTGTCGGGTCTGCTAATGATGCCTGTATAGCAGTAGCTGAACACCTGGAAGGGACGGAAAAAAATTTTGTTGTCCGTATGAATAAAGAAGCAAAAAAGATGAGGCTTAAAAATACCCATTTTTCCAATTCTCATGGGCTTACTGATGAAAATCATTATACTACTGCCTACGATATGGCGGTTATTGCCAAGAATGCTTTAAAATATCCAAAACTTTTAGAATATACATCAATAAAGGAATATAATCTGCGCGGGGGCGAATTTAAGCTTTTTAATACCAATAAGCTTTTATGGTGGTATCAAGGGGCTGACGGTTTTAAGACCGGATATACTGATAAAGCCAGATTTTGCCTTACTTCTACTGCCAAACGGGATGGACTGCGGCTTATTGCAGTAGTTATGGCATCTCCCCAGAAACATGATAATTTTAGGGATTCGATGCAGCTTTTGAATTACGGTTTTGCCAAGTATTCATATAAGACCTTTTTTTCCAAAGGAAGTATATGTGGAGAAGTAAAAGTGGGCAAAGGTTTTGAAGACAGCGTGAGAGTAGTTGCGGAAGAAAATGCAGGCTCTATTGTGTTAAAAGGACAGGAAAAGACAATTACCTGTGAAAAGGTTTTGCAGGATTATGTAAATGCTCCAGTAGTTGAAGGTCAGAAATTAGGTGAAATTAAAGTATATAGGAATGGAGAATTGCTTAAAACCGTAAATCTTATTGCAGCTCATGAAGTCCCGCGCACCAGTTTATTAAAGGAATTTTTCAGGATGTTTGCCGAAACTTATCTATTGTGATTGGAATTTTGTGGAAGGGATTTAGCTTTTTTATGCAGAAACTAGTAGTAGGAACAATGAAGGAGGGGATATTAAAGTGGATGTAGAACTTAAAATGGTGCGTAATACTCTGGTTGTACGCGTAAATGGGGAATTAGATATGGTAGTAGCAGAAAAAATGCACCGGGAAATTGATGAAAGGATGGAAAAAGGGGAAGTTAAAAATCTTATTTTGAATTTAGAAAAGGTTTCTTTTATTGATAGTTCAGGTTTAGGGGTGATAATAAGCAGCTACCGGAAGATAGCAGCAGTTAATGGGCGTATGTATATGGCAGGGGCTAGGCCAAATGTCAAGAAAATACTTATATTGTCTGGAGTTAACAAGCTTATTCCGATATATGACAGTGAACAGGAGATAATCAGCATTTAAAGGAGGTGAATACCAGCCTGGCCGCTGGTTAAGTTATGAATGTTAAGAATTATGTGCGTTTTGAATTTCAAAGTTTACCAGAAAATATTTCATTTGCCCGTTCATGTGTAGGGGCTTTTGCATCGCAGCTTGACTGTACTTTAGATGATATTGAAGAAATAAAACTGGTAGTATCGGAAGCTGTATCCAACTCAATTATCCACGGTTATGAAAATAATCCACATGAGAAGGTAGTTATTGTTGTATCTATAATGGATGATAATACTCTGGAAATTATAATTGAAGATTATGGCAAAGGAATTGAAGATATAGAAAAGGCTATGGAGCCTACTTATTCAACTGACCCTTCCCGCATGGGACTAGGTTTTACTTTTATGAAATCTTTTATGGATGAGGTCGATGTTATAAGCAAGCCTGGTAAGGGAACAACTGTTAAGTTAAGAAGAAATTTTGCGGCAGCTGATAAGGAAGCGTATGCTTAAAGGGGGGTCAGATATGTCTTCTTTGAGTCCGTATGAGGAAAATGAAGACCTGATCCTTAAAGCGCAAAAGGGTGATGTAGAGGCTAAAGCACGCCTGTATGAAGCTAATAAAGGATTAATATATATGGTTTTGGAAAGATTTAGAAATACCTCTTATGAATATGAAGATCTTTTTCAGGTAGGTTCCATAGGATTATTAAAAGCAATTGACAAATTTGATTTTAGTTATGGTGTCCGTTTTTCAACTTATGCTGTGCCTATGATAATAGGAGAAATAAAAAAATTTTTACGCGATGATGGTATAGTAAAAGTACAAAGAGGGATTAAGGAAATATATGCTAAAGTTCGATGGGCTCAGGACAAGTTAAGGGGTGACTTAGGAAGGGAACCTACTGTTAATGAATTGGCAAAGTTTCTAGAAATAGACAAGGAAGATATTGTTATGGCGCTGGAAGCCTGTCAGGCTCCTGCATATATTCATGATGTAATGCCTACTGAAGAAAAGGAACAGATTTCTTTACTTGATAAAATTGCTGATGATGAGACCAATCTGGTTTTGCTTGAGCATATAGCACTGCGTGAAGCAATGAGTAAGTTAGATCCCCGAGAAAGAGAGGTTCTTATAAGAAGGTTTTTTAAAGATGAAACCCAGGCGGCTATAGCTCAGAATTTAGGAGTTTCTCAGGTTCAGGTTTCACGAATTGAAAAAGCAGCCATCAATAAACTTAAAGGTATACTTGAATAAAACTCCTTTATCCGGCAAAAAATAAGGCAAAAGGATAAAGGAGGGATCTATTTTGCATGTAAAAGTAGCTGAAATAGTGGCTGAATCCAAGAAGAGCTGGCAGGATGCTATAGAAACTGCTGTGGCTGAAGCATCAAAGACCTATCCCAATATTACCGGAATAGAAGTCTATAATATGACGGCAGATTGTAAAGATAACCGGATTATAGAATATAAGGCTAATGTAGGTATTGCTTATGTGGAATAACTGTAAATTTCGAACAACACCTGAAAAGGTGTTGTTTTTTATTATTCTTTTGTTTTAGACAGGAATAATCAGACAGTTTAATGTTCATAATATTTTGGTGAGGAGATGAATGGATAATGCCAGAAGTGAACAATCATAAACTGAAGAAAATCGAAGAATATGAAGATCTGGCTAATAGGTGTAAACCAAAACCTCCAGTTGTCAAAAACTCTATATGGGCTTTTGTGGTAGGAGGACTTATCTGTACTTTGGGACAGGTTATCCAGAATTATTTTATGGGGATTGGCATGAGCCGACAAGATGCATCAAGTGCTACCTCGATAGTCATGATTTTTTTGGCGGCATTAGCTACCGGGGTAGGAATATACGACGAACTGGGGAAAAGGGCAGGAGCCGGTTCCATTGTGCCTATTACTGGTTTTGCCAATGCTATAGTAGCTTCAGCTATGGAATTTAAGAGAGAAGGTTATATTTTCGGGGTAGGAGCCAGGATTTTTAGCGTGGCTGGACCTACTCTGGTTTTTGGCTTTGCGGTGGCACTTTTTATAGGATTGCTTAAAGTTTTTATTAGCAGCTGATTTAGTTTGAACCAGAAGGTGGTTATAAATTTATGAGAGATATAAAGAAAAGGGGTAAACAGACAGTTGTTTTTGAAAGGCCCCCGGTTATTACTTCTTATGCCAGTATTGTAGGACCAAAAGAGGGACAAGGCCCTTTTGGCAATTATTTTGATCAGGTTCTGCCTGATTATATGTTTGGTGAGAGAACATGGGAAAAGGCAGAAAGCAAAATGCTAAAAGAAACAGTGAAAATTGCCTTGAATAAGGCTGGTTTGACGGAAAATGAAATAGAAGTTATGCTGGCGGGGGATTTGCTTAATCAGACTATTTCAGCTAATTATGCTGCCCGAGATTTAAACCTCCCTTTATTAGGGCTTTATGGAGCTTGTTCAACTATGGCTGAGTCTATGCTGTTAGGAGCTATGCTCGTTGATGGAGGTTTTTTTAACCGGGTAATTGCTGGGACTTGCAGTCATCATCATACCGCAGAAAGACAGTTTCGTTTTCCCACCGAGCAAGGAATTCAGCCTACGATTACTACTCAATGGACAGCTACAGCAGCAGGAGCAGTACTTATTGAAGCTTCCGGACAAGGTCCCCGCATAACTGCTGCTACTGTAGGCAGGGTGATTGATATGGGACAAAAGGATATGTCTAATATGGGAAGTGCGATGGCACCAGCTGCAGTAGATACCATTAAGGCACATATGGATGATCTCGGCAGAAGCCCTGATTATTATGATCTCGTTGTTACAGGGGACTTGGGGCAAATTGGGAAAGCTATTCTTGAAGAGCTTTTTGCTGTAAAGGGTATAGTACCTAAGCCTTCTTATAATGATTGCGGAGTTTTGCTTTATGAAGAAAGTCAGGATGTGAATGCGGGAGGAAGTGGCTGCGGCTGTGCTGCCTGCATGTTATGTGGCCCCTTTTTAAAAAAAATGCAGGAAGGCAATATGCAAAAATTGCTTTTAATAGCTACAGGAGCTTTGATGAGTCCTACTTCTATTTTTCAGGGAGAAAGCATTCCGGCAGTAGCTCATGCGGTAGCAATAGAAATGGTGTAGAGGAGTGACGGTATTGGTACCTTGGTATATGGCTTTTTTGATTGGTGGGACTTTATGCCTTATCGGACAGCTTGTTATGGATTTGACTAAAGTTCAGATTACTCCCGGCCATATCTTGGTGGGATACATAACTTCGGGGGCAATTTTGAGCGGCTTGGGAGTTTATCAGCCTTTGGTAGAAATAGGGGGAGCAGGTGCTACTATACCCCTTTCCGGTTTTGGCCATCTTTTAACCCAGGGAACCCTTAAGGCAGTAGAACAGAAAGGGCTTTTAGGAGCTTTTAGCGGAGGAATTGAGGCAGCAGCAGCAGGAATAGCAGCAGCTGTTATTTTCGGATATATAGCAGCAGTTATATTTAATCCTAAAGGTTAAAAGAAGGGAGTTTAACTGTGTTCAAAAGAAATCAACATATTTATATAGATAAAGATTTGGATAAGAATTTAGATTTTTTTGAAAAAGAATTAGGCGCTGAAGAAAGTTTTGATGTTATTATCCGTCCCTTTAAAATTGCAGATCGTAAAGCTGCATTTATAGCGATTGACGGTTTTGTAAAAGATGATATTTTAACTGAGATAATGCAGAGTTTATCTATTATAGAGTATGAATCGGAGTTTTGGCAGGAGGATTTTGAAAATAAGATTGAAGATTTTATTCCTTATATAGAAATGGATAAAGAGAATAAAATTGACCAATTATTATTGATGGTTCTCTCAGGTTCTATTGTTTTTCTGCTTGATGGTATGGCTCAAGCCTTTGTGATAGATGCTAGAACTTATCCAGCCAGAAGCCCTGAAGAACCTGATATCGAAAGGGTAGTGCGCGGTTCTCGGGATGGTTTTACAGAAACAATTGTTTTTAATACAGCCCTTGTAAGAAGAAGGGTAAGAGATCCTAAACTCAGGAATAGGCTGATTAATGTAGGACGCAGATCAAAAACGGATATCTGCATATCATATCTAGAAGATGTGGCTAATCCTGAGCTGGTTAAAGAAATAATAAGTAGAATTGAAGAAATTGAGATAGATGCTGTTCCTATGGCAGAAAAGTCCTTGGAAGAGATTATTGTTCCGGGTAATATATGGAATCCTTTTCCTAAGGTGAGATATACTGAAAGGCCTGATGTAGCAGCAGCCCACCTTTTTGAGGGACATATTCTTGTTATGGTTGACACTTCACCTAGTGTTATGATTTTACCAGCTACATTTTTTCATCATATCCAGCATGTAGAGGAATACCGCCAGAATCCGGCTATAGGAGTTTATGTAAGGTTAATAAGGTTTTTAGCGATAATAGCTTCTATTATTGTTACTCCTTTATGGCTCTTATTTGCTCTTTCTCCAGAGCTTTTGCCTGATGCTTTAAGTTTTATCGGACCTAAAAAAGTTGGAGAAATCCCGCTTTTTGTCCAGTTTTTAATTGGTGAAGCAGCATTAGATCTCATGCGCATGGCAGCTATTCATACTCCTTCACCTTTAGCTACCGCTCTGGGGGTTATTGCGGCCATTTTGATAGGTGATGTTGCGGTACAGATTGGTCTTTTAATTCCGGAAGTAATAATATATACCGCTGTAGTAGCGGTGGGAAGTTTTTCTACCCCCAGTTATGAGCTCGCTCAGGCAAATCGTTTGGTGCGCTTATTTTTGCTTTTGGGAGTAGGCTTTTTTAAACTGCCTGGTCTTTTGATTACCGGAGGGTTAGTTCTTTTAATTTTAATAGTTACGAAATCTTTTAATGTACCTTATCTTTGGCCTTTGATACCTTTTAACTACCGTGCGTTAAAGAGCATATTGATTCGGTCACCAGTATTAACCCAGGATGTGAGGCCAGAAGCCTTGAAAACTAGGGATATAAGAAGACAGCCAGGGCCTGCATTAAAGAGAGGTGGTAAAAAATGAAGAGGGTAGGGATTCCGCAGGGATTATTTTACTATTACTATTATCCGCTTTGGAAAGTTTTTTTTACTTTTTTAGGAGCAGAAGTAGTTAAATCTTCCCCTACCAGTAAGAAAACGGTTGACATTGGTGTTAATCTTGCGGTTGATGAAGCATGTTTCCCTATCAAGGTCTATTATGGACATGTAAGCGACTTATTAAAAAAGGATGTAGATTATATATTTGTTCCCAGATTTATAAGCATAGAGACGAGAAGCTATATATGCCCTAAATTTATGGGGCTTCCTGATATGATTAAGGCAGGTATAAAAGAACTGCCGGAAATTATCGATATGACGGTCGATTTAAGCCGTACAGATAAAGGATTTAAACAGGAAATATTAAAAACAGGCAGCTTTTTTACCAACAATAAAAAAAAGATAAAAGAGGCATATAATTATGCCTTGGAAGAATATAAAAGGTTTGGGGAATTAGTTAGACAAGGCTATACCAGGCAAGAAGCTATAAAAGTATGGGAAGGTGAGGAGGTTTTCTTGTCTGAGAAGGCTGATTTAAATATAGGGGTATTAGGGCATGGCTACTCTTTATACGATGATTTTATAAGCATGTCTATAGTAAAACGGCTAAGAGATATGGGGGCTAAGGTGCATCTGCCTGAACATATAAAAGGGGAAGATATTGAAAAAGAAGCTGCCAGTTTACCAAAGCGGGTTTTCTGGACTTTAGGAAGGAAAATGGTGGGAAGCGCTTTTTATATGGACAAAAATTCGGATATTGACGGAATTATATATGTAGCCTGCTTTGGCTGCGGACCTGATTCGCTTATTGGAGAGGTTATTGAACGAAAGGTTAAGAAACCTTTTATGCTTCTTACGGTGGATGAACATACGGGAGAAGGAGGAATCGTGACCAGACTGGAAGCATTTTGCGATATGCTAATAAGGAGGAGAAAACTCAGTGAAAGTAACATTTCCTGCTATGGGTAATACCCGTATAGCTATAAAAGCCCTGCTGGAAGGTCTGAGACTTGAAGTGATTCCTCCTCCTCCCATTACCAAAAAAACTATTGAATTGGGAGTAAAGTACTCTCCCGAATTTGCCTGTATGCCGCTCAAAATAAATGTGGGAAATTTTATTGAAGCTATAGAAAAAGGAGCAGATACCATTGTTATGGCAGGGGGATGGGGACCTTGTCGCTTTGGTTATTATGCCCAGGTGGAACGTGAGATTTTAAAGGATTTAGGATATGATTTTAAAATGGTTATTTTAGAAGCACCAGATTTTAAGTTATCAGAACTTTTTACTCAGATCAGGGACTTAGCAGAAAATGTTTCTTTTTTAGAGGCATTAAAGGCAGTTAAATTTGCCTGGGATAAGCTTAAAGCCGTAGAAGTCATGGAGAAAGACTTGGAGTATTATTTACCAAGGGTAAAAGAAAAAGATAAGGCAGAGTCCATATATGATTATGCCCTTGAATCTATAGATAAGGCTTATTCGAAAAAAAAGATTGATAATATATTAGCCGAAGCGAGAAATGCATTCTGTAATTTGGATTTTCATGGAGAAAATATATTGAAAATAGGTTTGTTAGGAGAAATATATACTATATTAGAGCCTGCCGCCAATTATGATATTGTCCGGCATTTAGGCAGGTTAAATGCGGAAGTCTGCCGGGCGGTATATACCAGCAGCTGGATAAATGACCATCTTCTGGGGGGCATTTTGGGAAAATCAAATCACAAGCATATTGTCCAGTGTGCTCATGCTTATTTAGGTTCCTGGGTAGGAGGGCATGGACAGGAAACAGTAGGGTGTGCGGTAGATTTTGCCCGCCGGGGTTATGATGGGATAATTCAGATAGGCCCTTTAACCTGTATGCCAGAAATTGTTGCTCAGTCTGTTCTAAACCGGGTAAAAGGTGAAGAAAATATTCCCTGCATAACTTTATATTTTGATGAACATGCGGGAACAGCTGGTATATCTACCCGGTTGGAAGCCTTTGTAGATATGCTGGGCCGCAAAAAGGAGAGAGAAGGGACAAAAGTTCCCGTTGAAATTTTCGGTTAGAAAAGGAGTGCGATAATTTTGATTTGTTATCTGGGAGTAGACATAGGTTCAGTAAGCAGCAATTTTGTTCTGATAGATCAGACTGGCAAGCTTAAAAAAAAGGTATATATAAGAACCCAGGGAAATCCGGTTAAGGCTATCAAAGAAGGATATTTAATGCTGAAAGAAGGAGAAGGAATAGAATTTGAAATCAGAGGGGTAGGGACTACCGGAAGCGGAAGACATTTAGCCAGTATTTTGCTGGGGGCAGATGTAGTTAAAAATGAAATTACTGCCCATGCCGTAGCTGCTTCCTGCCTTTATCCGGAGGTTAAAACTATAATTGAAATCGGGGGGCAGGATTCTAAAATAATTATACTCGATAGAGGAATTGTAACTGATTTTGCCATGAATACGGTATGTGCGGCCGGAACCGGCTCTTTTTTGGATCAGCAGGCAGCCAGGCTAAATATACCTATTGAGGAATTTGGCAGAAAGGCAGTTTTGTCAAGTCAGCCGGTGCGAATTGCCGGGCGCTGCGGGGTATTTGCCGAATCAGATATGATTCATAAACAGCAGATGGGGTATCCGGTCGAGGATATTTTAATGGGATTATGTGAGGCATTAGTCAGAAACTATATGAATAATGTGGCCAAAGGAAAGCGTATCGAAGAACTGGTAGTTTTTCAGGGAGGAGTTGCAGCTAATATCGGGCTTAGAAAGGCATTTGAAAATTTTCTTGAAATGAAAATAAATGTACCGGAACATTATAATGTAATGGGAGCTATTGGAGCAGCTGTATTGGCCAAGGAGTATATAGAACAGAAAAGAATCAAAACAGCTTTTAAGGGTGAGGAGTTCATATTAGAGGGTGAATTTGTTTCTAAAAGTTTTGAATGCGGAGGCTGTCCCAACCTTTGCGAAGTGGTATGTATCAAAAGGGATGATAAGCCATTAGCTTACTGGGGAGACCGTTGCCGCAGGTGGGAAACTTCGCTTAATAAAGGAGACAGGAGAAATTTAAAGGTAGTGTAAAACGCGGGAAACCCCGCGTCTTATATTTTATAAAAGCTCTATGATTTTCTTTTTGTATTTGTTTTTTTCAGGTTCGGATAAGCCTTTAACATTGAATTCGCCGATTATCCGGGCGGGAAGGGGGGAAAAGACATAAATTCTATCCCCCAGGAGCAAAGCCTCTTCAATATCATGCGTTATAAAAAGTATGGAAGGATTATACTGGCTGCGCAGGTTTATGAGCCAGAGCTGCATTTTATGCCTGGTAATAGCATCTAATGCAGCAAATGGTTCATCTAAAAGCATAATATCACTGGCAAAAAGATAAGTGCGAAGCAGGGCTGCCCGCTGTCTCATCCCCCCGGAAAGCTGGCGGGGATAGTAGTTTTCAAAACCGACAAGCCCGAATTCTGAAAGGTAGCTTTTTGCTTTATTTCTTGCTTGTTTTAAGCTTTCTCCTTTAACCACCAGAGGAAGGGCTATGTTGTCGAGAACGGTGCGAAATGGCAGCAAAAGGTCTTTTTGCTGCATATAGCCAACCCTTCCGGTTTTGCCGGTGTAATCCTGACCATCGATGATTATTTTCCCTTTATCAGGCTTTATTAGCCCTGATATTATGTTAAAAAGCGTGCTTTTGCCGCATCCGCTAGGCCCTAAAATTACAACACATTCCTGCGGGTTCAATGTCAAGGATATATTATCCAGGGTATAAAGCTGATCTAAAGTTTTACATATCTCTATTACTTGGACTTTGGACATAAGAAGAAGGCTCCCTTTTTATTTGTTTTAAGGCAGAAAATCATTGGTGAAAGCCTTTTGGGGATCTATATTTTTTTCTATGATTTTATTTTCATACATGAAATCAGCGTATTTTTCCCATACTTCCAGTTTCATTTCTCCCCAGCGCGGAGCGTCAGATTTATATTCTTTTGCCAAATATTTTTGGCTGGCTTTTACTAAATCCGGGTTAAGTTCAGGCACTTCTTTGAGCAGGATGTCTGCTGCTTCTTCCGGGTTTTTTATTGCAAATTCATAGCCTTTAGCTGTTGCCCGCATAAATTTTTTGATCAGCTCTGGGTTGTTTTTTATTTTGTCTTCACTTGTTATAATCACTGGTGTGTAAAAATCGAATGCTTCATGTTCATCTCGCAGCTTTATAAAGTTCAAGTCGATTTTTTTAAGTTCAGCTTCTATACCGGTCCAGCCGTAGTATATCCAGGCAAAGTCAATGTCTTTTTCTATGCTGGTAAAAAAGTCGGCTGAGCCTATATTAACAATGTGGACTTTATTAAAATCTGCGCCATATTTATCCATCAAGGTTTTTATCATGGCATTTTCCATGGGAGATCCCCAGCCGCCGTAAGTTTTGTTTTCAAAGTCTTTAGGGGTTTTTATATTTTTGCTTTTGGGGGAGGCGAATCCTGAGGTATTGTGCTGAATAACAGCAGCAATAGCTACTATAGGGATATCCTGAACCCGGGCATAGGTTACTTCTTCCTGATAGCTTATGCCAAAATCTCCCTTTCCGGCAGCTATAAGCTGCGGGGTGCCTCCTTCTGAAGGTTGAACTATTTCTACATCCAGTCCTTCATCTTTATAAAAACCTTTGTCTTTAGCCACATAAAGTCCGCTGTGGTTTGTATTTGGAAACCAGTCCAAGACTACGGTTACTTTGGTAAGGCTTTGATTTTTTTCTGGCTTCAAGCTGCAGCCGGGAAGCAGAGATAAAATTAAGGTTAAAATCAAGATAAAACTTAACTTTCGCCGCATTTTATTCCTCCTTTTTAATATTTTCCATTTTCATTTATGCGATTCCAGGGCAACATGATGTATTCTAAAAAATCTACTGCTTTTACGAGTAAAAAACTCATAAGACAGATAATAAAGACGGCAGCTAAGACTTCATCTATAGCAAAGCTTTTCTGTTTTAAAGTCATAAAATAACCAAGGCCTTTTTGTGCTCCCAGCCATTCTCCGATTACTGCTGCCATAATGCTGTAAGTAGCAGCAATTCTGAGGCCGGAGAAGAAGGCAGGGAGGGCAGAAGGCAGTTTTACCAGTCTGAATATGGTCCATTTATTTGCACCCATGGAGCGGAATAAATGGACCTGATCCGGGTCTACCGAGTTAATGCCTTCAATAAAATTGATGGTAACCGGGAAAAAACATACCAGAACTACGATTATTATTTTAGGAGTTAATCCCCAGCCGAACCACAGTGTAAAAAGCACTGCCAGGACTATAAGAGGGACGGTCTGGGATATAATAAGGAGCGGATAAAATGCCCGGTTAAGCCACTCCACATGGGTAAGCAAAAAAGCTGTTATAAATGCCAGGATTACGGCAAGCAAGAATCCGGTTAATGCTTCAAAAAGGGTTATCCCTGTATGCATTAAAAGCAGATTATGCTCTTTGATAAGTGAAGACAAAACTTTAACCGGACCGGGAAGAATCCAGGGCTTAATTTCATAAAACCTAACTCCGAATTCCCATAAAAATAATAAAAAGAGCAGGGCTATAGCTGGAGCTGCATTATGGGCGATATTTGCCGATTTTTTCATCTATAGTCACTCCGCCAGGCTTATAGTCGATGGTTATAACTGATACTACTCTGGGCGCACCGTTTTCGATACAAATCTGATTTGCTTTTTTAACTAAATCTAAAAGGGTATCTAAATCACCTTCTACCGTAGTTTCGGAAGGGCCTACCACATAGTTGAGGCCTGAATCAATAAGGACTTCAATAGCTTTATCTACCATTTCATATATTTTGTTTTCTTCAACTACCGGCAATATTTTCAGGCTTAAATGGGCTTCCGGCATGTTAATTTACCTCCTTTCCCAATAAAAATGGCTGCTTTTACCAGCTGGAAAGGTAATAAGCAGCCTTTTTGGCTAATTATTCCCTACGCTGGCATTACCCAGATCAGGTTCAAGGGTCAGGGCTCCTTTTTGCCCACTCTCAGCCGGAAAGGTCCAGCTCCCCTCGGTATTAAATTTGAGGATAATTATAATACTTATAAAAATTAAGGTCAATGAGTTTTAAAGATTAGGTTGAGAGATTTATTACCATTCTATGTAAAATTGGTGATTGACAAAAATCATGTGATATAATAAGTAAGATATAAATTACTAAATAAATAGGGGGATTGTTTTTGACGGAAAAGGAAGCCAGAATATCTATTCAGGATAATGGTAAAGCAGCAGCTTTTTTTGGAGTAAATGATGAAAATCTACGCCATCTAAAAGATGTTTGTTCAGCGGATATTTTTGCCCGGGGAGGAGACATATATATTCGGGGAAATGAAGAAGAGGTTGAAGAAACTTATGAACTTTTACATCGCCTTATGGATGTATTGGAGAGTGAAGGACAGATAACAATAAATGATATAAATTATTACAGCAATTTGATAAGATGTGGAGATAAGGTAAAACATCAGGATATTGTTTCAGGTACACTTTTGAAGACAGCACGAGGAAAACTAATAAAAGCCAAGACTTTAGGCCAGAGGAAGTATATAGAAGCTATCCTGGAAAATGACATAGTTTTTGGAATTGGACCAGCAGGTACGGGAAAAACTTATCTGGCAGTAGTTATGGCTGTTCGTGCGCTTAAAAACCGGGAAGTGGAGAGGATTATATTGGTAAGGCCGGCGGTAGAAGCCGGAGAAAAATTGGGATTTTTGCCCGGTGATTTTATTGAAAAGGTAAATCCATATTTAAGACCTTTGTATGATGGGCTTTTTGATGTATTAGGGGTAGATGTTACCCAAAGGTATATGGAAAAGAATGTTATTGAAATTGCTCCCTTAGCTTATATGAGGGGAAGAACTTTAAATGATGCCTTTATTATTTTAGATGAGGCCCAAAATACTACACCGCAGCAGATGAAGATGTTTTTAACCAGACTTGGATTTGGTTCTAAGGCTGTAATAACTGGAGATGTAACTCAGGTAGACTTACCAAAGGAAGATTATTCAGGGCTAGTTGAAGTTCAGAAGATATTGAAAAGTGTTAAAGGGATTGCATTTCAGTATCTGACTAAAGAAGATGTTATAAGGCATCCCCTGGTGCAAAGAATTATTGATGCTTATGAAGCTTATGAGGCTAAAGAATAGAAGCCTTTTAAAAGCTTTTGATTGAGGGAGAGTATTTATGCTGCGTGATATCTTGAAATTAAATTCCTGTAAGATAAGAGAATTTTTTACTAATCCCAAGGTTCAAAAGACCCTTGGAGTCTTATTCTTTTTTAGTATAACTATTGCTATTCTTTTTAGCAACTTCAGTCCTCATCAGCTTTCTCTGAAACCGGATGAAGTTGCTACCCGTGACATACAATCTAATGTAACTGCTGTCGTAATTGATGAGAAGAAAACCGCTGAGCTTAAAGCTCAGGCTGCCAGTAAGGTTCAGAAGGTGTATCAGGAGGATAATTTTGCACTTTCTAATGCCAAGGAAGAAGTTGACAGTTTTTATACCTCATTAAGCCATGTATTAAACAGTGAAGCAGAAGATAAGGAGCAAAAGATTAAGCAGATTCTTGAGGGAGCAGTTGCTGATAAAGATTTTAAACCGGAGTTTTCATATTATGAGCTTGCCCGCTATATTTTACAAGTGGGAAATGCTGATTTAGCACAGATTCATCAGGCTTCATGGACTGTAATTTATAAGACAATGCAGAAACCTATAACTGAAGAGGCCCTTCCTGCTACTTTGGAACAGGTAAAAAGTGAAATAGATGCTCTTCCATATACTGCACAGGCTAAAGCAATAATAAAAATAACGGTTGCTGGGTTTATGCGTCCCAATATGATTTATAATAAAGAGGCAACGGAAAAAGCGATAAAAGAAGCCACTGATGCAGTGCAGCCGGTACAGAAAACGATTAAAGCAGGAGAGATAATCGTCCGAGAAGGAGATCGGGTTACTGAGGAGCAGATATCTATTCTTGAACAGTTAGGCCTTCAAAAGAGCAAGAGCTATCCTTTAACCCTGGTTGGAGCAGGGATTTTTGTGCTTATTACCTTTTGGCTCATAATTGAGTTTTTACGCCGGTATTATAAGCATATATATGACAGCTCGCCTTTACTTTTACTTATTGGACTTATTTTTATTCTAATACTGCTCATCACCCGCTTTCTTACTATCATAAAGATAGGGGCTAAACCAGAACTTAACAGTCTTATGGGGTATGCCGCTCCGGTGGCGGCAGGCTCTATGCTTATTGCTATTCTTTTGGATAACCGTTTGGCCTATTTTATAACTATGATTATGGCTTTATATGTGGGGTTGCTTACTGAGGGCAACCAGCTTTTTTATGCCATTGTAGCCTTTGTTGGGGGAACGGTAGGGGTTTTTAAGGTTTATAAATTAAGCCAGACTTCTGACCTAGCTAAAGCGGGTATTTATGTGGCTTTAGCTGATATAATAACAATAATAACCCTTATTTTTATAAGCGGAAACATCAGCCTCAGTCTGGTTTTTACAGGTATTGCCATAGGAACTGTCAATGGTTTGCTTTCGGCAGTACTTATGATAGGAGCTCTGCCTTATCTAGAAACTGCCTTTTCTATAACCAGCATGATAAAGCTTTTAGAGCTATCAAACCCGAACCATTATCTTTTAAGGAGGCTTTTGCTGGAGGCTCCCAGCACATATCACCACAGTCTTTTAGTGGGAAATCTGGCAGAAGCAGCAGCTGAGGCGATAGGAGCCAATTCTTTACTGGTAAGGGTAGGAGCATATTATCACGATATTGGCAAGCTTAAAAGGCCGGAATATTTTATTGAAAATCAGCGGGGAGGAGAAAATCCTCATGAAAAGATTGCCCCTGCATTGAGTGCCCTTATTATTACTTCACATGTTAAAGAAGGGTTAGAGTTAGCCCGAGAGGCAAAACTGCCCCGGGTAATTATGGATTTTATCGAACAGCATCATGGAACCAGCCTGGCACGCTATTTTTACAGTCGGGCTTTAGAAGAACATGAACAGATAAGTGAGGAAAGTTTTAGGTATGAAGGTCCGAAGCCGCAAAGTAAGGAAGTAGCTTTAGTTATGTTGGCTGATTCAGTAGAGGCAGCTGTCCGATCTCTTTCTGATCCTACGCCAGAGAATATAGAACAAATGGTACACAAAGTAATAAAAGAAAAATTAGATGACGGACAGCTAGATCTTTGTGAGCTTACTTTCCGGGATCTTAATGTTGCGGCGGAAGCATTCTGCAAAGTTTTAGACGGGATTTATCACAAAAGGATAGAATATCCGGAAAACATAGCACGCGAATTGAAAGGAAGCGAATTAGATGGAGATTGTAATAACAAATGAACAGGAAAAGATTGAATTTACCGATGGAATGAGAGAAATCGTGGAAAATGTTATAACTGCTGCTGCCGGGATGGAAGGAATAGAGGAAAACTGTGAAATAAGTGTTCTTATAACGGACAATATTTTTATTCACAAGTTGAATTTAGATTACCGGGGACAGGATAAGCCCACCGATGTGCTTTCCTTTGCTATGAACGAATCGGGTGAAGACGAACCTGATTTTTTAGGAAAAGAGGAGATAAATATTTTAGGGGATATTGTGATATCTTTAGAAAAGGCAGCCGAGCAGAGTAAAGAATATGGCCATACTTTAGAAAGAGAGTTAGGATATCTTACTGCGCATGGAATGCTGCATCTTTTAGGTTATGATCATAAAAATGAGGAAGAAAGAAGGATTATGCGTGATAAAGAGGAAAAAATAATGTCAGCAGTAAATTTGGAAAGGTAAAATATTATGAAAACCAGGAGCTTAAAGGAAAGTTTTACCTATGCAATATCAGGATTGAAGAAAACTGTGATAAGTGAAAGGAATATGAAAATTCATTTATCAGCTGCTGTATGTGCAGTTTTGTTGGGGTTTGTCCTTCGTATTAACCGTACAGAATGGGGATTACTTTTACTTACGATCTGTATTGTGATAGTTGCTGAAACTTTAAATACAGCAATAGAAAGAACGGTTGACCTTGTAACTGAGAATTATCATCCTCTGGCTAGAGAAGCTAAAAATATAGCAGCAGGAGCAGTTTTTTTTAGCGCTTTAATAGCAGTCATTATTGGATTAATTGTTTTTGGCCCTTATTTTTTATCCTGGTTATTATAAGAAGGGATAATGTTTATGGATATTAAAAAACTTATTGAAGAAGCGAGAAAAGCAGAAAAATATGCTTATGCACCATATTCTAATTTTAGAGTGGGAGCAGCTTTGCTAACTAGCAGTGGAAATATTTATACTGGTGCTAATGTAGAAAATGCTTCTTATGGTCTGACGATTTGTGCAGAAAGAACTGCAATAGTTAAGGCGGTTACAGCAGGGGAAAGAGATTTTAATGTTATTTGTGTTACGAGTTCAGGCAAAGGTTTTGTATATCCATGTGGGGCATGTTTGCAGGTTTTAGCCGAGTTTTCTCCCCATATTCGAGTTATTGTTACTGATGAGAATGATAACTATTGTGAATATCTGTTAAAAGATATGCTTCCAAACCTTTTTCTTTTTGATAAATAGGAGGGGTAATATAAGTGAGATCAGGATTTGTAAGCATTGTAGGACGGCCGAATGTTGGGAAGTCTACCTTGATAAATACAATAATTGGAAGGAAGATTACTATTGTATCAGAAAAGCCGCAGACAACCAGAACATGTATTCAAGGTATTTATACCTGTGATGAAGGTCAGATAGTATTTGTAGATACCCCTGGCATTCATAAACCTAAACATCTTTTGGGAGAGTATATGGTTAAATTGTCTACCCGCAGTATAGAGGAGGTAGATCTCATATACTATATGATAGATGTCACCAAACCTTTTGGCGGGGGAGAGCAGTTCATAATAGAACAGCTTAAAAATGCTGTTGTGCCAGTATTTCTCGTAGTTAATAAAATAGACTTGGTTTCTCCTGAAAGGGTTGATGAATATATTGAGAATTTCCGGAATGAAATGAGCTTTACCCGGATAATACCGATATCTGCTGCCTGCAACCAGAATATAGAAGAACTTTTGAGGTCTACATTTGAATTTTTGCCGGAAGGCCCTTTTTATTATCCTGAAGAAGACTTTACCGATCAGCCGATATCTTTTATTGTAGCTGAGCTTATAAGAGAGAAGGTTTTGATTTTAACTAGGGATGAAGTTCCCCATTCGATTGCAGTTGAGATAGAAGAATTTAAAAATGAAATAGGAAGGAAAATATATATAAGAGCAGTTATTTATACTGAAAAGGATTCCCAAAAAGGGATAATAATTGGAAGGAATGGACAGATGTTAAAGAGTATCGGGGAAAAAGCGCGTAAAGATATTGAAATGATGATTGGGATGCCAGTTTATTTGGATTTATGGGTAAAGGTTAAGAAGAACTGGCGGGATAATGAAGCAAATTTGCGTCAGTTAGGATTTAGGTTGTGATTTTTAGGGGAGATGTTCATATGCTTGCACAATATATAGATGCTACCAATCTCAAACCAGAAGCATCCAGTGATGATATAAAAAAGTTATGTGAAGAAGCGGTGAAGTATAATATGGCAGCAGTTTGTATAAATCCCTGCCGGCTCCCTTTAGCTGTTTCTATTTTAAGGAAAACCCCGGTTAAACCTTGCACTGTAATAAGTTTTCCATTAGGAGCAGAACTGCCTGATGTTAAAAGGGTTCAAGCGGTAGAAGCGTTGAAAATAGGAGCTTTAGAGCTTGATGTGGTTATGAACATAGGGGCTTTTAAAGATAGGGATTATAAATTGGTTGAAGATGAAATAAAAGGACTTCTTCGTTTAAAACAGGATTTTGATTATGTGCTTAAAGTTATTGTGGAAACAGCCTTGCTTTCTGAGGATGAGTTGGCAGTTGCTACTAAAATAATAAGTGAAACCGGTGCTGATTTTATAAAAACTTCTACCGGTTTTTCCAGCCGGGGGGTCAGTATTGAAGATATAGAAATTATTAAGGAAAATAAAAGTAATAAACTCAAAATAAAGGCCAGTGGAGGAATAAAAGAGCTTGATTTTGCCAGAAGGCTTATAGAAGCTGGGGTGCATCGTATAGGAAGTAGCAATCCACTGAAAATAATAGGGGTTTTATAGAAAGGGGAGTTGCCCCTTTATTTTTTTATATTAAGGTAAGAAAGGAATATGAGGGGTTAATATTGTTATGTTCAGAAAAACTTTTTATCTTCTTCTTATTATTTTAGGCTTCTATATCTACTGCCTTATAAATTATCCTTATTCCTTTTTGCAAAATAGCCTGTATAAAGAAGCTTTAAGCTTTTATGGGAGTAATATAAGCGACTTTGCTGAAATTAAAGTTGTTTATAACCCTGGTCTTCGCGATTTAGGGATTGAAAAAGAAGAAGTCAGGGTAAAAGTTTTTTTGCCGGTTGATAAAGGTGATTTTGTAGTTCAAATTAACCGGGCTTTAAGAGAAGGATATAATACATTAGTTGAATGTTCTGCTTTTGATTCTTTCCATACTACTTCGGAAGGACAAATCCTTCTTAAAAATATGCGTGATAAAGCGTACAGGGTTGTGATATTTGATGGAGGCCATCATCTGCCTACTTTAGGGATGAATCCGGATATAATAATTATGCCTGAAATAAAAGGCTATACTGCCCACAGCTATATGCATGATGCAATAAAAATAAAAGCGGTGTTAGCTTTAGCTGAGAAAGCTGATTTAAAAACAGTAATAGCAGTTGCTCCCCGCTGGGCTTTGGTAAAAGATGACGCTAATCTAAGATTAATGGTTGAGAGGGTTTTAGAACAGTTGGAAAAAAGGAGTTCATCTGCATCAGCTTTTAATTTTTGGGCTGATAAAAGAATCAGCAAGTTTAACGGTTTGGTATTTGCTTATATTAATTATGAATATTATGAGAATAAGGATAAACTTGAAGGCCTGATAAAAAGAGGGGGGCAAAATGATATAACTGAAATATATCTGGCTTTTGATTATAATAAAATAAGTCAGGAAGATGCATTGGTTTATGCCAATGCTTTAGAGACAGACTTAAATATTCCTGTTAATATTGTAAATGAGCCTTTTACGGTTTTTGATGTTTTATGGAGGAAAGGATAAATGTACTATGGAACCAGGGCAGTAGTAGTAAAATCTACCGATTACAGGGATGCAGATAAGCTGGTAACCTTGTTTTCTGAAAAAGAAGGTAAAGTGAAAGCGATTGCTAAAGGGGTTAAAAAGCCGGGAAGCAGTCTTAGGATATGTGTCCAGCCTTTTGCCCATTCATTTTTATATCTGAGTCGGGGGGGCGAATTAGATCTCATTACCCAGGGCAGGATTATGGATTTTTACGCTGATATTCGGGAAAATTTAGGAAAAACTTTGTATATTGCTTATGTTATGGAGCTTCTGGACAAATCCCTTTTAGAAAGAGTACCTATGCCTTTTCTTTACAAGGATGTTCTTGAAGTTTTGGAGTATATTGAAACTAGGGGATTAAATTTTATTGTTATAAGATATTTTGAAATGCGGCTTTTGATTGAGCTCGGATATAAACCTGAACTTGATGTTTGTGTAAACTGCGGACAAAAGTTTCCGGTTATGAACATGTTTAGTCTTAGCGGGGGTGGAGTTTTATGCGAAAAGTGTTCAGAAATAATTAAACCGGATTTTGTGCTGTCTGGAGAAGCTCTAAGCCTGCTTAAATTTTTAGCCAAAAGTAATATCAGGACTTTAGAAAGATTAAAAGCATCCGAGGGTGCTTTGAATAAGATTGAAAGGATTTTGGAAAAATACCTGGAATATTATATAGAGCGTAAATTTAACACTAAATATATAATATCTGATTTAAAGAAAAGCCTTCCCCTAACATTTGACAAGGGATAAAGCTCTTGTTAAACTAATATACAAAATGATAAATTGGGAAAATTTAATAAAAGAGAACGATGAAGAAGAGGAGTAGGAAAGGGATGCCTTAAAAGAGAGCCGGGGCAGGTGAAAGCCGGTAGGCTAAACTTTCTGAAGGCGCTTCGGAGTTGCGGGAGGAAAGCCTTTCGGTGAGTAAAGCCCGAGAATAATGAGGAGGGTGCTTTGAGCACCAACCAGGGTGGAACCGCGGGTAAACCCGTCCCTGTTTTGGGGACGGGTTTTATAATTTTTAAAGTAGTTTATAAAAAATCTTGCCAGGGAGGTTAAAAGAAATGAATTTTCAGGAGATTATTTTGCGTTTACAGAATTATTGGGGTAAGCAGGGCTGTATTATTCAGCAGCCTTATGATGTGGAGAAAGGAGCAGGAACTATGAATCCGGCTACTTTCCTCAGGGCATTAGGGCCAGAACCTTTTAATGTAGCTTATGTTGAGCCTTCCCGGCGTCCAACTGACGGAAGGTATGGAGAAAACCCCAATCGTTTGCAGCATTATTATCAATATCAGGTAATTTTGAAGCCTTCTCCGGACAATGTTATTGATCTTTATATGGATAGTTTGAGAGATTTAGGTATTGATCCGGAAAAGCATGATATAAGACTGGTGGAAGATAACTGGGAGTCTCCTACTTTAGGTGCCTGGGGACTCGGCTGGGAAGTATGGCTTGATGGTATGGAAGTGACTCAGTTTACCTATTTTCAGCAGTGCGGAGGATATGACTGTAATCCAGTATGTGCTGAGATAACCTATGGACTGGAAAGAATTGCCATGTTTATTCAAAATAAGGAAAGTGTTTTCGATATTGAATGGGTGGATGGCATAACATATGCTGATGTTCATCATCAGGGAGAAGTAGATTATTCCTATTATAATTTCGAGTATGCCGATATAGATACCTTAATTACCATGTTTAATTTGTGTGAAAAAGAAGCGATGAGAATTGCCGAAAAAAATCTGGTTCTTCCTGCTTATGATTATGTTCTTAAATGCTCTCATCTTTTTAATCTTTTAGATGCCAGGGGAGCTATAAGTGTAACAGAGCGGATGAGCTATATTTTAAGGGTGCGAAATCTAGCGCGTATGATTGCCAGTGAATATTTGAAACAAAGACGAAGACTGGGTTATCCGCTTATTAAAGACGAAAATTTGCGCCTTAAACTTTTGGAAACGGAGGAGGTTTAAACTATGACCAGGGATTTAGTATTTGAAATTGGGATGGAAGAAATTCCTGCTGCATATATGCCAAAGGCTTTAGAAGATTTAAAAAATAATGCTGTTTCACTTCTTAATAAGGCCAGACTCAATTATACAGAGGTAAAGACCTATGGGACTCCCCGCCGTTTAACCTTATATGTCCGGGAGCTTAACGAAAAACAGGAAGATGCGGTTATTGAAAACAGGGGACCTAAAAAAGCTGCTGCTTTTGATGCCGAAGGTAAACCTACCAAGGCTTTAGAAGGTTTTGCCCGCAGTCAGGGTATAGATATAAGAGAAGTTACTATAAAGGATGTTAGGGGAGTAGAATATGTTTTTGCAATAAAGACGGAAAAGGGAGCTTTAGCGGTAGATGTGCTTCCTTCTCTACTTTATGAGCTTCTTAAATCTTTATCTTTCCCAAAATCCATGCGTTGGGGAAGGTATGCCTTCCGTTTTGCCCGTCCTATAAGATGGCTTTTGGCTTTGTATGGAAAAGAAAAAATCGAATTTAACCTGGAAAATCTGATAAGTTCCAATTGGACTTACGGACACCGGTTTTTATCAAAAGGCAGGATCGAAGTGAAAAGTCCGGCAGATTATTTTCAGGTTTTGGCTGATAATTATGTAGTTTTGAATCAGGAAAAGAGGAAAGAGATAATCTGGGAGCAGATTGAAAAGATTGCTCAAGATTTAGGGGGAAAAGCTCTTAAAGATAAAGCACTCTTGGAAGAATTAAATTATCTAGTAGAATATCCGACTGCTTTTGCAGGCAGCTTTTCACCTTCTTATCTGGAAGTTCCTGAAGAAGTTCTTACTACTACTATGATCGAACATCAAAGATATGTACCGGTATTTGATAAAGAAGGAAAGCTTATGAATGTTTTTATTGGGGTTAGAAATGGAACTGATAAATTTATAGATGTGGTAAGAGCTGGGAATGAAAGGGTATTAAAAGCACGTCTGGAAGATGCGCTCTTTTTCTGGAAAGAAGACTTAAAACAACCATTGGAAAAAATGGCAGAAAAATTAGAGAATATTCTTTTCCATGAGCGGTTGGGAACTATCAGGGATAAAGTAGGAAGAATAGAGGACATAGCATTGTTTATAGGAGAGACTTACAGCCTGAGCAGTAAGGATAAAATAATTCGAAGTGCCAATCTGTGCAAAGCTGACCTGGTAAGCAACATGGTTTATGAATTTCCTGAATTGCAGGGAATTATGGGGAGATATTATGCCTTAAACCAAGGGGAAGATAGGGAAGTAAGTGAGGCAATTTTTGAACATTATCTGCCGCGATTTGCCGGAGATGAAATACCTAAAACCGAAACTGGGTTAGTTTTGAGTTTGGCTGAAAAGATAGATAATTTAACAGGATTCTTTGCTATGGGAATTAAGCCAAGTGGTTCCCAGGATCCGTATGCTCTGCGACGTCAGGCAATAGGAATAGTAAATATAATAATAGATTCCGGGTTAAAAATTGATTTAGCTTCTGTCATAGCTAAGGCTTATCAAAATGTAGTTCCCTTTAATCCGAAAAAAACTGAAGATGAGACGAAAGCAGAGGTTTTAGATTTTATACTTCAGAGAATGCGCGGTGCTCTTTTAGAAAAAGATATATCATATGATGTAATTGATGCAGTTTTAGCTGTTCCTACTGGCGATTTGAATGATGTATTGAAACGGACACTGCTAATTCAAGAATTTAAGAAAGATGAAAAATTTAGTGATTTTATGACTGTTTTCAGCCGCTGCAACAATCTTTCAAAAAAATGGAATAAAGTTGAAGTTGATTGTGCAGTTCTAGAAGATGAAAGTGAAAAAATTTTATATGATGAGTATTTAAAGGTAAAAGGCGAAATTGAAGGGATTTTGGACAAGGGAGATTATGAGAAGGCTTTAGAAAGAATCGCTTCTTTGCGCAATTATGTAGATAATTTCTTCAACCGGGTTATGGTTATGGTGGATGACGAACAGCTTAAAGCTACCCGGTTAGGGCTTTTAAAATCAATTGTAAAATTATGTGATAATATTGCTGATTTTAGTAAAATTGTTGAATAAAATTTTTTAAAAAACAGGATTTTTTTGTGCTATATAGTATAGTATAATTAAACAAAATTCCCCCAAAAAGTATAGCATAATTTGGTGGTGGTCATGATAGAGTTAACTGAAAGGCAGGAAAAAATCCTGGAAATTGTAAAAAAATATGGACCTATTACGGGGGAAAACATTGCTGAGCTTCTAAATGTTACCCGGGCAGCGTTAAGGCCAGATTTGGCTGTTTTGACTATGTCCGGGTATCTGGAAGCTAAACCCCGTGTGGGTTATACTTTTCGCAACGGAGCGGTGGAAAGTGAAATCCGCAAGATATTAAATCGCTATCGGGTAAGGGATGTCCAGTCAGTTCCGGTAGTGGTAAAGGAAACATGCAGCATTTATGATGCAATAGTAGCTTTGTTTACAGAAGATACTGGAAGCATTTATGTAGTGGGAGACGATAACTATCTGGTAGGAGTAGTATCGCGCAAGGATTTTTTGAAAACAACTTTAGGACAGGTAGATATAAATAAAGTGCCTATAAGCGTAATAATGACGCGGATGCCGAATATAATCACTACTACAATGGATGAAACTGTAGTTGAAGCAGTTCGCAAGATTGTAGAACATGAAGTTGACAGTCTGCCGGTAGTAAAATGTTTTATCGATAAAGATAACGAAGAAAAGCTGCAGGTAGTAGGCAAAATAAGCAAGACAACGGTGGCTAGGCTCTTTTTGGAACTGGCTACTAAAAGAATTGAGGGGGTTTAAGTTTTGACACATCATTTGCCGGGAGTATATATTGTTTCAGATTCAATAGGGGAAACTGCTGAGATGGTGGTCAGAGCAGCTGCCAGCCAGTTTAATTCAGGCAATATGGAGATAAGAAGGGTTCCTAACATAGGAGATAGGGATACAATTATCCATGTGGTAGAGCAGGCGGTAGCCAATAATTTTATGATAGCCTATACACTGGTTATTGATGAACTGGCTCAGTTTCTTAAGGAAAAAGCTGAGGAAGCCGGAGTTGTATGTATAGATATATTAGGGCCGGTTATTGATGCTTTTAAAAAGTTAAGCGGGATAGAACCTAAAAAGGAACCGGGCCTCTTGAGAAAAGTTGACGAAATGTATTATCGGCGGGTAGAGGCGGTAGAATTTGCTGTTCGGTATGATGATGGCAAAGATCCACGCGGAATTAACCTGGCTGACATAGTCCTGATAGGGGTTTCGCGGACTTCAAAAACTCCTCTTTCTATGTATTTGGCTCATAAAAGGATAAAAGTGGCTAATGTTCCTCTGGTACCAGAAGTGGCACCTCCTGAAGAATTATTTAAGCAGGAAAAAGGCAAGGTTATTGGCCTTACCATAAATCCGGAACAGCTTTACCATATAAGGGCCGAAAGGCTTAAAAGCTTAGGTCTTAAAGGGCAAGCCAGTTATGCTGATGAAAAACGAATATTAGAAGAGCTAGAATTTGCCGATAAAGTTATGAAAAAAATTGGCTGCCCGGTAATAGATGTAACTAATAAGGCTGTTGAAGAAACGGCAAGCAAAATTTTAGAAATCTATTATAGGAGGTTGAGCAATGTCTAGCCACAAATATGTATACCTTTTTGAAGAAGGAAATGCTGAGATGAAGTACCTCTTGGGGGGCAAAGGTGCTAATTTAGCGGAAATGAGCCGTATTGGGCTTCCAGTTCCGCCTGGTTTTACTATTACTACTGAGGCATGTAATTTTTATTTGTCTCAAAGCGGAAAATTCCCGGATGAAATGATGGATCAGGTTTATGCAGCCCTTAAAGAAATTGAGCAAAAGACAGGCAAGGTGTTTGGCGATGCTAACAATCCACTTTTAGTTTCGGTAAGATCTGGAGCAGCCATTTCTATGCCGGGTATGATGGATACTATATTGAATTTAGGTTTAAATGACCAAACAGTAGTTGGGCTTGCTTCTTTAACTGATGATGAAAGATTTGCTTATGATTGTTACCGGCGTTTTATCCAGATGTTCAGCAATGTAGTTTTAGAAGTTGAACATTCGTTATTTGAGGAAATTGTAGAAAAATACAAGAGCAAGCTGGGTGTAATTTTTGACTATGAAATCCCGGCTGAAGAGCTTAAAAAGATGATTGAAGAATATAAAGTCCTAGTTAGAAAGGAAAAAGGTTTTGATTTTCCGCAGGATGTCCAGGAACAGCTTATAATGGCGATAAAAGCAGTTTTCAATTCATGGAATAATCAGAGAGCGATAGTATACAGGCGCATAAACAAAATTGACGATAGTTTGGGAACTGCAGTAAATGTTCAGTCAATGGCTTTTGGTAACATGGGTCAGGACAGCGGAACCGGCGTTGCTTTTACCCGCAATCCTTCTACCGGCGAAAAGGAATTATACGGCGAATTTTTGGTAAATGCCCAGGGAGAAGATGTGGTAGCCGGAATAAGAACTCCTATGCCTATATCTAAGCTTAAAGAAGAACTGCCTGGGGTTTATCAGCAGTTTATTGATACCTGCGAAAGGTTGGAAAAGCATTACCGGGATATGCAGGATATTGAGTTTACGGTAGAAAAGGGAAAACTTTACATGCTTCAGACCAGGAATGGCAAGCGAACTGCCAGGGCAGCCGTGAAAATTGCGGTAGATATGGTGAATGAAGGTTTGATAACTGTTGAAGAAGCACTTATGAAGGTAGAGCCTGAACAGCTGAATCAGCTTTTACACAGACAGATTGACCCGAATGCCAAGTTAGAGCCTGTTGCCCAGGGACTGCCTGCTTCTCCGGGAGCTGCCTGTGGAAAAGTAGTTTTTGATGCTGATTTAGCTGAAAAGCTTGGAGAAGCCGGAGAAAAAGTAATTTTGGTAAGAACGGAAACAACGCCCGATGATATTCACGGCATAGTTTTGGCCCAAGGTGTTTTAACTTCCCGCGGAGGAATGACTTCTCATGCTGCGGTCGTAGCAAGAGGAATGGGCAAGCCGTGTGTATGCGGATGTGAATCTATAAAAATTGATATGGCTGCTAAGCAGTTTACGGTTAATAATTTGGTGGTAAAAGAAGGCGACATAATTTCGATTGATGGTGCAACCGGAAAAGTTATGTTAGGCGAAGTTCCCATGATTGAACCTGCTCTTTCGGGAGAATTTGCTACCCTTTTAAAATGGGCAGATGAAACTAAAATGCTTACAGTTAGAGCTAATGCTGATAATCCTCAGGATGCAGCAAAAGCACGTGAATTTGGTGCAGAAGGTATAGGACTTTGTCGAACTGAACATATGTTTATGGAAACTGAAAGACTGCCAATAGTTCAAGAAATGATACTGGCAGATAGCGAAGAAGAAAGAAAGAAAGCATTAGATAAACTTTTACCCTTCCAGAGAGGAGATTTTTACGGCATATTGAAGGCTATGTCACCCTATCCGGTAACTATAAGGCTTTTAGATCCGCCCTTGCACGAATTTTTGCCTGACTATGAAACACTTCTTTTAGAAATTGCCGAACTTAAATATTCCAATGCTGATCCAGGAGTCATAAAGGAAAAAGAAGAATTAGCTGCCAAGGTACATAGCTTGTCTGAAGCTAACCCTATGCTGGGACATCGCGGCTGCAGGCTGGGGTTGACTTACCCTGAAATTTACCGTATGCAGGCAAGGGCTATATTTGAAGCTATGGTTCAGCTTAAAAAAGAAAACATTCCGACTTTTGCTGAAATTGAAATACCTTTGGTTATGGATATATCTGAACTTGCTATGCTTAAGGAAGAAATTAATGATGTTTACCGTGAAATTGAACAGGAAACAGGGGAAAAGCTTAATTATGCAGTAGGAACCATGATAGAGTTGCCGCGTGCATGTATAGTTGCGGATGAATTAGCTAAAGAAGCTGAGTTTTTCTCCTTTGGAACTAATGATTTAACCCAAACGACTTTGGGTTTCAGTCGTGATGATGCAGAAGGGAAGTTTATACCGGTTTATTTAGATAAAAAAATAATAAAAAATAATCCCTTTGCTGTTTTGGATCGCAAAGGGGTAGGCGGACTCATGGAAATTGCAGTAGAAAAGGCAAGAGGAGAAAATCCAGATATACTGCTTGGAATTTGTGGTGAACATGGAGGTGAACCTAGTTCTGTTGAATTTTGCCACCTTATAGGGCTCAATTATGTAAGCTGTTCGCCTTATCGTATACCGATTGCCAGATTGGCAGCTGCTCAGGCGGCGGTTAAAAACAAAAAATAAAATGAGAGAAAACCTCCCCACCTTATGGTGGGTATTTTTTTTTTGCAAATTTTTCTTAGGGATGATATACCATCTATGTTTTAAAGTTAATATTTCTTACTCATCCTGACAGATTGACATTTTCTTTTTTGGGCATCCTCCATGAATTAAAAGAGTTACTTTATAGGAGGTTTGTCTCTTTTCTCCTGATATGTCTAAAATAAAGTGAAATTAATATTTTAGGAGTGAGGAGAGTGAAGAGACTAAATTTTAAGTTTTGTGCGTTATTACTTCTTTTGACCTTTGTGTTTACAGGATTTTTTACTTTTACTGCTTTAGCAGGTCAGTATGGGGACTATAATCTGCGGTATGGAAGCAGGGGTACATATGTTCAAAATTTACAAAGAGATTTAACCTTTCTCGGCTATAATACCGGAGGTATTGATGGGATTTTTGGGTCTAAAACCTATAATGCGGTTATTCGTTTTCAAAAAGATAACAATTTGAATCCTGATGGGATTGTTGGGAAGAAGACTAAAGGAATGCTCGATAAAAAATTAGCAGAAGGAACTTATGTTGTGAAATCGGGAGATACTCTTTACAAAATAGCCTTAAAATATGGGACGAGCATTGCTTCCATTAAGCAGGCAAACAACCTCAAATCTGATATTATATATCCGGGGCGAAAGCTGATTATTCCGGTTTCTGAAATAAAACTTCCTTCCCGGGCTGGTTTGAGATACCCGGAAGCCGCAGATTGGTGGACTGTTGTTCAATATGCTTTTCCACGGGGTAGTGTCGCAACAGTTACTGATGTTGAAACGGGGATAAGTTATAAGGTATTGAGAAAAGGGGGGACTAATCACGCAGATTGTGAGCCTCTGACCGCAGCCGATACCGCTAAAATGAAGAAGATCTATGGTGGTCAGTGGAGCTGGGCGAGACGTGCAATTATAGTAAGCGTGAATGGCAGAGTTTTTGCTGCTTCTCAGAATGGAATGCCGCATGGTTCGCAGACTATCTATAATAATAATTTTAACGGACATTTTTGCATTCACTTTAAAAACAGCAGAACCCATGGAACTAATAGGGTGGATGAAGCCCATCAGGCAGCAGTGATGAGGGCTGCAAGCTATCGGATATAGAGAAGATATTAAAGGCGTGATTTAAGGTCATCAGCAGATAAAAACTGCTGATGACCTTTACTGTTTTTATCGTTTCGCGGGCGGTTTCTCCCAGGTTTTAAGATCACCTTTTTGCCTTCTTTTTTCGATAATGGCGGTTTTTCCGACTTTTTAACTTTCTGAAAAATTTTCTTTACATTATATATTTTTAGGATATAAAATAAATAATTGTTTCATAAAATAAAGGAATATGTTTAAGAATGTAGTATTAAAATAGCAATGGAGGTGTAAAAAATGTCTGAATTATTAATTGTAGCAATAAATGGAAGCCCTAATCGCGAAGGAAATACTGCATTGTTGCTGCATAAAGCGGCAGAAGAATGTGAAAAAATGGGGGCTAAAGTAGAGTTTATTCACTGTCAGCAGGTTTTAAAGGATATGACAAATCCTTTTTGTGTAGCCTGTTCTTCTCCCTGCTCCGGTAGGTGTTTTAAAGATAAAGTATTGGAAAAAACTTTAAAGCTTATTTCAAAAGCTGATGGGATTATTATGGGAAGTCCGGTGTATTTTGGGACAGTTTCTGCCCAGCTCAAGGCTTTTTGGGATAAAACCAGAGGCTTGCGCAATGACAAAAAGCTTTTGAATGTTGTAGGTGGGGCAATCGCGGTAGGCGCTTCCAGATTTGGCGGGCAGGAAACTACTATTAGAGCGATGCAGGATATGATGATGGTTCAGGGTATGATAATTGTAGGTGACGGTTATTATGAGGATGATTGTGGACATTTGGGAGCTGCTGCTCAAAGGCCTTCTTCGGAAGATGAAAATGCTTTATTAAGGGCTTCTATTGTGGGGAAAAGAATAGTGGAAGTTGCTAAAGCTACTAAGCATTTACGAAAACGCTAAACTGTACCTGCTTTAAATTGCGATATTATTTTTATGCGAAATCCTTGGGCTTAGAGCTTTAAGGATTCTTTATATTTTTAAGGCTATAAATTGGTTTAAAGGGGGAATCAGGTGAATATAAGAAGGGAATTGGAAATAAAGGAAGAAAAGATCCTATCCCCTTATGCAGTTTTAGCGGCAAATTCTGAGGGAAGACATATATATGAAGAACCTGATCCCATACGAACCTGTTTTATGGTTGATAGGGATCGTGTAGTTCATTCCAAGTCCTTTCGCCGCCTTAAGCATAAGACCCAGGTTTTTATAGCCCCGCCCGGGGATCATTACCGCAGTCGGCTTACCCATACTCTTGAAGTAAGTCAGATTTCACGAACTATAGCTGCGGCTCTTAATCTCAATCTGGATTTAGTTGAAGCTATTGCATTAGCCCATGATGTGGGACATACTCCTTTTGCTCATGCTGGTGAGCAGGTGCTTAATGAACTGCTGCCAGGTGGATTTAAACATAATGAAAACAGTATTAGAGTTTTAACACGCGTAGAACAGCACAAGGGAAGAAATGGGCTTAATCTGACAAAAGAAGTTTTAGATGGAGTCCTTTATCACAGCGGTTATGATGATAATGATATGATGCCTTCTACTATGGAAGGGAAAGTTGTTCGGTTAAGCGATAAAATAGCCTATGTTCAGCATGATATTGATGATTCTATAAGGGCAGGTCTTTTAAGGTTGGAGGATATTCCGCAAGAATATTTAGAAGTGTTGGGAAAAACTCACAGTCAGAGAATAGCTACTTTAGTTACGGATACTATTTATAATACCCGCAAGTTATTGAAAGAATCGGGAGAATTAAAGGTAGAGCCAAGCAAAGAAGTTGAAAAGGCCCTTAAGGGACTTAGAAAATTTATGTTTGAAACCGTGTATACAGGGCCGGTATGTCAGGCGGAAAGGACCAGAGCTTATTTTATTATAGAGCATTTGTTTAAGTATTATCTTAAACACCCGGAGAAAATGAGTCCTGTGTACCAGAAAATAGCTGAAGAAGAAGGCTTAAAACGAGCAGTTGCTGATTATATATCTGGCATGAGTGATGCTTACTGTATTTCTGTCTTTAAAGATATATATATTCCTCAGTCATTAGTTCCTGAAGCTTTTAAGTTACAGGAGGAAAAAAAAGAAGATATAAATAAGAACTAAAAATTAATGACAAATTTCGAATGTTTAGAAGGATTTTGCAAGTCCTTGTAGAATTGTAGGTGAGGTAATTGGCTTTGTATTATGATGATATAGTTGATGAAATTAAGGCGCGTTTAGATATAGTTGATATTGTATCAGAAACTGTTCGTTTAACGCGTAAAGGCAGCAGATATTGGGGATTATGTCCCTTTCATCAGGAAAAAACCCCTTCGTTTTGTGTGACCCCAGAAAAAGGAATGTTCTATTGTTTTGGCTGTCATGCCGGAGGGGATATTTTTTCGTTTGTCATGAAAAGGGATGGTATAAGCTTCAAGGAGGCCCTTGAACTTTTAGCTTCTAAGGCGGGAGTAAGTCCATCTTTAGAAAGGTTTAATACAAAGCAAAAAGATTTAAAACGATTTATTTTGCAGGTTAACAAAAAAGCAGCCGAATTCTATCATAATAATTTGAAGAGTCCGAAGGGTTTTTTGGCCAGAGAATATTTGAGAAAAAGGGGTATCAGTGATAAAACAATTGATTTATTTAAGTTGGGTTATGCTCCGGATGAATGGGAAGGTCTTAAAAATTTTCTTTTGGCCGAAAATATACCTTTTGATTATCTTCAAAAGTCAGGACTTTTAAGAAAGAGCGATAAAACGGGGAATTATTATGATTTATTCCGAAATCGCATAATATTTCCTGTTTTTCAGTATAATGGTGATATTATTGCCTTCGGGGCAAGGGTTTTGGATGACAGCATGCCTAAATATATAAATTCGCCGGAAACCGAAGTTTTTTCGAAAGGCCGCAACTTGTATGGGATTTTTCAAGCTAGAGAGGCTATTCGTTCCGCTAATGAAGCTATATTAGTTGAAGGTTATACTGATTGTATAAAGCTTCATCAGTCAGGTGTCCAGAATGTAGTAGCTTCTTTAGGAACCGCGTTTACTCAGGAACAGGCTAGACTTTTGTGTCGCTATGCTGAAAAGGTAGTAGTTTTGTATGATGGAGATGAAGCGGGACAGAGGTCTACACTTAAAGCTATAGATGTTTTAACCCGCGAAAAGTTGCAGGTTTATGTGGCTTCTATTCCGGGGAGGCGGGATCCGGATGAGTATTTGGATTTAGTTGGAAAAGAGGATTTTTTGACATTTATAAAGAATAATAAAATAAGCCATATTGAATTTAAAATTAATTATTATCTCAAAAATAAAAAATCACTGGATTTGGAAGATAAGATAAAAATAATAAATATGCTTAAATCTGATATATCTGAGCTGGAAAGTGAGCTTTTGCGCGATTATTATATAAAAATTTTGGCACAAAAGCTTGTTTTGGAAGAAAACATAGTGTTCAGGGAAATAAAACGGGAAAACACCAAAAAATTGGTTTTTAATGGGAATAAAAAACAAATAAAAAGGGATAATATAAGATACGATAATTCTAGCTTGGAAGATAGATTAATAGCTTCTATGCTTAAAAATGGCTATATATTTAATCGCATAAAAACCGAGCTGGGTTTTGGAATTTTTAAAAACCAGACTTATCGTGAAATCTGCATATTATATGACGGCCTCGAAGGAGGAACTGAGGAAAAAATAAAAAAGCTGGAACAGCAGCTTATTGAAAAGGGACTTATGGCTGAGTATGCCAGATTGATGATGCAGGATATTGTTCTTATTGATGAATCTGGAATAGAAAAGATTATCAAAGAGGTTTTAAGTCGTAAAAGAGAAGCAGCTTTACAAAAGCTTTTACAAAAGTTAAACAGTTTAAAGGATAAAGGGGATTTTAATGCAGTGTTGAGATTCTTGGTTTATTTGGATTTATTTTTAAATAATAGAAAGGAAGGGGGGATAAAATGAAGTTCGATAGAAAGCTGGCAGAGTCTATCAGTGCATTGGCTGAGAAAGGCAAAAAGAAGAAGAATCTTACTTACGATGAAATTGTAGAAGATTTGCAGGGCTTTAATCTTGAGCCTGACTATATTGATGATATTTTCGAGCACCTTCAGTCGTTGGGTATAAGTATAGGTAACGATTCCGAAGTAGATTCGGATATAGAGATAGATCCGGAAGAAATGGAGCTGGAAGAGGTAATAATCCCTGAAGGGATTGAAATAGATGATCCAGTTCGCATGTATCTTAAAGAAATAGGGAGAGTACCTCTGCTTACTGCTGATGAAGAGATTGAACTGGCTAAAAGGATTGAAGCTGGTGATGAAGAAGCAAAAAGGATGCTGGTAGAAGCCAATCTTCGTTTGGTGGTAAGCATTGCCAAGCGCTATGTAGGGCGCGGTATGCTTTTCCTTGATCTTATACAGGAAGGTAATTTAGGGCTTATGAAAGCGGTTGAAAAATTTGATTACCGCAAAGGTTATAAATTCAGTACTTATGCCACTTGGTGGATAAGACAAGCGATTACCAGAGCTATAGCTGACCAGGCACGTACTATACGTATTCCAGTTCATATGGTAGAAACTATAAATAAATTATCCAGAGTGCAGAGAAATCTTTTGCAGAGTTTGGGAAGGGAACCTACCCCGATGGAGATAGCGCAGGAAATGAATATTCCTGTAGAGAGGGTTATTGAAATAATGAAAGTGGCACAGGAGCCTGTATCTTTAGAAACTCCCATAGGGGAAGAAGATGATAGCCACCTGGGTGATTTTATTACCGATGAAGATGCAGAATCTCCTGAAGAATCGGCTTCTTTTGTGCTTCTGCGTGAACATTTAGATAGTATTTTGAGTACCCTGACTGAGCGTGAAGAAAAAGTTTTGCGACTGCGCTTTGGACTGGATGATGGAAGACCCAGGACTTTAGAGGAAGTAGGTCAGGAATTTGGGGTTACCAGAGAAAGAATAAGACAGATTGAAGCCAAAGCTTTACGCAAGTTGAGACATCCTTCGCGCAGCAAGAAATTAAAAGACTATATAGAATAAAAAAATAAAAAGATATGTTGACAATTTTCAATTAAGGATATATAATAATCATCGTTGGATGACGTTCCTCGATAGCTCAACGGTAGAGCATCCGGCTGTTAACCGGAGGGTTGCAGGTTCGAATCCTGCTCGGGGAGCCATTAAAGAACATGAAGGCGGTAACCGGGTTACCGCTTTTTAGTTGAATTTAAACCCGTTCGAAATAAGTTTTCTATTGACCTTTAACGATAAATTTAATATACTTATTTCGCGGGATTTAATAAACCCGGGCCTATAGCTCAGTTGGTAGAGCTACCGGCTCATAACCGGTTGGTCCCAGGTTCGAGTCCTGGTAGGCCCACCATCTTTGGCCCCTTGGTCAAGTGGTTAAGACACCGCCCTTTCACGGCGGTAACAGGGGTTCGAATCCCCTAGGGGTCACCATAAGGGCGATTAGCTCAGCTGGGAGAGCACCTGCCTTACAAGCAGGGGGTCGTAGGTTCGAGCCCTGCATCGCCCACCATAATTGAAAGAGTAAAAGCTCAAACCATAGGAGGTTTGAGCTTTTTTGTTTTAGATAATGTATTCGTTTTTTCCTTTTAATTCAAGCTTAAAAATCTTAAGGCCGGTAGGTGTAAAGGTGGTATAGATTTTGAAATCTACTGTTTCTCCCGTTTTTAAATAGTCGATATAAGTACGCGTAAAAATTATTTTATTTTTTTCAATTCTGTATTTAATAAATGGAAAATCATTTTGGTTAATTATGGGAAGGCTTCCTGCGGGTATTATTACCTGTTTTTTTATTTCTTCATTCCATATAGTTGAATAATCAACTATTTCTTTGGCCAAATCTTTGCTAAATCCATTCTTTAGATATTCCTCTATTTCGCTGGAGTTTGCCCCGTATTTTGATACGATAAACCCCTTTTCAATATAAGTTTCCTGTAAAAAAGAACTGTAAAAATTGTAAGCGTATATAAGCTCATTCAAAATAGGATCTTGGACGTTTTCTTCAGAATAAGACAAGGGAAATGGAGTATTTTGTTCTAATGCCGAAGCATTAGCTGCGAAGATGCTAAACCATATGATTGAAAGTAAAAATATAATAAAAAATTTTTTCATATTTAACCCCTTTTATTTTTATATGTGATAATTATAAAAGATTCCATATAATGTAAAAAAGCGTTTTGAGTCGTATAAAAGGCGGATTATAGAAAAACAGAATCAAAAGTGAATACATCCGGCTATAAAAAGATTATGAATAATTGTAATATTATATCAAAAAGTGATAAAATTAGTTATAAGAAAGTTAAATTAAAATCGGTTAGGGGGAATGAGGATGGAGATGCTCGAAAAATTTACCCGGGAGGTTAAAACTCTGCCGCAAATGTTTTATAATACAGTAGAAAATTTTCCTGACCGTCCAGCCATGAAGTTTAAAGTAGAAGGAACTTATGTAACTTTAAGCTACTGCGGGTTTGCTGATATTGTAGAGGAGTTGGCCAACGGACTTTTAAGTTTAGGTATAAAAAAAGGTGACAGTATCGGCCTTATGGCTCATACCTGTGAAAGATGGGGATGGGCAGATTTTGCGATACAGACTGCAGGTGGTATAACCGTCACTATATATCCCTCTTTATCTGCAGGAGAAGCCTCTTTTATTTTAAAACACGCCGAGGTTAAGTTTCTCTTCGTTGGTAATCCTGAAATAGCTTCCCGTATTGAAACAGTATGGCATAATTTGCCTGAATTAGAATACATAATAGTGATGAGTTCAAATTACGGGGGAAATAATAGAAAAATAATGAACATGTCTGATCTGCGCAGTCAGGGTGAGACTTATGCTCTTCAAAATCCTGATATTTTGAGAAAACGTCAGGAATCTTTGAAAGGAAACGATCCTTCGAGCATAATATATACTTCCGGCACTACGGGAAACCTTAAAGGGAGTCTTTTAACCCATGAAGACATGGTTGGCGCTTTGGCGCGCAGTCTCAAACATATGGAAATCGGAGGATATCCAGTTACATATAATGATGTGGCTTTTTCACTGTTGCCGCTTGCCCATATATGGGAAAGAAATAATTCTTATCTGGCGATGATAGCAGTAGGAGGGTGTATAGGTTATGCGGAAAAGCCAACTACTCTTATTCAGGATATTCAGCAGATTAAACCTACCTGGGTCCTGCTGGTTCCACGCCTCTGGGATCGAATATATGCGGGCTTTAAGGCCGCTTTTTGCAGCAGTCCAGAAGGAAAGGAATTATTTGAATGGGCATATAAAGTTGGGGAAAAAGTTTTAGAAAAAAGAACTAAGCTTAATGGTGCGATAGATTTGACTGAAGATCCAGTTAAATATTTAGATGAAGACATGGCTAAAGATTTTAAAAAAGCTGATGACATGGTATTCAGCCAACTCAGACAGCTTTTAGGAGGAAATCTTAAGATTCCTTATTCCGGAGGAGGCCATCTGCCACCTGATTTGCATCGCAGCTATCTTGTGCTCAACTTTCCACTGCTTAACGGATGGGGGCTTACAGAAACTGCAGCCGGTATAAGTCATGGATATCCAAATGCTACTAAGATAGGTTGGCTTTCTAAGATGGTTCCCGGAGTAGAAGCAAAATTAGCTGAAGATGGTGAAATTTTAGTGCGTGGAATAGGAGTAATAAAAGAATATTATAAAAATCCTGAAGAGACAGCCCTTTCTTTTACTGAAGATGGCTGGTTTAGAACTGGGGATATTGGAGAATTTGATGAAGATGGCTTCTTGAGGATTGTAGAGAGGAAAAAGCATATTATAGTGATGGACACTGGTAAGAATGTTGCTCCGGCCAAAATTGAGTCTAAGTTTATCAACAGTCCGGTTATTGAGCAGGTTGTAGTTTTAGGAGATAACCGCAAATTTATTTCTGCTTTGCTAGTTCCGGCTTTTGATATGATTCTTTACATACTGAAAGAAAAAGGGATAAAAGTGGATGAATCTAAGCTCAAATATGCAGAGATAAACGGCATAAATACCTGTATAGAAGTGGGCGAAGATGTAATAAATAATTCTTTTGTTAGGGAACTGGTGGCTGAAGAGATTAAACGGATAAATCAGTATTTAGAAGATTATGAAACTATTAAAGCTTACCGCATTCTTCCCTGCAAATTTACTGAGGAAGCAGGAGAGCTTACACCTACTTTGAAGGTTAAGCGTCAGGTGGTAATGGAAAAATATAAAGATTTGATTGATGATATGTATAGATAAGGTTTAATGAAATGAAGGCGGCCGATATAGAGCCGCCTTTAATTGTGATGATTATACTTCGTAAAAACTTACTCCTAAAAGTCCTGGACCTGTATGGACTCCTAGGCTTGGGCTTATATCCGAACATATAAATTCCTGGATATTTGGCAGCTTGCTCAGCCTTTCCACCAGCTTTTCAAATTCTTCTCTGGCTCCGCCGTGCATTACAGCCAGATTTATTTTTTTGGTTTGAACGGTTTCTTCGACTATTTCTGCCAGCTTTTCAATTGATTTTTTGCGTCCTTTAGCTTTAGCATAGGTAAAATATTTGCCTTCTTCGTCTACTGATATTATGGGCTTAATGTGTAAGAACTGCCCGATCATGGAAGCAACACGGCCTATACGCCCACCACGTCTCAGGTATTCCAGGGTTTCGATAACATAGTATACTTTTATTTTGGGTTGGATTTTATGAATGTTTTCGTTAATTTTTTCCCAGCTTAAACCGGAAGCAATGCCACGTGCTGCTTCTAAGACTAACCATCCGGTTCCAATTGACAAGGTTTTGGTATCAAGTACTTTTATACATAAATCATTGATTTCCTGGGCTACCATCTTTACGGTCTGATAGGTGCCGGAAAGACTTGAGGAAAGATGAAGAGCTAAAACATGGGTAAACCCCTCTTCTTTTATTTGTTCGAAAGTTCCTTTTATCTCTTCCGGTGCTGGCATGGAGGTAGTAGGTATTTCTTCCGGCATACGAGCATAAACTTCTTCCGGTTGGATATCTTCACGGTCTGAATATGCTTTTTCACCATATATCACTTTCAAAGGCAGGATTTTTATACCGTATTTTTGTATGATTTCACGGGGGAGATCGCAGGCGCTATCAGTTAAAAGAACGATTTTTTCGCGCAAAATATTCACCTCTTATTTTTTGTATATTTTAGTTAATTATATTGTTTTTGAGTTGTTTTAGCAATTTTTATTTCTTGACATATGATGACAAAAAAGAGTAAAATCTTGTGAGTAAAGGATATTTACTTTACTCTATGGAGAAGATATTATATGCTTGATAAAAGAGAACATATTATAATGCTGAAGGATTTTTATGGTTCTTTATTGACTGACAAGCAACAGTATGTTCTGGAACTGTATTTTGAAAATGACTTATCTTTATCAGAAATAGCGGAAAATATGGGAATTTCCAAGCAAGCTGTTCATGATCTTTTGAAACGGTCGGAAAACCTTTTAAAAGACTATGAGGAAAGGTTGCAGCTGGTAAAAAGGTTTCTGGTTACGCGAAAAAAGATAGAAGAGGTATGTGAAATATTAAATGAGGAAATTTCAGATAATTGTCCGAGGGTAAATGAGGCCTTGGACATATTGAGAGGAATAGTCGATTCACTGTAAAAGAAAAGGAGCGGTAAAGTGGTTTTTGAAGGATTAAGCGACAGACTGCAGGATATATTTAAAAAACTGCGCGGCAAAGGCAAGATAACTGAAGAAGATGTGAAAACAGCTATGCGCGAGGTGCGCCTGGCGTTGCTGGAAGCAGATGTAAACTTTAAGGTGGTAAAGGATTTCATCAGCCGGGTTAGCGCGAGAGCAGTTGGACAGGAAGTTTTACAAAGCCTTACCCCCGGCCAGCAGATAATAAAAATTGTATATGATGAGATGACCGAACTTATGGGGGGGACCGAGAGCAAGCTCGCTTTAGGTTCTAAAATTCCGGCTGTGATTATGGCGGTAGGTCTGCAAGGGGCAGGTAAAACTACCACTGTGGCTAAGCTTGCTAAAACTTTGGTGAAACAGGGAAAAAGGCCTTTGCTGGTAGCATGTGATGTTTATCGTCCAGCAGCTATAAAGCAGCTTCAGGTTTTAGGAGAACAGATAGAAGTTCCAGTTTTTTCTATGGGACAGGAAAATCCGGTTGATATTGCCAAAGCCTCTTTAAATTATGCCCGCTCTCATAATCGAGATGTAGTTATTTTAGATACTGCTGGACGCCTGCATATAAATGAAGAGCTTATGGAAGAGCTTAGAAATTTAAAGGAAGCAGTAAACCCGGATGAAATCCTGCTGGTGGTTGATGCCATGACCGGGCAGGATGCAGTTAATGTTGCTGAGTCTTTTAATGCTGATTTAGGACTTACCGGGGTGATTTTAACTAAATTGGATGGTGATACGCGCGGAGGTGCTGCCTTATCGGTAAAGGCAGTCACCGGATGTCCTATCAAATTTGTGGGGATGGGAGAAAAGCTGGATGCTTTAGAGGTTTTCCATCCTGATCGTATGGCATCGCGTATTTTAGGGATGGGAGATATCCTTACATTAGTAGAAAAGGCTCAGGCAAGTTTGGACGAAAAAAAGGCCAAGGAAATGGAACGTAAGATACGCCAGCAAGAATTTACCCTGGAAGATTTTTTAGAACAATTGCAGCAGGTAAGATCGATGGGGCCTTTAGAAGATTTGCTGGGTATGATACCTGGTTTAGGTAAACAGATGAAAGGGATAAAAGCTGAATTTGATGAAAAAGAAATTTCGCATATAGAAGCGATCATAAAATCAATGACTTTGGAAGAGAGAAGAAATCCTGCGATTATAAATGGAAGCCGAAAAAAGCGTATTGCCAAAGGAAGTGGAACCAAGGTGCAGGATGTAAACCGACTTTTAAAGCAGTTTGAAGAGTCCCGCAAAGTGATGAAACAGCTGACCGATTTAACTAACAAAAAAGGCAAAAGAGGCGGAATTCCGCCTATAAAATTTCCATTTTAAATAGAATTTATTTTGGTAACAATATGAAGGAGGTGAAATATATGGCAACGAAGATTAGACTGAAAAGAATGGGAGCCAAGAAAAATCCGTTTTATCGTATTGTAGTGGCTGATTCCCGTTCACCGCGTGATGGAAGGTTTATTGAAGAAATAGGTTATTATGATCCTACTACTAATCCGGCTACTATAAAGATTGATGAAGAAAAGGCTTTAAAGTGGCTCAAGAATGGTGCTAAACCTTCTGATACAGCTAAATCCCTCCTGCAAAAAGAAGGGATACTGGCTAAATTTGCTGAAGCCCGCAAATAGCTTTAGAGGAGCAGGGGGTGATAATCGTGAAGGAATTGGTTGAGTATATTGCCAAATCATTGGTAGATAACCCCGATGAAGTAGAGGTAAAGGAAATCGAAGGTGAAAGATCTATTATCCTCGAACTGCGGGTTGCTCCTGAAGATATGGGCAAAGTTATAGGAAAGCAGGGCAAGATTGCAAAATCAATTCGCACCATTACTAAAGCAGCAGCTACTAAACAAGGAAAAAGAGCTGTTGTTGAAATACTTAAATAGGGCTATTTTAGCCCTATAAATTTTATTAAAGGTTCTTTCGGGGTGATTTGGGTGAATCGCGAAGAAATGGTTGCTATTGGTAGGATTGTTGGGACCTTTGGATTTAAAGGCACCTTAAAGATAGCTCCTTTAACAGATTTTCCTGAGAGGTTTAAAAAGCTTAAAAAAGTAAGGCTGTGTGGAAGTAAAATAAATATGGAGTTTGAGGTAGAAGAGGCTAGAGAACATAATAATCTGTATTTGTTAAAGTTTAAAGGGATAGAATCAAAAGAAGAGGCGGCTAAATATAAAAATGCATTTTTAATGATAGATGAAAGCGAGGTTTATCCTCTCCCGGAAGGATATTATTATCATTTCCAGCTTAAAGGGCTTGAGGTATATGATGAAGAAAAGGGCTTTTTAGGTGAGCTTACTGATATATTAGAAACTGGGGCTAATGATGTTTATGTGGTGGTTTCTGAGCAGTATGGAGAGATCCTTTTGCCGGCTATAAAAGAAGTAATAAAGGAAGTAGATTTAAAAAATAATAAAATGGAAGTAAAGCTTCTTCCAGGGATTATAGATTAGGTTATAATAATTTTGTATAAAACCTATCAGGGAGGAGTTTGGTGAAAGTAGACATTTTGACTCTTTTCCCGGAAATGTTTGTATCACCTTTAAATCAAAGTATTATTAAAAGGGCGCAGGATAAGGGAAAAGTAGAGATAAAGATTAACGATATAAGAGAGTATGCTAGAAATAAACACGGACAGGTTGATGATTATCCGTATGGCGGCGGAGCCGGCATGGTTATGAAGCCTGATGTGGTGGTACGGTCTATTGAAAGTGTAAAATGTGATAATTCTTGGATAGTATATATGTCGCCACGGGGGAAGACTTTGCACCAGAACAAAGTAAAAGAACTGGCATTAAAACCTCATTTGGTAATTCTTTGCGGACATTATGAGGGGATTGATGAAAGGATTCTTGATTTTGTGGATGAGCAAATTTCCATTGGTGATTATATATTGACCGGAGGCGAACTTCCGGCTATGGTTTTGCTGGATGCTGTTGTTCGTCTTATTCCCGGAGTATTGGGAGATGAGCATTCAACTGAAGAAGAATCTTTTACCCATGGTTTGCTGGAATATCCTCATTATACCCGTCCCCGTGTTTTCAGAGACAAGGAAGTTCCTGAAGTCCTGTTGTCCGGACACCATGAGAATATAAGGCTCTGGCGCAAGAAGCAAAGCCTTTTGACAACACTTCTTAATCGGCCGGAATTGCTTTTGAACCGAAAATATGATGAAGAAGAAAAAAAACTGTTAATGGAAATATTATTTAACGGGGAGTAGTTGTGTCTTGAGAAAGTCAAAGGTATATATAGCACTTTTACATTACCCTATGTATAACAAGCGCATGGATATAATAACAACTTCTATTACCAACCTGGATCTACATGATATAGCAAGGGCAGCCCGTACTTATGACGTAGATGGGTTTTTGGTAGTTCATCCCTCAGAGAATCAGCATGCTCTTTTAAAGGAGATAGTTTCTTACTGGCAGGAAGGTTATGGAGGACAGTATAATCCCGATCGTAAAGAGGCTTTCAGTATTTTGAAGACCTTTTATAAGCTGGAAGAAGCTTTGGAATATATAAAAAATGAAACAGGCCAGGAGGTATTAACCGTAGCAACTGATGCGAGGATATATCCAAATACGGTTTCTTATAGAGATTTAAAAAAGGAAATTATGGAAGAAAATAAGGTTTTCTTGATTCTTTTCGGTACCGGTTGGGGAATACAGAGAGAGATAATGGAAAGCTGCAACTATATATTGGAGCCAATTGAGGCAGAACGTACTTATAATCATTTGTCAGTGCGCAGTGCAGTAGCTATAATTTTAGATAGGCTGCTGGGGGAAGCGTGGTATTGAGATTAAAATTGTAGGCATTTTATACTTGTTAAGTAATTTTCTCTATGATAAAATTTAAACGTTATGTGTAATAAAGGTGGTCCGCTGCATAATATGCAAGAACACCTGGTGGAAGGAGGTAGGAAGATGCAGGATATAATCCGTTCTATTGAAGAAGAATATTATAAAAAGGATTTGCCTCAATTTGGACCTGGTGATACTGTTAAGGTGCATGTAAAGGTTGTCGAAGGTAACCGTGAAAGAATCCAGGTTTTTGAAGGAACTGTCATTAAAATCAGAGGAGAAGGACTTTCCAAAACTTTTACTGTGCGACGTATTTCTTTCGGGGTGGGAGTAGAGAGAACTTTTCCCTTACATTCCCCCAAGATTGCTAAGATTGAAGTTATAAGAAGAGGTAAAGTTCGCAGAGCCCGTCTTTATTATCTGCGTGAATTGACAGGTAAGAAGGCTAGAGTTAAAGAAAAAGGCAGATACTAATGATGAAATAATAAGATTTAAGAGAATACCATATATATGGTATTCTCTTTTTTTGGAGGATGAAAGAATGGTAATAAACTGGTATCCTGGACATATGGTAAAGGCGAGGCGGGAAATTGAAAATAATCTTAAGCTGGTAGATTTAGTGGTTGTTCTCTTAGATGCAAGGGCCCCTTTTTCCTGCCGCAATATGGATTTAGAAAAAATGGTGCGGAAAAAACCTATAGTAATGGTATTAAACAAAATAGATTTGGCTGACGATGATAAGACTTTACGGTATATAGAAAGACTTAAAGAAGAAGGGTTTAAAGCTGCCGGCATAGATTCGATTACCGGGCGGGGAGCTCGCGAAGTGCTCAAAATTATAGGTGAAGCTTATAAACCGATAGCAGATAGGATGATAGCCAGAGGCAGAAGACTCCGGCCGGCTAGGGTAATGGTCGTAGGAGTTCCTAATACGGGAAAATCCAGTTTTCTTAACTGTTTGGTAGGAAGGAAAATTGCCCATACCGGAGCAAAGCCGGGAGTTACCCGCGGCAAACAGTGGATAAGGGTACGTGAAGATATTGAGTTTATGGATACTCCCGGTCTTATGTGGCCTAAGATTGAAAGTGAAGAGCAAGGCTTGAAATTGTCCCTTTTAGACATAATAGGTGAGAATGCTTATCAGGAAGAAGAAGTTGCCCTTTTCTTAATAAAAATACTGCGTGAACTTAAGCCGGATGTTTTAGAAAATAGATTTAAGATTTCTTCTTTTGTGGGGACGGAGCTAGATCTTCTAGAGGAGATTGGCCGTAAAAGAGGATACCTTGTAAAAGGCGGAGAAGTTGATTTAGGTAAGACTGCCCGGATGCTTCTTATAGATTTTCGCAAAGGTGTTTTGGGTAAAATGAGCCTTGATTAGTTTTTTGAAAGACTGTATGAATGTTTTTGCTTTTCTCTGCCTTAAAATAAAAAGGACAGGTATAAAGTTAAATACCTACCCGAATCTTGAAAGAGATTTTTCAGAATTTTAGTTGATTTTGTTGGTTCGTCTCCATATTTTTTGTTTTTCGGCGGCTTTAATCAAATCGTCTCTAAAATCAGGGTGTGCGATGGAAATGAGTTTTTCGGCCTTTTTCCATGTGCTGTCACCTTTAAGGCATACCGCACCATATTCAGTAACTATAAAATGTACCATAGTGCGTGGACAGGTTACTATAGTTCCCGGTTCAAAATAAGGTACAATTCTTGAATGCGTATTTCCGTGCTTATCAGTGCGGGTAGAAGGTAAACAGATAAAACTTCTACCTCCTTCTGACCAATAAGCTGCTGTTACAAAATCCCACATACCGCCTGTACCTGAAATTTGTTTAAATCCAATGCTTTCTGCATTGACCTGACCATATAAATCAACTTCCAGACATTGATTAATAGAGACCAGGTTTTTAATTTTTGAAATATTCAAAGGGTGATTAACATATTCTACTCCATGGGAAGCTAAGGCTGTATTATTGTCAATCCATTCATAAAGCCTTTTGGTTCCCAAAGCGAAGGAATATACCACTTTGCCACGTTCAAATTCTTTATTTAATCCGTTCATTTTTCCTGATTCGACTAAGTCGATAAAGGAATCTACCAGCATTTCTGTATTTCCCCCTAAGTTTTTCAGGTCAGTATCACATATCATTTTTCCCAGAGCATTTGGCATTCCACCGATACCGAGCTGGATACAATCTCCATCGCGTAAATATGCGCAAATATGAGAAGCAATCTTTTTTTCTACCTCACTCGGTTCAACTGGGGATAATTCAGCTAAAGGTTCATTTTCACTCTCTACTATATAATTGACTTCTGTAATATGAACCTGTTCTCTGGCTCCGCCCAAAGCCTTAGGTATATTATTATTTACTTCCAAGACTACTATAGGAGTTGTCTTAATTTGAACATGGGTAATAGCATTATGTATCCCATAGTTAAAATACCCATTTTCATCCATAGGTCCTGTTCTTAAAAACAAAACATCTTTGTAATTTTTGTGATGCCCTACTTTATAAGGATAAATAGCTTTTTTTTCATAATAAAATTCTCCTTCCCCAAAAAGCAGAGGATTATAGAAAACATTAGGCCTCATTTGCTGCATAGCGCGTGTAATCGGACTGAAATGCATGTCGATTATGGTGAAAGTTTCTCCTTGAGGGTCTTTAACAGCCACTTCAGGAATAGGAGGTAGAGTAACTGCCATTATAACTACAACATTTTTTAGTTCGTCTTTACGGGCAGCCAACGCTTTGTCTAAAGTCACAGGCTTGCCATTAAAAAAACCATAATCTACCCAGTCGCCATCTTTCACAACCTTAACTGCTTCTTCCGGAGTCCGTAATTTTTCACGGTACATTTGCCAATAACCATTTGCCATTTTTATAACCCCTCCCCTTTTTAAAATAAAAGGTATTTAAATAATGAAACAAATTAAAGGAAATTTTAGATTTATTGAAAAATTTTTCTAAAAATTTTTGTATATATACAAGGTTTATATCTTTTATTCCTGCTATGTAGATAAAAAATATATATACAAATTATTATTTTTTATGACAAAATGTCGTGCTTTTATGCAGAGAAACAGTGGATTAAGTAACATTTCGACAAATAAAAAGAGTTATTAATTTTTTTGTGATAATAATGAAGTAAAAAAGGAGGAATTTTGCAATCTTTAAAGAATAAATATTTTTTGTGTATGCAAGAGAGGAATCATATATATAACTTATGGTTATATATAACTGAGATTCCTCTCAGTTATATTAAAAATAAAACAATTTAAGAGGAGGTATTATTTAGTGGATAGGAGTAAGTGGTTTATTTTAGCTACGGGATTAATTATCGGTGCTATTGCAGCAGTTTTGGTGAAACTGGGCAATCCACCTAACATGGGCTTCTGTATTGCCTGTTTTGAAAGGGATATTGCAGGGGCTATCGGACTGCATCGTGCAGCAGTAGTTCAGTACATGCGGCCGGAAATTATAGGTATAGTTCTGGGTGCTTTATTGACTTCGATCTTTGCGGGAGAATTTAAAGCCCGTGGTGGATCTGCCACTTTTGTTCGCTTTATCATGGGTATTTTTATGATGATTGGCGCTCTTGTATTTTTAGGATGTCCTCTGCGCGATGTTCTGCGCATGGCAGGCGGGGACTATAATGCAGTAGTTGGTTTTATAGGTTTTGTTTGCGGGGTTGCAACCGGAGTTTTCTTCCTGAAACGCGGTTTTAACTTAGGGCGTGCTGAATACAGCCATTCTAATGCAGGTGGATTAGTATTGCCTCTTATTTTATTGCTATTTCTTTTCCTTTTGATTAAAGGTACTGTATTTAGTCCGGATGCAGGAGGACCTCTCTTCTTCAGCACAGAAGGACCTGGTTCTAAATTTGCTCCGTTAGGTATTTCTCTTTTGGCCGGGATAGTAGTTGGCTTTTTGGCCCAGAGAACCAGGCTCTGCATGAGCGGGGGAATAAGGGATTTTATACTTATAAGAGACAGCTATCTGCTTTTAGGTTTCATAGGTATTTTTATTGGGGCTTTAATTTTAAATATCGCTTTTGGTTTCTTCAAACCGGGATTTGCTGATCAGCCGATAGCTCATACCATGTCAGTATGGAACTTCTTGGGGCTTTATCTGGTGGGATTGACAGCTACTCTTCTCGGCGGATGCCCGTTAAGACAGCTTATTCTTTCCGGGGAAGGAGATATGGATGCCGCCGCAGTAGTAATAGGAATGATCGTAGGAGCGGGGATTGCTCATAATTTTATGTTTGCAGCTTCTCCTCAAGGTGTAGGAATTTACGGACAGATTGCATGTGTTGTAGGCATTTTGGTTATGTTCTGGTTGGGCTTTAGCTTCAGGGAAGAATAGGAGGGAAAAGTATGGAAAAGGTGGATGTAAGAGGTTTGAGCTGTCCTATGCCGGTATTAAAAACCAAGAAGGTTATGGATAGTGGAGCTAAGGAAATACTAGTAGTTGGAACCAGCCAGGTATCCAAGGAAAATGTTACTAAACTTGCCAGATCTCAAGGCTATGAAGTTATAATGAAGGTTGACAATAAGGATAACTGGGAAATGGAGCTTAGAAAATAACTTTCCTGGTTAAAACATATTAAGATAAAAAAGAGGAGAACACTTGGTGCTTTCCTCTTTTTTATATGCCTCATGGGTGTTGGTTTATATGCCTCATGGGTGTTGGCTATAGGGTGAAAGTCCTAAATAGGGAAAGTAGCAGTCCCCCTTAGAAAGCAAAAAAGAAAAAATGCTAAAAATAATAATTATAAAAGCCGAAGCGACACCCAAAACTTGTTTATGTATTTTAAAAATAACCAGGAGGGTTTTCTACTTATAGTCTAAAATGATATATTAGAACTTGAAAAAAGCGTTTTCCACTAGTTGGGAAATTAAATGCATGCGCTTTTAAAATTCTGTATGTGCATTATAATAAACTACATATTGTAAAGGATCGTGAGGATGATGTCGGAGAGTTCATTAATTGCCTTATCGGCAATAGTTATTTTGGGGATAGGCGCTCAATGGATTGCCTGGCGTTTTCGGCTGCCGGCAGTTATTTTACTGGTTCTGTTCGGTTTTGTAGCAGGTCCTCTGACAAACATAGTCAATCCGGATCAGCTTTTTGGAGAAATTTTACTTCCGATTGTTTCTTTATCTGTTGCAATTATTTTGTTTGAAGGAGGAATGAATCTAAGATTAGGCGAACTGCGCTTTATAGGAAGTTCGGTCAGGAGATTAGTGAGTGTCGGACTGTTAATAACCTGGATTTTGAGCACCTTGGCAGCTTATAAGTTGTTTAATCTGGACTTGAGGGTTGCTTCGCTGTTAGGAGCTATTTTAGTGGTGACCGGGCCTACGGTTATAATTCCTTTATTACGCCATGTGCGTCCCTCCGGCGCGGTTGGATCAATTTTACAGTGGGAAGGAATAGTTATTGATCCGGTAGGGGCTATTTTTGCTTTATTGGTTTTTCAGGTTGTATTTATGGGAAATTCTGATATGTCATCGGCTACAATTAATGCTGTGCTGGATTTTGTTCGTACAATTTTGATAGGCACATCTCTTGGTGTATTGGGAGCAGTTATATTAATTATTGCTTTGTGGAATTTTTGGCTGCCTGATTATTTAATAAATCCAGTTGTCCTTATGCTGGTAGTAGGTATTGATATGTTTGCCAATCTCTTGCAGCCGGAGGCGGGCTTACTGGCTGCAACAGTTATGGGAGTAGTTTTGGTAAATCAGCATTATGTTTCTGTAAAGAAGATACTTGAATTTAAGGAAACTTTGCAGGTGTTGCTTATATCTTTGCTTTTTATAATTCTTACCGCCCGATTGAGTATAAATGAATTTCAGACGATTTTAGGACCGGGTTTGTTGTTTATTGTTTTTCTGGTAGTAATAGTGCGGCCCCTTGCAGTTTTTGCATCGACTGTTCGCAGCGGATTAAAGTTGCATGAAAAAATTTATCTTTCTTGTATAGCCCCACGGGGAATTGTTGCTATTGCAGTATCCTCTGTTTTTGCTCTGCGTTTGCAGGAAGTAGGTTGTGAGCAGGCTGATTATTTAGTGCCGATTACTTTTTTGGTAGTAATCGGAACAGTTTTGCTTTACAGTATAATTGCATTGCCTCTAGCCCGTAAACTTGATTTGGCTCAGCCTAATCCGCAGGGAGTGCTTATTGCCGGAGCTCATATGTGGGCGAGGGAATTAGCGATATTGTTAATACAGGAGGGTTATAGAGTTTGTTTAATAGACAGCAATATAAATAATGTAAAGCTTGCTCAGGAAGCAGGAATACCTGCCAATGACGGAAACATTTTGACAGAAAATGCGGTTCAAGAACTGGATTTGAATGGGATAGGCCGTTTTTTGGCTTTGACGGCTAATGATGAAGTAAATTCTTTGGCTACTTTATCATTGACTGACCTGTTTGGAACAGCTAATGTTTATCAGCTGCCTTTACGGAACCAGAATCAGGTTCCCCGTCATCTCAGAGGCAGGTTTCTTTTTGATTTTAGAACGAATTATGACTTTATAACCAGTCAGTTTAACAATGGGGGGGAAATTGAGGTTATAGATACAAAAGAAGAGGAGGAGGCATTAAAATATTTGAACTTGGTTAAGGAGGATAAGATTATTCCTCTTTTTGGTATAGGTGAAAATAAGGAGCTTGAAATTATTACGGCAGAACAAGATGTTTTAAGCCGTAATGCAAATTCTTTGCGCAAAATCATTGTTTTTGTATTATCGGATGAAGATGAGAAAAAAAACAGGAATATGCGATATTTTGGCAGCAAGATCTCACGATTTATGCGGGATAATATTCAGATGTAGCTTGGGGGGAAGATATTTGAAAAAATTTTTGTTTTTATTTTGCTTTCTTTTATTATTAGGCTTATTCGGAGTATATTATGCATATGTAGCTTTGGATGGGGGAAGTTCTGTATTTAATCCTTCGTCTGATTCTTCAGATAATAAAGACTTTAAGCCCAAAAAAATGCAGACTATTGTCCTTACTGCCACTGGAGATTGCCTTATGCACAATACCCAGATTTTATCCGGAAAGCAGGCGGACGGCAGCTATAACTTTGATTTTTTTTTCAGGGAAGTAGAGGATTTGATTAATGAAGGTGATTATACTTCGGTATGTTTTGAATCTCCCGTGGCAGGGAGTGATGCCGGTTATACCGGCTATCCTCTTTTTAACAGTCCTGATGAGATTATTTATACCTTCAAAAAGTCGGGATATGATTTAATAGTTACCGCCAATAACCATATAATGGACAGAGGCTATAAGGGAGCCTTAAGGACTATGGAGGTAATTGAGAAGGCAGGGCTTGATTTTGTAGGTACATATAAAAGCAGGGAAGATAGCGAAAAGTTTTTAATTAAGGATATTAAAGGGGTCAAAGTGGGATATATAGCTTACAGCTACAGCACCAACGGAATTCCGGTTCCGGAAGAGCATGCATATTTTTTTAATTACATAGAGGAGGACAAAATACTGAGTGATATTGAGAAATTAAGGCCCAAGGTAGATGTATTAATTCTCGTTTTGCATTGGGGGGTAGAGTATAGCACTAAACCTACTGAAGAACAAAGGATAATGGCACGGAAATTTTTGGAAAAAGGGGCAGATGTAATATTAGGCAGTCATCCTCATGTAATTCAGCCGATGGAAGTAATCAATATAGATGGCAGGGATAAGGTGATTTTTTATTCTATGGGGAACTTCATAAGCCATCAAAGGGGGATAGAGCGCAACAGCGGTATAGTAGTAAAGCTTAAATTTACAAAAGATATGGAAAAAGGGGTTACTGTTTTGGATGAAGTGAGTTATACTCCGACTTTTTCACATTCATATTATGTTGATGGAAAAATACAGTTCCGGGTGGTTCCGGTACAAAAAACTATAGAAAATATAATGACAGGGAAGGAACCTTATTTAGATAAGAGCTATGTTCCAATATTGGAATCAGTTTTGAATCAGACTACTTCAATATTAGGACCTCCGTTTTATAGGGATAAGAAGAACCACATTTAAACTAAAGGAGTCGGGATATGCGCAAATATAATTTAGAGGATGAGAGAAAAAGACTTAAACTTTTAAGTGAATATGAGAAAGAGGCTTATCTTAAAGGTTTTAAATACATAGCTGGAGTAGATGAAGTAGGTAGGGGAACGATTGCCGGGCCGGTAGCGGCAGGAGCAGTAATTTTACCTCGTGATTTTTTTCTTCCTGGGGTTAATGATTCTAAAAAACTCACCGAAAAAAGAAGAACCGAACTGGCAGGAGAGATTAAAAAGCGGGCGATAAGCTGGTCGGTAGCTTATGTATGGCCTCATATAATTGATGAAATAAATATACTTAATGCTACCCGGCTGGCTATGAAGCTGGCAGTAGAAAATCTTAGCCTGAAACCTGATTTAGTATTAACTGATGCGGTCAAAATACCCGATATATATATTGAGCAAATGAATATAACCAGAGGTGACAGTTTGAGTATATCCATTGCCTGTGCTTCTATTTTAGCCAAAGTAGAAAGGGATAACAGCATGAAGAATTTTGAAATGATTTATCCGGGTTATAGATTTAGTGAACACAAAGGTTATGCCACCAGAAAGCATGTTGAGGAGCTTGTAAAACAGGGCGTCTGTTCAATGCACCGCAAAAGTTTTGAACCGGTAAAATCCATGGTCTGTGGAGGAAAAGATGTCCAGATGTGTCTCTTTGAATAATATACAGCTTAATATAACTTTCCCTGAAGGACAGAGCCTTAACCTGAAAAAAGGAGAAATAATTAAAGGGCAGGTTAAGGATGTAAAGGATAATGGTCTAGTTATTATTCTTCTTAAAGGAAAGATCATCGAAGCTTTGAGCGAGGCTGTGGTTAAGCCGGGAGACCAGCTTTATCTGATGGTGGAAAATTTTAAAGATAATAGGGCTTATCTTAAGGTATTGACCCCGGAGGTGCTTACCAAACTCGAGGATGTTAGCCTGTCTTTGCATCTTTCGCGGGCAGGTATAACGGCAGGAAAAGAGGAGATTGAGGCTGCTAGGAAGCTTATGCAATACAATTTGCCTGTTACCCAGGAAAATATCAAAGAGCTTTTGCGGGGAGTTAAAATCTTAGGTGAGTTTAATCGGAAGAATTTGGAGATAGCTGCTTTTACCTTGGCTAAAGGATTGCCAATTAATAAGGATATTTTGGAGACATTGGCCCATTGGACAGGTAAGGGTACGGATTTATCCCAGCTGTTCGATAATATTTTAAAAATAATAAGCCTTTTGGAAGGAGAAGGCAATATAGGAAGCCCTAACAACTTTGTTTTTTCGACATTGTCTGAGGGTGAAAAAATAGTAAAAACAGGCAACTTGTCTTTTTCTGAGCTGGAAGCAAAGCCTGTTTCTAAAAATGAGATAAACAGGTTTTTTCAACCTCTCAAGCCTTGGCTGCAAGTTTTAAAAAAGGTATTGGAGGAAATAAGGATAGATTTAAAAGATGAAAAAGGCCTGGATAGTTTACCACTTAAGCTGAGGCAAGTTTTGCCCGGGGAGAAGGAATTGCTGAAAGTTTTGTCTTTAAGCCTTGAAATTTTGCAAAATGAAGAGTCAGCAAATAAAACCTTTATAGGTCAGGAACTTATAAAAAATCTTAATGACGGGGAAAAGGAGCTTATAGGTCAGCGGTTATTTAATTTTATAAGCCGCAATATGCCGGATAATAATTTTAATTGTTACTATTTTGCCCTGCCAGTGCAGATGGAAGATGGCATGTATCTTTTGGAAATGAAGATTAGAAGAGATTCCAGGCAAAAAGATATGCGTAATGCCGATAATTTAAGCCTGGTGGTTGGACTTAATACTTCCAAGCTGGGGAAAGTGCTTTTTCATATAAACTGGGCTAGAAATGCAACTTTAGATATAAGAGGAGTAGTCGAATCAGAACAGGTAAAAGACCATATAGAAAAGAACATAAAAGAGCTTTTGTCTTCTTTATCAGCATTAGGTTATAAAGTGAATAATTTGGGGATAAAAGTGGCTGAAGATAAAGATGAGTTAGTCCTTAAATCGGTTAAACTGGTTCCGGCAGTTGAAGATATAAAGCCTTTCAGCATTGATATTGTGGTTTAGTAAAAGTGGGGTTGCAGAGATATGGAAGATATAAAAAGAAAGAAAGCCGTAGCTTTGCGCTATGATGAAGAAAAAGATGCGGCTCCGCGGGTAGTAGCCAAAGGGCGGGGAATAATAGCTGATAAAATTAAGGCAGTTGCGGAAGAGTATGGAGTAGCTGTTCATAGAGATGAAGGTTTGGCTGACTATCTCATGGCATTAGACTTATATGAAGAAATCCCCCCTGAACTTTACCCCGTAATTGCGGAGATATTAGCTTTTATTTATCGTATGGACAAGAAATATTAGGTGATATTTGTGAAAAGGGAACTGGGAAAGCTGGGAGAAAATCTGGCGGTTGAATACCTTAAAAAGCATGGATATAAGATTTTGGGCTGTAATTACTATACCAGATATGGGGAAATTGATATAATATGCGCGAAAAAAGATGTGCTGATATTTGTAGAGGTAAAAACCCGCAGGAGTTTAAAGTATGGAGAACCGGAAGAAGCGGTTACCTGGAGAAAAATAAATCATATACGCCGTGCAGCTGGTATTTATCTAAGCCAAACCGATGTTTTTTATAAAGAAATAAGGTTTGATGTGATAAGTATTTTAATAAATGAAGAGGGAGTTTCTTTAAGTCACATTAAGGAAGCTTTTTAAAATTGTTTTTGAGCATCAATGTGATTGATTTTTACAAAATTCAATGATTTTTGGGTAAAATAGAATTTAAAAGAGGATTTAGGATAAATTTTTAAATGTCTTATATATGTTGACTCGGTGTGTTGTTGCTTAAAAATATGAATTATGTTTATAATTAGATTATGTGAATGAAGCTATATGATATTATTGTATACCATTCTCGTATGCTGAATCTCAGCGTTTGGCTGAGAGCGGGGGAACCAATGTCGTGGGGTGAATCCGTATTGGTAGGGTGCCCTTTAGCCCGAACCCGTCAGCTAACCTCGTAAGCAGTATAAAGGGAGAATGGGGATTTTGTCTGCCTTCCGATTTTCTCCGCCTTGGCACTTTTATTTTTGAAATCCCCTTTTTGTAATCCCTTTTAATGTAGAATTGGAATGTTTTGATTGCTCAGTTATTAAATTTTATTTTTTTATTTTTTATTAATGTTAAGAAGGTGATAGATATTGAAAAAGCTTGAAGTAAGAAACGTGGTAAAGATATATGGAAGCAATCCGGACAAGGCCATTGCCTTACTACAGAAAAATCCTGAAATTGGAAATGATGAGATTCGTAAAAAGACTAAACAGGTAGTGGGGATAAGGGATGTAAGCTTTTCGGTTGATAGTGGAGAAAGTTTTGTGATTATGGGGTTGTCTGGCAGCGGCAAGTCGACCCTTTTACGTTGTATAAATCAGTTAATTAAGCCAACTGCAGGCGAAATACTGCTTGATGGTGAAGATTTGACCAAACTAAATGATAAACAGCTGATAGAAATTCGCCGCAAAAAAATGGGAATGGTTTTTCAAAGATTTGCGCTTTTACCTAATCGCACTGTTTTGGAAAATGTTGCTTACGGGTTAGAAATACAAAATATAAACAGGCAGGAACGGGCTGAAAAAGCTAAAAAAGCCTTGGAAATGGTTGGCTTGAAAGGCTGGGAAGATTACTATCCGCATAATCTTAGCGGAGGAATGCAACAGCGGGTAGGAATTGCCCGGGCTTTAGCCACTGATCCTGACTTGCTGCTTATGGACGAGCCTTTTAGTGCACTGGATCCACTCATACGTCATGAAATGCAGGAAGAGCTGCTGGAACTGCAGAAAAAACTCCATAAAACTATAATTTTCGTTACACATGATTTAGATGAGGCTATAAAAATTGGTGATAAAATTGCTCTTATGAAGGATGCACGCATCGTACAGATTGGTGAACCGGAAGAAATACTTTTATCTCCTGCCAATGATTATGTTGCCAGATTTGTTGAGAACGTTGACCGTTCAAAGGCACTTACCGCCTCTGCAGTTATGGTGAAACCCCGCACGGTAATATTCCCCAAGGACGGGCCACGTACAGCATTGCGCAGCATGGAAAAAAACGGAATATCTTCGTTGTTTGTTACTGACCGTGATGGACATTTACTTGGGTATATTAGAGCTGAGGATGTAGCAGAGATAGCCAATCAGGGAGATAGACAATTAGAACGTGTAATTCAAAAAGATATGCCGGTGGCGCATCCCGACACTTTACTGGCTGATTTATTGGAAGTCTTGGCTTATACTAAGGTGCCAGTTGCGGTTGTGGATGAAGATAATAAACTTGTTGGTACATTGGTTCGCGGATCGGTTATAGCTGGATTAGCAGGAAAGAAGGAGGAAAGTCATGAATTATATTCCGAAGATTCCCTTAGCTGAGTGGACAGATAAGTTTATTGCATATTTAACCTTACATTGTAGTGATACAACTCAATCGATAGCTGATTTTCTTGAAAAGTTGATTCTGGGGATAAAAAATTTTTTAGTTATGATTCCTCCAGAACTGTTTATTTTTATAGTTGCTGCATTGGCTTGGTGGTTGGCAGGTAGACGCATGGGGATTTTTACACTTATTGGATTGTTTTTTGTTTACAATATACAACTGTGGGATGCTACCATGGCTACATTGGCGATGATAATATCTGCTGTTTTGTTTTGTATATTATTGGGACTACCTTTAGGTATACTGGCAGCTAAAAATAAAACAGCCTACAAAATTATTACACCTATCTTGGATTTTATGCAGACATTACCTGCTTTTGTCTATCTGCTTCCCGCTATTCCTTTTTTTGGACTGGGCGTGGTTCCGGCAGTGATAACTACTGTTATTTTTGCCATGCCACCGGTTATAAGGCTTACAGCTTTGGGAATAAGACAGGTGCCGGAAGAATTGATAGAGCTTGGCAGATCTTTTGGCTCTACTTTTTTTCAGATGTTGCTTAAGATTGAATTACCTTTGGCGAGATCAACGATTTTAGCAGGAATAAATCAGTGTATTATGCTTTCGCTTTCTATGGTGGTTATTGCTGCGATGATTGGGGCTAAAGGACTGGGAGGTGATGTATGGAAAGCAATTCAAACCTTGAACATGGGTATGGGTTTTGAAGCCGGAGTAGCGATAGTTATACTCGCTATAATATTGGACAGAATAACCCAGAGTTTAGGAAAAAGTAAGTGATTTAATTAAGAAAGGAGAGGATTTCGGGTGATTAAAAACAAAAAAATTTTGGCATTTTTGATGGTATTTATACTGGCATCTTTGTTAGTAGCAGGATGTGGGGAGAGCCCTGAAAGCGGGGATAAAGTAGCTAAGGATTCGCAGAATAAGGAAACGATTAAGTTGTTATATGTTGAATGGGCATGTGCACGGGCAACAACCCATGTAATAGCGGATGTTTTAGAAAATTTTATGGGGTATAAAGTTGAACTTACTCCAGTTTCAGCAGCAGCAATGTATGAAGGTTTGGCAGCGGGGGAAGCAGATGCAATGTTTTGTGCCTGGCTTCCTTGGACACATAAAGACTATATGGAAAAAGTAGGAGACAAGATTGAAAACTTAGGTCCTAATTTTAGAGGTGCCAAAATTGGATTGGTAGTACCCAGTTATGTTGAAATTAATTCTATTGAAGAAATGAATAGTGTAAAAGATAAATTTAACGGGCAAATCATAGGCATAGATCCTGGAGCAGGCATTATGAAAGCAACTGAAAAGGCTATAAATGAATATGGACTTGATTATGAACTGGTTGAAGGCAGTGGAGCAACTATGACTGCTGCTTTGAAGCAAGCTATAGAAAAAGGGGATTGGGTTGTTGTTACCGGTTGGAGCCCTCACTGGAAGTTTGCCCGGTGGGATCTTAAGTATTTAGAGGATCCTAAAGGTTGTTACGGAGAAGAGGAAACCATTAATACCATTGTTAGAAAAGGTCTAAAAGAAGATATGCCAGAGGTATATGAATTCTTTGATAAGTTTTACTGGGAACAGAAGGATATAAGCTCGGCGATGAATATGGCAGAAGAAATGGGAGACAGCAAGGCTGCAGCTCGTAAATGGGTAGAAGAAAATATGGATCTGGTTAATACTTGGCTGCCGGATAAATATCAGCAAAAATAATTAACGGATTTTGTTTTTAGTTTTTTAAAATAGTTGGGACAGCAGGTATCTGGTTAATGTACGTACCTGTTGCCCTTTTTATTTTTTTGTAATTTATAAAAATTTCCCAGGTAATTGTCTTGCAAAAATAATTTAATTTATTATCTGACACTGACTCCAGTTTTATCTCATATTATGTAATAAATATAAATTTAGAAGAGGAATAAAAGTGAAGATAATTTTTGTTAACAATCCTCCTTATATAACTTATGGTATAGCTGCTGGTTTAAAACAGATAGGAGAAGAGGTGGACATAATACCTCTGTGGATGATTTCCTGGGATAAACAGGAGGAAGTCTTGAAAAAAAGATTAGAGGAGACCAAACCTGATTATATTTTTACTGACGGGGATCCTCCTAATCTTAACTGGAAAGCAGTCTATGATAGTAGCAGATTTTTTGGAATTCCTCTCATTTATTGGGCAACGGAAGATCCTTTATGGTTTAAGGAAATATCGATTTTGCGAAGCTTACCCGCAGAATATGTTTGGACAACTGCCGAAGAGCTTATTCCCGAGTACGTGAAAAGAGGGAAAAAGTCGGAATTGCTCCTTTTTAGCTGTAATCCGGACTTTCATAAGAAAACTTTACCTAATTCCGATTATATATGTGATATTATGTTTGTAGGCAGCAATTATGAACACAGGGAAAAAATTGCCCGCTCTATGCTTTTACCGCTTATGGAAAGAGGATATGATATAAAAGTCTGGGGACACTGGTGGCTGAATCAGGATAAATCATTTACGATTAATCCTAAATTTTACGGAGGATTTATTCCTTATGAAAAGCTTCCTGAGGCGTATTCTTCAGCTAAAATAGTTTTAGGCATGCATTTGGATGATACTTCATTTACCCAGACCAGTATGCGAACCTATGAGGTTTTAGGATGTGGAGCTTTTTACCTCACCTGGTATACTAAAGCCCATGAGCATTTGTTTAAGAAAGGGATTCATTTGGATTGGGTCAAAAACAGCGATGAAGTAATCGAAAAGGTTGAATATTATTTGCATAATGAAGATATAAGAAATAAGATTGCTTGCGAAGGCCAGGCTTATGTTTATGCTCATCATACTGCAGCCCAAAGAGCATACCAGCTATGTTCGTTTTTAAGCAAATAATTTAAGAAGGAGTGGATATTATTAAAATTAAGCCAGTTATCGGAGCTCACCTTCCTATAGGCAAAGGTCTGAAAAATGTAGCAGATGAAGCAGTTCGAAAGAGAGTTGAGGCCTTGCAGATTTTTTTGCGTAATCCTAGGAGAAGAGGGGCACGCAAGTTTGCAGATGAAGAAATTTTATATTTTTGTGATAAAATTGAAGAACATAATATAAGTCCGGTAGTCGTTCACATTCCATATATATGTAATCCTGCTTCAGTTAAAGAAGATTTATACAGCTTTGCCCAAGAAATAATAGAAGAAGACTTAAAACGCTGTGATTTGATAAAGGCAGATTATCTGGTTTTACATCCGGGTGCTTATACGGGCTCTACTTTAGAAAATGGTATAAAACGGGTAGCAGAGCTTCTTAACCGTGTATTAGAAAGATATACCGGTGATACTATGGTTTTATTGGAGACTATGGCTGGACAAGGGACTGAAATAGGAAAGAACTTTGCTGAATTAAATCAAATAATGGAGAAAATAGAACGCAAGGATGATATTGGCATATGTTATGATACCTGCCACACATATGCAGCCGGGTATGACTGTACTGATTTTGGGGGTATAAATAATATTTTATCTGAAATGAAAGGGACTTTTGGAAAAGAGAAGGTTAAGGTTGTTCATGCCAATGACAGTATGAAAGAGCTGGGAAGCAAAAGGGACAGGCATGCTCATATCGGAGAAGGTTTTATAGGTGAAAAGGGTTTTATAGCTTTGTTTAAAAATGAATTTTTTAGAGAACTTCCTTTTATTCTGGAAACTCCTTATGAAAAAATTGGTGAAGATATAGCAAAACTTAAATCTTATCGAAATATTTGATTTGTAGAATAGATTAAGAATAAAAAATTGACAAAAAAATTAAGCAGGGGAGAAAATAAGGTTGCTGGGGTAATCTTTGCTGAAATGGAAGGAGATGATGTTGATGCTGATTTACGGCAAAGAGGTAAGAAATTCCATCAAAGCAAAAATAAAAAGATATGCAACGCTTAATAAAATGCACATGGTTATACTTCAGATAGGAGAAGATCCTGCATCACAAATGTATGTAAATGGAATATGCAAGTTTGCGGAAGAAACCGGAGTTGATGCAGATATATTGAAATTATCAGCCGGCAACAGCCAGGAACAGATTGTCCATATAATAGAATATATGAACAATGACCCTGAAATTACCGGCATAATGCTGCAAAAACCGTTACCTTCCAATTTCAGTTTGGAGGTTCTTGCTAATGTAATTAATCCCTATAAAGATGTAGAAGGTATTACCAACTACAACCTGGGAAAACTTATAAGCTATGAGCAGGGAATAAGACCGGCTACGCCTAAAGCCATTCTTACCATGCTTAAAGCTCATAATATAACTGTCGAAGGCAAAAGGGTTACTATTTTAGGAAGAAGTACGATTCTAGGTCAGCCATTGGCAGTAATGATGACGGCAGAAAATGCTACAGTAACTTTGTGCCATTCCAAGACGGTGAATCTGGAAGAAGAGACAAGAAGGGCAGATATACTGGTAGCAGCGGTCGGTAAACCTAATTTTGTAACGCCGGACATGATAACAGAAGATGTGGTAATAATTGATGCTGGGATTAATTTTGATGAAGAAGGGAAAATGGTGGGAGATGTTCATCCAGAGACTAAAGAAAAAGCAAAAATTGCCAGTGCAGTTCCTGGGGGAGTAGGTCTTATAACCGTGGCAGAATTGTTTAATAATCTGATATATCTGAAACAGGAACAGGAAAGGCAGCAAGCCTTGAAAAAATAATAAAGAAAAGTCCTATTCTTTAAGATAGGACTTTTTAAGCGATTTCGTTTATATCGAGACATCCACATGAAGAAAGATAGCAGGTGAGAGCTTTCTTAGCCTTGGTTGATTCTAAGCTGGCTTTATTGATGAGGTTATTTATTATTTTAATATAGTTATTGAGCTGCTGGTTTTTATTACGGCGACCGCTTGCAATACCTATAGATACAGATATCGGAACACCAATACTGAAGCGGTGTTCAGAAATGCTTTCAACTATTTTTTGTGCCAGTTCCATGCTTTCTTCCAATTGCATTGATGCTATCATAGCAAATTCGTCTCCACCGAATCTGCACCATGAAGAAAACGGAGGGGTATTTTGTTTTAAAAGACTGCTTATTTCACTTAAAATTATATTGCCGTTGATATGTCCATATTTCTTATTTATAAGTCCAAATTCGTTTATATCGAGAAAAAGAACGGAAATTTCCTCATGATTTTTAAGGGATTGAATGCCTTGATAGTAGAGAAAATCACTTTTGAAAAGGCCGGTTAATGGATCTATATATTTTGAAATAGCAAAACGGATGATACTGTAATCTGCTATCCCTGTTATGTTGTTCCCATTATCTACAACGATAAGGTAGGTTTCCGGTTTTTGTTCCAACTTTTCATATGCTTCCCATACGGTCAGTGCGGAAGGGACGATTTCATATTCGCTTTTAAGTGCGTCAGCCGCTATCCGATTGGGATGACTTTTCAGCAGCTCTTTGGCACTGAGGACACCAAGGATTGAGTTATCTTCGGTAACCACAAAAAAGTCAAATCCTTTGTCGAGTAGTTGAATAGTTTTGCGGACACTGGTGCAGGCGTCGATAAATTTAAATTTTGCAGATGTTATGTTCATGAGTTCATTTATCATAAATCGACCACCTTGCTTATATTAAGTGAAATATCCATCTGCATTTTAATAAGCATATCTTCATCCATTATTTTTTCACTTTCTTCGATAATGAGCTTCAATATTTTATCAGGAGAGATTATTCGGCACAACGCTTTGCGAATGATAACTGCTTCAATAAAAGGATGATCAATTCTTATTATATCGTATTGTTCTGGTGATAGGACATCTACCATGCGCCTGGCTGCTTCTGGTCCTATAGGTGCTTTTTTGCCTACTACAAGCACATCTTGTATAGGGGGCACCTCAAATTCTGAAAGCCGCATATTTATTTCGACTTTTCTGGTGCCTTCCTCATATTTGTTCATGATTGCAATATACCCCCATGCTTATTATGATACAAGCTTGAATAAAAATGGAATATAAATCCTCATATTATTTATAACATAACCTAAAGATGCACAAAATACAAACATTATTATTAAAAATTTTAAAATTTGTAGTTATCTATTTACCAATTTAAAACAAAATACTGTAAATTAATTCAATATATTAGCTTACAGCAGATTTTCCAGGTAATATGAAAAACATTAGCCAAACTACTGCCAGTGGAGAGGATCAGCTCACACCAGTCTATAATTTCCTCCGTCGCTTCTTCTCCTTCAATAGTTATGCCGGATTTTGTTTACCTAACTGCTTCAATATATAATGATGGACAAATAATGAATATTTTGTCAAATAGTAAAAACATTTGGAGCGGAAGTTACCCCACCGTTTTTTCATTGAGCTGTTCATATTTAATTCGAGGCACTTCTACATGCAGGTCTATACGATCTAAAAGAGGACCGCTTATACGGCTCAAATATCTTTGGATTTGCAGTGGAGTACAGCGGCATTCCATATCTGAGCCATAATTCCCGCAAGGGCAGGGATTTAGAACCCTTAGTGAAGGAAGAAGAATAGTTAAATCTTGGCGATTAATTTATAACGAATTACGGTCACATAAGGCATTAAATAACCTAACTTCCCATCCGAGTTCTGTGCAGCAATTAAGCAAAAAACAGAATCTATTTAGTTCTAGTTTTTTTTATCTTCTGCAATAAATTCACAGCAAGATTACCTATCTTCTGTAATAGTTTTATAACAAAGTCTCCAATGCCTAACGATTCACCCGTCCAATTTGCTAAATTCATAAAAGTTCTTGTAATAATTATTAATGCAAAAAAAAGAATCAAAAATTTTAAAATATAACATAAAATATCCATATTTCAATCCCTCTTATCATTTAAATAAATAGAATTAAATTCAAATTAATGTATAAATCACTAATATCCGGAGATTAATAGAAAATTCTTTTTTCACCGAAAAAATCATTTAATACCTTGATAAAATATAATAATAAATATATACTATGTTAAAATTATACAATATATAAAAAAATATACAAGAAGGTGATATATGAAAAAATAACTATTTTACAACTATACATGGATGTTTATTCTATGTATAGTTTAGGACAGGTGTTTTGGGTGAGACAAAAAGCAGATTGTAAATTAAGGAGTGTTAGTATGATAAGTAAAGTGTATAAAATACTTAATCTATGTGTAGCTTTTGTATTGCTATTTACGTTGCCTACATCAGCGGCTGTATTATCCTCAAAAGCTAATTATACGCAGTTATCAGAACAGATATCATCTGAAACTTTAATTACAGAAGATAATATCTATGAGGTTCTTGAATATGTGGGTTTAGATTCAAATGCTTTCACAAAAACAGATAAACCAAATAGCAATAGTAATATAGTCACAGTGGGAGATTTAGAAAAAAAAATTGAGGAGTTTAATCGTAGGCCACATACAATGATTGATACAGAGGATGTTTTTATTGAAGTAATACCTAATGTTAAGGAAAGTTATCCAGTTATGACTGTATACAGTGACACAGATTATGGCTCTTATACTATGAGATATTTCGCTACTGGCAAATATTATGTTGAACCACCTCCACCCCACTATACTTATTGGGTGGAAGCACTCGGAGGAGATATTGAGGTAGCATCTGCTGATTTCCCAACAGTCGTTTCAATAAAGGAGATAAACATTTTAAGAAATACTTTATACAATGGTGGTAGTCCGGGTTCATATTTACGGTTAGATTTTGATTATACGGTTGAAGTATTTATTGGAGTAGAAAATGGACTTATAAAGATTGGGGAAGACAATATATCGGGTTTTAAGAAATTTTATATTTAGTATTTTAATACCGTATCTTAATATTAAAATGATTATCAGATGATTTTTCATGAATCTTAGTTTTGGATAAAAGCGGAGATAACATTTAAGATTGGTTACTGTCTTAGTGGGCTAATTAATAGGGGTGTTCTGCTTATTTCCGCTTTATCATCTTTATATATTTCCAACAGTAATAACCTGCATAGAGTTGTATATCAGCGTTCCCAGTATTTTCGATCCAGGCTGCGGTACTGGATGGCTTCTGCCAGGTGCTGCATTTTTATGTGAGGTGAACCGTTAAGGTCAGCGATGGTGCGGGCTACTTTAAGAATACGTTCATAAGCCCGGGCATTGAGTTTGAGCCGTTTAAAGGCCGTTTTTAAGAGTTCTTCCGATTTTTCATCGATTTTACAGTATTTTTTTACTTCAGCTGACCCCATTTGTGAATTCAGTTTTATTCCTTCATCAGCAAACCGTTTTGCCTGAATTTTGCGGGCTTCTTTTACCTTTTCCCGCAGAAAGGCGGAAGTTACCCCACCGTTTTTTTCCTTGAGCTGTTCATATTTAATTCGAGGCACTTCTACATGCAGGTCTATACGATCTAAAAGAGGACCGCTTATGCGGCTCAAATATCTTTGGATTTGCAGCGGAGTACAGCGGCATTCCATATCTGAGCCATAATTCCCGCAGGGGCAGGGATTCATGGAACATATTAATAAAAAGTCGGCAGGGAATACATGGGTTGAATGAGCTCGGGCTACGGTTACTATTCTGTCTTCTAAAGGCTGACGCAGTGCTTCTAAAACATCACGGCTAAATTCAGGCAGTTCATCTAGAAAAAGCACGCCATTTTGAGCCAGACTTATTTCTCCGGGGCGGGGGATTCTGCCTCCTCCGATAATGCTGGCAGATGAGGCATTTTTATGCGGTGCCCGAAAAGGGCGCGTATCTATGAGCGGTTTTTTGGCAGTAAGCAGATTGGCTACGGAGTATATGCGGGTGGTTTCCAGGATTTCTTCCCTTTCCATTTCCGGGAGAATACCGGGAAGCCGGCGCGCCAGCATGGTTTTACCTCCACCGGGGGGACCGATGAGGAGAACGTTGTGCATTCCGGCTGCGGCAATAACTAAAGCCCTTTTGGCAGTTTCCTGTCCTTTTACATCAGCAAAGTCGTATTTATTGCTCTGGTTTGAAATATTTTTTATTTTACCTCGGGGTACTTCGTAAAGTTTATCGTTTTTTTTCAGATAATCCACAATCTGTTTTAAATTCAGGGCAAAAAAAGATCTGATTTTTTCGACTAGCCCGGCTTCTTCCGCGTTTTCCTGGGGAACTACAAAAGTAATATTTTTGTTTTTAAAACGCGCCAATTCAAGGGCCATAGGAAGAATTCCGGGAACTCTGCGGATACTGCCGTCTAAGGAAAGCTCTCCTGCCCAGTAAAAGCTGTCGGGGATATCGGAGACAATCTGTTCGGAAGCTTTGAGTATCCCTAATGCTATGGCAAGGTCAAAATGGCTGCCTTCCTTTTTCAGATCGGCTGGAGCCAGGTTTACGATGATTTTTTGACCTGGAAATTTAAACCCGCTATTTTTGATGGCACTTTTTACCCTTTCCCGCGCTTCTTTGACAGAAGTTGAAGCTAAACCTACTATTTCAAAGCCGGGCAGACCATTTTGAATGTCAACTTCTACCCGGACATTTTTGGCCTCTATTCCGTTTATTACCATAGTATTTACTGATGCCAGCATTTTTTTCACCTCTAAAAATAATTTATTAAGAAAAGCTTTCCATTTTATAGAATAATTTTACATTAAAATTACCCGGAGTAAAGCGGTTTTTATAGTAAAACTATCTTAAAATACATGAGGGGGGTTAGAATATAAATTAAAGAAGCTTTTATTGATTTTATTGAGGATGGATTAACATGGTGGGTGATAGAAGCTTTACATTAATTTTTAACTGCTCGAATTAATCGGGCAGTTTTCATTTTTTTACTTCTGAAAAATTTTTTTGAGTTTGTAACCCTGGTTAATAAATTGGCATATTTTATGATTAAAGGATTTAAGGAAGTATTTGAGGTATGACTTTAAATTTAAATTCAAGTAAAAAGCTTAAAATGTATGAGCTGCTGCACACCTTAAAGGAAAAAGAAAGAGGAGAAAGGGTAAGGGTTTTGTGTGTAAACCATTTATTATATTATTTGAATTTTGGGCTTTTTGCGGCTATGGAAGAAAAGGGATATGAAGTGTTTATTTTGCCTTTACCTGAATATCCTGCTGCTGAACAAAAAGATATTTTGGTTTACTGGCTTGATAAATTTAAACCACACTTTGTTTTTACTCCCGGCTGGTCGATTAATCTCTTTGAAACTGAGCAGTTTCTCGAGATAATACATGAATATAATCTTCCCCATATTTACTGGGCTACCGAAGACCCGATTTTTTTTGAAGAAGTATCTTTGGTTTTTGCACCTCACTGTGATTATGTTTTTACTCTGGCTGAAGAATGTAATTTATGGTACAGAGAACTAAAAATTCCTTCATCTACTCTTACTTTTGCCTGTAATCCTGAGGTTTTCAGGCCTATGCCTGCCAAAAATGAGTATAAATATGATATTGTTCTGGCTGCCAATAATTACTACTGGTTTTCCCCTGACAAGGATTTTCGCCGCAGATCGATAGATTTAGTATTAAAACCTCTGGTAGAACATGGCTATAACCTTAAGGTGTGGGGAGCATACTGGACTAATCCCAATGCGGATTATACTATTCCATCTGAATTTTATGCAGGTTATATAGATTACAGGGAAACATCTTATCTTTATTCATCGGCTAAAATTGTCCTGGGACTGCAATCTGTAAACACTTCTTTAACTCAAACCAGTTGCCGTACCTATGAGATTATGGGATGTGGAGCTTTTCACCTTGCTCCCTTTACTCCTGCTTATGCAAATCTTTTTAAAAATTTTTATCATTTGGTCTGGTCAAATTCGCCTGAAGAAACCCTTGAACTGGTTGATTATTTTCTTAAAAACGATTGGGAAAGAAATAAAATCGCTCTTCAGGGGAGAGAAGAGATATTAGCTAAACATACTTATATGCATCGACTGGAAAAGATGGAAAAAGATTTAATGAATTTTTTGTCTGGCTGGTAATGATATTGTGTTGGTGCTGTTAACTTAAATATGATGAAAAAGCTTAAGCAATCATAGAAACCCAGC
>NZ_JACDOH010000002.1 GCF_017656155.1 Thermosyntropha sp. | reverse complement strand
AGTATTTAGGCTTTAACTACCGAATGACTGACATACAGGCAGCCCTGGGCATATCACAGCTTAATAAGCTGGACTGGTTTGTAAAAAGGCGGAAAGAAATAGCCGAAAAATACAGCCGGGAATTAAAAGACCTGCCGTTAGAGCTTCCTTTTACCGGAGAAGGATATCACAGCTCATATCATTTATACACGATAAGGATAAAAGAAGAGGCTGAAATCAGCCGATCTGAACTTTATGAGAAATTAAGACAGAAAGGCATATATTCCCAGGTGCACTACATACCTGTTCACACCTTTCCATATTACAGGGAAAGATTCGGATACAACTGGGGAGATTATCCGGCAGCGGAAGACTGGTATAAAAGAGTATTATCACTTCCCATCTTCCCGGGAATGAGTGATGAAGAAATTAATAGAGTCATAAAGGCGGTAAGAGAGGTAATCAAATGAGAATAGTAATAATAAACCAGGCGAGGATGACATCCACCCGCCTGCCGGGCAAAGTTTTAAAAGAAGTAATGGAAAAACCACTGCTTGAATACCAGATAGAACGATTAAAAAAGGTAAAACTGGCAGATGAATTAGTCATTGCGACTACAGTTAATCCTGCTGACCAGCCGATAATTGACCTGTGTAGAAAACTTAACATAGCTTATTACCGCGGTTCAGAAGAAGATGTCCTGTCAAGGTATTACGAGGCAGCTAAGGAATATCGAGCCGATGCAGTAGTAAGAGTAACATCAGATTGCCCTTTAATCGACCCAGTAGTTATAGATCTAATAATAGATACTTACATAAAAAATTCCGGAAAATATGACTATATTTCAAATACCATAGAAAGGACTTATCCGCGGGGAATGGATACCGAAATACTTTCCTTTGCAGCTCTTGAAGAAGCTCATAAAAAAGCAGTTTTAAAGCCGGAGAGGGAACATGTAACCCTTTATATCTATTCCCATCCGGAAAAATTTAAAATCTTTTCTGTTAAATACAAAAAAGATGAAAGCAAACATCGCTGGACAGTAGATACAAAGGAAGATTTTAAACTGGTAAAAACGATCCTGGAAAGGCTTTATCCTTACAAGAAAGATTTTACCATGGAAGACTGTTTAGAACTTATCGAACAAAATCCGGATATTTTCAATATAAATCAGCATATAAAACAGAAGGCGATAGAATAGATGAAGAAAATAATATTTAGAACCGATTCCGCTTTCATAATAGGGTCGGGACATCTTATGCGCTGTTTAACGTTGGCTGATGAATTAAAGCAAAACGGAGCAGAAATTAAATTCATCTCACGCGACTTGCCGGAAAACCTTACAGAAATAGCTGAAAAAAAAGGATATAAAGTATATAAGTTGCCCTATAAAAATAAAAAAGAGATTATAATTGACGACTATTCCACCTGGTTGGGTACTGACTTCAGGGAAGATGCAGAAGAAACCATAAAAATACTTGAGCAAGAATCGCCCGACTGGATAATAATTGACCATTATGCAATAGACATAAAATGGGAACAAATAGTGAGACCATATGTAAAAAAAATCATGGTAATAGATGACCTGGCTAACAGGCAGCATGACTGTGATCTTCTCTTAGATCAAAACTTAGTAGAAAACATGGAAAACCGTTATAATAAGCTGGTGCCGGCTCATTGTAAAAAACTATTGGGCCCTTCCTATGCTTTGCTGAGACCTGAGTTCAGAGAAGCCAGGAAAAAATTAAAGAAAAGAGACGGGACCGTCCGAAGAATATTAATCTTTTTCGGTGGTTCTGACCCTACCAATGAAACAGAAAAAGCATTAAGAGCTGTGTTAATGCTTAATCGGCCGGATATAACCGTTGATGTGGTAGTAGGAAAAGCAAATCCCCACAAAGAAAAAATAAAAAAACTGTGTGCTATTCATTCTAATGTAAATTACTACTGCCAGGTAAACAATATGGCAGAACTGATGGCAGAGGCAGATTTGGCTATTGGGGCGGGAGGGGCAACAACCTGGGAAAGGTGTTATATGGGGTTACCGTCTGTTGTTATTGATATTGCAGAAAATCAGAAGATTGTAACAGATTATTTATCTAAATCAGGTTTTATAATATATTTAGGCATTAGTGAAGAAGTCGATATATATAGGATTCATGAAGAAATAGCAAAAATTATAGAAAATACAGATATATTACTTTCTATAAAAAGAAAATATTATGAACTTAGAGTCGGAAGTTTTAGAGTATCTCCTTACATTTAATAAGTTAGAGATAAGTATAAAAACTTTAATACGAGAGGGAGCAAAATGCGCATTTTAATGTTGGGGCCCAAAAGAAATAATATTATTCATTATCTTAAATCATTTGGAGATGAAGTGATAAATACCGATAAAAAGATAGATGAGAGATCAGAGTATCTTGAGGACGTAGATTTTATTATAAGCTATGGATATCGATATTTATTGTCTAAAAACGTCATAAACAGATTTAATCGGAAAGCAGTTAATTTGCATATTTCATTGTTACCATGGAATAGAGGAGCAGATCCTAACTTGTGGAGTTTCCTGGAAGATACCCCCAAGGGTGTTACTATTCATTATATGGATAGTGGACTTGATACTGGTGATATAATAGCTCAGCGGGAAGTTGGTTATACACAGCAAGATACTCTACGTACAAGTTACGATCGCTTGATAAAGGAGATAGAAAATCTTTTCTTTGAAGTTTGGCCTTATATAAGAAGTGGTAGGGTTAAAGCATTTCCTCAGCCAAAAGAAGGGACTTATCACCGGCTTATAGATAAAAAACCCTACGAATATTTGTTAACAGAGGGTTGGGATACCCCTGTTACTAAATTAATAGGTAAAGCATTGAAATAGTCATTAAGGGTGATAATTGTGAAATATAATAGCGCTGTTAAAATTGGAAACCAAAAAATAGGAAGAGAATATTCCCCTTTCATTGTGGCAGAAATGTCAGGAAATCATAACCAGTCTTTAGATAGGGCATTGGCGATAGTTGAAGCAGCTGCTAAAGCAGGAGTTAATGCGATAAAGCTGCAAACATATACCCCTGAAACGATGACTTTAGATGTTGATGGGCCTGATTTTTATATAAACGACAGGGAAAGTTTGTGGAGTGGAAGAACTCTTTATGATTTATATAAAGAGGCGTATACTCCATGGGAATGGCATAAACCGATATTTGAAAAATGCAGGGAGTTAGGTCTTATCGTTTTTAGCACTCCTTTTGATGAAACCGCGGTTGATTTTTTAGAAGCATTAGATGTTCCGTGTTATAAAATTGCCTCTTTTGAGAATACAGATCTGCCGCTTATTAAGAAAGTTGCGTCAACCGGAAAGCCTATGATAATTTCCACCGGAATGGCGACAGTGGCGGAAATTGATGAAACAGTAAGGACAGCTAGAGAAAATGGGTGTAAAGATATAATACTTTTGAAATGTACGAGCACATATCCAGCAAGTCCTGAAGACACCAACCTTTTAACTATTCCACATATGAAAGAGTTATTTAATTGTGAAGTGGGACTGTCTGATCATACCTTGGGAATAGGAGCGGCTGTAGCCAGTGTTGCTTTAGGAGCCACCTTTGTAGAGAAACATTTTACATTATCCCGGGCGGAAGGCGGAGTAGATGCTGCTTTTTCCATGGAACCGCATGAGATGAGGATGCTGGTTGAGGAGACCAAGCGTGCCTGGCAGGCCTTAGGAAAAGTAAACTATGGAACAACCGATAATGAAAAAAAATCACTTAAATTCAGGCGTTCTTTATATATAGCGAAGGATATGAAGGAAGGAGAGGTTTTGACAGAGGAAAACCTGAGGATAATAAGGCCAGGTTATGGCTTAGAGCCGAAATATTATGAAACTGTTCTGGGGCGAAGAGTGAATAGGGATGTGAAGAAAGGAACTCCGGTTAGCTGGGATATAATTTAACTTTCCAGATTATATTTTCAGAGCCAATAAGGATGTTTTTTCTGATTTTACATCACCTTTTGCTCCAAATATCTTTGTTTAAATCTTTAACTCTAAATTTATTTTGGGGTCAAAAAAAAGGACACCTTTACAGGTGCCCTTTTTTTTGTTAATTATTACGGATTTTGAACGTATTCATCAACCAGGCTGTATACTTCTTCGTTTAAGACTTTTTCGAATTCTTCTTTATTGGGAACAGGACGCTTGATCATCTTGGGTATTACTGCCAGCTGTGCATCGGTATTGGCAGGTTTGCTGTAGAGGTTTACGGCATATGCGGAGAAGTCTCTTACCAGAAGATCAAACAGCTGGTTCATAACTTCATCTTTTATTCCTTCGATTTCAGCGCTTTCGATAATAAGCTGTCCATATGGGATAAGGGAAAAGATTTCGCCTACTGCCAGGAGATAGTCGAAGTCTTTCATCTGTTCGCCTATGCCCTGACCTGATACCATCAGGTATTCCTTGAATGCTTCTATCTGTTCTTTGAAAACTTTGACATTGGGCAGGTGAGCAACTTTGTTGTAAGCGATGTTGTAATCATGGAATTTGGTTTTTGCATAGCCTCTGGTAGGTCCTTGTCTGAACAGGAAGTCATCGTTTCTGTTATCGGTTATTCTGCCGAATTCTTCAAAGGGCTGTGGCATGAACATGTAGCTGGGGATGAGTTTTGCGACCAATGCCATGTTTACATGACGGGTACCTTCCAGTTTGGGGTATCCTTTTATTTCTACTGCTGCCTGTTCAAAGTAGGTATCTTTTTCGAAGCCTTTGGCAGCGATAATATCGAAAAGCTGTTCAATTACTCTTTCAGCTTCAGTAGAAACTTTCATTTTCATTAGAGGATTGTAAAGCAAATATCTCTTGTCATTTTCGTTGGCCATGCGCATGTAGTCGGTTGCTCTGAGTCCGAAGAGTTTCATGGCTATAAGGCGAAGCCAGGAATCCATGAAAAGCCGTCTGATATGAGGAAATTCGGTAACCCGTTTACCATAGATTACACGATGATAAGCATGGTTTAAAGATTCATAAAAAGCATGGGTTGCTACACCTGTTGAACCAGAACCGATGTTGAATTTGCAGATATTGATGGTGTTGAGCATATCATCCCATGCCTTCTGGCCGCGGGAAATGATATCGGCTTCGGTGATGGGATAGTCGTTCAGGACGAATTCAGCCACGAACTGTTGATTAAAATCGACTATATTTTTTATACATTCAAATTTAGGGTGTTGGGAATCAACCAGGAAAAATACATATTCGCCGGTATCAGCAAATTTACCAAATACGGATATTACATTAGCTATATTCCCGTTTCCTATATAGTATTTCCGGCCTCTTGCTACATAAGTTCCGTCTCCGGCCGGATAAAGTTTGGTTTCGGTGGAGTAGATGTCTGCTCCATGCTCCTGTTCAGAAAGTCCAAATGCGCAGAGCGGATTTTCTTTTAATATTTTGGCTGCCCGGTGTTTTGCCTCTTCGTTATCGCCTAAGAGAACGGGAATTAATCCTAAATGGGATACATGGAAGGTATACCAATAGCCGGTGCCGTAAAAACCACATATTTCAGAAAATTCATAAAGACGGTAGGTGCTGTAATACTGATTGGGGTCTGAGCCGTATCCTTTGGGGAGGAACAAGGTTTCAAAAAAGCCTTCTTTGGTAACGAATTCTTTGAAATCATTGCAGAATTCGCGATTGTGGTATTGTTCTTTTTGTTCAGCGAGTCCTTTTTTTTCAAACCATTCGATAGTTTTCAGCATGATTTCTTTTGACCGTTCATCCGGATAGTTTCTGTCTCTGTATTTTTTTGGATTTAGCAGCAAATTCATTTTAAGACCTCCTCTATTTTAAATTTAAAATAACCTATGTTATGTTAATGGTGTAAACATAAAAACAGGAGACTTGCCTTCTTGGACCGCTTCAGGCTTGTAGTCGATGTATTCAGGATCTTCGTTAATCATTTTGTCAATGATATGTTTATAAGTTCTTCTTTTCATTTCTAAAAGGGTAGTTCTGGATTTGTTGAAGGTTCTGGCGAATGCGACAGCTTCTTCCAATGTTTTTTCAGCGTTTTCGCAGGCCTTGATTATAACATTGTGTTTTTCCAGCTCAGCAGCAGTCATTCTTGCGCCGGAAAATTTCATTTTGACGAATAGGTGATATGGCATAATCCTTTTCATCCATTCAATCATTGAAGGTGTAAACTGGATTCCGAGATCAACTTCCGGAAAGCAGAAAAAGCCTCTATCAGCACGCATGAATCTGAAGTCACATGCCCCGGCCAGCATCGCTCCATTGCCAAAAGCATGTCCTGTAATCGCAGCAATGGTCGGAACAGGAGCCATAAGCATGGAATAAAAGACCTCATTATTGCGGTAGAGCCATTTGCTGATAGCTTCAAAGTCGCCTTCCTGCTGTTTTTTGAATACCCATTCGACATCTACGCCCAGGCAAAAGTTTTTAGGGTCGCTGGAGGTTAGAACAATAGCTTTGATTTCATTATCGGCAATAATCTCTTCATATGTAGAGAGCATTGCCTCACACCATTCCGGGTTGTGACGGTTTTCGCCGTTGTTCATTGTCATGATGGCGACCGTACCGTCTTTTTGCCATTCTACTATAGCCATCCTTTCTATATCCCCCTCTCTGATCAGAGTAATTTTATATAACTAATTATATCAAAAAGATAAAAATATTTGTATCGAAATATTTGAAAGTAGAATTTTATTCTTCATACATTTTGTCTATAATTTCAGAATATTTTTTATTAATTACTTTTCGCTTTACTTTAAGGGTTGGGGTAAGTTCTCCGTCTTCTTGGGTTAATTCTTTAGTCAGCAGGGTGAATTTCTTAATTTTTTCTACCTGTCCTAACGAAGCAGTCCGGTTTTCTATAATTTCTTCGTACATTTTTATTATTGCAGGGTTGTTTACCAAGTCCTCCCGTGAATTGTATTGGATGTTGTTCTTTTGGCAGTAGTCTTCCAAGACAATAAAGTTGGGAACAATCAGTGCAGAGATGAATTTTTTGCCTTCACCAGTTACAACAATTTGCTCTATGAAAAGCTCATCGCCAAACAGGCTTTCAATCTGTTGGGGAGATATATTTTTGCCGCCGGCGGTAATTATAATATCTTTTACACGATCGGTGATTTTGATATAAGTAAGTATTTCTCCGTTTTTTTCTATTTGTTCTATTTGTCCTATATCGCCGGTCTTGAACCATCCATCGTCAGTAAAACATTCTTTAGTAGCTTCAGGTTTTTTGTAATATCCCAGCATGCACATAGGCCCTTTAAGCTGAATTTCTCCTTCATCGGAAATCCGTGCTTGGCAAAGGGGAATCATAGGTCCGCATGCTCCGGGAAGCCCATGATCGTTGAAGCCTACGCATACCGGGAAAAATTCAGTAAGACCGTAACCTTGTATGGTATTTATTCCAAAGGCGAAAAAGAATTCGTTAACATCAGAGGCAAAAGCTGCTCCCCCAACATGATATACATCACAGTGTTCAGTTCCCAGGGTTTTCTGCACTTTAGATATAACCAGCTTTTTGGCCAGTGCATGTTTTATGCGAAGGCTTGCCGAAGATTTTTGGCAGGCGATTTTATTGTGATAAACTTCAAGGGCGGTTTTTTCTGCCCATTTGAAGAGTTTTATTTTTACAGGAGATGCGGTTTTTAAACCTTCCTGAATAGTTCCGTACACCTTATCCCATATTCTTGGAACACTGGTCATAAAGTGGGGTTTTATTTCATTTATATATTCGACAAACTGTTTGGGATCCGGACAGTAGGCAATGCGCATTCCTACTGTCATTGCTCCGTAGGACCACATGCGTTCGAAAACATGGCTCAGCGGTAGAATTGCCATAGTTACATATCCAGGACCAACATGAGGAAAGCGAATTAAAGAAGGATATATGCCGCCCATAAAAGTTCGGTGAGAATGGATCGCCCCTTTAGGTGCACCAGTAGTGCCGGAAGTGTATATGAGAGTTAGAAGATCATCGGGGGTTGCCTCTTGCAGAAGTTTTTTAAGTTCAGCATCTTTAGATGAAGATCTGCCGATTGTGATAAGTTCGTCTAAATATATGCTGTCATCGCCGTTGATTTTGATGTCCCGGTCAAAGGCTATTATTTTTTTAAGATGTGAGCTTTGTTTGATTACCTGTTTTGCTTTATCATACTGCACTTGATCTCCGACAAAAAGAACTTTTATTTCGGCATCCTCAACAATATATAAGGCTTCTTCCACCGAGTTGGTTGCATATATGGGGACTGATACACCGCGGACCGCTAAAATCCCTATATCGGCAATATGCCATTCCGCACGGTTAGCTGAAAATATTCCTCCCATTTCTCCGGGCCGCAGCAGATTAAGTTCCAGGATTCCTTTAGCAACGGCGCATATCTGCTCCCCAAAATCTTTCCACTTAATATGCACCCATTTTCCTTGGACTTTCTGGCTCAGGGCATCGTACTCCGCGAATTTTTCAGTATTTTTCAGAACCAGATTGGCAAGAGTTCGGTATTCTTTGATGAAATCATCCAGTTCTTTTTGGTAGTTTCTTGGTTGGTTTTTGTTCATTATAGATATTCCCTCCCCCTGTATTATTATGCTTCATAATGATTTTATCATAAATATAAAGAGATGTATTATTTGAAGTTAATTTTTACAAATAAATATTTTTTAATTATATACCATTATAAGAGGAGGAAATATTATAACAGGTGTGGCGAACAAGTTATTTGATATAAGTAAATGATAATAGGTAAGTGAATAAAAAAAGCTTCCCTGATTTTTAAACAGGAAAGCATTGAATCAGTTTATTCAAGAGACTGTTTTATCATTTCACTGCTTACCGGATATTTGCGCAGTATAAGGAGCTCTACCCGCCGGTTCAGGGCTCTTCCTTCGACTGTCGCGTTGTTTGCCCGCGGTCTGTATTCGCCATATCCGACTACTGAAAAGCGGGCCGGATCAAGGTCAGGATTCTGCAGCATAAATTTCATAACATTTAAGGCCCGCTGAGTACTGAGTTCCCAGTTGGAAGGGAATTCCGGGGTATGAATAGGAAGATTGTCAGTATGCCCGGAAATCTGAACTTCGTTGTCAAGGCCGGCAAGTATTACCGATAAGTCCCTTAGCACAGGTTCAGCTTCAGGCCTTATATCTGCTTTACCTGAATCAAACAGGGCCAGTTCCTGTATAGTTATCTGCAGTCCCTTGGCTGTTACAGCAGTAGTGATATAACTTTGAAGTCCCTGTTCTTTAAAATAGCGGTCTAACGCTTCTTTATATTGTTCCAGCTTTTGGGTTTCTATAAGGCTGCTGGTAGGAGGGTTTTCCATATTGGGTTTTTTTCCTTCCTCGATTAAGCCCTCCCCGGTAGTCATTATTCCTGGGCCTCCGGCAAATAAAGACTGCAGCATTTGCTTGAATTCCTGGAATTTTTGCTGGTCTACCTGGCTCATGGCAAATAGAACAATGAAGAGCGCGAGAAGAAGTGTAAGCATGTCTGAATAAGGAATGAGCCAGGTTTCATCCATATGTTCTTCATGTTTTTTCTTCATTCTGGCCATCGTTTATTCTTCCTCCAGTTTGCTTCTTTCTTCAGGGGTAAGGAAGACCATCATTTTTTCTTTTATCTGTATTGGGTTGTTTCCGCTTTGCAGCGACACCAGCCCTTCAACTAGCATAGTTTTCAGTATTACTTCTTCTTCCGATTTGCGCTTAAGTTTGGTGGCAAAGGGATGCCACAGGACATAACCGCTGAATATACCAAAAAGGGTAGCAACGAACGCCGCGGAGATAGAAGCCCCGAGTTTATGTGTGTCATCTAAGTGTCCTAAGGCACCAATGAGACCTACAACTGCTCCCATAACCCCGAGCGTAGGTGCATAGGAGCCTGCCTGGGAAAATATTAAGGCTCCAGATTGATGCCTTTCACTCATAGTAGCAATTTCAGTTTCTAAATAATCCCGCAAGAACTGTTCATCCTGTCCGTCAACAATCAGCTGCAGACCTTTTCTTATAAAAGGATCTTCAATTTCAGTTAAACGGGCTTCTAAGGATAAAAGCCCTTCTTTTCTGGCCTGCTGGGCGAGCTCAACAATCAGTTTGACTGCTTCGGCGGGATCCTGCCGTTTAGGTTCAGTAAATATAATTTTGAAAAGGGCAGGTATCCTTTTGATTTCTTTCATTGGAAAGGCATTGAATATAGCTGCTGTAGTTCCGACAAATATTATGATTATAGCAGCAGGGTTGATGAGTATTGCGATATTGGCTCCTTTAGCGATCATTCCGCCTATAAGTGCAAATAGACCCAATAAGATACCTATGATTACTGCAATATCCATAACTTCACCTCTTGATGTTTTTGAAAACCTCTTTAATTATAATGTAAATTTTGTTTTTGTGGCAGATGAGATGGTTAAATTTTTCGACTGATTTCTAATATATTATCGGTAAAAAATTTTTTTCCTGCAGGGTTTTAACAAAAAAATATAATTTTATGCGAGGTTCAGCATAAAGCAGGTATTGAATAACTAAATCATGCTCAACATATAATCATATAATATAGAGTAAACTTTTTCGGAGGTCTATTTATGATTTATGAGTATGAAGTGGCTACAGTAATGAATAAAGATAATTTGGCTGCTGATTTTGATCAGAGGTTATGCTGGATGCGCCAAAAAGGCTATACTGTAAAAATAGATGTAAATAATGGAACTGTTTATGATTTCATGTATTTAAGACTGCAGGGAGAAAAGGGAGATAATATTTTTAAAGAAGAAGATATAATTCATATTTTCCAACATCAAATGGCAGAAATCCTGGCTGAACACATTATTAAGGAATGGGAAGAAAAGCTTATCTGGAAAAAGATTGTAAAGCTGTGCAGAAGATACGGAGCAGAAGAAAAAAAGCAGATTTTTGAAAAAGCTTATAATTTTTTATATCATTTTAATGAAAATGAAAGTTTAAATATGCTTATCAACTTTAATCGTAAAAATCAAATATCTGCCCGTATTTTAGAGTATATTAAAAGAAGCAGCAGAATTATTGTTGATGGGTTTATTAATTTTCGAATGCAGGATTATTTAAAGGACATAAATTATGCGGTGGAAATCGCATTAGAGGAATTTAAAAATGAAAAAGAATTCAACGAATTTGTAAATTTTTTGCGGTGTTTTGTCAATTCTCAGCCCCCTAAAGTTTATGAAGTAAATATTATGGTTAACGATAATGGCGAATTTATTTTCTGGGATAAAGATAAAGGTCGGATAGGATGGAATATAGGTTATTACAATGATCTTTTTTCAGATGAGATAAATTTAGATGATATTCTGGTAAGTGTCTTAATAACTTTGGCCCCCTTAAAGATTGTCTTGCATAATCTCGATAAATGCCGTAAAAATAAAGAAGCACTGGAAATAATAAAGCGGGTTTTTGCCGAACGGATAAATATATGTCTCGGATGTGAACATTGCCAGCCGATGACAAAAGGAAATGATTTACAATTTTGATTTAACTGTTGTTTGAATTTTAGCATTGCGGGACATTGCAAAATTTGTTATATTCGATAAGTAAAAAATAAATAAGGTGATTGAGATGTTCCATCTGGTGATTATACCTCTGGTGAGTGCTTTTATCGGTTATCTTACCAATGTTATTGCGATAAAGCTTATGTTTTGGCCTAGAAAGCCAATTAATTTGGGATTTTTTGTCCTGCAGGGGCTTTTGCCAAAAAGGCAGGCAGATATAGCCAGAAGTGTAGGAGAATTAGTCGAACAGCAGCTTTTTTCGATGGACGAGCTTTTAGATAAAATAGATAATCCGGAAATGCATGATAAGATTACGGACAGGCTTACAGGGATTGTGAAAAATAAGATTGATACAGTGCTTCCTTCAATTTTACCAGGCAAAATAAGCCGGCTTATCACTGATAATTTAGAGCGCATGCTCAGGAAAGAAGTGCCGGGGCTTATAAGGCAGGTTATGGATTCAGGCCGGGATTATTTGACTGAGGAAGTAAAGATAAAGCAGATGATAGAAGATAAGATAAATGATTATGATTTGACCCAGTTGGAAGAGATGATAAAAAGTGTTTCTTCGCCTGAATTGAGGTTTATTGAAGTTTTAGGCGGGGTGTTAGGTTTATTTATTGGACTTGTTCAAGTTTTAATTCTGGTTTTATTTCCTATAGGAATTTAAAGAGGACAAGGCTTAATTGTATCGGGAGGTATACATATAATGGTGAAAATCGAACTTAAAGATGGCAGTATAAGGGAATATCCGGAAGGTATAACTCTTTTGCAGATTGCAGAAGCGATAAGCCCCAAACTGGCAAAAAACGCAGTAGCTGCAGTTTTTAACGGTGCCCTTACGGATTTAAACCGTCAGATTTTTGAAGATGGAACTGTAGAGTTTATTAACTTTGATGATGAAAGAGGTCGGGAAGTTTACCGCCATACTTCCGCGCATATAATGGCTCAGGCGGTAAAAAGGCTTTGGCCGGACACCATTTTGGCTATAGGTCCGGCGATTGAAAAAGGCTTTTACTATGATTTTGACGGAAGTCACAAGTTTAATCCGGATGATCTGGAATTGATTGAAAAGGAAATGCAGAAGATTATCGACGCCGATTATCCGATTGTCAGAAAAGAACTTTCCCGGGAAGAGGCGTTGAGATTTTTTGAAGAAAGAGGGGAAAGGTATAAAGTTGAATTAATAAATGACCTGCCTGAAGATGCAGTTATAAGCATTTATCAACAGGGTGAGTTTGTTGACCTTTGTGCTGGTCCTCACCTGCCTTCAACCGGAAGGGTTAAAGCTTTCAAGCTGATGAGCGTGGCAGGGGCTTACTGGCGCGGCAGCGAAAAGAATCCGATGCTGCAGAGGATTTATGCTACTTCTTTTCCCAAAAAGTCTATGCTGGATGATTATCTGACTAAATTGGAAGAAGCCAAGAAAAGGGACCACCGTAAATTAGGCAAGGAACTGGGACTTTTTGTACTTTTGGATGAAGGACCTGGCTTCCCGTTTTTCCTGCCTAAAGGCATGATTTTGCGGAATGAGCTTGAAAAATTCTGGCGGGAAGAACATATTAAGGCAGGATATCAAGAAATCCGCACCCCTATAATACTCAACCGGGAACTCTGGGAAAGATCCGGACACTGGGAACATTATAAAGAAAATATGTATTTTACCAAAATAGATGATGAGGATTATGCGATAAAACCTATGAATTGTCCGGGCGGAATGCTGGTATACAAACAAAATCTACACAGCTATAAAGAACTTCCTCTGAGAACCTGTGAGATGGGACTGGTGCACCGGCACGAACTTTCCGGGGTTCTGCACGGACTTATGAGGGTAAGGGCTTTTACCCAGGATGATGCTCATATTTTCATGCTTCCAGAACAGATAATTGATGAGATAAAAGGGGTTATCGATTTAGTTGACCGCTTTTACAGTTTGTTTGGTTTCTCTTATCATGTAGAGCTTTCAACCAAGCCGGAAAAGGCGATGGGGTCAGATGAAATATGGGAAATGGCAACTAATGCTTTGATTAAGGCTTTAGAGGAAAAAGGTCTTCCCTATAAGGTCAATGAAGGTGATGGTGCTTTTTATGGGCCCAAGATAGATTTCCACCTTAAAGATTCGTTGGATAGAACTTGGCAGTGTGGAACGATTCAGCTTGATTTTCAGATGCCGGAGAAATTTGACCTTACCTATATAGGTGAAGATGGTGAAAAACATCGTCCGGTTATGATTCACCGGGTAGTCTACGGCAGCATAGAAAGGTTTATTGGCATTCTTACCGAGCACTTTGCCGGGGCATTTCCTGCCTGGCTGGCTCCGGTGCAGGCTAAGGTGATACCGGTAGCTGAAAGACACCATGAATATGCGAATAAAGTGGTAGAGGAGCTTAAAGAGGCAGGAATAAGGATTGAGGCTGACCTGCGCAGCGAAAAGGTGGGCTATAAGATAAGAGAAGGACAGCTCCAGAAGATACCATACCTTTTGGTAGTGGGAGACAATGAAGTTGAAACAAGTTCAGTGGCTGTCCGACACAGAAAATTGGGCGATCAAGGAATTAAGCCGGTTGCTGAATTTAAAGAATTGCTTTTGAAAGAAATAGCTGATAAGGCTATTGTCTGAACATGAAACTTAAAAATTTCAATGTTAAAGGGTAAAAAGGGCTTGTAGCCAGATTTTATATATGATATACTAGTCTAGGTACTAAGCAGGAGCATCGCTTCTCCTCACCTTACAGCTTCGGTTCGTAAGGTTATTGAGATCTCTTTATGGGCTAGACTGTATTTATATGGATTCTTATGCACAAAGAGGGATGGAAGCGAGTTCGTGCGAACTCGCTTTTATTTTTTCAGGAGGTGAACTTCTTATCAGCAAGGATTGGAGAGTTAATGAAGAAATACGGGCTAAGGAAGTAAGGCTTATAAGTGAGACGGGAGAACAGCTCGGCATTGTTTCTCTTAAAGAGGCTCTGGATGTTTCTCTGGAAAAAGGGCTTGATCTGGTAGAGATAGCCCCTCTGGCGAAGCCGCCGGTTTGCCGTCTGATGGATTATGGAAAGTTTAAATTTGAACAGAGCAAGAGGGAGAAAGAAGCACGGAAGAAACAAAAGATAATTGAAGTTAAAGAAATTAAAATGCGTCCTAATATTGAAGAGCACGACCTTATGGTTAAAGCGAAAAATGCACGCAAGTTCCTGAATTCGGGGGACAAGGTCAAGGTCACTATAATGTTCAGGGGCAGGCAGATTACCCATCCCGAATTAGGTGAAAAGTTGTGCCTGCGGTTTGCAGAAGTGTTGTCTGATGTTTCAAATATAGAAAAAAAGCCTAAAATTGAGGGTAAAAATATGGTGATGGTTTTAATGCCGAAACCTGAAAATGAAAAGAATGCAAACAAGAAGGAGGAAGCATAATGCCTAAGATGAAAACCCACCGGGGTGCAGCTAAAAGATTTAAAAAGAGTGCTAGTGGGAAGATAAAAAGAGAAAGAGCTTATGGCAGCCATTTATTAGGCCACAAAACTCCCAAGAGAAAGAGAAGGCTGCGTCAACCTGCACTGGTAAGTAAGGTTGAAACAAAGAGAATTTCCAAACTTTTGCCTTATAAATAAAATACAGGAGGTGTAACTTATGCCCAGAGTAAAAAGGGGTGTAATCAGACATAAAAGACATAAAAAAGTTTTGAAAATGGCTAAAGGCTACTGGGGCAGCAAATCCAAGCTCTATAAGGTAGCCAAGCAGCAGGTGTGGAAATCCGGCAATTATGCTTATGCTCATCGCAAGCTTAAAAAAAGAGAATTCCGCAAGCTTTGGATTGCTCGTATAAATGCAGCTGCCAGAGAAAATGGCACTACTTACAGCCGCATGATACACGGGCTTAAAGTAGCAGGTATAGATATAGACCGCAAGGTTTTAGCTGATTTGGCTGTAAATGATCCACAGGGATTCAAGAAATTAGCAGAGATTTCTAAACAGAGTGTAAAATAAATGAGCTTCGATGTTTAAAAGTATGGCTTTTAGCCATACTTTTACTATATATTGAAATATATTAAAGGGTTTTTATTTTATAAAGGTGTGATGACATGAAAAAGATTACCTCAAAAGAAAATCCTCAGGTTAAACTGGCCTCTAGCCTTAAACACCGCAAGTTCAGGCTTAAAGAGGGATTATTTATACTCGAAGGGAAAAAGATGGTAAGAGAAGCACTTGAATCCTCTGAAAATGCTTTGAAGAGTATTTTTGTATCAGAAAATGTAAGAGAAGAATATGAAAGCTTGGCTGAACAGTATAATTCGGTCAGCTGGTATGTAGTAGATGACAGGCTGATGAAACATATATGTGGGACAGAAACTCCGCAGGGAGTAGCCGGAATAGCCAGGATTCCTTCCTGGGATTTTCATAAACTTTTAAAAAGTGAAAGCTTGATAGTATTAGGGGATAAAATTGCTGATCCTGGTAATTTAGGGACGATTATCCGCACCGCTTTTGCTTTTAATGTCGGAGGTATTTTGCTTACTTCAGGTTCAGCTGACCCTTTTAGCCCAAAGGTAGTAAGATCCAGCATGGGCGGGATATTAAATGTTCCGATATTTACCGATACGGATTTAGGTGAAATAAAGGCTTTTAAAGAAAATGGCTATGTTCTTGCCGGTGCTTCGATTAACAGCAGTCTTTCCTATGAAAATGTTGATTATACTGGCAAGAAAATTATTGTTATCGGAAGCGAAGCCCATGGGATAAGTCCAGAAATAAGGGGTTTGTGTGATGTTTTATTTACGATTCCCATAAATCCTAGGGTCGATTCATTGAATGCAGCGATTGCTTGTGCTATAATTCTTAGCAGGGCCTCTTTGGCAAGAGAAGGCTTGTAGAGGTTATTACGCTATGTTATAATTGTTTTGGGGATTTTGTCCCCCTTTATATAGAAGGGCAGGGGCTAAAATGGGTGAGCAGGTAGACAATTTGTGGATGCTTTTTGAAAAATCAGGTTGTATTATTTATTACCTTTTATATAAAATGTTGATGATGCAATAGTGTTAAAGGCTATGAACAGGAAGAGTAGCCTGCCGGAAACCTTACAGGGAGGCTGTACCGCGACTGGAAGTACGGCTAGGGGGAAAGCAGGTGAATTCGCCTGGGAGCAGCAGGCTGAAATAAGAGTAGGTCTGAACGGAAGTCGCCGTTATCGACGAAGAGTGAGCCCTCCTTTTTTATTTAAAAGGTGGGCTAATTAGGGTGGTACCGCGGAAAACTTTCGTCCCTGAGTGGGAAGAAAGTTTTTTTGTTTTTATAATTTGCTTTGGGATTATCGTATATGTTTTTATTTTTTTAGAAGGGTGCACTTTCTTGTAGTGAGGAGGAAAGGGAAGAATGTTAGAGGAACTTAAAAACATTAAAACTTCGGTGGAATCAAGGCTTAACGAAGTTAAAACTTTAGAGGATCTTAATGAGCTTAAGGTCAAGGCATTAGGGCGAAAAGGGGATATTACTCTTATTTTGAAGAGACTTAAGGATATTCCTCCTGAACAGAGGGTGGAAGTAGGAAAGTTTGCCAATGAAGTTAAAGCATCTTTAGAAAGAATGATTGAAGAAAAGGCTCGTGAACTTAAAAAGTTGGAGCTTGATTTAAGACTGATGGCAGAAACAATTGATGTTACCCTTCCCGGGCTTCCGCTGATCAAAGGGCGCAAACATCCTTTGACTCAGGTTATAGATGAGATAAGGGATATTTTTACGAGTATGGGGTTTGCTGTTGCTGAGGGGCCAGAGATTGAATCAGACTACTACAATTTTGAAGCCTTGAATATTCCGAAAGAACATCCAGCCCGTGATATGCAGGATTCTTTTTATATAACTGAAGAAATCCTCTTGAGAACCCATACTTCACCGGTTCAGGTGAGAACCATGGAAAAAATGGCGCCGCAGATTCCGGTGAAGATTATTGTTCCAGGTCGTGTTTATCGGCGGGATGATGATGCTACTCATTCTCCTATGTTTCATCAGATTGAAGGGTTGGTTATAGATGAAAGGATAACTTTTGCTCATCTGAAAGGGACTTTGATGCTTTTTGCCCAGAAGGTATTTGGAGAAGATGTAAAAGTTCGCTATCGTCCCAGCTTTTTCCCGTTTACCGAACCCAGTGCAGAGATGGATATTTCCTGTGTGATGTGTAAGGGAGAAGGGTGTCGGGTATGTTCTTATACCGGATGGCTGGAAATTTTAGGAGCGGGGATGGTTAATCCGCGTGTTTTAGAATATGGAGGCTATGATCCGGAAAAGGTTAGCGGTTTTGCCTTTGGCATGGGGGTAGAAAGGATTGCCATGCTGAAATATGGGATTAATGACTTAAGATTATTTTTCGAAAATGATAAGCGGTTTTTAACCCAATTTTAGGAGGTTAAAGCGATGGGAGTATCAGTGAAATGGCTTAAATATTATGTGGATTTTGAGATGTCTGCTGAAGAGTTGGCTTATAAGCTTACTATGGCGGGGATTGCGGTGGAAGGAATAGAGAAAAAGGAAGATGATTGGATTTTAGAGTTGGATCTTACCCCTAACCGCGGGGATTGCCTGGGTATGATAAATTTGGCCCGGGAAGTGGCAGCTTTAACCGGAAACGAACTGAAAATTCCTGAGGTTTTTATTAAAGAAAATGAGGAAGATATAAAGGATTACATAAAGGTTAATATCCTTGAACCTGAACTGTGTCCGCGCTATGCAGCCAGGGTAATTAAAAATGTAAAGATAAAACCATCTCCTGAATGGATGCAGGAAATACTGATTAAATCAGGTATAAGACCGATAAATAATGTTGTAGATATTACCAATTATGTGCTTTTAGAAACTAACCAGCCTTTGCACGCTTTTGACTATGACCTCCTTGAAAGCAAGGAAATTAATGTGCGCAGAGCCAGAAATGGCGAAAAGATAGTTACTTTAGATGAGGTAGAAAGAGAATTAGATGAAAATATGCTCCTCATATGTGACGGCGAGCAGGGTGTAGCATTGGCCGGAATAATGGGAGGACAAAACACTGAGATTAATGAAAATACCACAATGGTAATGCTTGAATCTGCCAATTTTGCAGGAGCTAATATAAGGAAAACTTCCCGCAAGCTTGCTTTGCGAAGTGATTCATCCGTTCGTTTTGAAAAAGGTGCCGACCCCAACGGGGTGATTTATGCCATAAACCGGGCAGCATATCTTATCCAGGAATTGGCGGGAGGAGAGGTTGTAGGAGGAATAGTAGATGTTTATCCCTCACCGGTTGAGAATAAAAAGATAAAGCTTAGAACTGATAGGGTAAATTACCTTTTAGGGACTGAACTTACGCCAGATGAGGTTAAAGAATATATTTCCAGATTAGGTTTTAAAATTGAAGATGTTGAGGCAGGTTTTATAGTGGAAGTTCCCACCTATCGCCCTGATATTTCGGTTGAAGTGGATTTGATTGAAGAAATTGCCCGTCTCTATGGTTATGATAAAATTCCGGCTGGTCTGCCGTCAGGAAATACCACTTTAGGAGGGCTCAATCCTTATCAGGCCTTCCGGGAAAATGTCCGCACAATTATGGCTGAAAGCCTTTATGAAGTGGTAAATTATAGCTTTATAAGCCCGGCTTATTTTGACCGGCTTATGCTGTCTGAGGATAGTATTTATCGGAGGACAGTAAAGGTTGCCAATCCTTTGTCTGAAGAGCAAAGTGTCATGCGCACCCTTCTTTTACCCGGGCTTTTAGAAAATTTAAGCCGTAATTTTGCGCGCAAGAACAGCAATTTGGCCTTTTTTGAAATAGGGGCGGTATTTTATCCTACAGAATCCGGACTGCCTGAAGAAAAACTGAAATTGGGAGCAGCCGTATCAGGTAGCAGTGAGATAAACTGGCTTAAACATAAGCTGGCTATGGATTTCTTTTTTCTCAAAGGTATTGTAGAAGATATGCTCAGGCGACTGGGGATAAATGATTATGAGTTCAGGCGGACAGCTCATCCGTCTTTTCACCCGGGAAGAACTGCTGCCGTTTACTGTTCTGGAGAAGAGATCGGGATTATCGGGGAAATTCATCCGGAAGTAGGAGCAAATTTTGACTTGCGGGATAGAGTGTGTGCTTTTGAATTTGACTTGGATAAGCTTTTTGCTTTGAGCGGAAGAAAGATGATGATGGAAAGCATAACTAAGTATCCGGCGGTAGAACGCGATATTGCAGTTCTTTTGAAGTCTGATATAACTGCAGGACAGGCAGTGCAGGTGATAAAGGAAAGTGATGACACCATTCTTAAAGAAGTAGTTGTTTTTGACCTTTATACCGGAGAACAGGTAAAAGAAGGCTATAAGAGCATGGCTTTCCGATTGAAATTCCAGTCTAATGAAAGGACTTTGACGGAAAATGAAGTAAATGAAAAGGTAAATCTGATTTTATCTAATCTGGAAAAGAAGCTGGGAGCTGTGCTCAGATAGAAACAGGAAACCTTTTAAGGCAGGGCTTTTTAATGAAGGAGCCCTGCCTTTTGTTGTGTTATAATAAATAATATTCCTGGAAGGAGGAGAGGGGGAAAAGGCTTTGGATAAGTCAGAAACTGGGGCTATGTTAAAACTCGTGGTAAAGGATAAGGGAGAGTATGAAGTTCCAGCTGGAATTACTTTAAATCAGTTTGTTGCCGGGATAAAAGATAAACTTCATTATCCGGTGACTGCAGCTATTGTTGATAATCAAGCGGTTGGACTGGATTATATTTTTACTGAGGATGCTGAAGTTCAGCTTTTAGATCTTACTAGTGAATATGGACTCAGAGTTTATCGGCGGACGGCAATTTTTATTTTGCTTAAGGCATGTCATGATTTATTTCCGGAAAAGAACATGATAGTCCGGCATTCTCTTTCTAATGGGCTTCTGTGCGAGTTTGTAGAGGGTAATGTTAAGCCGGAAGAAGTTAAGATGGTTGAGGAAAGGATGTCTCAGCTTGTTGAAGATGATTTGCCAATAAATCGCTTTATGATGAACCGTTTTGATGCTATAGAAATTTTCAAAACTCAAAATCAGTCGGATAAAGCAGAAATGCTGAGATTTGTAGATGAAGATGATATATGCATATATGAATTGGATGGATTTTATGAATATTTTTACGGTTATATGCTGCCGCGAACTGGAATGCTTAAATATTTTAAACTTATTCCTTATGATGGCGGAATTATCATGCAGACACCAGAGATGGATTCTCCTTTAAGGATTAAGCCTTATGTGGAGCAGAAAAAGCTGGCTTCAATTTTCAGGGAGTCGAAAAGATGGGCAGAGATGCTGGAAACTCCCCATGCAGCTGCGTTGAATCGACTTGTTGAAGAAGGAAAGATAGATGAAATTATACGAATTAATGAGGCTTTGCATGAGAAAAAGGTAGCTTTAATTGCTGAAGAGATATGCCGCAATGATAAAATCCGACTGGTGCTTATATCAGGTCCTTCTTCATCAGGCAAAACTACATTTGCGCAGAGGCTCTATATTCAGCTTAGAGCCAGCGGGAAAAGGCCGATTACTATTTCTTTAGACGACTATTTTGTAGACCGTGAACTTACTCCCAGAGATGAAAAAGGGGAATATGATTTTGAGGCCTTGGAAGCCTTGAAATTAGATTTGTTTAATGAACATCTTACCCGCCTTATAAAAGGTGAAGAGGTGGAAGTGCCTATATTTAATTTTGTAAAAGGCAGAGCAGAGCCTAAGGGAAGAATGGTAAGACTTCCTGCTGAAGAAGTTATAATAATTGAAGGTATTCATGCCTTGAACGATAAACTTACTTTTAGTATTCCGGCTGAACAAAAGTTTAAGGTTTATGTGAGCGCTTTAACCCAGCTTAATTTGGACAACACCAATCGTATAGCAACTACGGATGCGAGGCTTATAAGGCGAATAGTCCGGGACAGCCGGACCAGAGGGTATAATGCACGTGATACTATAAAAATCTGGCCTTCTGTCCGGCGCGGGGAAGAAAAAAATATTTTTCCTTTTCAGGAAAATGCAGATATTATGTTTAATACTTCCCTGGTATATGAACTGTCGGTTTTGAGGCCTTTTGCCGAACCTTTACTTAAGAAAATAACGTTTGAACATCCTGAATATCATGAAGCGAGAAGGCTTTTGAAATTTTTGGCTCATTTTAAGCCCGTAAAACCTGACGGTGTTCCTCCTAATTCGATTTTGCGTGAATTTATAGGAGGCAGCTGGTTTACCAATTAAGAAAATATAGTTTTAGAAGAGGAAACGGCGAATGGTAGCATAATTTTGTTACGCCGCTTCCTCTTTTGTTTTTAAATATTTGAAATGCATAATAATTAAAAAATTTGTTTCGAAAATAAAATGGTTTTTAATTTTAGAACCGTCCCCAGTTTAAAATAGTTTTTAGTTTCGGAAACGTCCAAGTTAAAATGTAAAGATATTGTAAGTTAAAGGTAAAAAAAGTGCAGGGCTATTTTTTTAAGTCTTTTGACAATATAAGATATAGGTGTAAAAATTATGTTTTATGAGGTGGATATGATATGAAAGGCAAGATATTGGTAGTAGATGATGAGGAATCTTTGGTTCGGCTTATAACCTATAATTTAAACAAAGAAGGTTTTGAAACTTTGAAAGCTTATGATGGGGTTGAAGCATATAATTTGGTAAAGGAAAATAATCCCGACCTTATTATACTTGACCTGATGCTGCCGGAAAGAGATGGATTGGAGGTTTGCAAACAGCTTAGGAGTGAAAATATTAATACCCCTATAATAATGCTTACTGCCAAGGATGAAGAGATTGATAAGGTTTTAGGCCTGGAGCTGGGAGCAGATGATTATGTTACTAAACCTTTCAGTGTCAGGGAACTGGTTGCTCGGGTAAAGGCAGTCTTACGGCGAAAAAATGAGAAAGGCTTGGAACCAGAGACCAAGGATAAAACTGTTGTGGTAGGAAGTTTTACTATAAAACCTGATAGATATGAGATTTTTCACGATGGCAAGCTTTTAGATCTAACTTTAAAGGAATATGAACTTTTAGAAATTTTTTTGCGCAACAGAGGACGGGTTTTGAAAAGGAATTATCTTTTAGAGGTTTTATGGGACTATGCTGATGGAGCCAATACCCGAGTGCTGGATGTTCATGTAAGCAAATTGCGGGATAAGATAGAAAAGGACCCCAAAAATCCGCAGTATATAAAAACAGTAAGGGGGTTGGGCTATAAGTTTGAGGAGGATAAAAATGCTTAATTCTATCCGTTCACGACTTATTGCAACTTATTTAGCTGTAATTGTTTTGATATTAGCGGTGAGCGGAGTTATTCTGTCTCTTACTTTTCGCACTTATTATATAGAAAATGTCCAGTCGAATTTGACTTATGAAGCAGTTTTGATAAGTGAAATGTTTAGTTTTTACCAGCTAGAAAAGGATAATTTTGATGTTTTTCTTAAAGAGGTTGTAGCTAGAGCAGCTAAAGATACTGAAGCAAGGATTACGGTAATAGCAGAAGATGGGAAGGTTTTAGCTGATTCACGGTTTGAGGAAAAGGAAATGGAATCACATGCTGATCGCCCTGAAGTTGTTAAAGCTCTTAAAGATGGAAAAGGTTATGATATAAGGCTCAGCGGTACTGCACGCATTCAGATGGTTTATGCAGCCGTTCCTTTTGCCAGTGGGGATGTAAAAGGGGTTATAAGGCTTTCTAAACCGCTTATAGAAGTCAAAATCCTTTATAAAAATCTTCTTTCTGTTTTATTTTTGAGTATTGCGTTAACTGGCATGGCTGTATTTATTTTGAGCATCGGCATTGCCCGGAGATTTTCTGCTCCTATAAGTGAGATTACTGAAACTGTCAGGGATATTGCCTGCGGTGATTTAAAACGCAGGGTTTTGCATAAATCGGACGATGAACTGGGGGTTTTAGCGGAAGCGATAAATAATATGACCGTTTATCTGGAAAAGACTATTACCGAAATTTCCGAGGTAAAAAACCGTTTTGAAGCGGTTTTGAATAATACAATAAACGGAATATTGATGTTTGATAGTGAGGGAAGGATTGCTTATGCTAACCCGGTTGCTCGGCTGATTTTTGGATTTAAGGATGATTTTATAGGGCGCAAAGGTGTAGAGGTTATTGAGAATTATGAACTGGTGCGGATGTTGGATGAGGCTAAAAACAGGCTTGCCCCGGTGCGCAAAAGTGTTAATTTTTACAGCCGGGGAGAAAAGATACTGGAAGTAAATGTTATACCGGTAATGGAAAGTGAAAATTCGAGTTTAGACAGCATACTGGTAGTTTGTAATGATATTACTGAACTAAAAAGGTTGGAACAGATAAGGCAGGATTTTGTAGCTAATGTTTCGCATGAGCTTAAAACCCCGGTAGCTGCTATAAGCGGCTTTGCAGAAACCTTAATGGAGGAGAAGGGGGAAAATTCGGATAATGTTGAGGAATTTAGCCGGATTATCTATGAGGAGGCTAAACGCCTTAAAAAGATGATTGAGGAGCTTTTAGAACTTTCCCGTATAGAATCAGGTAAGATGCCGACTAGTTTTTTACCAACTGATATTGTAAAAATAGCCTGGGAAGCTGTAGATATTATAAAACAAAGGTTTCCTGAGAGAAGTGAAGATATTGTTCTGAGAAGTGAAGAAAGGAATTTAGTTGTAGAAGCAGATGAGGAACAGATAATGCGCATAATTCTTAATTTGATGGAAAATGCTGTTTATTACAGTCCGGCAGGAACTCCTATAACCTTAAGCATAAGCAGGGAAAATGAATATGTCAGAATTGAAGTAAAAGATGAGGGGGAAGGAATTCCGGAAAAAGAGATTCCCCGCCTTTTTGAAAGATTTTACCGGGTAGATAAAGCACGCAGCCGTAAGACAGGGGGAACTGGTTTGGGACTCGCTATTGTAAAACATCTTGTGGAAAATCATCGGGGAATGGTAAAAGTCAGAAGCCGTCTGGGAGCAGGTTCAGTATTTTCAGTAGTTTTACCTTTAAAACAGAGTTGAATTTTTTGTATTACAGCTTGCCATAAGGTAGGCTGTTTTTTTATAATACAACAATTTAGGAAAATTAATTATACAAATTTGAAATATATTTATGATAAAATGTAATTAGATTGATTTAAAGGGGGAAGGGAAATGGTAAAAAGAGAACATATGAGGGTTTGTACAGTGCCGCAAATGTTTAATGAATCAGTTATAAAATATGGAGAAAGAAAGTGTCAGTGGTTTAAAACTGGATCTGATACTACTTCATTTTTGACTTATTCCGAAGTTGGCATGATTGTGCGGGATTTGGCTGGAGGACTCTTAGCTTTAGGGATGAAGAAACACGATCGGGCAGCTATAATGTCTTATAATTGTCCCCAGTGGCTCTGGGCTGATTTCGCTATTTTGTGCAGCGGTGGTATAACAGTTACGATTTATCCTACTTTGTCTCCCAAGGAAATAAAGTTTATTGTAAATAATTCCGGGTCAAAGTTTTTGTTTGTCCGGGATGAAGCAGGAATAGAAAAGGTTATGCAGGTCATTGAAGAAATGCCGGTTTTGGAAAAAGTCATAGTTATGGAAGAAAATGTTTCACTTCCAGCTCATCCTATGTTTATTCATTTGAAAACTTTAAAAGAGATTGGTATGCGCTATTTGCATAAAAATTCTTATGCATATGAAAGGGCATGGCATGGTATAAAAGTATGGGATCCGGCTACTATAATATATACTTCAGGAACTACCGGTCAGCCTAAAGGTGCTGTACATACCCATCAAACTATAATGACGGCTATCCAGGCAGATAATAACAATTTTGCCCATGCTGGATATATGATAGATGAAAATGATATAAACCTATCTTTTCTGCCTTTATCTCATTCCTATGAAAGACAATGCGGACAGATGGTGTCGATAAATGCCGGATGTACTATTGCTTATGCAGAAAAGCCCCAGACTGTTTTGGCTGATATTCAGCTCTTTAAGCCTACCTGGTTTTGCTGTGTTCCCCGCATTTTTGAACGAATATATATGGCTATAAGGGATGCAGCCGGTACTACTCCCGAGGGGAAAGCTGCATTTGAAAAGGCTGTAAAAATTGGGCTTAAGGTAATTGAAGAGCGTTCTGATGAATACGGATGTGTAGATATGGGGTTTGATGTAGATTTGCTGGAGGGTTTGCCTGAAGATCTTAAAGAAGAGTATAGGTGGGCTGATCAGGCGGTTTTCAGCAAGGTCCGGCAGCTTTTGGGTGGAAATTTTAGGGTTGCTTTCTCTGCTTCTGCTGCCCTCCCGGCTGATCTTTGCAAGCTCTTTATGGCGATGGGAATAAGGATATGCGAAGGATACGGACTTACTGAAACTATGAATGCTGTTAACTTCAACAGCTTAAGAGCAGTAATGCCCGGTTCGATAGGACCTACCCTGTATTTCAGTGAAGAGAAAATTGCTGAGGATGGAGAGCTTTTAGTAAGAGGCGGGACAGTATTTTTAAGTTATTATAAAAATCCTGAAGCTACTGCTGAAGCCTTTACCGAAGATGGTTTTTTTAAAACCGGCGATATAGCAGTAAAATTACCCAACGGTTACTATAAGATAATTGACCGAAAGAAGAGCATAATGGTTTTGGATACCGGTAAAAATGTGCCTAGGGCCAAGGTGGAAAGCAAGTTTGCCACTGCCAAGTATATTGAGCAAATATGTGCAGTAGGTGATAACCGGAAATTTGTAAGTGCCGTTGTGGTGCCTAAATTTGACTATATTATTAATCTCTTGAAAGCTAAGGGAATAGAGTTTGATCAGTCGCAGATTATCTATGAAGGGGAAGGGGAAGAGAGAATTTGTGTTAAGGTAGGGGATGATTTTGTTAAGCATGAAGAGGTAAGGAAGCTGATTGAAGAAGACATTGCGGCTGCCAATGAGGAACTGGAAGATTATGAAAAAATAAAGAAATATCACATATCTAACCGCCGATTTTTAGAAAGCATGGACGAGGTTACCCCTACTTTGAAGAATAAGTATCGTAATATAATTAGGAACTTCAGCAAGGAAATTGAAGAACTCTACCGCTGAGTCAAAAACCAGCCCGTTTTTCAGTTAAATCTGAGAAACGGGCTTTTTATTTTTGCGCATATTTTACATTTTGTATACGGAAAATTTAGAAAGAATGAGCGGCAGTTTTACACAGACCAGTTATTCTTAAGGCAGACGGAATTTAAAAAAATTGAAGGAGGCAAAAAAATGAGAACCAAAAAAGGGAAAAAAATTATCAGTATTTTAGCTTTAAGCATCTTGCTGCTAGCTGCTCTGTGGGTAGGAGGATGCGGACAGAAGAAAGATGCAGAAAAAGGCGAAAACGGACAAACAGAAAAGCTTTCTGGAAGTATTACTGTTGCCGGTTCAACTTCAGTTCAGCCGTTCAGTGAGGTTTTGGCTGAAAAATTTATGGCTGATAACCCTGATATCCAGATTAATGTGCAGGGCGGTGGTTCCAGTCAAGGTATAGCTGCAGCAGCTTCCGGAGCAGCTGATATAGGCGCCAGTTCACGTGAACTTAAGGAAGAGGAAAAAAAGCAGGGGCTTAAAGAATATGTGATTGCTTATGACGGTATTGCGGTTATAGTTCATCCTTCTAATAAAATCGACAACCTGAAAAAAGAAGACATTAAGAATATTTATTTGGGGAATATAACTAACTGGAAAGAGGTGGGAGGAGATGATGCTCCTATAACTGTAATATGCCGTGAAGCAGGTTCAGGAACCAGAGGTGCATTTGAAGAGATTGTAATGGAAAAAGAGGATATTACCAGCAAGGCAATTATTCAAAACTCCACCGGTGCAGTCCGAACTACGGTAGCTGGGGATAAAAACGCAATAGGTTTTGTATCTTTACCGGCTGTAAACGATGAGGTAAAGGCAATTAAGGTAGATGGGACTGAGGCTAATAAGGAGAATGTAAAAAATAAGAGCTATAAGATTGCAAGACCGTTTATTTATCTGACTAAAGGAGAACCGACTGGAGCGGTAAAAGCATTTATCGACTTTGTTTTGAGCGATGAAGGGCAGAAGATTATTGAAGATGAAGGTGCTGTAAGGATAAAGTAATCTTTGCTAAAGTAGCACGGGCACAGACAGGGCTGTGACCCATAAAACCAAATGCTAAAGAGACTGCATGCTGATGCAGCTCTAAGGCGAGTATGAGTTTTAAGCCTGCTTTGGTTACTGGCAGGCTTTTATTTTGTTTTTTACATTGGTTTTACAATAAATAAAGGTTCGATTAAGTGAAGATTAACAGTGGCATATTAAGATTAAACAAGAAATTGACGGGGTTGGTGATATTATGCCTGATTATACGATTGTAGAAAGTGTTAAAAATAAATTTAATATTGTTTGTGCCTGGCAGGAAAAGTATAAAGACAATATACCTAAAAGCAACAGTGAGTTATGGATTGAAAGGGTTTTGATCCTCAGTGCCGGTATTTTTATCTTAGCTATACTTTTGATAACCTTATTTATTTTTGCCAAGGGAATACCTTTAATAGCAAAGACAGGAATATCTGAATTTCTTTTTAATACTGAATGGAATCCTTTAAAAGGGAAGTTCGGCATTGGAAGCATGTTTATAGGATCACTAGCCGTAACTTTTGGTGCCCTTTTGTGGGCAGTACCTTTAGGATTGATAACTGCTGTTTTTATGGCAGAGGTGGCACCAGTTAAAACACGGGATATTTTAGGCAGTTTTATTGAGCTTTTGGCTGGCATACCTTCTGTAGTTTACGGTTTTTTTGGTCTTATCGTGGTGGTGCCTTTTATAAGAGAAAATTTTGGCGGAAGCGGCATGAGTATTCTGGCAGGAGTTTTTATTTTAGGTATCATGATTTTACCTACAATAATTAATATTTCACGTGATTCTATACTGGCTGTACCCAAGGAATATAAAGAAAATTCGCTGGCTTTGGGGGCTACCCATTATCAGACGATAAGACGGGTAATCATTCCGGCCGCCAGATCGGGAATAGTTACTGCAGTTGTTTTAGGAATGGGAAGGGCTATAGGTGAAACTATGGCTGTAGTTATGGTAACGGGAAATGCAGCAATTGTCCCTGACAGCATATTGTCACCGGTGAGAACTATGACCAGCAACATAGTTTTGGAAATGGGTTATGCGGCAGGAGACCATCAGGCAGCCCTTTTTGGCACAGGAACTGTTTTGTTTATTTTCATTGTTGTTCTTAATTTAGTAGTTGATATTTTTGCGAAGGCAGGTATTAGTAATGAGAACCGTTAATTTGCGCGAAAAATTGCTGACCGGAGTTTTTTGGCTGGCTGCTCTGGCTATAGCGGCTATTTTGATGGTAATTATAGGTTATGTTGTTTTGAAGGGGATTTCTTCGGTGAATTTTGAATTTCTTTTCAGTCCTCCAGCTAGAGCCGGCAAAGAAGGTGGAATTTCAACCACAATTATAAGCACCCTTTATTTAGTTTTAGGGTCGCTTGTTCTAGCAGTTCCTATTGGGGTTGCCAGTGCAGTTTATTTAGAAGAGTATGCTCATAAAAACAGCCGTTTTGCTTATCTGGTAAATTTGACGGCAGAGACTTTGGCTGGTATTCCTTCTATAGTATTTGGACTTTTTGGTTTTGTATTTTTTGTTATTTTTTTAGGTTGGGGCTGGTCGATTTTATCTGGTGCTATGACTATGGCAATTATGATACTGCCAACGATTACCCGCACTTCCCAGGAAGCAATTTTGGCGGTTCCGCGTGAATACAGGGAAAATAGCCTGGCTTTAGGTGCAGGAAAATGGCAGACCATAAGAAAGATAGTGCTTCCTTCTGCTCTTCCAGGAATTGCAACTGGTATTATTCTTTCCATAGGAAGAGCAGTAGGGGAAACGGCTGCTCTTCTTTTAACTGCCGGAAGTTCTTTGGGAATGCCTGCAAGTGTTACTGATCCTGCCCGGACTATGGCAGTGCATCTTTATATACTGGCTATGGAAGGAATATCGATGGAACGCGCTTTTGGAACCGCTTTTGTCATTATCTTGTTTATTGTGATTATTAATTATGCGGCTCATTATGGAATGAAGCGTTTATTTCCTTTAAAGAAGTAATTTAATGATTGATTTGAGGTGGATATTATGAAAAATATCATAAAGATAAAAAGCAGGGGATTAAAGGTTTTTTACGGAAATTTCCAGGCGCTTTATGATATTGATATGGATATAGAAAGCAATAAGGTTACTGCATTAATCGGCCCTTCCGGTTGTGGAAAGTCAACATTTCTTCGCAGTATAAACAGGCTCAATGAATTAATCGATGGGGTTAGGATTGAAGGACAAATTTATATAGATGATAAACCTGTATATGAAAAAGATGTAGATGTAGTTGCACTTCGCAAAAAAGTAGGTATGGTTTTTCAAAAGCCTTCTGCCTTTCCTATGTCTATATATGAAAATGTTGCTTATGGCCCGCGAATTCATGGCATAAAAGATAAAAGAACCCTAGATGAGATTGTGGAGAAAAGTTTAAAGGCAGCCAATCTATGGGATGAGGTTAGGGATCGTTTGAAATCACCAGCTACCGGTTTATCAGGAGGACAGCAGCAAAGGCTGGTTATCGCCCGTGTTTTGGCAGTAAATCCTGAAGTTATTTTAATGGATGAACCTGCTTCAGCTTTAGATCCTGTTTCTACTGCCAGGCTGGAAGAGCTTATTGCAGAGCTTAGAACTGATTATACGATTGTAATAGTTACTCATAATATGCAGCAGGCAGCCAGAGTTTCAGATTATACCGGTTTTTTCTTAAATGGAAGGCTTGTTGAATATAATCGGACTGATGAACTTTTTGTCAACCCGCGGGATAAGAGAACTGAAGATTATATAACCGGAAGGTTTGGTTAAAAGGAGGAGTTATTGTGGTTGCTGAAAATCTGCAAAATGAACTTAAACGCTTAAAAGAAGAGATTTTAAAGATGGGAAGGCTTTTGGAGGAACAGGTTTATAAATCTGTAAAATCTCTGGTTGATAAGGATTTGAATCTGGCCAATGAAGTAATTGCCAGAGATGACCTTATCGATCAAATGGAATTCGATATTGAGAAGAAGACCTTGGGGCTTATAGCCTTAAAGCAGCCTATGGCCCGGGATTTAAGACTTATTGCTACTATTTTGCGCATGATAATTGATATGGAGAGAATGGCAGACCATGCAGAAGATATAGCCAGAATTACAATTGCCCTTTATGAACAGCCTTATATAAAAAGACTAATTGATATTCCGCGCATGGCGGATATAGGACAGGAAATGATTAAAAAGGCTTTAGATGCATTTATATATGAAAATGTTGGGACGGCTATGAGTTTAATACCTATGGAAGAAGAGATGGATGCCCTTTATGAGCAGATTTTCAGGGAACTCCTTTCCTATATGATGCAGGATCCCAGAACTATTACACAGGCTACCGAACTTCTGTTGGTAGCTGGCCATTTAGAAAGAATAGGAGATCATGCCACCAATCTTGCGGAAATGGTGATATACATTGCAGAAGGGCGCCGGATAGATTTTAATGAACTGGCCAGAAAAAATAGAGACTGATTTGTCTTAAAACAGCATTTGGGATTAGTGCCTAAATGCTGTTTTATTTTATCATCTGTCCCTTTTTGTTTATATCCCGGGAAGGAAAAGATATAATGGTTATAGAAATAAACCGTGACTGCAAGAGGGGGAGGCATTTGTTTTGGACAACAGCAAGGGAAATATTAATAAGGTTAATGTAGAAATTTTTGGTGAAAATTATGTGGTAAAAGGGGAGGAGAGTCCGGAGTATATTGAAATGCTGGCTGCTTATATTGATAAAAGAATGAGGCTTATTCATCAGCGCAATCCTAACTTTTCAACTGCTAAAATTGCGGTATTGACTGCGCTTAATCTGGCCGATGAACTTAATAAGTTGCAGGATGAATATGACAAGTTGCTTAAGAGATTTGAAGAAGAAAGAAAGAACAGGATGGGGTAATTATATATGACTAATCGCCAGGTTGCAGATATTTTAAATCGTATAGCCGACATACTTCAGATAAAAGAAGAAAACCCTTTCAAGATCAGGGCTTATCGTAATGCTGCCCAGTCAATATATTATTTGGATGAAGATCTGCGTTCTCTATATAAGAAGGATAAAATAGGAGATGTCCCAGGGGTAGGTAGGGCAGTAAAGGGAAAAATTGAAGAGCTTTTAGAAAAAGGAAGTATGGAATATTATGAAAATCTTTTAAAGGAAGTGCCGCAAGGCGTTCTGGAAATGTTGTCTGTTCCCGGCATAGGACATAAAATGGTTAAGCTTATATATGAAAAAACCGGTATCGATAATATCGATGATCTTCTGAAAGCTGCCGAAGAGCACAGGCTGCGAGAAATTCCCGGAATAGGTGAAAAAACTGAAGAAAATATTAAGAAAGGAATTGAGATGCTTAAAAAGAACAGAGGAAAGGTTAATCTGGGAATAGCCCTGCCGCTTGCTGAGAAGTTTCGGGATTTTCTGCTGGAAGATGAAAGGATTTTGGCTGCTTCGGTGGTAGGCAGCCTGCGCCGGGGAAAGCCATTAGTCAACGATATAGATATACTGGTAGCAGCTGAAGACTATCTGGCAGTTCATGAGAAAGCAGAGCAGTTTACGGAGATTAAGAAAATAAACAGGAAGGATAAAGAGAATGTAAGCGGCAAGCTTATTTTTGACATAGATTTTGAGCTTATAATAGTTCTCCCTGATGATTATTATCATAGTCTGGTATGGACGACTGGTTCCAAGCCTCACCGTGCAGTTTTATTTTCAGAAATTGGGCGCAGCAGTTTTAGGGGAGCTGTTTCGGAAAAAGAAATATATGAAAAGCTTAATATGCAGTTTATACCTCCTGAGCTAAGGGAAAATCGAGGTGAGATTGAAAAAGCGCGTTTAAATGAGCTGCCTGTTTTAGTTGAGTTAGGGGATATAAAGGGAGATTTACATGTTCACTCTGATTGGAGCGATGGTGCCCATGAAATAATGGAAATGGTGAGAAAGGCTAAAGAAAAAGGATACAGCTACATGGCGGTGACTGATCACTCTAAATCCCTGCCTATAAGCGGGGGACTTGATGAAGAGAGGCTTTTAGCCCAAGGTAGGGTTATTGATGATTTAAACCTTAAAATTGAAGATTTTAAAATTCTGAAAGGGATTGAAGTTGATATTTTGAAAGATGGAAGCCTGGATTTCAGTGATGAGGTCCTGGAAAATCTTGATATAGTTGTAGCTTCTGTTCATTCAAATTTTAAGATGGATAAAGAAAAACAGACAAAGAGGATACTTAATGCCATTAAGAGTGGAAAAGTAAATATTATTGGGCATTTGACGGGAAGGCTTTTAAATCGGAGGAGCGGGTATGAACTGGACATAGATGGAATACTTAAAACAGCTGCCCGTTATAATGTAGCTTTAGAGATAAACTCTCATCCGGAAAGGTTGGATATTGATGAAGAAACTGCTTTTAAGGCCAAGGAATATGGAGTAAAGATAGCGATTAACAGTGATGCACATAATAAAGAAGACCTTGATTTGATAAGATATGGGGTAATTAATGCCCGGCGGGGATGGATTACCCCTGATGATGTAATTAATACCTGGCCTTATGATAAACTTGTAAAATTTTTAAAAAAGGAATAAAAGGCTGTAAAGCCGGGAATAAACCTTTATAGACTGGCGAAATAATAAGCCATAGAATATTATTAAGCAGGTGGGTAAATGTTTTGCTGGATTTTATGTTAAAGGCTGCCGTTATGTATTTTATGGCTTTGCTTATGATTCGCCTTTTGGGGAAGAGGGCTTTAGGAGAACTGGGCCCTTTTGATTTTGTAGTTATGACTGGAGTTGGACATACGGTAGTTTCCGTTGCTTTAGATAAGAGTATACCTTTTTATGAAGGAATAGTTATACTTTTTACTCTGGCTGTTTTAGAATATCTGGTAGGTTATGCAGCGCTTAAGAATCAGAAGCTGTCTTATTTGATAACCGGCAGACCAGTTATCCTGATTGATAATGGAAAGGTTATAAAAGAAAACCTGCGAAAAGAGAAGTTCAATATTGATGATTTGATGCAGGAATTGCGTAAACAGGGAATAAAAAATATTGATGTAGTTGAAAAAGGAATACTTGAGCCGTGTGGGGGTTTTAGCATTCTTTTGAAGGATGAAGATGAACCTGTAACCTACCGCGATTTAGGACTAAAGGGGGCTAAAAGATTTGTTGTGCCCACCTTTAATGACCTTTCACGCCAGGAAATATTTGAACTTTTAGAGGAGGATTCTTATGCTGAAAAACCTGAGGTAATATTGCCTGAATTTCTTAAGAAAATCGAAAATAGGCTTGATTGTATTGAAGATAAGCTTAAGTCTTTGGAAGATAAGTTGTCTAAAGATGGAGTAAAAGGAGAATTTATTAAAACTGGGGACAAAAAGGAGGAGAAAAGGAATGAAACTTAGAGAGATATATGAGCTGGCGGTTGAATTAGGCAAGAAGTATGATGTAAGGGGAAATTATCTTCAAAAGTTACTGGAGGATGAAGAAAAGGAATATGAAAAATTGAGCGAAGAAGAAAAAGAGCTGTTTGATATAGAAAATCTGGTTAATCCTTTTAGCGATACCCGCATTTTGGTGGGGACAGGAGAAGAGGAAATAAAAACAATTCTCTGCGGGATAGATATGGAAACGGCTGAAGTGCTTTTAGCTGACAGGTTAAGGGAAAAAGGCCATAACATTGATCTTATAATGTCCCACCATCCGGAAGGAATTGCTTATGCTGCTCTGCATGATGTTATGCACTTACAGGAGGATATGTTGCATCGATTCGGAGTGCCGATAAATGTAGCTGAAGGGATAATGGCAGCCCGCATTGCCGAAGTGGAAAGGAATATTATGCCGGTTAATCATCAAAGAGCGGTAGATGCGGCAAGGCTTTTGGATTTCCCTTTTATGTGCGTACATTCTCCTGCTGACAACCTGGTCAATAATTATTTAGGCGAAATTTTTGAGCGAAAAAAGCCTTATACATTAAATGATATTTTAGATATTCTTCTTGATATTCCTGAATATAAAAAGGCTAAAGAAATGAAAGCCGGGCCTAAAATTATAGTGGGAGAAAAGAAGAGAAGAGCCGGTAAAATTTTAGTCAAAATGACCGGCGGAACATCAGGGGCAGTTCAATCTTATGAAAAGCTGGCTCAAGCCGGGGTAGGTACTGTTATATGTATGCATATGCCTGATAAGCACAGGCAGGCTGCCAAAGAAAATAATATAAATGTTGTTATAGCCGGACATATGGCAAGTGATTCTTTGGGTATGAATCTTTTCTTGGATGAATTGGAAAAAGAAGGGTTGAATGTTATTCCTTGTTCTGGCCTTATAAGAGTTAAGCGGTTTACTGAAACTGATTTGCACTAATAAGAAACAGGAGGAAGGAACACATAATGGAATTGTTGGCTCCGGCAGGAAATTTTGACTCTTTTGTTGCCGGGATAGAAAATGGAGCAGATGCTGTATATCTGGGCGGAAAGATCTTGAATGCCCGTCAGGGAGCAGAAAACTTTAGTGAGAATGAGATAAAAGAGGCTGTCCACTATGCGCATATCCGCGATAAAAAGATTTATATTACTATTAATACCCTGATTGATAATAAGGAGTTTGAACCTGCCCTTGATTATCTTTATAAACTTTACTGTTTGGGGATAGACGCAGTGATAGTTCAGGATTTAGGATTTATGAAGGCAATTTTAAAAATACTGCCTGATATGAGGGTTCATGCCAGCACTCAAATGACGGTTCATAATGAAAAGGGAGCAGAATTACTTTATAATGAAGGGGTTAAGCGGGCGGTTTTGGCAAGGGAAATGACCTTGCCTGAGATAAAGTCGGTTCATGAAAAGGTTCCTGAATTGGAGCTGGAGGTTTTTGTTCATGGTGCCCTTTGCTATTCTTATTCTGGACAGTGTTTGTTCAGCAGCATGGTAGGAGGAAGAAGCGGAAATAGAGGAAGATGTGCCCAACCGTGCCGTTTAAGCTATGAGCTTTATTCCGGTAGAGATAAAAAACCTTTGGCTCAGGATAAAGGAAGGTATATTTTAAGTCCGGCTGACTTGTGCTTGATTGATTATCTTCCACAGTTAAAAGAAGCCGGTGTTACTTCGCTTAAGATTGAAGGGCGCATGAAAAGACCGGAATATGTAGCGGTAGTTACCAGGACTTACCGCAGAGCATTGGATATTTTAAAAGAAGGGAAAGATTATACGATAACCTCGGAGTTAAAAAAGGATCTTTTAAAAATATTTAACCGCAATTTATCTACCGGGTATTTATTTTTGGATGACAATTTTTTAAGCGCAATGCGTCCCAATAACCGCGGAGTAAATGTAGGACGGGTCTTAAAACAGGATAAAGATTTTACTACTTATATAAAGCTTACTGATGAAGTCCGTCTGGGTGATGGATTGGAAATATGGGTAAGTAAAGGTCCAAATCCGGCTTTTATTGTAAAAGAAATGAAAGTAGATGGTGTCCAAAAAGCTGTTGCAGGTAAGGGAGATATAATAACAATAAGGCTGGATGCTCGGGTATTTCAAGGTGATCGGGTTTTTAAGACCCATGATGAAAAACTTATTTCTTCAGCTTTATCGACTATAAAGCCTGATCAAACTGCCAGAATTGGGCTTGAAGTAAAAGCCTATCTAGAGGAAGGAAAACCTTTAATTCTCGAGTTTACTGATGAGAATGGACATAATGTTATAAAAGAGACTCGGACGTTGCTTGAGAAGGCAGATAAGCACGGACTTAACAGGGAAACCTTGCGGGAAAAAATTGACCGATTGGGGAATACCCCTTTTTACCTAAAAAAGTTTGATTTTATTGGTCTTGAAAACAGTCTTATTGTCCCTTTCAGTGATATTAACGAAACCAGGCGCAGAGCTTGTAAGGACTTGTGCCGGATTTATGCCGGTGTTTCTGGTCGATTAAGTGAATTGGAATATAATGATAGTAAACAAAGATATTTTAAAGAATATGCTGTTAAAGACAAAAATAAAAAGGAGAGAAAAATACCCTGTTTAAGTATAACAGTGAGCGGGATTTCCGAGGCGTATGCTGCAGCAAGAGCAGGAGCTGATCGGATATATTTGGCTTTGGAGAAAATTGCAAAGCCGAGACAGATTGATTATAAAAAAATTAATCAAAAACTGTTGAAGCTTAATAAAGAATATCCTATCATTATTCCTGCTCTCCCGCGTATACAAAGGACAGGGGATTTTGTCCGGGAAATACTTCACGGTTTTGAAGAGGTTTTGGCCGGCAACCTGGGAACGATGAAATGGTGTTTAGACCAAGGGACAAAGGTCAGGTTGGATTACAGCCTCAATGTTTTTAATCAGCATACTTTAGATTACTTTGTCCAAAAAGGAGCAAAAGGGGTATGTTTATCGCCTGAACTGAGCTTTAAACAGCTTGAAGATTTTGAGGATTTGAGCAAGGCTGAGCTTTTAGTTCATGGTGAACTTGTTATAATGCTTTCAAGATATTGTCACCTTCCTTATTTGCTGGGAGGAAGCCGGGATAAATGTCCGCGCCACTGCCTCAAGGATGATTATTATATAAAAGATGCCAAAGGCTACGAATTTCCGGTAATGACTGATGCTTATTGCAACTACTATGTTTTTAATTCGCGTACCCTTTGCCTTATAGAAGATCTGCCCAGGATTAAGAGGCTTTTTCCAGAAGGTATACGTATAGAAGGACGCAGAATGAATGCCCATCAAGTTGAAGAAACAGTCAGAATATACCGGAATGCTTTAGATAAATGGGAAGAAGGACAGGGATTTGAAGGGGTAAAATATAAGGAAAGGCTTAAAGAATTGAGCAACTCACAGTTTACCAAATGTCATTATTATCGTGGGGTTTTGTGATATGGACAGAAAGATGATGGAGAGATTGGAATTTGATAAAATTCAAGATATGCTTATGAGATATACTCACTTCGAAGGCGGCAGGCTCAAGGTGGCTGAAATCAGACCGTCATCGGATTGTGAACAGGTTAATCAGTGGCTTGATGAAACTGCTGAAGCCATGGAGATGCTTCGCTTTCATGAGCCGTCATTTTTAAGCGGTTTGAAATGGGTTAAAGATTGTCTCAACAGGGCTGGAGTTAAGGCTTTACTTAACTCAGGCGAGCTTTATGAAATTTATCTTTTAATAAGAAACTCACATCTTGCCAGAAAATATTTATTGAATGAAAATTATCCTCGCTTAAAAAATCTGGTTTCAAATATAGCTGAAATGAAGGATTTAGAAGAAGCAATAGATAAAGCAATAGATGAAGAAGGAAATATTAAGGATGATGCTTCTTTAAAGCTTAAAGATATAAGGCAGCAGATAAATGTTAATCGTTTGAGAATAAGGGAATACCTGCAGAATTTTATCCGTGCCGAACATAATCAAAAGCTCCTGCAGGATACTTTGGTTACAGAAAGGGACGGAAGGTATGTAGTGCCGGTTAAACAAGAATACCGCCATGAGGTAAAAGGAATAGTCCATGATGAATCAGCCAGTGGAGCTACTGTTTTCATTGAACCTTTAGCAGTTGTAGAGCAGAATAATAAAATACGGATTTTAAGGCTGGAAGAAAAGCGGGAAGTAGAAAGAATATTGAGGGATCTCAGCGATAAAGTAGCCGTATATGCCGAAGAATTAAAATTAAATTTGGAAATTTTAAGCCGCCTGGATTTTATTTTTGCCAGGGCTTATATGGCTTATAATACTGATTCTTACAGGCCTTTAATAAACGAAGAGGGAATTATTGAAATCGAAAAAGGCAGACACCCGCTTTTGGGAAAAGAGGCGGTTCCTCTTAATATAAGGCTGGGACGCGATTTTGACATTTTGGTTATCACCGGGCCTAATACAGGAGGCAAAACAGTCACCTTAAAAACGGTGGGGCTGTTGTGCCTTATGACTATGTGCGGACTTTTTATTCCTGCCCGGGAAAAAAGCTGTATATCATTGTTTAAGTCTATATATGTTGACATTGGTGATGAACAGAGTATTGAACAGTCACTCAGCACTTTTTCGTCCCATATGACTAATATTATTTCTATTTTGGAAAGAGCAGATGAAAATTCGCTGGTTTTATTAGATGAACTGGGAGCAGGCACTGATCCTACCGAGGGTGCCGCTTTAGCCCGGGTCATATTGGAAGAGCTGTTGGAAAAGAAGGCTAAGGTTATAGTTTCTACTCATCAGAGTGAGCTTAAGAATTTTGCTTATCAGCGCGAGAGGGTAGAAAATGCATGTGTCGAGTTTGATCCGGTTACATTAAGACCTACTTATGAGCTTACTATTGGTATGCCGGGGCAGAGTAATGCTTTTGAGATTGCAGCACGTTTAGGCCTTGATGCAGAGCTGGTAGAAAAGGCCCGCGGGATGGTTCCCGAGAATGAGGCTGAAATAAGCTATGTTATAAAAAAATTAAAAGATACCAGAAATTATTACCAGAATATGCTGAAAGAGATGGAAACAGAGCAAAGGAAACTTAAGGAAGAAAAAGAAAATATTGCCAGAGAAAAAGAGAAGCTTATGGAAGAAAAAGCTGAAATTTTGGCAAAGGCTAGAAAAGAGGCGGAAGATTATGTCCGCCAGATAAGGAGGGAAGCTGAAGAGGCCGTTCAGGAATTAAAAAAGCTCTTAAAGAGAAAGGAAGAGCCGCCTAAATGGCATGAGATTGAAAGAAGCCGGCATAAATTGAAAGAAATCGATTTTGACAAACTGCGGGTTAAGGAAGAAATCCGGTTTAAACCGGCAGAAGGAGTAAAAGCAGGGGATTATATTTATATAAAAAGCTTGGGACAAAAAGGGTATGTAGTAGAGCCTCCCAACAAGCAGGGAGAATTGATTGTACAAATAGGTATAATGAAACTTACTGTAAAAGACAAGGATATAAGCCTGTGTGAATCTCCGGAAGAAAGGGAAAGTAGGCTTAAAAATAATACTTTTCTTAAAAAAGCCCAGCATATATCAGCTGAAATAGATGTGAGAGGAAAAGTTGCCGAAGAGGCTATACTGGAAATTGAAAAATATTTAGAAGATGCTAATCTGATTGGACTTAGTCCTGTCCGCATAATCCATGGAAAGGGAACTGGAGCCCTGCGCAAGGCAGTCCGGGAATATCTGAAAAATCACAGATATGTGCGAAGTTTCCGTGATGGAATGCTTAATGAAGGCGGTTTTGGGGTTACGGTAGTTGAGCTGAAATAAAAAGCAGCGGGTAGAGAACAATCGCAGTTTTCTACCCGCTGTTTATTTTATCTTCCATTAAAATTATCTATTATATCTTTGACTTTGCGCTTTTTAACCTGATGGTCTTCTAAAGGACAGTAGGGAATATCCTGTCCGGGAGGAAGTATTATTTTCTCAATATATTCTTTAGGACATCCTCCTTCCTGAAGAGGCCCTGGTATATTAGCCCGGTAAAGTTTACCTTCATGTCTGGGATCAGTGCAGATATAAACTTCATCTTTAAATATCCCTGATATATTAGGTTCATTGTGGATGTCGCATTTTTCAGTCGGAATTTTATCTGGTTCGGCGCTTCCCTCCGGAGCCCGGACTAAAACCTTGAGTTCCGGATTTGGACAGTATTTTCCTGCCAGTTTTCCTGACTCTGGGCATATATACACTGCTTCATGGATATCACATATCTCAGTCGGCACAGCATCTTTGCGTGCATATTCGCTAATTACCTGGTTATCAGGACATATATCAGAAGGTAATTTCCCTGATTTTTTGCAGATTGAAACCCGGACTATACCAGGAGGTATGGCGCGCGGTTTAGGCTTATAATTTTCATGTGCCTTTGTTAAAACCTGCCTGAATATTCCGGCAGGATAGCCGCCTCCGTACACCTTATTCATAGTATAATGCTTGTCATATCCCATCCATACAGCACAGGCATATCCAGGAGTGAATCCGCAGAACCAGGAATCTTTATATTCTTCGGAAGTCCCTGTTTTGCCGGCGGTTACTACTCCGGGAACCTTTGCTCTGGTGCCGGTTCCCGCATTGACTACGGTCTCTAACATATTGCCCATTAGCCATGAAGTTTGTGAAGACATCACCCTTTTGGCTGCTGGTTTATAACTGTATATTTCTACTCCATTGTCGTCAATTATTTTTCTTATGAAGTGAGGCGGATTATAAACTCCATCGTTGGCAATAGCTGCATAGGCAGCAGCCATCTGAACAGGAGTAACCCCTTTAGTAAGCCCTCCTAAGGAGAGGGGAGCCAAACCCAAGTCATTGGTGCCGGGAGAGTCTACCAGAAGGAGCCCCATAGCTTTCCCAAAGTCAAAGGCAGTTCGGATTCCTACTTTATCTAAAAGCTGAACAGCATAGGTATTGATTGACCACTGAACGGCTGTTCGCATTGTTATAAGTCCGCGGTATTTGCCATCATAATTTTTTGGCGACCATATGCTGCCGTTGCTGAGTTTAAATGAAACAGGTGAATCATCTAAGACATAAAAAGGCATATAACCTGCTTCTAAAGCCGGGGAATAAACAGTTATAGGCTTAATGGACGAACCCGGCTGGCGGTAGGCTGAAGTTGCCCGATTGAATCCGCGCCTTTGTTCATATTTTCTGCCCCCGATTACTGCTTTTACTTCTCCATTGTGGTGGTCTATCACAGCCATGGCAGATTGAATTTGTTCCCCGTTTTTACTTTGGCTGGGGAAATTAGCCGGATTAGCATATACCTGTTCGGCATAGCTTTGTAAATCTTTATTCATGGTTGTATATATTTTTAAGCCTGCTTTGTATATGGCATTATTGGGGTCGTCGTATATCTGAAGTTTACCTAGAATATCAATGGCTTCTTCAATTACTGCGTCAATGAAATAGCCGTATTTTATATTATTGTTCTGAATAGACTTGAAGACTAAAGGCTCTTCATAGGCCTTGTCGGCAGTATCAGCGTCTATATATCCGCATTTTACCATATTGTTGAGGACAATTTTTTGTCTGGCTTTAGCCGCTTCTAAATTCTGTAATGGGTTGTAGTAGTTTGGACTTTGCGGCAGACCTGCTAAAAGTGATGATTCTGCCAGGGAAAGTTCACTTACATCTTTGCCGAAATAAGTGTTGGCAGCTGCTTGAACACCGTAAGCCCCGGCTCCGAAATATATTTTGTTTAAATACATGCAGAGTATTTCATCTTTACTGTATTTGGATTCAATTTTGAAAGCCAGGACTATTTCTTTTACTTTTCTTTCCCATTTTTTATCAAAAGACAGAAAAGCGTTTCGCGCCAGCTGCTGGGTTATAGTGCTTGCCCCTTGGCTGGTAAGGTCGCCGGATGTGATGTTTACAACAATAGCTCTTATTATGCCTTTAAAGTTTACGCCATGATGTTCATAAAAGTCCTGATCTTCTGTAGCTATAAATGCATTTATGAGGTCAGATGGGATTTTATCTAAGGTTACTTCAGTTCGATTTTCTGCGGCATGAAGTCTGCTTACCAGATTCCCTTTGTCATCATAGACCAGGGTTGATTCTGCACCGGTAAGCTGCTCGGGATTAAATGCCGGCAGATCATGAACTGCATACACAAAAACCCCAGCTAAAATCCCCAGCCCTATTAAGAAAATAAATAAAAAGGCTTTTAAGATATTATGTGGTTTAGTTTTCTTTTTTGGTTTTGCCATTTTAGATTTAAGCCTCCTGAATTTATTTTTTGATGTAAACAAATGTATAATATGATTTTAAATCAGTATTAAAAAGACAAAAATTAACCTTATCCTCCTAATTATTGCATATATCTAGCTCGTTATGCTATCATTTTTTTTTAGTAAGGAGGTAATTTTATGGAAGAAAATATAAAAAAACAGGTAGAAGAACAGATGAGAATTATTTCACGTGGAGTAGCCGAAATTGTGCCGGAAGATGAACTTAAAAGCAAGCTGTATCGTTCTATAAAAGAAAACAGGCCTTTACGAGTAAAATTAGGGCTTGACCCTACTGCACCTGATATACATTTGGGGCATACCGTGGTTTTAAACAAACTGCGCCAGTTTCAGGATTTAGGACATGAGGTTCATCTTATAATCGGTGACTTTACTGCCCGTATAGGTGACCCTTCAGGAAAATCGGAAACCCGGAAACAGCTTACGGAAGAACAGGTTAAAGCCAATGCAGCTACTTATCAGGAGCAGATTTTTAAAGTTCTCAATCCTGAAAAAACTACCGTATATTACAACAGCGAGTGGCTTATGCCGTTAAATTTGGCTGATGTTCTGACCTTAGCCAGCAAATATACGGTTGCCCGTATGCTTGAACGTGACGATTTCCATAAAAGATATACATCAAATATGCCCATCTCCATTCATGAATTTATGTATCCCCTGATGCAGGGATATGACTCGGTTGTTTTGAAGGCAGATGTTGAACTGGGAGGGACTGATCAAAAATTTAACCTTCTGGTAGGCAGGCATCTGCAGAAAGAGTACGGATATGAGCCGCAGATTGCTTTAATGATGCCAATCCTAGAAGGTACTGATGGAGTGCAAAAGATGAGCAAGAGCCTGGGCAATTATATTGGCGTATATGAAGAACCTTACGAAATGTTTGGCAAGATTATGTCTATTCCTGATGAATTGATTATCAGATATTTTGAACTTTTAACCCAGGTACCTATGGAAGTTATAAACGACTATCGCGAAGGGATGGAAAAGGGCGAATTAAATCCACGAGATGTTAAAATTAAACTGGCCAAGGAAATTATTACCATGTATCATAATGCTGAAGAAGCGGAAAAAGCAGAAGAAAGGTTCAGACTGGTATTTTCAAAACGGGACATACCTGATGACATTCCGGAAGTTGAGCTCGAAGAAAGTGAAATATGGCTGCCTAAATTCTTGTATGAAAATAAGATGGTGTCTTCTACCAGTGAAGGCAAGCGGATGATAAGCCAGGGAGCAGTAAGAGTGGATGGAGAAAAATATGAAAACGAAAATTTGGTTATAGATCGCTCGCTGGTGATTCAAGTAGGCAAAAGAAAATTTGTGCGCGTGACAAAAAAATAGAAGAAGATAAGCGCCGGTTATAACCGGCGCTTAGATTTAGCATCCGCGTTTAAGGTTTCTGAGGACTTTTCCCATTTCATCTAAATGTCCTTCAAAGAAAATGGCATATCCTTTTATATTTTTAAATTCGGGAGATATAAGATTTATAACGGTAAATCCCGCATCTTCCAGCTGTTCACGGGATAAGGTGCGCAAGGTTTTGAGCTGGTCGTCATTTACTTTGGGAATGGTGCAGTAGATTTCGCGACCTTTTGAATTATAAAGTACAGTAGCGACTAATGTGCGCATATTTTCACCTCATTCTGTTTATTTTTTATTTCCATAAATTTATATTGAATAAGCATCTATTTTAGTCTTATGTACTTACGATACCATATATGCAAAACTAAAAATTAAAAAAATTTTTGTAAATGATGATGCTGAAAGACAATAATTAAGCGTTAGTGCTCCTGTTTTGATAAAAAGCAGCTAACGCTTAATATCGAGATGTAGTTATTAAGTTTTATTTGTTTTTAAGCTGTTTATATATTATATCTGCAATGCCTGTAGCTGAGGTTTGGCTTATTTTTTCGGCATATTCATCATAAAGCATGCTTTCAAAGGTATCCATGGCAAAGCTGTGTTCAATAAGATCGCTGTGAACTATCGTAGCCCGCATAGCCTGCAAAACCTTGCTTAAAAAAACGCTTTCTAATTCCTGGCAGGCAGCATATAATTTTTTGTCGTCTTTTTCTTTGACTGCTTTCTCTAACTGCCTGAGAAATTCATTTTCTTCAGTTGTTTTAACTGCTTCATCTTTAAGGGTTGAGAAGCTTGAGTAATTATTAAGGGGATTTATTTTCATATTTTATCCCTGCCTGTTCTTCAGAATTAACGGCGCAGATTACCGGCTGTCTGCAGCATTTCATCTGCTGATTGTATTACTTTGGAATTAATTTCATAAGCCCTTTGAGCAGTTATGAGATTTACCATTTCTTCAACAATCTGTACATTGGACATTTCTAAATAGCCTGCCTCTAAACGAATAGTATGGTCTTCTTCTGGATCCCAGTCAACAGGCTCGCCGGAATTAACTGTGGGAACAAAAAGACCAGAGCCGATTCTTTGAAGTCCAGCAGGGTTTATAAATTTAACCAGCTCGATCTGTCCAGCTTCTACCGGCTCTTCCTCTCCCGGTAACATATAAGTGACATTTCCGTTTTTATCAATTACTATATCATAAGCTCCTTCTTCAAATGGGTCAACCCCAACTACAATATATCCGTCAGATGTTACCAGGTTGCCTTCAGAATCGATTTTAAAGGCTCCATTGCGGGTATATAAAGGTTCATCGCGCCCCGGGATTTCCACTTTAAAAAATCCTGGTCCAACGATGGCAACATCAAGAGGATTATCAGTGGGCTGCGGGTTTCCTTGAGCAAAGATGGTAGTGATTGCAGATGGCCTTACTCCTAGACCTACTTCCATCCCTACCGGCTGATTGGTATCTTCGTTGGCAGCCGGTCTTTTTAATGTTTGATAGAGAAGATCCTGAAATTCAACCCTTTGTCTTTTGTAGCCTGCTGTATTTACATTGGACATGTTGTGAGCTAGTGTGTCAACATTAAGCTGCTGTGTATACATGCCTGTGCTTGCCGTGTAAAGAGCCCTCATCATAAAAGTGCTTCCTCCTTTAAGGATTGTTAATAATACAATGCTTCAGTCGTTCAGCATTGCAGGGCCCCTCATTAAGAGTCCAGCCCTCATTTTAATGTACATCATAATATATTATCGCATAAAAAGGAAATGTGTTTAGTGAATTTTTATTTTTATTTAAGAACTCTTGAAGATTAATGAAGGGCAACTTTTGGTTTTTTTTTTCATATATTAAAAATACCTACCTGCAAAACTGTTTTAAATAATAAAAGAAAGGGGAAAAGGCTAATGATAAAAATATCTGATCTTAAAACCCGGGATGTAGTAAATATTTTAGATGGAAGAAAATTAGGGAACATCATAGATATTGACCTTGATTTAGAAAACGGACGGGTTACAGCTCTTATACTTCCGGGGCGCAACCGTGGTCTGGGCATTTTTTCTAAAAGAGAGGAACTGGTAATCCCCTGGGAGAAGATTATTCGCATCGGACGGGATGTAGTTTTAGTAGAAGTTCCGTCTGCTACGGAAATAGATGCTTACCGCAGAGATTATCTTTTAGATGAGGAGAACCTCTAAATTTTTAGGACTATCGGTTGAACTGAAGGGCTAATTTTTGCATAATAAGCTAAAGAATATGTTTTGGGGGTGGTAAGATGCGCTGCCCTTATTGTAATGAATATGAAAGCCGGGTAGTAGATTCGAGGGCCAGTGAAGATGGCTCCTGCATAAGGAGAAGGCGCGAGTGTAATTCCTGCAAAAGAAGATTTACAACTTATGAGCGGATTGAGGAAAGACCGCTTCTGGTTATAAAAAATGGAGGAAACCGTGAACAGTTTAATAGAGAAAAACTTTTAAACGGTATTACTAAAGCATGCGAAAAGCGTTCTATAAGCATGGAAGAAATTGAAAATATTGTTGCCGATATTGAAAGGGAGCTGCGTGATCATTATGATCGGGAAGTAAGCAGCAAGATAATAGGTGAAATGGTGATGGACAGGCTTAAGGAAATTGATGAAGTAGCTTATGTTAGATTTGCTTCAGTTTATCGCAAATTTGCGGATTTGGACAGTTTTATAAAAACTATTGAACAGATGAAGGGAAAATAGCAGGAAAGGATGTTTTGATGAAAAAATGGATATGGCATAATGAAGGTGAACTTTCTTATATTACTTTACCTGAGTGGGAGAAAAAGGGAGTTAAAGCTTTATTTTCTACCCGAAAAGGAGGAGTGAGTAAAGGGCCTTTTTCTTCACTAAATGTGGGGCTTCATGTAGGTGATGAAGAAGTTTATGTCCTTGAAAACCGCAGAAAGATTTTAAATTTACTGGGTGCAAAGCTCGATAATGTAGTCTGCTGTGAGCAGGTTCATGGCGATAGAATAGCAGTTATAGGAAAAGACCATAAAGGGTGTGGAGCTTTTAGCCTCAAAACTGCTCTGCCCGGATATGATGCTATGATTACCAATGTCTCGGATATTTTTCTTATGGCTTTTTATGCTGATTGTTACAGTATTTATTTTTTTGATCCGGTAAAATATGTAGTGGGACTTGCCCATAGCGGATGGAAAGGTACTGCACTGCGTATTGCCTGTAAAACGGTGGATAAAATGGCAGATGTTTTTAAAAGTAATCCTTCTGATATCGAAGTTTTTATAGGTCCCGGAATCAAGGAGTGTTGTTTTAAAATAAGCCCTGAACTGGCGAAACAGATGAAGCAGGAATTTGATGATTTTGATAATATTATAACCGATAAAGAAGGTTCTATTTACTGGGATCTGACCGAAACTAACAGAAGGCTATTAGTTGAATATGGTATAAAACCGGAAAATATTGTTATATGCGACCTGTGTACTTTATGCAATGAGAATAAGTTTTTTTCTTATCGTCGTGATAATGGAATTACCGGGAGAATGGCAGCGGTGATTGGACTTAAGGAATGAGGTGATATCTGTGTCTGCTCCTAAAATTCTGGTTGTAGATGATGAAGCTCATATAGTTGAGCTGGTTAAGTTTAATTTGGAAAAAGAAGGGTATAAGGTTTTAGAAGCTTATGATGGTTTAACAGCGGTGGAGATGGTTGAAAAATATTTGCCCGACCTTATCATACTTGATATTATGCTGCCTAATATGGATGGACTTGAAGTTTGCCGGACTTTGAAACAAAAGCTGGAATACTGCACTATACCTATTATAATGTTGACAGCAAAAGGAGAAGAAATTGATACAGTTTTAGGTTTGGAAATGGGAGCAGATGATTATATCAAAAAACCTTTTAGCCCCCGGGAAATGGTGGCCCGGGTAAAAGCAAGGCTTAGAGCGCTTAAAATACTGCAGGCTGAAAAAGCTATGGGCAAAAAGGCGTATGTTTTTAAGGATTTAACTGTTGTTCCTGAAAAATATGAAGCTTTTTTAGGAGAAGAAAAGCTGGATCTTACTCCAAAAGAATTTGAGCTTTTGACTTTGATGGCATCTAACCAGGGAAAGGTTTTCACTCGGGAGGTTCTTTTAGAAAAGGTATGGGGTTATGAGTTTTCCGGAGATACGCGAACAGTTGATGTTCATATTCGCCATTTGCGCCAAAAGCTTAAGGATGATTCCAACTATCCCCAGTATATTGAAACTGTCCGAGGGGTAGGATATAAATTTGTAGATTCATAGTTTGAAGATTCCGGGGAGAAGGGGTTTTTGAAATGTTTAATTTGATGAACAGCGGCCGAAAAATGCAGACTATAATAGACAGCATGATTGATGCAGTTGTAGTTTTTGATGTAAATGAATGTATAATTTTGGCTAACAAGGCGGCAGAAAGCCTTTTTTTAGTAAAAGAAGGAGGCCTTTTAGGTAAAAAAATAAAAGAAATAAGCAACAATCATAAAATATCTTGTATGATTGGAGAAGTAATAAGAACCGGAAAAGAGGTATTTACAGAAACAGAAATTGTGCCTGGAACTTATATATATAGAGTTCATGTAGTTCCAATAAAGGATGATGATGGCAATATAGAAGCAGCAGTGGCTGTTTTTCATGATGTTACTGATGCGCGAAATTTTGATCAGATGAGATCGGAATTTGTAGGGAATGTTTCTCATGAATTGAGAACCCCTTTAACCTCAATTAAAGGTTTTGTAGAGACTTTGCTGGATGGGGCTATGGAAAACAGCGATACATGTCGACGTTTTCTCACCATCATTGAGGCTGAAACCCAGAGATTAACTAGACTTATTGATGATTTGCTTAATCTATCGGCGCTTGAATCAAGGGAAAGGATAATAAGGCCTAAGCCTGTCTGTGTTCAACGTGCTATTCGCAGTGTAATGAACATATTAGGACCACAGATTACTGAAAAAAACCTGTGTGTTAAGCTGGTTTATACTCATGATTTGCCGCGGATTTTTGCAGATGAGGATCTTTTTGGACAGGTTATGATTAACCTTTTAGATAATGCCATAAAGTATACACCTAAAGGAGGAACCATAACTATAAGATGCCGGCAGCGCGACAGCCGGGTGGTAATTACAGTTACTGATACCGGAATGGGTATACCGCAGGAAAGTATACCCAGGGTATTTGAAAGGTTTTATCGGGTGGATAAAGCCCGCAGCCGTAACCGGGGTGGGACCGGACTGGGACTTGCTATTGTAAAACATATAGTAGAGTCGCATGGGGGAGAGGTTTTTGTTGACAGTCAGGTAGGAAAAGGGTCGACTTTTGGAGTAAGTTTCCTTGCTGTATAACTTTTAAAGGGCAGGTGATAAAGTTTGGAATATCTAAAGGATAATCTGGAAAAGGTTTATGGTAGAATAAAAAAGGCTTGTGAACGGAGTGGAAGAAATCCAGCCGATATTACTCTGGTTGCAGTGAGCAAGACAGTAGATATAGAAACAGTAAAGAAAGCTTATTCTCTTGGAGTAACTGATTTTGGAGAAAATCGGGTGCAGGAACTGAAAAATAAAATACCTCTTTTACCTGAGGCCAACTGGCATATGATTGGGCGGTTACAGACTAACAAGGTGAAGGATATAGTTGGAAAAGTAGTTTTAATTCACTCATTAGATCGCTGGAACTTGGCGGAAGAAATTAACAAAAGGGCTAAAGCTATAGGAATAAATGTGGCAACCCTTTTGCAAATAAATATATCTGGAGAAGAACAAAAGGCAGGATTATCACCTGATGATGTAGAATATTTTCTAGAATCAGCAGGAGCTCTGTCAAATATTCGTATTTTAGGCTTTATGACTATGGCTCCGCTTTTAGAAAATCCTGAAAAAGCGCGACCGATTTTTCGAGAGCTTGCCAATATGAAGAATAAATTCTCTGCCCGCAGTTATCCTAATGTAGATTTAAAATATCTTTCCATGGGTATGTCGCAGGATTTTGAAATAGCAATCGAAGAAGGGGCTAATATTGTTCGAATTGGGAGTTCCATTTTTAGTGAAGAATAATATTTAGGAGGTTAAAAAAATGGCAATAACCGACAAATTTTGGAGATGGCTGGGAGTAGAAGAAGAGCTAAAAGAAGAAAAATTGGCTTTGCCAGAAAGCACTTCTGCTCCTGAAACAGGCAAAGCGAATAAAAATGTAGTAAGCCTCCATAGCAATAAGACTTTAAAGGTTGTAGTATGTGAACCGGAAAGTTTTGAAGAAGTGCAAGTTTTAGCTGATCACCTTAAGAGCAGGAGACAGGTTATTTTAAATTTTGAAAATACCAGCCCTGAAGTTGCTCAGAGAATAATTGATTTCTTGAGCGGAACGACTTATTCTTTAGATGGACACAGCCAGCAATTAGGGCCCCATATTTTTATCTTTACTCCGAGTAATGTGGAGATTTCTACCGATCACCGCACCATAATTAGGAAACATGGATTAGGTTCTTCGTGGGGAGGCAATAAATAAGTGGCAAAAAAATTAGGTATAATAGGTTGCGGAAAAATGGCTTATGCCATAGCTAAGGGGCTTTTTTCCGCTTCTTCTTTTTCTTGGACTGAGCAGCTGGTATATGATATAGATGTGGAAAAAACTGAAAAATTTAGGCTGGAATTTGGCAGTGTTCCGGTTTCACTTGCTATGCTTATAAAGGAAAGCGATGTTATTATTTTAGCGGTAAAACCGGACAAGGTGGGGGAAGTGCTCTTATCAGGGTGCGATTTATGGTCTGAAGATAAGCTTTTAGTGTCGGTAGCGGCAGGAATAAAAACTTCATCTCTTGAAGAGATTTGTGGTATTAATATGCCGGTAGTTCGGGTAATGCCTAATACTCCTGCTTTAGTAGGTCAAGGAGTAGCAGCTATAGCAAAAGGAAAATTTGCTAAAGATGAACATATAGATTTGGTTTATCGAATTTTCTCTACTTTGGGAACTGTTGTTGTAGTCCAAGAAAAAATGATGGATGCAGTAACGGCTGTTTCCGGAAGTGGACCTGCTTATATTTATTTGATAGCTGAAGCCATGATAAATGCTGCTGTTCAGATAGGACTGGATATTGATACTGCACGTTTTTTAGTTTTGAATACAATTAAAGGATCTTCTGCGATGCTTATTGAGACCGGAGAACATCCGGCTGTTTTGCGGGAAGCAGTATGTTCTCCTGGCGGGACTACCATAGCTGCCGTGCGAAAATTGGAAGAAAGCGGATTGCGCAAAGCGTTTTTTGAGGCAGTAGAGAGTGCTTATAAAAGATCTCTGGAACTGGACAGCAGATGATATGCTTATAAAGGAGGAATTTTAAGGTGCTTCTTATAGCTGATCTTATAGATATTGCGTTTTCTGTTTTAGCGTGGCTTATTATTGCGCGTTGTGTATTATCTTTTATAAGGCATAATCCTTATCAGCCGATTATAAAGTTTATTTACGATGTAACTGAACCGGTTATGGCACCATTTCGCAGACTTCTGCCTCCGGCGGGAGGAATTGATTTTTCTCCTATTTTGGCTATTTTGGCTGTTTACCTTGTTCAGAGATTGGTGTATGACCTTTTTATGATGTTTTTATAAGGAGTAAATAGGGATATGAGTCATAAAGAAGTTGAATTGCTTGCTCCAGCTGGTAAGTGGGAGGTAGTAAAAGCGGTAGCTGAAGCAGGAGCAGATGCTGTGTATGTTGGAAGCAAAAAGTTTAATATGCGTCTTCTCATGGCCGATTTCAATTTTACAGATAATGAGCTTTCAGATATAGCCAAATATCTGCATGATCAGGGCAAAAAGATGTATGTTACGGTTAACAATTTGTATTATGAGAATGAACTCACAGAAATAAAAGATCATCTTTTATTTCTGCAGGAAATAGGAGCAGATGCAGTTATCATTCAGGATGTAGCCTTAATTCCTCTTTGTGAAGAACTAGGGCTTGACATTCCGCTTCATGCCAGTGTGCAGATGGGCGTTGGCAGCAGTGAATCTGCCAGGTTTATGCAGAATTTAGGTTTCAGTCGGGTGATACTTTCTAAAAATTTATCTCTTCAGGAGATAAAAAAGATTAGTCAGGAAACATCTATTGGTATTGAATTTTTTGTTCATGGGGATATATGTATTTCACATACAGGTCAGTGCTATATGAGCAGCTTCATTGCTGGAGAAAGCGGAAACCGCGGAAGGTGTATAAAACCTTGCCGGTGGCCTTATTATGTAGAGAAGAATGGGCAAAAAGGAGCTGAAAAGTTATATTATTTAGCTCATAAGGATTTGTGTCTTTATCCTTATCTTAAAAAACTTATAGAAGCTGGAGTCCTTTCTTTCAAGATTGAAGGAAGAATGCGCAGTGCCGATTATTTGTCGCATCTGGTCAGGATATATCGGCAGGCTTTAGATAAATTGGAAGCATCATGTGACGAAGAAGAATTCGATAAGAAAGAATATGAGAAGCTTTACGAAAAAAGGGTAAGGGATTTTACTGTAGGCAGTCTATTTAAAAGGCTGGATATAGAATCAATAGGGATTACTGGGGAAAGAGAACCTTTTTTTCCTACTGCCCCCCGAATCTTAAAAAAGTTGAATGAAGATAATTATGTGGATGAGGATATTAAGATTTTAGCTGAATGCAGTATTGAAGAGATTAGTGTTAAGGTAGGAAGCCTTTCTGCTTTTGAAATTGCCCTTAATATTGGAGCAGATAATCTGATAGTAGAATATGGTCATTTATTTCCAGATGATTGTGGATGGAAGAATGAAAATATAGATGAGGCTTTAAGTTTGGCGCGTTCTCATACTTCCCGGGTATTTTTAGAACTTCCCCGTATTATGACCGAACAGGACTTATCAATATTTGAAGAATTGCTTGAGCTTAAGAACATGCCTTTTTTAGATGGTTTCATAGTTCATGACTGGGGAAGTTTAAGGTTATTACAAAAGACGGGTAAAGAGATAAGAGGAGGATGGGGATTTAACATCTGTAACCATAAGGCAGCGGAATTCCTTAATAAGATGGGGATAAAACGTATATATGCTTCTCAGGAGCTTAATTTTTCAAATTTAAGTTTGTTGCTTAAAGAAAATAATAATATTGAGTTTATGGTGCAGGGACCTCTTTGCGGTATGATAACTGACTTTTGTGTTCCTAAAGGTGAATCTAAAATTAAATCTGAATTGAAATGCGGATTGTGTTATCATAACACTTATGCTTTTTATGATGAGATAGGGCAAAAATATCCGATAAAAACAGATGACAGGTGCCGCAATTATATTTTTTATCCCCACGAGTTGTGTTTGTTTCCTTATCTTCCCCGGTTGGCTGCTGCCGGACTCAAATATATCAGGATAGACGGACAGTTTTATGATGATGAAAAGCTCTCTAAAGTTTTGAGGATTTATAAAGATGCAGTATATCAGATTAAAAATGGGGTTTTAAATTTAAAGCCGGGATTTATGAAGCTTTTAGAGTTGTTCCCGCAAGGGTTAACTTCACATCCGTTGTTTTTAATTTAATTGAAAGGGGAGGCAGCATATATGATTACACCTATGGAAATAAGGAACCAGCAATTCAGCCGGGCAATGAGAGGATTTAAGGAGGAAGAAGTAAAGAATTTTTTATATCATATTGCACAGAATTATGAATCATTATACAGCGAAAATGCGCGTTTGAAAGAAAATATTCAGCAATTAGAATATGAGCTTGCAAAGTATCGTAAATTAGAGGAGACCATGAATAACAGCCTGCTTTTAGCCCAGCAGGCAGCCGAGGAATATAAGAATAATGCACGCAAAGAGGCAGAATTTATCTTGGAGAATGCTAAACAGAAAATAGCGGAAATGCTTTTTATATATCAAGAGATTATAAAAAGATTAAATATTTTCGGGGCGGAAATGAAAGCCCAGATTACCAGTGAACTTGAGCTTTTAGAGAAAAATCAGCGTAAGATTGATGAGATGTCTGAGTTTTTTTACAGCAAAGATGTAAAAGATATTATGGAAAAGCTTGATAAATTAACTTTGAAGAAGGAAGAGGCAAATGATTGAAATAGTTAACACTGATGATGGAGTACGTTTTAATGTTAAAGTAATTCCGCGCTCTTCTCGCAATCAGATTGTGGGAGATGAAGCCGGAATCTTGAAAATAAAACTTAATGCACCACCGGTTGAAGGAGAGGCTAATAAGGCTTTAATCTCATTTCTTGCTGATGTGCTGAGGATTGCAAAGAGCAATGTCCTTATATTAAAAGGTGAAAATTCACGCCGTAAGGTTATTGAAGTAAGAGGTATAAATGAGCAGTATTTTCGGGAAAAGATAAAATGTTGAAAAATTCAGAAGAGGTTTCAGGCAGATTCGTCTAAAACCTCTTCTTTTTTTGAATGGGTTGGGAAAAGGACTGATATAAACATTGAAATCAAGATAAATAAAGCACCGATTATGCCGCGGGTAGATAAGATTTCTCCTGCCCACAGATATGCAGTTAAAGCAGCAAATACCGGCTCAGTGGTAAGGATTATGGCGAACCTGGTTGGAGTGCTGTGTTTTTGCATACTGTTTTGTAAAAGAAAAGCTAAATCAGTAGCTAAAATTGAAGTTATAAGAATAGCACTTACTGCATTGTAAGTAAGAGAATGAGGAAAAGGTTCGACGAATACTGCGATTAAAAGCGAAAAAATGCCTACAAATAAAATTTGCACTCCGGTTATAGCCACTGGATTATGCTTATGAGAATATCTGTCTACTAAAATAATATGCAGGGCAAAACCCAATGAACATATAAGAACTAAAAAATCTCCGTAGTTTAAGTTAAAGCTGTTAGTATAGAATGAAAGCAGAAACAAACCAATTAAGGCCAGCAAGGAGGCCAGGCAAGTTTTAAATTCCGGGATTTTTTTGTACATTAAAGAATATATAACCGGTACTAAAACTACGCTTAATCCAGTAATAAAGCCTGCATTGGAAGAGGTAGTATATTTAAGACCGACAGTTTGAAAAGCAAAGCCTATAAAAAGAAAGAAGCCGATAACAGAGCCGTAAAATATGGTAGAAGAATTTATGGATTTTATACTATCAAATGCCAGAAAGGCTAAAACTATAAATGCAATTATAAAGCGAAGGGCTAAAAACCAGAACGGACTTATATCGGCTAAAGCATTTTTAACCACTACGAAAGTAGCTCCCCATATAAAAGCGACAAAAAGCATACTTGTTTCAGCTTTAAGTTGTTTGTTGCTGGTAAAAAGCTGCATATTGTTTACCTCGTTTCTATAAAAGATTTACTCCTGATGAAGTTACAACTGCCTACATATAATAACATATTTTGACGCAGAAAATGTATAAAAATTTTTAAATGATAATAATTATTCAAATTAAGGATATTTTGAAAAAATATACATAAAAAAATAGGAGAAGCAAATAAATATAAGCATTTAATGATAAACTATTGTCGAATAATACATCTAATTGTATAATTATGATTGTTAAGATAAAGTGACAGGAGTGATAAAAATTGAAAAGTAAATGGCGTCTATTGTTAAGCAGTTTATTAATTTTAGGCCTTATGTTTACTGTTATTGGCTGTGGAGGGGAAGCAGCTGATAATTCCGAAGAAAAGGCTAAGAAGATTATAGTGGGGACTAATGCTACCTTCCCGCCGTTCGAGTCTCAGGAAAAAGGGGAATTAGTTGGGTTTGATATTGATCTGATTAAGGCTATTGGCGAAGTTCAAGGATATGAAGTAGAAGTGAAACATATGGCGTTTGAAGCTTTAGTTCCTGCCGTTCAGCAGGGCAAAATTGATGCTGCAATATCCGGCATGTCTATTACCCCTGATAGGCTGGAAGTGGTAGATTTTACTGAACCTTATTTTGATGCCGGATTAATTGTTGCAGTTCGAAACGATAACACTGATATTAATGGAACTGAAGATTTAAAAGGCAAAAGGTTGGCAGCTCAGACTGGAACAATAGGGGCAGCTTACTGTGATAAAGTTAAGGAAAAAGATCCTTCTACTGAAGTAAAGCTGTTTAAAGATGTAGGAGAGGCTTTTATGGAGCTTAAAAAAGGCGGTGTTGATGCGGTTATTAACGATCATCCGGTTACCTTGAACTATATATTAACCACTGAAGATGCTAATATAAAGATGGTAGGAGAAGTATTTTCTGCTGATGACAAATACGGTATAGCTGTAAAGAAAGGAAACACCGAGCTTTTGAACATGCTTAATGAAGGTTTGGCCAAAGTGAAAGAAAATGGCACTTATGATAAGATTTATAAAAAATATTTTGAGAAATAATGATTAATAATCAGTTATCAGGTATAATACTAAAAGCGCGAGAGCGGACTCGCGCTTTCAGTTTGTTTGATAGGAGGAATAACCGTTGTCGGGATTTTATGGCATAATAGACAGTCTTTTTGAAATCAGAGGATTTCAGGTTGTATATGAAAATATGCCGTATTTTTTGGAAGGAGCCTGGATAACAATTGAGGTTACGGCTTTATCAGTGGCAATGGGTATGGTTTTAGGTTTGTTTGCTGGTTTGTTCAGGCTTTCGAAGAATCGGATTTTGCGGTCAATTTCTGTTGCTTATATTGATTTTTTCCGGGGAACACCTCTTTTTGTGCAGATACTGCTCCTGCATTTCGGAGTTTTACCTTATTTTGGTGTAGATGAGGCTTTTACTTCGGCTATTATTGCCTGTGGTTTGAACAGCGGAGCTTATATAGGAGAGATAGTCCGAGCTGGTATTCAGGCAGTTGACAAAGGTCAGATGGAAGCTGCCCGTTCGTTGGGAATGAATGAGAGACAAGCCATGACCTATATTATACTGCCCCAGGCTTATAAGATTGTTATACCTCCTCTTATAAACGAATTTATTGCTCTTTTGAAAGATACTTCTTTGGTATCAACTATTGCGGTGGCAGAGCTAACCTACCGGGGGAATTTAGTTTATGCCAATACCTATCAGGCAGCATGGGTATGGGGTGCAGTGGCTATTATCTATTTTGTTATAACTAAGAGTTTGGGTCTTCTGGGTGATTATGTGGAAAGGAGGTTAGCTACCGGGTGATAGATATAGTTGGTGTATATAAAAGCTTTGGCAAATTAGAAGTATTAAAGGGTATTAACCTTCACATAAAGCCACGTGAGGTAGTATGTGTTATAGGACCTTCAGGTTCGGGCAAAAGCACTTTGCTCAGGTGTATAAATCAGCTGGAAAAGGTAAATAAAGGACATATTTATGTTGATGGAGAAGAAGTAACTGATCCTAAAACAGATATAAATAAAGTGCGCCAAAAAATGGGCATGGTTTTTCAACATTTCAACCTTTTTCCTCATAAAACTACTTTGGAAAATATAACTATTGCGCCTATAAAGATAAAAGGCATGCCTAAGAATGAAGCAGATGATTTAGCCATGGAGCTTTTAAGAAAAGTAGGACTGGAAGATAAAGCCCATGTTTATCCGGCTAATTTGTCTGGAGGCCAGAAACAGAGGGTTGCAATTGCCAGAGCGTTAGCTATGCAGCCTAAAGTTATGCTCTTTGATGAGCCTACTTCTGCTTTAGATCCAGAAATGGTAGGCGAGGTTTTGTCGGTAATGAAAGATTTAGCCTTAGAAGGAATGACTATGGTAGTGGTGACTCATGAAATGGGTTTTGCCCGGGAAGTTGGAGACAGGGTTATATTTATGGATGAAGGACAGATTGTAGAAGAAGGACTTCCTGAACAGATTTTTACTGATCCTAAAAATCCGCGAACCCAGTCTTTTTTAAGCAAAGTTTTATAAATTTCAAAATTAATGGTTCTGCCTGCCTTTATATAAAAGGTAGGCTTTTGCTTTAGGGGGATTTGAGGTGGATAAAAAAGATAGGTGCAGCCTTATACTTGAAAGGCTTTTCTTGGAATACCCTGATGCGGGGACTATGCTTAAATATAATTCTTTTTTTGAGCTTTTGGTGGCAGTTATATTGTCGGCTCAAACTACTGATAAACAGGTGAATAAAGTTACCCCGGAGCTTTTTGCTGTTTATAATACTCCGGAAGCTATGGCAAAAGCAGATTTAAAAGAGTTGGAGGAAAAGATAAAAAAAGTGGGGCTTTACAGGAGCAAGGCTAAAAATTTAAAGAATATGGCCAGGTTTCTGATTGATTTTTATGACGGCAAGGTGCCGGATGATTTTGAAGAGCTTATGAAACTGCCCGGGGTGGGACGAAAAACGGCCAATGTAGTTTTATCAGTAGGTTTTGGCAAACCGGGGTTAGGTGTAGATACTCATGTGCACAGGGTAGTCAACCGCCTGGGTTTAGTCCAAACAGATAATCCAATCAAAACTGAATATGAGCTTAAGGATTTGATTTCAGTTGAATTGTGGGGCAGGGCTCATCACCTTTTTATTTTTCATGGACGCCGGGTGTGCAAGGCCCGCCGGCCGGAGTGTATAAAATGCATAATAAATGATTTGTGCTGTAAAAATTTTTGATTTTTTGTGCTTAAAAAGCGGTAATAGTTGCCTTGTAAGGTGGTATATGCTACAATAAATACGATTTTCAGGTAAAATGAATATTCATGGCGATGAGCGGGAGAGTAGGCGGATTTTTCAGCTTTAAGCGAGTCCGGGATGGTGGAAGCCGGATAGCTGATTTCTGGCTGAAGATCACCCGTGAGCTTTCAAGCCGAAAGTTGAGATTGACGAGTAGGTTTGAACGCTGCTCGCGTTATGGAGCATGAGAGTGGTGTTTTTAAAAACACTATAAGGGTGGTACCGCGGAAGCAAACCTTTCGTCCCTGGAGGATGAAAGGTTTTTGTTGATTTAAATGAAAATAATCTGGCGAGGTGGTAAGAGGAAAATGGGTAAAGGCAAGTATGACAGCACTTTAAATTTACCGCAAACTCAATTTCCTATGAAGGCTAATTTGCCTAAGAGGGAGCCTGAATTTTTGAAGTTTTGGGAAGAAAATGATATATATCATAAAGTTCAGGAGAAAAACGTAGGAAAACCTAAATTTATTTTGCATGATGGACCTCCTTATGCCAACGGTAATATACATCTAGGCCATACTTTGAATAAAGTCCTCAAGGATATAATTGTGAAATATCGTTCGATGAGCGGATTTGATGCTCCTTATGTTCCCGGCTGGGATACGCATGGCCTTCCCATTGAACAGCAAGCTATCAAGAAGATGGGTATAGACCGGCATAAGACTGATGTGGTGGAATTCCGGCGTCAGTGCAGGGATTACGCATTAAGTTATGTAGATATCCAGAGAGAACAGTTTAAAAGATTGGGAGTAAGAGGGGATTGGGAGAAGCCTTATCTTACTCTGGAGCCTTATTTTGAAGCCATTCAAATAAAAGTTTTTGGGGAAATGGCTAAAAAGGGATATATATATAAAGGGCTTAAGCCGGTTTACTGGTGTGCAGATTGTGAAACTGCTTTAGCTGAAGCTGAAATTGAATATAGCAGCAAAATTTCACCTTCAATATATGTAAAATTCCCGGTAAAAGACGGACGGGGAGTACTTCCGGAAGATTCTTATGTAATCATATGGACAACTACTCCATGGACTATTCCTGCCAATACAGGGATAGCTGTTCATCCTGATTTTGATTATGTCCTTATAGAGGTAAATAAAGAAAAATATGTGTTGGCAAGAGGACTGTTAGAAAAGGTTGCCGGCGAAATAGGCTGGAATGCTTATGTTATCTTAAACGAATATAAAGGGAAAGACCTGGAAAGGATTGTATGCAGGCATCCTATTTTTGAAAGGGATTCTCTGGTGATATTGGGCACTCATGTTACTTTAGAAGCTGGTACCGGATGTGTTCATACTGCTCCCGGACATGGGGAAGATGACTTCTATGTTGGCAGGCAATACGGTCTTGAAGTTATATCACCGGTGGATAACAGCGGACACTTTACTGAAGAAGCTGGAAAGTTTAAAGGGCTTTTTGTACATGATGCCAATAAGGATGTTATTGCTGAGCTCGAAGCTTTAGGTATGCTTTTAAAGTCTTCAAAGATTGAGCATCAGTATCCATATTGCTGGAGATGTAAAAATCCTATAATTTACAGAGCTACTGAACAGTGGTTTGCCTCTATTGAAAACTTCCGTAAGGAAGCATTAGAGGCTATTGATGAGGTAACTTGGATTCCGGCCTGGGGACGCGATAGAATTTATAATATGGTCAGAGACCGCGGAGACTGGTGTATCTCAAGGCAGCGCACTTGGGGTGTGCCTATACCCATATTCTACTGCACAGAATGTGGTGAAACTGTAATTAATGATGCCACCATTGAGAGAGTAAGTCAGCTTTTTGCCGAATTTGGTTCAGATATATGGTTCGAAAAAGATGCGAAATATTTATTACCTGAAGGATATAAATGCGAAAAATGCGGGAGCTTAAGTTTCCGTAAGGAAACTGACATTATGGATGTGTGGTTTGATTCAGGTTCCAGCCATATGGCAGTTTTGGAAACTCATCCTGATTTAGTGTGGCCGGCAGCTCTTTATCTGGAGGGAAGCGACCAGCATCGCGGATGGTTCAACTCATCATTGTCTACGGCAGTGGCAGTTAAAGGCAGGGCACCTTATCGCAGCGTCTTGACCCATGGTTTTGTAGTGGATGAACAAGGACGCAAGATGTCAAAGTCTTTAGGCAATGTGGTTGATCCCTTGCAGATGATTGAAGAGATGGGGGCAGATATTTTAAGGCTTTGGGTTTCTTCGGCTGATTATCGATCTGATGTAGCAGTATCAGAAAATATAATAAGGCAGAGTGCAGAAGCTTATCGTAAAATAAGAAATACCTGCCGTTTTATATTAGGAAATCTTTTTGATTATGATCCGGATAAACATAAGGTAGAATATGAAAAATTGTCTGAAATGGATAAATGGATACTTATAAAGCTAGATAAACTGATTGAGCGGGTTACAAGGGCTTATGAAAATTATGAGTTTCATGTGGTCTTCCATTCTATCCATAATTTCTGTACAGTTGATTTAAGCAACATTTATTTCGATATCTGTAAAGATATACTTTACTGTTCGCATCCTGACGATATAGGAAGAAGAGGAGTGCAAACCGTTTTATATGAGCTTATTAATGCTCTGGTTGTGCTTTTAACTCCTATTTTAGCTTTTACTACGGAAGAAATCTGGAGTTATCTGAGAAGAGAAGGACAGCCTATAAGTGTCCAGCTTTTAGAATGGCCTGAAGTTAAAGGATACGAAGATCATGATATTGAAGACAGAATGGAAAAAATACTTAAAGTTCGGGAAGTAGTTACTAAAGCTATGGAAGAGGCCCGGGCAAATAAGATTATAGGACATTCATTAGGGGCATGGGTAACCATTTATGCTGAAGAAGATTGGCTTAAGGTTTTAAATGAAGTTTCTTTCTTGGATAAGATTTTTATTTCTTCCCGGGTAGATATAAAACCGGCGGGAGAAAGGCCGGAAGATACCCGCTCTCTTCCTGAAATTGAAGGGGTCTGGGTTGAAGTTAAAAAAGCGGAAGGAGAAAAATGTGAACGTTGCTGGATAATATCTCCTTCGGTAGGTCAGAATAGTGAATATCCTACCCTTTGTTCACGCTGTGCCGGGGTAGTTGAAAAACTCAAATAATAACGTACACTAGAAAAGCAGAGAGCATAAGTTTTAAATAACCCTTTAGTATGAAGAATTTTTCAAATTTATGTATTTTGAAAGTGGGGAAGAGGAGACTCTTCCCTTAAATCTTATAGTAAACTTTAAAAGGCCTATTTCTGTTCTAGGCAAAAAAGGTGATTAGGTAGAGTTTGCAGAACTTTTAGGGAAAGCGTCGGTTATGGCAGTTAATAATTTTAGTTCTGAAAGGTTTATAAATCGGCGGGAAAATCCACAAACATTAAATAATAGATAAAGGTATGATAATGTAGTTTAAAGGCATACTAATAAGTAGACTGGAGGGGGGGATTATCCTGTCGTTTAAAGATGGTAAATCGGGAGATAATGAAAATACTAATCTGGTATTGCAAAAACTGTCGGATAAATTAGATGAGCTGGCGGTAAATATGGAAAAAATGCGGCTGGCTGAGTATGTTGAGTTGCTTGAAAATCCTCGCCGTCTGCTGTTTCTTAATTTTCTTATTGGGGTATCCCGTGGCTTCGGAACTGCTATCGGATTTACCGTTTTGGCAGCTTTGGTTCTTTATTTTTTGCAGCAGATGATTGTTTTGAACATTCCTGTTATCGGCAGCTTTATTGCTGATATAGTAGCTATTGTTCAGGCTCAGCTTAAGGTGGGAGGGTTCATTATTTATTTTTAATGAACCGAGGTGTTAAGTTTGAATAATTTAGAAAGTTTAATGGCCAAAAAAAAGGAAATCGAAAGTATAATCGGACAGAAAAGAAAGCAGCTTATGATGCCGCAGGCAGAGTCTACAGATGAGCTTTCCCTGTATGATCAACATCCGGCAGATGCGGCATCTGATCTGTATGAAAGAGAAAAAGATGCCGGACTTCTCGAAATGCTGGAATTCGAGTTGGAAAAGGTAAATGATGCTATCGAACGATATAATACGGGACAGTATGGGATATGTGAAAATTGCGGAAAAGAGATTGAACCACAAAGGCTTAAAAGATTGGTTAATACTACCCTTTGTGCGAAATGTGCTGCCGAGATTCAGGATAAGTTTACCAGGCCGGCAGAAGAAGATATTACTTCAACTGGAAGTATGGCTGATAAAGGGGAAACTTTTCAAATTGCCGGTTATGAATTTTATGAAGAATAATGTAAAATGGAGGTTAAAATACTTGCCAGAATTTGATCCACAATATAATATTTATTTTGAGAAAGGTGAAGGGGGGATTCAGTTTTGAAAATAGGAGTTTTTACCGACAGCTATAAGCCTTATACCAGCGGTGTAGTAACATCTATAACTACTTTTAAATATGAACTTAATAAATTAGGTCATGATATATATATATTTGCTCCCAGTTATCCCGATTATGAAGATGAGGAAGAGAAGGTTTACAGGTTTTTTTCTCTACCTGCTCCTACTAATCCTGATTATACCTTGGCTGTCCCAGTTCATCCGGGACTTAGCATGCTCATAAAGAGGCTGGATTTAGATATAATTCATGTTCATTCCCCCTTTACTATGGGAAGGGTTGGTCTTCATAATGCAAAAAGGCAGGGTATCCCCCTCGTTTTTACTTATCATACTTTGTATGATCAATATGTGCATTATGTACCAATTGCCCAAGATTTGGCCCGGGAGATAACTATAAAATACAGCACCAATTTCTGCAATCAATGTGATCATGTAATAGTTCCCAGCACAGAAGTAGAAGCAAAATTAAAGGAGCTTAAAGTAAAGGCTCCAGTATCGGTAATTCCTACCGGGGTTCCTTTACACAAATTCCAGAATGGTGATAAAGAATATCTTAGAAAACAGTATCCATCTATACCAAAGGATAACAAAATACTTCTTTTTGTAGGCCGCCTTACTAAAGAAAAAAATCTGGGATTTCTGATAAATGCTTTTAATCTTCTAAAGAAAGAACGACCGGATACTACATTGGTTTTAACTGCTCAAGGACCTTTGGAGCATGAGCTCAAGAAACTGGCAGTTTCATTAGGATTGTCTTTGGAAAAAGATGTTATATTTACCGGTGCTTTGCCTTTTGATACCTTGGTAAATGTATATTTTTCGGCTGACCTTTTTGTATTTGCGTCCCTGACTGAAACTCAGGGGTTGGTTCTGATTGAGGCTATGGCAGCAGGCTTACCGGTAGTTGCGGTAAAAGCCAACGGGGTAATAGATATGGTAGATGATGGAGTAAACGGTTATCTTACCGGATGTGATATGGAGGAATTCGTGAGTGCTATAAAACGAATACTGGTTGATGAAGAAACTTATGCTTCTTTTAAGGATAATGCTTATAAAAAGGCTGACCTTCTTTCTTCAGCCAATATGGCAAAAAAACTGGAAAATGTGTATCTTGAGCTTTATGAGAAGTCAAGGCCTAAAAGGATGCGCAAATACCATGTCATAGATTGGATTTACCGTTTAGGGTCATGATGAAAAATTTTCGTTTATAGATAAAAACTATAATTTACAAAAGGTATGCGGATTTAATTTTTAAAGCATACCTTTTAATTCTGTAAATGAGGTTAAAACTATGAGAGGCTTGCGTAAAATAACGGCTATGTTAACAGGAAAAATATTGCTCCTTTTAATGAAAGTCTTGGGAAGACAGGGAACTGTTTTGCCTGGTAAAATTGCCCGCCGAATTGATCCGGACATTTTAAAAAAACTGGCTAAAAACATAACTGAAGAAATAATTGTAGTAACAGGCACCAATGGCAAAACTACTACATCCAACATGATTGCCCAGATACTCACGGAAGAGGGGTATTCTATTATACACAACCGAGCAGGGGCTAATATGCTGACAGGTATTACTACTGCTTTTATTGCCGGAAGCGATTTTACAGGCAGGCGCAGATATCATTATGCGGTTTTGGAGACGGATGAGGCTAATGTTCCTCTGCTTTTGAGGGAAGTGAAACCCAGATTGCTGCTCATCACTAATTTTTTTCGTGATCAACTGGACAGGTATGGAGAGCTTGATTATACCGTAAAGATGATAAAAGATGCAGTCCGGGAAAGCAGTATAGAACTGGTATTAAATGCTGATGACCCTTTGATGGCAGATTTTGAGCGTTATACTGGGCTTTGTGTCTGGTATTACGGTTTTGATGATACTGATTATGATACTTTGGTAAGCAGTGAAAGCAGGGAAGGCAGATACTGTGTTTTTTGTGGAAATGAAATCAGCTATCGCCGTTATCATTATGCACAGCTGGGCAGTTTTTACTGTAACAAATGTGGAAACCATAATCCAGAGCCCAATTTTTTAGCCAGAGATTTAGTGATGAATCCGCATTTACGGTTTAAAATAAACAATATAGAAATAGAAAGTTATTATCAGGGCTTTTATAATGCTTATAATATATTAGCTGCAGTTTCGGCAGCCAAACTTTTAGGAGTGGAGAATGAAACAATAAGGAAGGCAATCAAATCTTATATACCGCGTGCGGGGCGCATGGAGGTTTTTAATATCAACGGAAAAGAAACGATACTTATTTTAGTAAAAAATCCTGCCGGTTTAAACCAGACTTTAACTGCTATGAAACATGATAAGAGGAGGAAAAACATATTTTTGGCTTTGAATGATAATGCAGCTGATGGGCGTGATGTTTCCTGGATATGGGATGCAGATGTAGAGATTATAAATGAAACAAATTATGAAAGAATAGTTTGTTCAGGCAAAAGAAGCGGGGATATTGCAGTTCGTATAAAGTACAGCGGAGTAAGTGAAAATACCATACTTATTAAAACTCCTCTTAAAGAAGGAATAGAAGCTGCCTGCAGTGGAGAAGGCGAAACTACTTATATTCTTTCTACTTATACTGCACTTTTTCCCTGCCGGAAGATTTTAAGGAGAATGCACCATAAAAAGGCAAGTAAAGAGGGAGAGGTCTTTCGCTTGACAGAATAAAATTATGATAAACTGAGATGAGGGGAAAACATGGGAGAAATTAAAATAGCTCATATGTATCCGGATTTAATGAATCTATATGGTGACAGGGGAAATCTTATCTGTCTTAGCCAGAGGTTAAAGTGGTATGGTTTTAATTGTAAGATAACACCGGTTAGTTTAGGAGAGGATTTGGACTTTAATGATATAGATTTTATTTTTATGGGGGGCGGGTCAGACCGGGAACAGGATTTGATTTACCGGGATTTATGGAAGAGAGCAGACCGTCTGTGGATAGAAATTGAGGAAGGCATGCCTATGCTGGCGATATGTGGAGCTTATCAGCTTTTAGGTAAATATTATCAGGCGCTTGATGGTAAAATTATGCAAGGGCTTAGTTTTTTCGATTTTTATACTGAAGGGGAAGAAAAGAGGCTTATAGGCAATATAATCCTGGAAGCTGAGGTGACAGGGGAAAAAGTCACAGTAGTTGGATTTGAGAACCATGGAGGCAGAACTTATTTGAATGATTCAGCTATAGAGCCTTTTGGAAAAGTTATAAAAGGATATGGGAATAATGGATATGATAAAACAGAAGGAATATTTTATAAAAATCTTATAGGAACCTATTTGCATGGACCTCTTTTACCTAAGAATCCGGATATTGCTGATTTTTTCATTAAAGTTATCTTAATGCGAAAAGGGATAAAATTAGATAAAAAACTTGATAATACTATTGAAAATTTTGCACATGAACAGGTAAAAAAGATGATACTTGCAGGTTAAAGCCTCAGAGAAAAGAACTCTGAGGCTTTTATGTTCAATATTAAATTTTGTTTGCCTGTTTTTCTAAAGCTTTGTTAAGCCAATTCTGACGGAGAATGATTGCAGAATATACCAGGGTTCGCAAAGTCCAGTCGATTACAAAAGCTATCCATACATAAGTTACAGGTTTATGCAGGACTATTATTAAAAAATAGGTTAGTGGCAGACGAAATCCCCATGTAAATAAAGTGATTATAAGCATGGGAGTTCGGGTATTGCCGGAGCCTCTTAAAATACCTCCCATAACCATACTGGAAGCCATGGTGATCTGTTCCAGGGAAGCAATGCGGATAAGGGTTCCAGCTACTCCAATTATTTCCTGATCATTGGTAAAAAGAGAAACGATCTGGTGAGGGAGAAGTGCGAACAAAAGGCCGAAAAAACCCATTATAATGACAGCAAATTCTATAGTTCCACGGGCGTATTTTTTTGTCATGTTTCGGTCTTTTGCTCCTATACTATGACCTACCAGCACACTGGCAGCAACAGCAATCCCAAAACCGGGCATAAAAGAAATTGATTCTATGACTACTGCTAGTTGGTGGGATGCATAAGCTAATGTTCCCGCATGGACAATTAAAAAGATTGAAATTATATTGCTCAAAGACCAGAAAAAGTTTTCTCCCAAGCTGGGGATTCCTAGAGTTAATATATCCCGAAAAACAGTGATTTTAATTGTTTTTTTGGTTTCTTTATAAGGGAAAAAACTTTTACGGTTAATCTTAAAGAAGTAGAAAGCCAGAATTACTCCCAAAATATGCGAAAATGATGTAGCATAAGCAGCACCTGCTACTCCTAGAGCAGGTAGTCCTAATTTACCATAAACCAATATATAATCACCTATGGCGTTAAAAATATTCATTACAAGAGATATTTTCATGGGAATGTCGGTTCGACCCAATCCCCGGAAGATTGAATGCAGCATATACAAAGTAACTGCAAAAGGAGTAATTTTAAAGGTTATGAGAAGATAATGCAAAGCTTGGTCATGAACTGACTTTTCTACTGAAAAGAGTTCTATTATCTGGGTAGCCAGATTTAGACCGATTATACCGGTTATTGTGCCTGTGATTATTGCCATAATTACTGTATGTAAAATAATGCTGGCAATTTGCTCATAGTTTTTAGCTCCTCTGGCCTGGGCTATTAAAACAGAAGAGCCTGTTGATAGGGCTTCGAAAAGAAGGACAATTGAAAAAAATATTTCTGCTCCCAAACCTACCGCGGCAAGGGGTGCAGCACCTAAGCGTCCTACTATGGCTACATCTACAATTCCTACTATCATATACATAATCATTTCTACCATAGCCGGCCAGGAAATTTGCCAGATTTCTGTGCGAAGCTTTTGATTTTTTAATACGAGCATATCTATTACCTCAACTCAGCAGTTTTAAATATAATCAGACCTATCGGTTAATAAGTATAGCTTTTATAAAAATTAAAAGCCAGTAATAAAACAAAAAAATTTTTTTAGGGTGACAAAAAGATGTCACCTTATTTAGTTATACTGTTCATAAAAATTAAAGCAGGATTATGGAAGATTTAAGAAGAATTTAGTATAATATTGCTATTTAAGGGAAATTATGATGTTAAGATGAGAGGATGGCAGATAATGCGTATTACCATTACTATGGGTTCTGACCAGGACATAGTTTTACCTGTCCACTATCATCATATTTTACAGGGTTTTCTTTACAAAAACATATCAGACAGTGATTACCGGGAATTTTTGCATCAAGAGGGGTTCAGCTACCAGAAAAGGCGTTTCAAACTTTTTACTTATTCTAGTTTAAGAGGAGAATTCAGATTAAACAAGGAGAAAGGAGATATAATTTTCAAATCACCGGTGGCCCTTACGGTTTCTTCACCTCTAGAACCGTTTATTACCGACCTGGCGGAAACCTTGATGAAAGCGGAAGAGCTCCATCTGGGCAGCAACCGTGTGGAATTAAAGTCGATAAATGTACCTAAGGCGGTAGTTTTCTCTGAAAAAGTGCGCATAAAAATGCTGTCCCCGGTGGTAGCACATACTACTGAAGAAGTGCAGGGAAAAAAAAGGACTACCTATTTTTCACCCTGGGATACTCCTTTCGACAGCCTTATTCTCGGCAATTTACAAAAGAAATACTGGGTGTTAAAAGGGGAATATTCCAAGGGTGAATTAAAGGTTATACCTTGTGACAACCGCAAGGATAAATTCCTGAAAATCATAAAATATAAGGATTTTATCATCAAAGGTTATAGCGGAATTTACTGGCTGGTAGGGGATCCGGAACTGATGGAAATAGCTTATTATACAGGCCTGGGCTCCAAGAATTCGCAGGGGTTTGGGTGTTTTGAGGTAGAGGATTAAGAGGAAAAGGAGGTGTTGGGGTCATGTCAAAATTGTACAAGATTTATGTTCGCAAGCATTGGTGGTTTGATGCAGGTATAGCCGGTTTATACAACATAATTAAGGAATTACAGCTAGAAGCAAAGTATGGTATAGGGGTTAAATTGGTGAATGATGGATTAGAGTTTGAGTACGATAATGAAGATAAATTAAGGAATTTATTGAGTGAAAGTTATGAAGAATTGGCTAGCCGATATTGGAATGTATCTGATAAAAAGCAAAAAGAAAATCCAGTGTTGGTTTTCTATGATTTGGATAAGGATCAAATTTTGTTGAAACCAAAAAAGAATCCTACCCCGATACCTGCATTGTTTATCAAAGGTAGTAGTTGGGGTAAAACTCATGCTGTTCCTATTGAAGAAATATCTGATTCCAAGTTGCGAAAAAGAGTGGAAGACTTTTTGAAGGAAAACGATAAAGCAGAACTTTGGGGCAAACAAAAAAAGGTTTTATTTGAAGAACCTTTTTGTCACAGAAAAATCGACATTTTACCTGTAAGAACAGGGAGAGAAAGATTAAAAGTTTGTTCTGTGTGTGGACAAAAAAGTTTTAAGTGTTATGAGGTAAGCCAGCCTTCTTTTCTTCTATTTGCCAGTGGAACTGCTACCAGGTCATTTAATTCCCAAGGAAAGAATCCTGCACAGATATGTTGGGAGTGCGATTTGTTGGGACATTTTGCTGTAGAGGCGGCAACTTATAAAAAAACATCTGATTCTTTATTTATAGTACAGGTTAGTTCTTCAAATTTAAAAAAATTATTTCAAGTAAATGAAAAAATTGGATTTACTTCTCATATGAGATTAATGAATGAAGAAACTTTTTGGACTAATTTGAGGATGGACGATAATTCACCTTTGCTTTATTCCCAATATCCTTATGAATTTTTATGGGCTTTTTATTATCAGGCATACAAAATTTTAAGGAAAGAAAATGAATTTTCATTAGATGAACTACTTGCTTTTTCGTTATCAAATGCTCCTGTACAAATAGTTTTGCTTTTTGTTGAAAGTAAAAGAGATACTTTTAAAACTAATAATGTAATTTTTTACAATGATACTGCCTATATTTTTAGGTTGTTACATTTGCTGGTAGATAAGAATGATTATAATTTTCCCAAATTACTATTTGATAGCTTATATATAGGGGGATTAAAGAATACCAGATATTCTTATTTCCGCGATTATTTTTTTAGAAGAGTTCTGTATAAAAAAAGTGTTTTATTAGATGCGGAGGATTTTGCTTTTTATGTATCTATGCGGGAAGGGGGGTACTTAAAGGCTTTGTTAGATTTTTTAATGCTTTACGAAATGGAAATAGGAGGTGTAAAAATGAACAGTGAGCAGGTACAAAAAGCTGTAAATTTAGGCAAATCGATCGTGATGCGTGCAAAAGAAAAGTTGTTAGAAGAAGGAACAGTAAAGCTTGAAACGGATATAAAGAGAATAAAAGGAGATTTGTATGCTTTACGTAAAAGCCGAACCAAGGAAGATTTTTTGAATCAAATTAATAATTTGCAGATGAGATATGGGCTTATTACTTCCAAAGATATAGAAGGAGGTCTTCTTGAAGAGGTTCCTTTTGAAGAATTTAAGGCTTATTGTGTTTTAGGCGCTTTAAATGTTTATAATTCTTTATTACCTAAATCTGATAAATCTGATAAAGAAGAAGGGGGCATACAGAAATGAAAAATGAAATGAAAAATAATGAGAATAAAATGAAAGATGCCAAATGTTTAACCATATCCTATCTTACATGGGCATCTTATACTTCCTTGAATGCAGGAGATAAAGAGGCTGATAATATAACTAATTTGAAAAAAATACAGATGAATGATGGGAAAGAATATCCGTACTGTTCTTCACAGGCAGTAAGAAGGGCCTTAAGAGAACAGTTGGCAGTTTTAGGCTGTAAATTATCTGAGGGAGTCACTGCGGTTCAGAAAAAAGGTGCTGCTACCACTATGTGTAACCCTCAGGAATATATTGATGATGATTTATTTGGTTTTATGAAGGCAGATACTGCTACTGTTAAAAGAATTAGTCCGGTAAGAGTCTCTCCATTGATTGCTTTAGAACCTTATAGAGGAGATTTAGATTACGGAACTAATTATATGGCTGTTAAAGCAGGAGGAGATCCCAATATTTTTGAAACAGAAATTCATTCTGGGTTTTATAAAGGGACTATACTTATTGAATTAGACAGAGTAGGGGAAAAAACAGCAGGTGATCTTTATAAATTAGAATTGGAAGCAAAACAAAAAGCAGAAAGAGTAAAAGCTTTGTTGACAGCTGTCCAAAATCTTTGGACAGTAGGCAGACAGAGCAGATTTTTAACTGATATTTCTCCCAAATTTGTCTGTGCAGCCTTGATGAAAGTCAAAAATCCTATTTTTATGGAAAGTATTAGGATTGAAAAAGGAAAGCCTGATATTAATTTAATTAATCAAACAATTAGTGATTTTGCATATGTAATTATTGACCATGTTATAGGAGAACGCAAAGGATTTTTCCCGGAAGATAATGAACAGTTTGCTACTTTGGGACAAGCTTTTGATAAGATGAGACAGTGGATAGATGATATTTTTGGAGAAAAAACTGAGTAAGGTTTATTCTTAATAGGTTACAGGAAAGGAGAAACCTTTATGTACGGTTTTTATGTACATTTAAAGGCAGATTTTGCTTCGTTTAGAGACCCAGGGGGACAGCTTTATCATTCTTGTCTCCCTTTGCCTCCCTTTTCTACCTTAGTAGGGTTGGCTGGAGCTGCCTTAGGAAAAAATTTCAAAGAAGTTCTGCAGTTTTTTAAGGAGAATAATATAAAAACCGGGGCAGCAGGTATGCATTGGGGAAAAGGAATTGATTTGTGGAATTATTCTAAAATAAAAAGCGGCAACAAAATAGAAAAAGATATTGTTAACAGGGAATTTTTAACATTTATAAGTCTGTGGGTATTTTATGCAAATGAAGATAAAAGTGTTTTGGAACAGTTACAAGAGGCTTTTCAGAATCCGGTTTTTTGTTTAACTATAGGCACAAGCGATGATTTGGTAAAGATATTGGAAGTAAGTCCATGTTTTATGATTGAAAAGTTAAATTCTTCACAGTTTAGTACTGGTATGGGGTTGGAAGGCTTTGTTTTATTTCCGGGGGATATTGAAGATAATTATAGGTTAGATTGGGATGAAATAAAGCAGAGTAGGTTAGATGTTATTTTAAGTACACCTGTTGTCAAAAAACTGCCGGTAGACTATAGCTTTGATGGTGAGGTGCGTAAAGGGGAAAGGTATGAGGTTTTTAGTTTTTTACCTGGCTGGGTAAATCTGAAAGAAGAAACTGAAGTTTATTGTTTTGAAAAGTTTAAAATTCCTTTATTTTCTTTGGCTTGAAAAAAGAGTTTTGGCAGGTGTATGACATGTATAGAGCAAAGCCTTTTGTGTCTTATGAGGAACATGTAAATGATTGCTATAGGATATGGAGTGATATATGGGATTCATGCCATAAATTGATAAAAATTTGGGCTGATGAGATAAATATTCCTTATGAGATTATGAGACAAAAGAGCCTGATTAGTGTGTTGTTTCATGATACAGGTAAATTGTTAGATATTTTTCAGGAAAATATGGAAAAGATTGAAAAGGGAGAAAGACCAGATTATAAAAATAACTTTAGGCATGAGATTATATCATCTTGTCTTTTGTTTCATTGGTGGCTTAAACGTATAAAAAATGGTGAGGAAGAATATTTACCTTATGAAGTATGGGCTGTACTCGGACACCATAAAACACTTGATAAACAATGGGATAGTTTTTTACGTGAAAGATTAAGAGAGGTTTGGCCTAAATTTGAGCAGGAAAAGATTATCTATGCTTTTTCGATAGTAGAGCCCATCTTAAAAAGAGAAGGTATTTGTGTTGAAGTCTTAAAAAATACTAATTTTGATATTAATTTGTATAAAAAGAATTTTTTTAAAGTAATGGAAGAAACAGCCTCTAAAGCTTCTAATATAACTGATAAGTTTAATTATAATCAGCGGAGACAAATTTATTCAATTTTAAAAGGAATATTGCATTATTGTGATTGGACTGCTTCTTCCAATTTGCAAAAGAGAAATAACTATTGGTTGTATCATGACTTAGATACTATGCGTTTAAGGATAAGACAGAAGGTTGAAAAAGAGAATAAAAATTATGAAGAAAGACCTTTTCAAAAAGCTTGTTCGCAAGTAAAAGGGGACCTTTTGGCTGTTGCGCCTACTGGTTCTGGAAAAACGGAGGCTGCTGTTTTGTGGTCTCTTAACAGTGATTTTAGAAAATTAATTTTTTTAATGCCTACCATGATTACTTCTAATAATTTGTATAAGCGTATAAGTGAGGAATATTTTTATGATTCCCCCTGTGGTATATCGCATTCTGGAGTTCAGTCATTTTTGTTTTTAGAAAATGAGGAAAATGAAATAAAAATTGATTTAATAAGGGAACAGTTATTGCGTGGAAAAGCTTTTATGTTTCCAGTTATGATATCTACAATTGATCAGATACTTTCGACAGGGTTTAATACAGGTTTTTGGACTCAAAAAGAATTTTCTTTAATAGGCGCTTCCGTTGTTATTGATGAAATACAAGCTTATGATACCTATACTCTAGCTCTTATAACCAAAACTGTGGAAAAGATAAAAAAATTGGGGGGAAGAGTAATGATTATGAGCGCAACCTTCCCCCAAGCGGTACGCGAACACTTTAGTAATGTACTAGGAAATCCTCAAATAGTTATGGCTGAAGAAAGGTTAAGTCTGGTCAGAAATAATTGGAAGTATATTGATGTTAAAATTGAAGAATTAGATGAATATGTAGAAACATATTTAAAGAAAAATAAGCGAGTAGCAATAATTGTAAATGATATTGAAACTGCCAAGAAAACCTATAAAAAATGGAAAGATAGATTGGTAAATGATAATAAAGAATTGATGTGTTATCATTCTGAATTTACTCTTAAAGACCGAAAAAAGAAAGAAGATATATTGACAGGAAAAAAGGAAGATGGTTCAGAAGAAAATTTAAAAAATTGTGATTTACTCATTGCTACCCAGGCTGTAGAAGTTTCATTAGATATAGATTTTGATATTATGTTTAGTGAGTGTGCCCCCATAGATTCTTTGATTCAAAGAGCAGGTAGATGTAATCGAAGTTATAAAAAAAATGATTCTGAATTTATAATTTTTGATTTTTCTGATGTATCAATAAACTATGTCTATAAAAATAGCAAGGATATTCTAGAGCGAACCAAAGAAATTATTAAAGAAAAGCAGGGAAGATTAACAGAAAAAGATTTATTGGATATAATGGATGAAATTTACAAAGATTATGATATATATGACTCTGAATATAAAGATGGGGAAAAAGTTTATGAAAGGGTAGCAATTGCTGAATTATTTTATGATGTGCCTATATCTGAGGAAAAAACAAGAAATTTTGAAACTGTTAAGGTTAGTGTGATACCTATTAAGTTTTTGGATTTAGTGGAAGAATTTTATGAGAAGAATGAGTTTTATAAAATTAGTTTATATGAAATTCCGATAAATTTAGGAAAATACAAGAAATTACAGAAAAATGGGAGGATTTGTGAAAATAAGTACAGGCTGCCTATAGTTAATATAAAATATTCTACTGAAACTGGATTAGATTATTCAGAGTTAGAGAAAACATTTTTGGAGTATTAACATTGAGAAATGAGATGATGGTATGGATTTTTATGTAACCGGAACCCTTATATGGTACTATTATATATGTAAGAGGCAGGTTTGGCTGTTGGCACATGGCCTGGAGCCGGATCAGGAAGATGAAAATATAAGGATTGGAAGGCTTATTGGGGAAACCAGCTATGAAAGGGAAAGGAAAGAGGTAGATATAACTACCGGGAAATTTGATGTAATGCGAAGAGAAGGAGAAAATCTGGTGGTAGGGGAGATAAAAAAATCTTCCCGCTTTGTGGAAAGTGCAGAGAAACAGCTGCTGTTCTATTTATGGCAACTTAAGGAAATGGGAATAGAAGCCAGAGGTGAGCTTTTAATTCCGGAAGAGAGGAAAAAGATAGAGTTTATTCTAGATGAAGAAAATGAAAAAGAAATAAAAAATGCAGTCAAGCAAATAGAAAAAATTATTGCTAACCCCCTGCCACCACCTCCGGAGAAAAATAAATATTGTAGGAAATGTGCTTATACTGAATTTTGTTGGGCTTAAAATAAAAGCAGGTGATGGGATGAAAAAAACTATTTATGTTTTTAATGATGGAGAATTTAAGCGCAAAGACAATACAGTTTATTTTGAAACTAAGGGAGACAAAAAATACCTGCCGGTGGAAGATTTAAAAGAAATTTATATATTTGGGGAGGTAACACTTAATAAAAGGTTTCTGGAATTTATAACCCAAAAAGAAATAATACTTCATTTTTTTAACAATTACGGCTATTATGCCGGAAGCTATTATCCGCGTGAACACCTTAATTCTGGTTTTATGATATTAAAACAGGCTGAATTTTATCTGGATGCAGAAAGAAGGATAAAATTGGCCCGGGAATTTGTCCGGGGGGCAGTCTATAATATGCTGGCTGTCTTGCGGTATTATCAAAACCGGGGAAAAGATTTAGAAAACGTAATAGAACATATAAAGGAACTTGAAAAAAGTATCGACAGGTCTTTTACTAATGAAGAATTGATGGCTATAGAAGGGAATATAAGGGAAACCTATTACGAAGCTTTCAATGTAATAATTGACAAACCTGAGTTTACATTTAATGGGCGCAATCGCAGACCTCCCAGAGACCGGATAAATGCACTGATCAGCTTTGGTAATACTATACTTTATACCGCAGTTTTAAGCGAAATCTATAAAACACATCTTGACCCGCGTATAGGATATTTACATACTACCAATTTCAGGAGATTTACTCTTAATCTTGATGTGGCAGAAGTTTTTAAACCTATACTGGTAGATAGGATTATCTTTAGTTTATTAGGCCGTAATATGCTTAAGGCATCCCATTTTGATAGCAAACTGGACAGCATTTTGCTCAACGATAACGGTCGCAAGTTATTTTTACAGGAATGGGAAGAAAAAATAAAAACTACTATAAAACATAGAGAACTGGGACGCGAAGTATCTTATAGGCGGCTTATAAGGCTGGAACTTTATAAACTGGAAAAACATCTGATGGGAGAAAAAGAGTATGAACCTTTTGTTTCACGCTGGTAGGATAGGAAATGATTTATAGATGTTTGTCATAATGGTCTATGATGTGGAAGAAAAAAGAGTAGGAAAAGCCTTAAATTTTCCTGAAAATATCTTTGCTGGGATGAAGTTCTATTCTGAAAGGATAAACGAGCGAAAGCAATTTATGTAAACGAAAATATGAATTAAAAAAAGTCATAGATGAAGAACATGATTCGATAATATTTTATATATTTTGTAGCACCAATTATTACCAGTGTGAGATGATGAGAGTAAAAAAGGCGGAGCAGAAAACTTTTTTATATTTTTATAAAAGGAATATGGACATTAAAATTGTCGTCGACCTCCAATAATGTAAAAACCCCTGGGGGTCGACGACAATTTTATTTGCCTAAAAACCTTGACATACAGGGATTTTGTTATTAAAATTAGACTAAAATAGGTGAATATGGTTAAGGGTAAAAGCTTGAATTTATGGGATGTTTAATTGGTTTTTAGCCTACCTAAGAGGAATTGAAACATAAACACGGCGACATGATTGACGAAGAAGACTTAGAGTTTTTAGCCTACCTAAGAGGAATTGAAACTTTGGTTTCAAAAACTATGAATTTGTTTTTGGCGGCGAGTTTTTAGCCTACCTAAGAGGAATTGAAACTTTTCATTCGTTCCAAGAAAAAGGGGATGGGATTGATGTTTTTAGCCTACCTAAGAGGAATTGAAACTTAGTCCATTTTCCTGTTGATATTCGCTCCAATTCGGTTTTTAGCCTACCTAAGAGGAATTGAAACTCATTTATTCCCCTCTCCTCTTTTTTGGTCTCTTTCCTGTTTTTAGCCTACCTAAGAGGAATTGAAACCAGTTGCTTGCTTTGTGAGCCGTTCTCTTGCAGCTTTGGGTTTTTAGCCTACCTAAGAGGAATTGAAACTGTGAAAATCAATAAGAAAAGGCGTCCCTAGGCTAGTTTTTAGCCTACCTAAGAGGAATTGAAACAAAAAAATAGACCTGGTTGATAATCCGGCAAATCCTCAGTTTTTAGCCTACCTAAGAGGAATTGAAACATTCCGATGCCTGTTGCCAAAGAAGTTTCAGAAGATGGTTTTTAGCCTACCTAAGAGGAATTGAAACTTTCCAGCGGAGCAGATTCTGTTCAAAAAGGTTTTTGTTTTTAGCCTACCTAAGAGGAATTGAAACGAGGGGAGGCATATAGATTACCATTGTCTGTATCTAGTTTTTAGCCTACCTAAGAGGAATTGAAACCCGGTGTGTTTCCGGCAGCCTATCTAATGCTCTTTCGTTTTTAGCCTACCTAAGAGGAATTGAAACCATCTACAGGAATATATTCGGATGCAGGACGAATAGTTTTTAGCCTACCTAAGAGGAATTGAAACTGGAAGAATTTCGAGAACCGTTTTTTAATACCGGTTTGTTTTTAGCCTACCTAAGAGGAATTGAAACCCTGCGGGTTGGAATGCTGTCTCAAATCCGCCATTCCTGGTTTTTAGCCTACCTAAGAGGAATTGAAACTAGAAAATATTGTGATAAGAAAAAGAAACATATGAGTTTTTAGCCTACCTAAGAGGAATTGAAACATGCTGCCTCAAATTTCGGTATATTGTTCTCCAATCCCGTTTTTAGCCTACCTAAGAGGAATTGAAACGAACCATGAGAAAAGGCCATTTAAATTCCTCCTTTTGTTTTTAGCCTACCTAAGAGGAATTGAAACTTTTCTTTATACCTGAATAAAGGAATTATCATTATAGGTTTTTAGCCTACCTAAGAGGAATTGAAACGTCAAGAAAACGGAAATTGTCCAATAATATGTTCTGGGTTTTTAGCCTACCTAAGAGGAATTGAAACTAGAATCTCATCAACAGCACCAGTATCTCCATCATATAGTTTTTAGCCTACCTAAGAGGAATTGAAACAGCTTAAGCCGGGGGATGAGGTTATTCTAATTCCTTCGTTTTTAGCCTACCTAAGAGGAATTGAAACGGAGCACCTTCTATAGTTTGGGTAGGAACAGATATGGTTTTTAGCCTACCTAAGAGGAATTGAAACGCAATTACCTTTCGCAATCGTTGAATAATTCTAGTGGTTTTTAGCCTACCTAAGAGGAATTGAAACATATTTCCTCATTAACCCAGGCATTAACCTTATTAGTTTTTAGCCTACCTAAGAGGAATTGAAACGAACAGATAAAAGAAAACTTGGCACGTACAGCTCGAGTTTTTAGCCTACCTAAGAGGAATTGAAACACCGATGACAACGGCATCCTCATAGTTGACAATCCTGTTTTTAGCCTACCTAAGAGGAATTGAAACGTGGATAAAGTATTTTGTTTTACAGGTGAATCTATAAAGTTTTTAGCCTACCTAAGAGGAATTGAAACTAAGCCTCTGTCGCATTAACAGTTTCAATGTAATAAGTTTTTAGCCTACCTAAGAGGAATTGAAACGTATAACAGATACTAGGCAAAACAAAAAAGAAATGGTTTTTAGCCTACCTAAGAGGAATTGAAACTGGGTTTGGCTGCTTTTAACCGAAAGAGAAGGGAGGCTGTTTTTAGCCTACCTAAGAGGAATTGAAACCAGAAAATGGGGAAGTAATTAGGACTTTGAAATCTCCGTTTTTAGCCTACCTAAGAGGAATTGAAACGCGATGGCACAAGCTGCACCCCAATACTGTGAAAGCACTGGTTTTTAGCCTACCTAAGAGGAATTGAAACTCGGATGGAACTCCTGTTTATGATGTGGATGGTTCTTGGTTTTTAGCCTACCTAAGAGGAATTGAAACGCTATATCAAAAGCAATGTTCATATTTCACTACCTTGTTTTTAGCCTACCTAAGAGGAATTGAAACAATGATGTGTATGGGATATATGTTGTAATTTTAGCCAAGTTTTTAGCCTACCTAAGAGGAATTGAAACGCTGTGCGGGCGGAATGGATACTTAATAATGTATATGTTTTTAGCCTACCTAAGAGGAATTGAAACAATTAATACTTATACCGTATTTAACGGAAAACTCGTTTTTAGCCTACCTAAGAGGAATTGAAACTTTTTTAGCATTATTCAGGTTATACTGGATATAAGTGTTTTTAGCCTACCTAAGAGGAATTGAAACCTGCATAACCGTAAATCTTATGCCAATATGGACATGAGTTTTTAGCCTACCTAAGAGGAATTGAAACTATCTTTGGCGAACTGGATTTTCAGGAAAATACCTGGTTTTTAGCCTACCTAAGAGGAATTGAAACATGAAATTCAGAATGAATATGATTCCACTAAGTGGGTTTTTAGCCTACCTAAGAGGAATTGAAACTAGAAAGAACGCCAGTGTTCCTGCATTTCATCCAGGTTTTTAGCCTACCTAAGAGGAATTGAAACCTTCTCAGGAGGTTTCTCCTGAGAGTGAGGTTTCGGTGGTTTTTAGCCTACCTAAGAGGAATTGAAACTTTTCTCAAAAACCCTTATCTTCTACACTATCTTCGTTTTTAGCCTACCTAAGAGGAATTGAAACTAATCTTCTAGACTAATTTCAGGTTTATTAGTATTGTTTTTAGCCTACCTAAGAGGAATTGAAACTAGTTACTGCTAATTTAAGAGAGTGGAGACATATATGTTTTTAGCCTACCTAAGAGGAATTGAAACTTTCCAGCGGAGCAGATTCTGTTCAAAAAGGTTTTTGTTTTTAGCCTACCTAAGAGGAATTGAAACGAGGGGAGGCATATAGATTACCATTGTCTGTATCTAGTTTTTAGCCTACCTAAGAGGAATTGAAACCCGGTGTGTTTCCGGCAGCCTATCTAATGCTCTTTCGTTTTTAGCCTACCTAAGAGGAATTGAAACCATCTACAGGAATATATTCGGATGCAGGACGAATAGTTTTTAGCCTACCTAAGAGGAATTGAAACATGTTTATCGCGCTGTTCGGCGGCGTGAGCGGGTTTTGTTTTTAGCCTACCTAAGAGGAATTGAAACAAGCGTGAAAGAGAAAAATACAAAGACTATAACGAGCTCGTTTTTAGCCTACCTAAGAGGAATTGAAACTTAACCCCCGGTCTGCCATTTCCCGCACCGGGAACTTGTTTTTAGCCTACCTAAGAGGAATTGAAACCCTCCTTTAGTTAAAATAGTATGAATTTCATTTAAGTTTTTAGCCTACCTAAGAGGAATTGAAACTCTCTTTCTCCAGTATTTGTTTCTGTCGGGATTGTGTTTTTAGCCTACCTAAGAGGAATTGAAACTACTTTTTTTTTCTGGCAATACTTGACATGATACGTTGTTTTTAGCCTACCTAAGAGGAATTGAAACTAATCTTCTAGACTAATTTCAGGTTTATTAGTATTGTTTTTAGCCTACCTAAGAGGAATTGAAACTAGTTACTGCTAATTTAAGAGAGTGGAGACATATATGTTTTTAGCCTACCTAAGAGGAATTGAAACCCAAAAAAGCAAGCAAAATAAAAAATGCCGGACAGAGTTTTTAGCCTACCTAAGAGGAATTGAAACTGAAAATATTTTCCATTGATGAAATACCGGAAGAATGTTTTTAGCCTACCTAAGAGGAATTGAAACCCCATTCGAAAACTAATTCATTTTCAATGCGGCCACAGTTTTTAGCCTACCTAAGAGGAATTGAAACTACGGAGCGGCTATTAAATTTAAGGATACTCTCAGTTTTTAGCCTACCTAAGAGGAATTGAAACTTCATCGTACTTATATATGTGGATTGAGAACTATGACCAGTTTTTAGCCTACCTAAGAGGAATTGAAACCTGTTATGCTGCCGTTCTGTATGCCAAAATCGCTACGTTTTTAGCCTACCTAAGAGGAATTGAAACGTAGGACAAACTGTAAATCCTAGCGGGCGTGCAGGGTTTTTAGCCTACCTAAGAGGAATTGAAACATAACTGGTAGAACAATAGGTTTTTCTGTTTTTGTAGTTTTTAGCCTACCTAAGAGGAATTGAAACTGGTACAGTTGCAGCTAGTATGGGTGGTAGAATTTCGTTTTTAGCCTACCTAAGAGGAATTGAAACTCGCGTTTCTGTTTTTTTTTATACATTTTTTTTCTGGTTTTTAGCCTACCTAAGAGGAATTGAAACATACTATATATGTAAGAGCATATAACAGCGAAATTAGTTTTTAGCCTACCTAAGAGGAATTGAAACCTATTTTTATCAGATTTTTTACTGTTTATATAACTATGTTTTTAGCCTACCTAAGAGGAATTGAAACTGTCTAAAAACATCATCATATAATATCCTTTCTTTTAGTTTTTAGCCTACCTAAGAGGAATTGAAACGTAGCCAATTACTGGGCACGACGGTATCAGGCTACGTTTTTAGCCTACCTAAGAGGAATTGAAACTTCCCCTTTCTCTTTTACATAGAATTCATCAGCATGTTTTTAGCCTACCTAAGAGGAATTGAAACCGCTTTTTGCATACGTCCGATATTGGAAGGGAGGAAAGTTTTTAGCCTACCTAAGAGGAATTGAAACTTTTTCTCCTGACGCTTCTTTCTGGGTTTCTGATTTGTTTTTAGCCTACCTAAGAGGAATTGAAACCCTGATAACCAGGGTTCGCTAATAGTCGCTCTTCTTCTGGTTTTTAGCCTACCTAAGAGGAATTGAAACCTGGATAATCCCATCATCATAACGATTTTCTCAGCAGTTTTTAGCCTACCTAAGAGGAATTGAAACTAAATTTGGTGGCGAAGGTGAAAAGCTGGCGCAGGTGTTTTTAGCCTACCTAAGAGGAATTGAAACCCGACCCCTTACAGGTGGCAAATGGGTGGCATAGAGGGTTTTTAGCCTACCTAAGAGGAATTGAAACTTACCTAACAATACTTGAAAATTATCCCCTGATTCAAGTTTTTAGCCTACCTAAGAGGAATTGAAACAAATTAAATCCGTTTCAGGCAAACCTAATTTTTTCAGTTTTTAGCCTACCTAAGAGGAATTGAAACACTGCACGTTCCAGATCGTTGAGATTAACTTTTCCCGTTTTTAGCCTACCTAAGAGGAATTGAAACAAGGTTTCCAGATATTCAGAATGCTGGACAAAGAACGTTTTTAGCCTACCTAAGAGGAATTGAAACAAGCAGATGGGATGCAGATGGAACCCCGAAGAAAAGTTTTTAGCCTACCTAAGAGGAATTGAAACTATGAAGTCGGCAATGACGACATAAGGAGGCCATATTGTTTTTAGCCTACCTAAGAGGAATTGAAACATACTGGTTTTCCAGGATTAGTTTTAGCATGCTACGTTTTTAGCCTACCTAAGAGGAATTGAAACATGCTTCTGAAGAGCAGTAAGGAGGGAGTAAATTGAAAGTTTTTAGCCTACCTAAGAGGAATTGAAACGAGAATTTAGTTAAACTTTTAGGGATGGCTTATTTTGGTTTTTAGCCTACCTAAGAGGAATTGAAACTGTTTAGGTATTCCCAATACGCAGCTAAAGCGAAGCGTTTTTAGCCTACCTAAGAGGAATTGAAACCATTCTTGGATTGTGAACAATCCAAGGATTGATAATAGTTTTTAGCCTACCTAAGAGGAATTGAAACATATTTTCCATCATGCCAGCTTTGGCATTAACGTAGTTTTTAGCCTACCTAAGAGGAATTGAAACCAAGCATTAAATAATTATGGAGAGTCTTTAAATATTCGTTTTTAGCCTACCTAAGAGGAATTGAAACCAAGCATTAAATAATTATGGAGAGTCTTTAAATATTCGTTTTTAGCCTACCTAAGAGGAATTGAAACAATTCTTTTTTATTATCAAATTTTCGTAACCACGAGTTTTTAGCCTACCTAAGAGGAATTGAAACTCAATCTCGCTTTCAGCTTGTTCAAAACCTTTTTGGTTTTTAGCCTACCTAAGAGGAATTGAAACCTTCTAGGGGGTTGAAAAAACCCATTGAAACATATGTTTTTAGCCTACCTAAGAGGAATTGAAACTAGGGCCACCCAAACAGATGGGGGGTGACGCTGAGTGGTTTTTAGCCTACCTAAGAGGAATTGAAACGAAGAGGCATACAGTTTTGACGAAGAACTGTATCTGGTTTTTAGCCTACCTAAGAGGAATTGAAACCTCGATGCTCTTCTTGCGCTTGTAAGGCTAGTTGGTTTTTAGCCTACCTAAGAGGAATTGAAACTCACTTCGCTTTTTTGATAAAGGCCATCAGCTCATCGTTTTTAGCCTACCTAAGAGGAATTGAAGTAAAAGTAAAAAGCATTTCTGTAATAAAGAATAAAAGCTTTGAGAGGAAATAAAAAACCTGGTATAAGGAATATAGCGACCTGAAGTATCTTTAGATACTAGTACGGGCTTGCTAATTCTAAATACCAGGAGTTAATCAAAATAAAAAAAGAAAATTGACTAAATTAATCCCAATAGTTTAATAATTGAAATAGACATTGCCAAATAAGTCCACTGGGGCAATGATATTTTAAGGAAGGCTATTAGGAAAAGTTTTTTCTATACAGAATAAAAGAGAAGGCCTCGAAAATTTAGTCCAAACTCTCGCCTGACCAAAAGGTCAAGTTTTTTTATTGGAAAGCTTTGAGGTTTTATAAGAGGTTATAAGAGTTTGCTTTTGTTTTTTGGTATATTATTTGGTTTCGGGGTAATTATAAATGTAAGCAGTAAACGAGTGAAAGGAGCTGTTAACTTGCAACATTTTTTATCCGGGTTGGAAAATGAGGAACATGAAAATAGAAATTCGGAAAATAGAAATGAACAAAAACTTGATAACATCAAGGAACTAGGGCAAACCCAAATTCCTGATTTTAGAAGTGACATTCATTGTCTTACTATAAGTGGACAGATTGAGGGACACATGGTTTTGCCGCCGCAGAATAAGACTACCAAGTATGAGCATGTTATTCCTCAACTGGTTGCAGTGGAAGAAAACCCCAATATTAAAGGGCTTCTTATAGTTTTAAACACTGTTGGAGGAGATGTAGAAGCAGGTCTGGCTTTGTCTGAAATGATAGCAAGCCTTTCTAAACCTAGCGTTTCCATAGTTTTGGGAGGAGGACATTCAATTGGGTCAAGTATAGCAGTTAGTGCTGATTATTCTTTTATTGCACCTTCTGCTACTATGACTATCCATCCGATAAGATTAACAGGACTGGTTATAGGAGTTCCACAGACCTATGAATATTTGGATAAAATGCAGGATAGAGTTATACGATTTATTGTTGAACATTCCAGTATTACCGAAAAAAAACTCAGGGAACTTATGTTTAGAACAGGTGAACTGGCACGGGATATAGGTACAGTTCTTGTAGGTAAGGACGCGGTAGAATGTGGTCTTATTGATGAGGTTGGAGGTATTTATGATGCCATTCGAAAGCTGAAAGAGCTTAAGAACAAAAAAGGAGCGATATTACAGTGATAATATATATTCCTGAACCTATGGAACTTTTATATAATAAAGAAGCTCCTGAATTGATTACTTTAAAACTTGCTTCAGGAGGTTTTATAACTGCTGAGCGTTATGGGAATGATAAAATCAGGATTTTAAGCCTAAACAGCACTGATCCCATGGATTATATGAATGAGAAATATCGGCCGGGTAGTATTATAGAAATGAAGATAAGTTTATAGTATTTTAAAAGCTATTATGAGTATTAATTTGTGCACGCCTGAGCGTGCTTTTTCATTTTTTGCATAATTTTTAATCATCTTTGTGTTATACTTTTAAAGGTATGCGGTAAAGAGGAGGAGGAACAAAATTGACAACTTTACAGGCCTTTATTTTAGGTATGGTACAGGGCTTGACTGAATTTTTGCCCATCAGCAGTTCTGGTCATTTAGTAATATTTCAACATTTATTTGGTTTAGAAGAAGCTCCGCTTACTTTTGATGTACTCCTTCATATGGGCACATTGGTTGCAGTTTTTATAGCTTTTTGGAGGGATATAGTCGCTATTCTTAAAAAGCCTTTTGATAAATTAACTTTTCTCATACTGGTAGGGATTATTCCTGCCGGATTAGCGGGATATTTTTTAGAGGATTATGTGTCTATGGCTTTTGAATCTTTACTGGTTGTAGGTTTAGGGCTTATTTTTACCGGAGCTATACTTAAAATTTCAGAAAATTATGCCAATAATAACATTTTATTAAAAAAAGCGGAAGAGATTTCATATAAAGATGCTCTTTTTATTGGGATATTACAGGCTTTTGCTATATTGCCAGGTATTTCCCGTTCAGGTTCTACTATTGCAGCAGGACTTTTTGCAGGATTAGATCGGGATTTTGCAGCTAGATTTTCTTTTCTGCTTTCTATACCGGTTATACTAGGAGCGGGAATATTTCAACTTAAAGATTTGAGTTTTGCAGTAGTGGAAGCTGCAGATATTGCTCCTTATGTGGTTGGCATGCTTTCAGCAGCTTTATTTGGTTATTTTGCCATAAAAGTAGTTTTAAGGCTGGTTAAAAGGGGACGACTGGCGGTATTTTCGTATTACTGCTGGATAGTGGCAGTTTTTTCTCTGGCTATGTATTTTGTAGGAAAATAATATTATGTTTTTATTTTAAAAGTGGTTAACTTAAGAAGGAATAAAAAAACGTTAGGAGAATTTATAGGCGAGATATAAAATTTTTTATCTATTAGGCATAAAGCTGGAGTGAACGATATGGTTGCTAAAAACAAGGCGAAGAGTAAACAAGAAAAAAAAAATAAGTTAAAGACAGCGGATTATAGTAAAAAAAACAGTTATTTAGATAAGATAAATAATGAGATATTTTCGGTTCTTATTTTCATGCTGTCAGTATTTGTCTATATATGTTTAAACAAGGCTAAAGGTCTGCCGGAAGATACTCAGGTTATTGGAATAATAGGGACTTATCTGGCTAAAGGATTAGAAAAAGCTTTTGGTGAAGGAGCTGTTCTGACTTCTTTTTATTTGCTGGCATGGTCTATACATATGGGTGTTTTTCAAAAGAAATGGTCAGTTCGCATGTGGGGCATAAGCCTTATTTTCATATCTCTGCTGATCGGGATTGCTGTCTATGATATACCTATCGGGCTGGATCCTCTAGATGCAGGGGCTAGAGGTATGGGAGGAGGCTATGCAGGAGGAGCTTTAGCTTATTTGTTTTTAAAATTGGTAGGCAGAATGGGTATAGTAATTTTTTTGGTGGTAGGCTTGCTAAGTGGGTTAATTATGGTTATAAATCGTCCTTTAGCCGTGATTATAAAAACTTTAAAAGATATATGTAAAAAAGTGAAAGATAAGATAGAACCGTTATTGTTTGAGGAAGTAGAGGAAACTGAATTTAAGAAAACTGGCAAGAAAAACAAAGTAGCCGTTAAAGATAAAAAAAGCGAACCTGTGGTTGTAGAACAGATTGATAAGAAAAAAGAAGATGAGGAAGATGAAAAAAATTTCAACCAATCAGTTAAGATACTTTCTCCTTTGGAAACTAAGAAAGAAGTAACTGATACAGTTCCTTTAAATGAAGAGGTTGGTAATACAAAGGAAACAGATGTTGCTGTTCAGGAAGAATGTCATGGAGAAAATTCTTATCAGAAGCCTCCATTAAGTTTATTGAGTGACATTGTTCAGGAAAGAACCATTGACAAGAAAAATATAAAAAACAGTATTGCTGTCTTGGAAGAAACCTTTGCCAATTTTGGCATAAAGGTAAAGGTTAATCAGGTAAGCTGCGGACCAACAGTTACCCGTTACGAAGTTACTCCTGCGCCAGGTGTTAAAGTAAGCAAGATATTAGGCCTTACTGATGATCTGCAGCTTAATCTGGCAGCTCCGGGCATACGAATAGAAGCACCTATACCTGGGAAGTCTGCAATTGGTATAGAGGTACCAAATAATAAGATACTAAGGGTAGGACTTAAAAGTTTGCTGTTATCCCATGATTTTAAAAAACTTAATAGTCCTTTAGCTTTTGCTTTGGGAGAAGACGTTGCGGGGAATACTATGATAGCAAGGCTTGATGATATGCCGCATCTCTTAATTGCAGGTTCTACTGGTTCGGGCAAAAGTGTTTGTTTGAATTGTATAATTATGAGTTTTTTATATAATGCTTCTCCTGATGAACTAAAGTTAGTTTTTATTGATCCTAAAATGGTAGAGTTAACTATTTATAACGGGATTCCTCATCTGCTCACACCGGTGGTAACTGATCCCAAAAAAGCTGCCCTTATTTTGCGCTGGATGGTTACGGAAATGGAAAAAAGATACCGCCTTTTTGCTGAATATGGAGCAAGAGATATAAACAGATATAATCAGATAGCAGAAAATAAACTGCCTTTTATTGTTATAATAATAGATGAACTGGCAGATTTAATGATGGTTTCTCCGGTTGAAGTTGAAGATGCTATTTGTAGGCTGGCTCAGATGGCCAGAGCGGCAGGTATGCATTTGATCGTAGCAACTCAGCGCCCTTCAGTTGATGTAGTAACAGGAGTTATTAAGGCCAATATACCTTCACGCATTGCTTTTGCAGTTTCTTCGCAGGCTGATTCGCGCACTATTCTTGATTGCAGTGGGGCAGAAAAGCTTTTAGGTAAGGGTGATATGCTGTTTTTGCCTATAGGTGCTAATAAACCGATGCGAGTTCAAGGTGCTTATGTATCAGATCGTGATATTGAAAAAACCGTAGATTTTATAAAAAAATATAATCAATTTGAAGATTCGGCAGAAGAACTGCAGGAACTGGAGTTCTCTTTATTAGATGAAACAGAAAGTTATGATGATGAATTATTCTGGGACGCAGTAAAGATTTTCGTTGAGACCAAAAAGGCTTCAGTTTCTTTATTGCAAAGAAAGCTCAGAATTGGGTATTCGAGGGCAGCGCGTTTGGTAGATATTATGGAAGAAAGGGGAATAGTTTCAGAACCTGATAATAATAAAAGACGGGAAGTTTTAATAGACAGCGAGCAGTTCAATGAGCTGGTTGCCCGCTCTAGCAAACATAAAATAGGATAAATGAAGAGCGCAGGGGTGAGATGAATGGGTATAGGCGAAAAGTTAAAAAAGGCACGGGAAGAAAAAGGCTTAACTTTAGAAGATCTTGAGGAAGAAACTAAGATTCGTAAGCTGTACCTGGAGGCTTTAGAAGAAGAACAGTTTGATGTTTTACCTCCCAAGGTTTATGCAGTGGGATTTTTGCGCCGTTATGCCAGAACCCTTGGTTTAGCTGAAGAAGAAATGATAAAAGAATTTAAATCTTTAGCTTATTCTGGGGAAGAAAATGAAGAACTGGATTATGAGAAAGTGGAAAAGGTGAAAATCTCAAAGTTTGATGTAACGCAATTTTCTGTTAAAAACATTTTGGCTGGAATTATTTTTTTGATAATAGCTATATGGATTGGAAATTATATTGCAGATTATTTTGCCGGTAAAGCGCAAGAAGGCAATAAAAACATCTCACCTCCGCCTGTTGTTGAAAGAGAAAATCCTGTCAAAGAAAAAGAACAAATAAAGGAACAACCTAAACCTGTTTATACAGGAGTTAATCTGGTTATTAAAGCAAATCAAAATTGCTGGCTTAATGTAAAAGTAGACGGAAACGAGGTATTTAGAGCTGTACTTCCGGCTGGAGAGAGCAAAAGTTTTAAAGGAAATGAGGAAATATATATAAAGGCAGGTAATGCTGGCGGTATTGATATAACATTTAATGGTGAAAAATTAGGCTCTTTAGGAAAAACAGGACAAGTTATAGAAAAGAAATTTACAAAAGGTAACATTGAAGAACAGGAGTAGAAGCAGGATGAATATAGGTTTCATAAGCTTGGGATGTTCTAAAAATCGGGTTGATACTGAAATTATGATGGCAATTTTGAAGAGGGCAGGATACAAGATAGTAAACAGAATCGAAAAAGCAGAGCTGGTAATAATAAATACATGTGGTTTTATAAATGATGCTAAAGAAGAAGCAATTGATACTATTATTGAAATTGGACATTTAAAAGAAGCAGGAATAGTCAATTATATAATTGCCACCGGTTGTTTGGCTCAAAGATATGGAAAGGAGCTTTTAGAAGAGATGCCGGAACTTGATGCAGTTGTTGGCATCTCATCTTTTATGAACATAGACCGAATTGTTGAGATGGTTGTAAAGGGCGAAAGATTAGCTGAAACTCCTCCACCTCCTATGTTTTTTGTTGAAAAAGGTGAAAGGATTTTAACGACTCCACCAGGTTCAGCTTATCTTAAGATAACAGAAGGTTGCAACAATCGTTGTTCATATTGTGCTATACCTCTTATCAGAGGAAACCTGCGCAGCAAGAGCTTGGATGATATTGCAAAAGAAGCTTCTTTTTTGGTAGAAAAAGAAAAAATAAAAGAATTAGTTTTAGTAGGGCAGGATACAGCTGCATATGGTATGGATTTATATGGTAAGAGTATGTTGCCTGATGTTTTGCAGATTTTATCTGAAATCGACTGTTTAGAGTGGATAAGGATTATGTATCTTCATCCTAACCATATAAGTGATGAAATTATTGAGAAAGTTGCTTTGCTTGAAAAGGTCGTTCCTTACCTTGATATTCCGATTCAACATTTTGCTGATGATGTATTAAAAAGAATGAATCGAAAGCATAATGGAGAACATTTAAAAAAAGTCATAACCAGGCTGCGGGAAGCCAAATATAATTTGGTTTTGAGAACTACTGTGATGGTAGGATTTCCAGGAGAAACGGAAGAAGATTTTAAAAAACTTTATAATTTTATAGAAGAAACTGAATTTGATTGGCTTGGTTGTTTTGCGTTTAATCCAGAAGAAGGAACTGCAGCTTATAACATGTCAGGTCAAATTGATGATGAAACAAAACAGGAAAGATTGTCCGAGCTAATGAAGCTGCAAAAAAAGATTACGCGGAGAAAGAATATAGGTCGTCTTAATAAAGTCGAGAATATATTAATATCTTCACAGATAGATAAAAACCTGTATCTAGGCCGCGGGTATTTTCAAGCTCCAGAAGTTGATGGAGTGACTCTGGTAAGAAGTGAGAAACCTTTGTCTAAAGGTGAATTTACAAAAGTCTTATTAAAAGGAGTAAGGGAATATGATATTATAGGGGTAGTTGTTGCAGAAGAAGATCAGTATATAAGTTAGGCAGGAGAATTTGTGATGATGAATATTCCAAATATATTGACTTTGGTGCGCATTATTCTCATTCCATTATTTGTAATAGTTTTGCTTTTAAAGATTCCGTACGGAGATTATATAGCTGCTTTTATTTTTATTATAGCAGCGTTGACTGATAGTCTTGATGGTTATCTCGCCCGCAGATTAAAACAGATTACTAAACTGGGAATAATTTTGGATCCTCTAGCGGATAAACTTTTAATTACTGCTGCTTTGATAAGTTTAGTTCAATTAGGAAGGTTGCCCGGGTGGATTGCTATAGTTATATTAGGCAGAGAATTTGCGGTTTCCGGCCTTAGAGCAGTAAAGGCTGAAGAAGGAGTTATAATACCTGCCAGCAAATGGGGAAAAGCAAAAACTGTAAGTCAGGTTTTAGCAGTACTGCTCATAATTATGGAACCCCTGTATATACCTTATATTATATGGCCTGTAGGTATGTGGGCTATGTATCTGGCGGTTGCAATAACAATATTTTCTGGAGCAGAGTATTTTTATCGATTTTATGTCCAGCAGTCTTAACTTCTATTAAGGCTTTATTAGATTGGCAGTTTATCTGCCATTTTTATTTTTGTGAAAAAGTATTTTAAAAAAATAATAAATAGGTTAAAATTTTGTCTAATAAATTTAGCTTTTGAAACATATGTGAAGGAGGATAAATAGTGGACTGGATAAATGAATATAAGCGCAAGCTGGTTACTGCTGAAGAAGCTGTTAAGGTAGTTGAGTCTGGTGACTGGATTGATTACGGTTTTGGATTGGCTTCTCCTAATGAGCTGGATAAGGCTTTAGCAAAGAGGAAAGATGAGCTCAGAGATGTAAAAATTAGAGTTGATCTGGGAGTATGGCCCCATTATACTTTGGATGCTGATCCTTCAGGAGAGCATTTTTGCTGGCATTCCTGGCATTTTGGAGGGCTTGAACGCAAGTATTATGAAAAGGCCAATATTTATTACATACCCATGAAATTTCATGAATGTCCGATTATGACCCGCAAGGATGCCGCTAAGAATCGGATATATATGGGAACAGTAGCACCTATGGATAAACATGGATATTTCAATTTTGGTGCAGGTGCTCCTTCAGCTATGGCAGCTATTGAAAATGCGGAATATATAATTTTAGAAGTTAACGAAAATATGCCGAGGGTTTTAGGTGGAAATCAAGAATGTATTCATATAAGTCAAGTTAGCTTTGTGGTAGAAAGCAGCAATCCGCCTCTTCCTACATTAAAACCGACTCTCCCAAGTGAAACAGATGTTAAGATTGCAGAGTATATTATACCTTTAATTCCAGATGGAGCCTGCATCCAGCTGGGAATAGGAGGTATACCCAATGCGGTTGGAACTCTTGTGGCTGATTCTGATCTAAAAGATTTAGGGGTTCATACTGAAATGTATGTGGATGCTTTTCTGGAAATGACTAAAGCAGGGAAAATAACCGGAAAACATAAAAATATTGACCGCTATAAACAGGTATTTTCTTTTGCTTTAGGCAGCCAAGAGCTTTATGACTTTATCGACGATAATCCGGGAGTGGCAGCCTATTCAGTGGATTATACTAATAATCCTGCAGTTATAGCTTTAAATGATAATGTTATTTCAATAAATGCATGTTTGGAAATCGATTTGTTTGGCCAGGTATGTTCGGAAAGTGTAGGAACCAGGCATATAAGCGGAACTGGAGGGCAGCTTGATTTTGTGGAGGGGGCTTATAAATCTAGAAATGGACAGAGTTTTATCTGTATGCATTCAACTTGGACTGATAAAGAAGGAAATACTATTTCTAGGATTAAGCCGATTTTAACTCCGGGAGCGATAGTCACTTCGCCGCGGACTGCCACCCATAAAATAGTTACTGAATTTGGAATAGCTGATATGAAAGGAAAGAGCACCTGGGAAAGGGCTGAAGCGTTGATAAATATTGCTCATCCTGACTTCAGGGATGAATTGATTAAAGAGGCGGAAAAAATGAAGATATGGCGGAGAACATCTAAAATAAAATAAGGCTTGTCCTGCTCCTAGTAAAACTTCCCCAGGAGCAGGATATTTTTTATTCAGCTTTTTGCATCAAATTAGGAAGGAATTTGTCTTCATGGTCTTTAAGGGTGGATACAACTACGGTTGAGAGTGCTAATACTTCAATAAGGTGGTACTGAACAATCGTGGATCATCTTTTGCCTTTGTCTTAACTACTAGTTCATAATTACTGCTGGAACACCACGAAGAACCAAATGGGTAATCACATTTGCCGAGTACATGGGAACAACGAAACTTGTTTGTGTAATTACTTGTTTCCCAGTATACCATATGCGATGTTCAGCAGAACAGATAGGTATCAAGGATTATCTTTAACCTGGAACAAGGTTCAATTTTTAAAGCATCCCGAAGGAAAAAATATAATCCTTGTCGAATTTATGCTAAAATAGCTATATAATTAAGAATAAAATATGATTTTTAAAACAAGGGGGATTTATTTTAATGAAAGAGCAGATTCTGAAAAATCTATCAAATTATTTGGAATTATTACAAGAAAGATTTGGACATGAAAAAATATGGGAAGAACTTTTGATTTCAGTAGCTGAATATGGAGATAGTGATATATATCATAACTCTATAAAAGAAAGTTTAGAAAAAATTTTGGAAGTTATGAAAATAGATGAGGTTTTATGTGCTTTAGATATTATAACCGATAAGATAGAAGGTTTTCCAAAAGAAGATCTGCTCAAGTATATAATATATATTAAAAATGAATATTGTTTGGAAAAAGAAAATAATTTGCGAGAAGTTAAGGAAGCATTGACTGAACTTGCTACCCCTATTATTAGAATTTGGCATGATATAGTTTTAACTCCTCTTATTGGTACTCTGGATAGTGAGCGGGCCCAGGCTATGGCAGAAAAGTTGTTGCTTTTTATAGATGCTAATAAAGCTAAATATGTCATATTAGATGTTACTGGAGTACCTTATATTGATACAGTGGTTGGCGGGTTTTTAATGGAAATGATAAAGGCAGTTAGATTTTTAGGCGCAGATGTAGTAATTACAGGAATAAAGCCTGATATTGCTCATACTTTAGTTAAGCTAGGGGTAGATTTTAATAATATAATCGTAAAGAGAGATTTAGAAACAGCTTTAAAGTATGTGATTAATCTTATTGAAAAAAGATAAGCGAGGTAGAAAAAGTATGCAAGAGCGGGTAGTACCTATTATAAAGATTTATGATTGTCTTGTAGTTCCCATACAGATAGAATTGGATGATACTACTGTTGAAAAAATCCAGAAACAGATACTGAGTGAAATTGAAAATAATGATGTCAAAGGCGTAATTATTGATGTAAGTATGGTAGATATTATAGATAGTTATATTTCCTATACCTTGTCTGAAACAGCCACTATGGCAAGGATGATGGGATGTTATACGGTATTATGTGGTATTCAGCCTCAGGTAGCTTTGACTTTGGCTCAGATGGGGGTAAATATAAAAGGCATATATTATGCTATGAATTTAGAAAATGCCTTGGAAATACTTGCTGGAATAGAAGAGTAGTTGGGGTGAGTATGTTGATTTCTATTAAGCCCGAAGAGTACGATTTTTTCGTAAGGATAAATGAAGAAAAAGATATAGTTATAGCCAGGCAGATGGTAAAAGATATTGCTAAGAAACTAGGCTTCAGCCTGGCCGATATAACTAAGATATCTACGGTAGTTTCTGAGCTTGCACGTAATATTTACAGATATGTAGGTGAAGGTTTTATATATATCAGAGAAAGAAAAGAGGGAAAAGATGTTTATATAGAGCTGGTGGCTTATGACAGAGGACCAGGAATTGAAGATATTGATTTGGCTATTACTGGAGGGTTTACTACGACAAAAGGAAGCTTGGGATTAGGTTTGTCAGGAGTTAGAAGGCTTATGGATGAATTTTCTATAAAATCAGAGGTAGGAAAGGGAACCTTAGTAATTGTTGCCAAGAGGAGGCGCAGTTTTTGATTGATTTTTTAAAGGTAAATATTGATAGTGTTTTAGATATAACTATCTTAGAATACCGCATAAAAAAAATGTTGGAAAAAAATTTTACCAATGTTCCGGAAGTTTTTTTAGTAGCCAAAGAACTGGCTACCAATATATTGAAATATGGAACTAAAGGTTATATTGAAATAGATTTACATTCGGATAAGATAACGATTACTGCTGTAGATTATGGGATAAAAAAAGATGATACTCGTTATTTTGATGAAAAAAATAAAAGTTTAGGATTGGGACTTAAAATTGTACGAAAAAATAGTGATGAATTTAGCTTTATGCCTAATGAATATGGCGGAATTACGGTTAAAGCAGTTATATGTTTAAACAGTAAATCTAGGAAGTCCTTTTATATTAACTGGGGAGTAGCTGGAAGACCTCATCTTTTGGAAGAAAAGAGTGGGGATTTGATATCTATAAAAGAAGTAGGAAAGGGAGAATTTTTAGTTTTACATGCAGATGTTTTAGGGCATGGCTTAGAAGCCAATAAGTTAGCAGAAAAAATAGGAGTTTTCTTTGACGAACAGCCATTTACTAATTTAGAAAGATTTTTTTTAGATTTGCAACATTTTATCTATGATAGTCGGGGATGTGCTTTATTTCTTGCTTTAGTGTCTGAATATGGGCTGGAATATATTAATATAGGCAATATAAGGGTTTGGATTATAATGGATGGCAAAATTAGAAGATTAGTGGAAATGCCGGGAATAGTAGGCAGAAATATAAATAGATATAAAATATTCCGGGAAAATCTTATGTTGCATAGAGTTTTACTTATTTCTTGTTCAGATGGGGTTTCTTCTCGATTTTCTCCTGCTCTTTTAGATCTAAACAATGTTTATGATATCCAGGTTTTGGCAGAAGACATTGCTGAAAGGTTTGGGGTAAAAAATGATGATGTTTCAGTATTGGTTTTAAAGGGGGATTAAGGTTGAAAGACTATATTAATAAATATAAAGAATATTTAAAGGAATATATGTTAAATGGAGGAGAAGAAAGAGTATTGGTAGAAGCATTTGAAGATTTAATTGATCCTAATGATTCATATTTTTCTGAAGCGGTAAATATTTTAGATGTACATATTAATGCTTTGAAAGATGTTTTAGGGGTAGAAAAAGATAACGACCAGGTACAGTGGCTTTATATAGAAAGGGCTAATGAATTTTTGGCCCAGATTTTTATGTCAGTAGACAATATAATGTTTAATTTGCGTGAACAATTGGAAAGAGATGTATTAACAGGGCTTTACAATCGTTTAGCTTTATCTAGGGTGCTTTCTTTATTATGGCTAGATGCTCTTAAAAAAGGTAAAAATTTTACTGTTGGCATGCTTGACCTTGATAATTTTAAAAATATAAATGATGTTTATGGACATGGAATTGGTGATGAAGTGTTAAAAACAGTTGCCGATGTTTTGCGCAGGGATGTCAGAGGAAATGATATGGTTTTTCGTTTTGGAGGCGAAGAATTTATTTTGCTTTTTAATAATTCAGATTATGAACAGGCAATTATTCCAGCGGGGAGGATAAGAGAAAAGATTGAAAATTTGATTGTAAGTGATTTTAATATAAAAGTTACTGTGAGTATAGGACTATCTTCTTATTCAGAAGATAAACCTGAAAGTGCGGATGAACTTATAAGATTTGCTGATTTGGCTATGTATGAAGCAAAGCGTAAAGGTAAAAACAGAATAGAAATGTATCGCAATATAAAGTAAAATATTAGTAAATAAACTATTTTATATACATTTTAATGGAGGATTTGCATGAAGGCAGAATATAAGCCAATTGAAATTTATTTTGCTAAAGATGATATAAAGGATGAAATCAGCCGGTTTCTTAAATATTCGGAGGCTGATTTTTGTATTTTATATTTTTTTAATGGGAACCTGGCAGTAAGGTTATTGGCAATAGCAGTAGATAAACATTTGAATTATAATTTTTCTGAATTTATTGATTTTGACTTAACTCATAACATTTTATATGAAGTTTATACCACAGGAAGGACATTAGAAAATACTATATTAAGCTCGGACACTTTGGTAAAAGGGGCTAGTAAAGAATGGTATTTTCCTTTAGTTTTTAGGGACAAGGTTATAGGGGTTATTTGTATAGGGACTTTTGAAGAGAAAGATTTAAATGTAGATATTAGAAAGCTGCAAGAGATTGTTAATAATAATATTTATCTTTTGCTGATGCTTAGTTATAAGAAATTTGGCTATAAAGGTTTAATTGATATTATTATACTTATTCATGAAATATTTTCGGAAAAATCTCCTTTTATGGTAACTCATATTTATAATGTAGCTGCTTGGGCAGTACAAATTGCTAGAAAACTAGGTTATTCTGACGAAGAGCTTACTGAGATTTATTTGGCAGCTTTGATGCATGATATCGGTAAGATTTTTGTGAACATGGATATAATAAATAAGAAAGGTAAATTGACAGAAAAGGAATTTGAAGAAGTAAAGAAACATGTTGATATAGGTTACATGTTAGCTAGAGAAATGTTTTTATTTGATCAAAATTCTCCTATTCCCCTTTGGATATATCAGCATCATGAAAAATGGGATGGAACAGGCTATCCGAAAGGAATAAAAGGGGCAGATATTTTTAGAGAAGCTAGGATTTTAAAAATAGCTGATGCACTTGATGCTATTCTTTCAGATAGAAGTTATAAAAAATCTATGAGGTTGGATGAGGCAATAGCTGAAATTAAAAGATGCCGGGGAACCGATTTTGATCCAGAAATAGCTGATGTAGCGATAGAAATATTAGGTAAAAAGCTCAATTATTATACTTATGATATTTTTGAAGATGTAGTTTTACCTGCTACTGTAGTTGTTAAAAATAGCAAGGAATTTTACTCTTATGAAGGAATTATAACTAAAATTGACAATGAACTTGTTTTTAATTCAGCTTATCTTATAGAGGGGTTAGAAAACGATAAATTATATGAATTTAATTTAGTGTTGGAAAAGTTTAATATGATTTTTGAATATGTTGCCCAAGGTAAAAAGGTTGAAAAAAATAAGATCGTATTCCAGTATATATCCCCTTATGAGACTAAGTCTTCCTTTGGTTTACTCTGGCTCTTGCCAGGGCACATCGTTTTTTCTGACATTAAAGAAGCCCACGAAATAACTATTACCCGCATATCAGGTGAAGGTTTAGTTTTTTGTTTTCCAGAAAAAGAATATAAATTAGACATGAATAAGATATATATTGTTGTACCTTATTTCGATGATGGAACTAGAGTCCCCCTGCCGGGTAGGATAATTGAAAAGTTAAAAGTTGGGCAAAAAATACATTATAAGTTTTCTTTTGTAGGGTTAAAGGAAAATCATAAAGACGAAGTTTTTCGTCAAATTTTTAGAAAGGAAATAAGTTTGCGAAAAGTACTCAATAACTAATATTTTATTCAGATTTTGCCTTTTGTTTAAAAGGGAGAGTATAATGAAAGAGGCAGCACTTGAATTAAGTTGAAAGGGTAAGCATTCATGAGATAGGACATGCCCTGGTGAGTGAACTGGTTGAACCCGGTTCAGTTGCTTCAGTTACTATTGTTCCCCGGGGTAAGTCTTTAGGGTATATGAGAAAATCGCCGGGGAATGACAAATATTTATATACCCGTGAGGAGCTGGAAAAGCAGATTATGATTGCCCTGGCAGGTGCTGTCGCTGAAGAACTAAAATATGAAAATCGCAGTACAGGAGCCAAAGGAGATTTTGCCAGCGCCTGGGATACGGCTAAGGAAATAATCGCTTCTGGATTATCTTCTTTAGGAGTAATAAATATGGAAGATGTGCCGGATAAGCTGGTATATGATGAGAGCAAAAGAATAGTTCGAGAGTTGGAGGATAAAACCCGGGATATTTTAAATGCAAACAAGGATTTACTCTATATTATGGCTGAACGAACAAGAGAGGAAGAATTTTTTACAAGAGAGCGTTTTATTGATTTTATATCTGGGAAAAAAGCCTGACATAAGTCGGGTTTTTTATTTTTAGCAGGGAAATATTAATTTTAAAAGAATTTATTATATATATGTATATTAAAAAAATAGCTGACAGCATACACTTATTAGGTGAATTTAACAATATTTGCTGCTTTAAGGGGATGAAATAGTGAAAAAGGCTTACGTTATATCTACTGGAACCGAACTTATTACCGGAGAGACATTAGATACTAATTCGGTGTACATATCAGAGAAGCTTACTGATTTAGGGATAAAGGTTATAGGCAAAAGTACAGTAGGTGACACCAGGGAATTTATATATAATGCTTTTGTTGATGCTTTGGAACAGGCTGATATAGTTGTTTCCACAGGTGGTTTGGGGCCAACTACAGATGATTTGACTAAAGAAGTAGCCTGTGAAGTTATGGATGTGAAAATGGAACTTATAGATGAAGAATTAGAAAGGCTTAAAGAATTTTTTGCCCGCCGGAATCGTGAAATGCCGGAATGTAATAAAAAACAGGCTATGTTTCCTAAAGGGGCTGTACGCTTAAAAAACTATAAAGGCACTGCCTCTGGTATGTATCTTATTAAGGATGGCAAGGCAGTTATATTACTGCCAGGTCCGCCTGCTGAAATGTCCTCAATGTTTGATAATGAGGTGATTCCTCTTCTTAAACGGGATTTTAGCCTGTCAATATCTAAGGCAGTTCAAAAAACGATTAAGGTTTTTGGATTGGGAGAATCACAGATAGAAGAAAAAATGGCTGATATTATTAATAATTCGCGTGGAGTGAATATTGCTTTATTAGCTCGGCAGGGGGAAGTTTATATAAAACTGACTGTTGAAAATGAGAGCGGAGAAGATAGCGAAAAAATATTGGAAGAGATAGCCGGTGAAATTGAAGAAAGAATTGGTGAATATATTTATGGTTTTACCGATGATACCTTATCATCGGTAGTGGCAAAACTGGCCAGGAAGCGAAATATTAATTTAGCTTTTGCCGAATCCTGTACCGGCGGTCTGCTGGCCAAAATGATTACAGATTTGCCCGGAAGTTCCGAATATTTTTGGGGTGGAGTTGTTACTTACAGCAATGAGGCTAAAGAAAAGATTTTAGGAGTTAAATCCCAGACTTTAAGCACTTATGGCGCAGTTAGTGAAGAAACTGCCCGGGAAATGCTTAAAGGAATTCTTGAACTTTCTGGAGCTCAGATGGGTGCAGCAATTACCGGGATAGCTGGGCCTGGAGGTGGAAGTGAAAAAAAACCAGTAGGATTAGTTTACATCGCTGTGGGAAGCTTGGAAAGAAATGTAGTTAAAAAGATGAATTTTGCAGGTGACCGCGAGATAGTAAGAATATTATCAGCTAAAACTGCATTAGACCTTATAAGAAGAGAATTACTAAGAGGAGAGATTTAGAATGCGGCTTTTTGTAGCTATTCCTGTACCTGATGAAATAAAACAGTATGCCTATAGTATAAAAGAAGAACTGAAAGCTTTGAAAGGCGATGTCAAGTGGGTGGAATATGAAAATTATCATATAACCTTAAAATTTTTGGGAGAAGTAGATGATTTTAAAGTGCCTAAGATAAGGAATTGTTTGTCAAATGCAGCAGAAAGCTCAGAACCATTTAATTTAAAGCTTGATAGTATGGGGTTTTTTCCTGATCGTCATTGTCCCAGGGTTTTATGGATTGGTGTAAATGGTGAGCTTGATAAAGCTCATTTTCTTGGTGAAAGAATAGATGCTTATCTTAATGAGCTTGATTTTGAAAGTGAAAGGAAAAGGAATTTTCATCTGACTTTAGGAAGAATACGATCAGAAGTTAATCAAGATAAGATTATAGGCAAAGTTTATGCTATGAATCAAAAGTTAAAAAATTATGAATTCAGGGTAGAAAGTTTTGCCCTTATGGAAAGCTATCTTTATCCAAGCGGACCGGTTTATAAGGTTAACCATAATTTTGTATTAAAAGGGTAAGATATTTTGCCTTGACATTTTAAGGGAATGTGTTTTAGAATAAAATTCGAACATATGTTTGAGGAGGACGCTTATGGATAATTTAGAAAATAATCAGGGGAAAATAGAGGCCTTAAACAGTGCTATTAAAAATATTGAGAAGCAATTTGGTAAAGGTTCAATTATGCGGTTGGGAGAAGCTGCTGCTATGAATGTTGAAGTTATCCCTACCGGATGTATTTCGCTTGATTTAGCTCTAGGAGTGGGAGGACTGCCGCGGGGCAGAGTAGTAGAAATATTCGGTCCGGAATCATCAGGGAAAACTACGGTGGCCCTGCATGTTATTGCCCAGGCTCAAAAAGATGGAGGAATGGCTGCTTTTATCGATGCGGAACATGCTTTAGATCCCCTTTATGCTAAAAAATTGGGGGTTGATATAGATAATCTTTTGGTGGCACAGCCTGATTCAGGGGAACAGGCTTTGGAAATTGCCGAGGCATTGGTTAGAAGCGGTGCTATTGATGTAATAGTTATAGATTCTGTAGCTGCTTTAGTTCCTAAGGCTGAACTTGAAGGAGAAATGGGAGATGTGCATGTAGGTTTACAGGCCAGATTAATGTCTCAGGCTTTGCGTAAATTAACTGCACATATTAGCAAATCGAGAACAGTTTGTGTTTTTATAAATCAGATTAGAGAAAAAGTAGGAGTAGTTTATGGAAGCAATGAAACTACCACCGGAGGAAGAGCTTTAAAATTTTATTCTTCAGTAAGGATTGAAGTTAGGAAAGGAGATCCGATAAAGCAGGGAACTGAACTTATAGGTAACCGGACTAAAGTTAAAGTAGTAAAAAATAAGGTAGCTCCGCCTTTTAAAACTGCTGAGTTTGATATAATGTATGGGACAGGTATATCAAGAGAGGGAGATTTGTTGGATATTGCTGTTTCACTTGAGATAATTCAGAAAAGCGGATCCTGGTATTCCTATAATGGAGAGCGCTTGGGGCAGGGTAGAGAAAATGCAAAAGAGTATATAAAGAATAACCCTGAGTTTTATAATATGCTTGAGCAAAAGATTATCGACATGCTAAAAAAAAGTGAAGCAAATCTTAATGTAGGTGAGGATGCTTGACACTTATGTATAAACTTACTAAAATCTAAATAGAACTTCGGTTGGAAGTCTTAAACCTATTTAACTTGACCATAGAGACAAATAATTTTTTATATAAATAATGAAAGTAATGGTTTGATATATATTGCTTTGCGGGTAAACCAGTTAAAAGAAAACTATCCGATTTATTGATAAATACAACCGGTTTATATGGTATAGAGGGTAATAGAGACACCGGTTATATTATTTTACTGGTGATATTAATGTATTAAGATTTATAAATGTTATAAAGGGCTTCATCAGTAGAATTTGTTATAAATTGGTAAACTGGTTTGAACGAAAGGGGTATATATTTCAAATGTCTATTAGGTTAAGGTAATAATGAGTTATTTTTATGTTTATTTAAAACAATAAATGAACATTTTATGAAAGTAACTGAATTTTTAAATAGGTTTTTTAGACTTCTGTAAAACCGAGTTTACTCGGTTTTATTTTTTATATTTAAATTTTTTAAAATTGAATAAAATGTAAAATTTTATGTAAGGGAGGTGAGTTCAGGATTAGTTCGTTTGTAAGTTTTATAATTATAATTATTTCTCTGGTAGTAGGCCTTGCTGCAGGATATTATGGACGAAAATTCATAGCTGAGAGCAAAATAGGTGCGGCAGAAGAGGAAGCGGCAAAAATTGTAGAAGAAGCTGTAAAGAAGGCTGAAGCCAAACAAAAAGAAATGCTTTTAGAAGCTAAAGATGAAATACACCGTAACCGTCAGGAAGCGGAAAGAGAGCTTAGAGAAAGAAGAAGAGAACTCGACCGTTTAGAAAGAAGAGTAATTCAAAAAGAAGAACTGCTGGATAAGAAAACCGAAAATATTGAAAAAAAAGAGGCCTTACTTAATGAAAAGGAAAGAGAAATAGAGAGAACTCAACATGATATAGAAATTATTCGCAGCCAGCAGCTTAAAGAATTAGAACGTCTTTCAGGTTTAACCTGTGAAGAAGCGCGTGAGCTGCTGCTCAACAATGTAGAGCAGCAAATCAGGCAAGAAACTGCAGTAATGATTAAGAATATTGAGGCAGAAGCAAGGGAAGAGGCTGAGAAAAGAGCCAAAAACATTGTGACTCTTGCTATCCAAAAATGTGCTGCTGATGTAGTTTCTGAAACTACAGTATCAGTAGTGGCATTGCCTAATGATGAAATGAAAGGCAGAATAATAGGTCGTGAAGGAAGAAATATTAGAGCTTTTGAAAGTTTATCTGGAGTGGATCTTATAATAGATGATACGCCGGAAGCAGTTATCTTGTCTTCATTTGATCCTATTCGTCGTGAAATTGCAAGACTGGCTTTGGAAAACCTAGTTTCAGATGGGAGGATTCATCCTGCCAGGATTGAGGAAATGCTGGAAAAGGCAAGAAAAGAGATTGAGCAGGAAATCCGCGAAACTGGTGAACAAGCCGCTTTTGAAGTAGGGGTACACGGTCTTCATCCAGAGCTTATAAAGCTTCTAGGAAGATTAAAATACCGCACCAGCTATGGACAGAATGTTTTGAAACATTCGATTGAGGTTGCTCATCTTGCGGGCATTATGGCTGCTGAGCTGGACGTTGATGTAATGCTGGCAAAGCGTGCCGGTCTTTTGCACGATATAGGCAAAGCAGTTGACCATGAAGTTGCTGGACCTCATATTGAAATAGGTGTAGATTTAGCGAAAAAATACAGGGAAAGCAAAGAAGTAATCCATGCGATTGCTGCTCATCACGGTGATATTGAAGCTGAAAGCATTGAAGCAGTTTTAGTACAAGCTGCCGATGCTATATCGGCATCACGTCCGGGAGCCCGCAGAGAAACTTTGGAAGCATATATTAAGCGTTTGGAAAAATTGGAACAGCTGGCTGATTCCTTCCCGGGAGTAGAAAAATCTTATGCTATTCAGGCGGGAAGAGAAGTCAGAATAATAGTTAAACCAGAAGAGATTGATGATTTAGAAGCTATCAATCTGTCGCGTAATATAGCTAAAAAGATTGAGGAAGATTTAGATTATCCGGGACAGATTAAGGTAGTGGTTATTCGGGAAACTAGAGCAGTTGAATATGCGAAGTAATTTTCGGCTTTTAAACAGGGTTAATGATAGCCCTGTTTCTTTTTGAAAAATATTTTATGGCAGGATTTTTTGGAGGAATGTAGAAGTTTCAGTTATCAATTTTTAGGGTAAAATTTTTTATGTATTTCATATTTTTGTATGTGGAGGTTGAACCTTGAACATCTTAGTAATTGGAGATATTGTAGGAAGACCTGGAAGAAGAGCAATAAAAAGTATTTTATCTAATGTCCAAAAGGAGTATAATGTGGTTTTTACTATTGCCAATGCAGAAAATGCTGCCGGTGGCAGAGGACTTTCCCGCAGTGTAATGGAAGAACTTTTGAGCTGCAATATTGATGTGTTGACAATGGGTAACCATGTATGGGATAACAAAGAAATAAACACTTTTATTGATGATGAACCGAGGCTTATAAGACCTGCTAATTATCCTCCTTATTGTCCAGGACAAGGATATCATATATATAATGCTGGTTTAGGGGTGAAAATAGCAGTAGTAAATTTATCAGGACGGGTTTTTTTGCAATCTTTGGATTGCCCCTTTAGGGTTATGGAGGGAATTTTAAAAGAAATAGAGGGTAAGGCTGATATTATTATTGTTGATTTCCATGCTGAAGCTACATCGGAGAAGTTGGCTTTTGCTTATTATTTTGATGGGAGGGTAACTGCTGTTCTGGGAACTCATACCCACATACAGACGGCAGATGAAAGAATTCTTCCTGAAGGAACGGCATATATTACTGATTTGGGAATGACCGGGCCGCGTGATTCAATATTAGGAATGGAAAAAAAGTCGGTTATTGAAAAATTTTTGACACAAAGACCGACAAAATTCGAGGTAGCAGGAGGATCTGCTCAGCTACAGGGGGTTTTAATAACACTCGATGATAATAATAAATATGAAGTCGTGGATATAATGCGTCTTTCATATATGCTGGATGATTAAATATTTTAAAATTGTTTTTTAAACAAGCAGGAATTTTTTTTGGTACTTAGAATATTTATTTACAGAGCAGACTATCTAATTATTACAATATATGAGGGGGTAATTTGATGGAGGTATTAAAGGTTTCAGCTAAATCTAGTCCAAATTCAGTGGCAGGAGCACTGGCAGGGGTTTTAAGAGAAAAAGGTGCCGCAGAGATTCAGGCAATTGGTGCCGGAGCTATTAATCAAGCTATTAAGGCCATTGCCATAGCTCGAGGGTTTGTAGCACCTAGCGGTATGGACTTAATTTGTATACCCGCTTTTACAGACATAATGATTGATGGAGAAGAAAGAACTGCTATTAAACTAATAGTTGAACCCAGATAGCTCTGCTCATGGGAGAGGGAATGAACCTCAAATAATAGTGAACCTGCTTTAAAGCAGGTTTTTATTCTTTATATTTATAATTATACATGTGAATACTTATACTTTTGCTTAAGGAGGATAAAGTTGAACATTATAGATTTACATTGTGATACTATTTATCTGTTACTCAAAACTAATGAAGGATTATGGGAGAATACCTGTCATTTTGATTTGAAACGTGCTTTAAACGCAGGTATTTTTCTGCAATTTTTTTCTCTTTTTTCTATGCCTTCGGACAGCAACATAGTTTTGCGTGATATTTTAAAGCAGATAGAAAAGTTTTATTATGAATTTGATAAAAATCAGAATTATTTGTATCTGGTAAAAAGTTATAAAGATATTCAGGATAATATGGACAACATAAATAAAATAGGATGTGTGCTTCATTTAGAAGGAGCTGAAGCAATCGGTCCTGATGTTGACATTTTATATTTACTCTATCGTCTGGGACTGCGCAGTTTAGGATTAACCTGGAACAGGCGCAATCTTTTGGCTGATGGAGTAGAAGAAGGAGAAGGTGCTGGCGGGTTAAGCAAATTGGGAAGGGATATTGTGAATAAAGCGGAAAAACTGGGTATAATTATTGATTTATCCCATATATCTCAAAAATCTTTTTTTGATGTTTTAGAAAATTATAATAAACCGATAATGGTTACTCATGCCAATGCCTACAAACTTTGTCCTCATCCTAGGAATTTAAATGATGACCAGCTTAAAGCATTAGCTCAAAATAAAGGAATAATAGGGATTACTCAAGTTTGTAGTTTTGTAGCTCAAGGATCAGCTGCTTTAGAAGATTTGTTAAATCATATAGTATACATATCAGAACTTATAGGAACGGAGTATATTGGGTTAGGTTCAGATTTTGATGGTGCCGATAATATTGTTATGTCAGGAATAGAGGAATATTCAATTTGGACAGAATTGCTTAAAGGAAAAGGTTTTACGAAAAAAGAAATTAAAGGCATATTAAAAGATAATGCGTTACGAGTTATTAGTTCAGTTTTATAAAGTTTTATTTATGCGGAAAATTTCTTGAGGAGTTTGGGATTGATGTATGATTTGCATGTTCATTCAACTGCATCAGATGGAATATTAACCCCTGAGGAAATAATCGATAAAGCGATTAATATTGGACTTGAAGGCATAGCTATTACCGATCATGATACAGTAGACGGACTGGCCTCAGCAGAAAAGTATAATATGGAAAATAAAAACGATTTATGGTTTATTACCGGGATAGAATTAAATACTGAATATGAAGAAGATGAAGTTCATATACTTGGCTATTTTATAGATTATAATAATGAATCACTGGTAAAGCGATTAGTTGAAATAAGGCAGGAAAGGTTTGAAAGGGCCCGCAAAATGGTAGATAAATTGAGGAATATGGGGTTTAATATAAGTTTTGAGCGGGTGAAAAGGTTGGCTCAAGGTGATTTAATCGGAAGACCCCACATAGCTCAGGCTTTAGCCGAAGTAGGCTATGTTTTTTCTATAAAAGAAGCTTTTGATAAATATATCGGAAAGGGCAGACCTGGCTATATACCGCGATATAAGTTTGAACCTGAAGAAGCAATAGCTTTAATAAATGGTGCTGGAGGCATTGCTGTTTTAGCTCATCCCGGCCTTATAAAAGATCAGAAAAAAATAATGGATATTATAGCTATGGGAGTAGAAGGGCTGGAAGTTTATTATCCTGAACACAGTGAAAATCAAATTGCCAGTTATCTGAATTTATGTAAGTTAAAAGGCCTTTTGATAACGGGAGGATCTGATTTTCACGGAACAGGTAGCGGGGAAGATAAAGGTAAAATGGGATGTACAGGAATAGAAAAAGATTTAGTGCTGAAATTAAAAGAATTTCATGAAAAAAAGTATAAAAGATAAAAAAATATATTTTTAGGCAGGAATATTCAAGAGTTTTATAGAATATCCAACCTGATAATGTTTATGGTGAAAGGTTGGATATTGATGAGAAAGTTTTGGGCAATATTAATCGTATCCCTGGCTTTTATTATTATTTATAATACTAACCTTATGGCAGCAGATGTGACCTATGTTGTTAAATCAGGCGATTCTTTATGGAAGATAGCGGTTAATAATGGGACTACAGTGGACAAGCTTAAGCAGCTTAATAATTTAACTTCTGATTTGCTGTTTCCGGGACAGGTTCTTTTGCTTTCCAAAGATATTCCTACCGATAAAGAAATCTCCTTGGAAAATAATAATGAATCAACAGATGACCAGTATTCAGTTTATAAAGTGCAGCCAGGTGACAGTTTGTGGAAGATTGCTAGGGAAAATGGTATGGATATTGAAAGCTTAAAAAAAATAAATAATTTAAATTCAGATAATTTAAATATAGGTGATAAGCTTTTAGTTATAAAAAAAGGTGAAATAAATAATACAGTTCTTCCTTCTAGATCAGGATTAATGCTGACTGGAGAAAGAATAATTGAATTTGCTGCTTCATATTTGGGGACTCCCTATCGTTATGGAGGAAATGCTCCTGGAGGTTTTGATTGTTCGGGATTTGTCCAGTATATTTTTGGGCAATTTGGTTACAGACTACCTAGGACTGCTGCTGACCAATATCAGTGTGGAATTTGGGTAGATAAAAATGACCTTATACCGGGTGATTTAGTGTTTTTTACCTGCTATTCTAGAGGAATTGATCATGTAGGCATATATGCTGGCGAAGGGAAGTTTATACATTCCAGTTCACCTAGAAGTGGTGGGGTAATTTATTCTTCTTTAAGCGAAAGTTATTATGTTCGTTCTTATGCGGGAGCGAAAAGATTAATACGCTAGTATTGGGAGGTTATTATGAACGATAAAGACAGAGAACTGATAAGCGATGAGGAAATACTCGGTGTTTTAGGCATACCTGCAACAGTAATAGGAAGTCGTGAATGGAAAGAATTAGAGAACAGAGGATTTAGTATAGGAGAAGATAATTTATTAGATGAGATTTTAAAGAAAAAGGTATGGTCAAATACTGAAATTATTTGGGTAATCAAACGGCTCATATTTTACTATGGCAAAAAAGATGAACTTTTATTAAAGGTGCCTAAAGAACGCCTATTTATGAATATGGTAGATATACTCAGGGCTTTTTTTATTTTGTTTGATAGCTTGAATCCTTCGTTGGATGATAATATCCGCAGTTATATATCAGCTAAGCTTACTGATTCTACATGGGGTATTACTTCTCATACTCGTAATTACTTGGCTAAAATAAAGGACTGAGGGTGAAAGTCGGTACGGGGGGCGCAGGAGGTTTTTACAGTGGTAAAGAAAGAAGAAAAAATTTGGCAGATTATAGCCCTGGAAGATCGTATAGTTCAATGCAAGAAGTGTAAATCTTTAATCAGCTGCAATCGCAAACCGGCAAAAGGCAAAGGCGATTTGGAGCCGGATATTCTTTTGGTGTTTGAAATGGAAAATGAATTTACCCAGGATTTAAATAAATTAATAGAGCTGAGGAATTTGATAAAAGAAACTTTTAAAATCAACAAAATATATCATACTTTTATGGTAAGATGTCAACCAAAGGCTTGTCCACTTCATAATGATAGAATATGGTATGGAGATATAAAGCTTTTAGATAGAGATTATAATTGTGTATTGACTGGTAAAATGTGTGAAGGCACGCCAGTAAGTCCTAGCAATGATGATATTCTAGCCTGTTTACTCTTTTTGTTAGAGGAAATAAGGATATTGCAGCCTCCAATAATTGTGTTGTTTGGGGAAAAAGTAAGCAATTTTGTGCTTAAGGCTTTTGGGGTATTAGAAGATATTAAAATTGACCAAAAATATCAAACAGAAGATTTTATTTTTTTTACTGTTAATTACCAGGATGTATTTTCACCTGATGAATGTAACATTATAAAAAGTTTAATTTAAAGTTTTAAAAGCCTCCATTCAGGGGATAGGCATTAGCCTGTCCCCTGTTCTTTTATGAATGTTTATTGAATAAATTTGGTGAAAAAGGGCAAATGGAGGATTTTTGATGAAGGATATTTTCTGGTATCGGGAAAGTATAGAAGAAACTTTAAATAAACTCGGAAGCAGCAGGAGAGGGCTTACAAATGTAGAAGCCAAAAAGAGGCAGTTAGTTTATAAAAATAAGCTGGATACGGAAAAACCAGCAGGTCTTATGAAGATTTTATTAAGCCAGTTTACTGATACTATGGTTTTGATTTTGCTTGGAGCAACCTTGGTTTCCTGCATAATTGGTGATATAGCTGATGCAATTACTATTATGACTATAGTTATAATAAATGCGTTTTTAGAATTTTTTCAGGAATACCGAGCCGAAAAGTCTTTAAATGAGATAAAAAAACTTGCTTCACCTTATGCAAAAGTTATTCGGGATGGTGAAAGACAGAAGATACCTTCTTCTGAGTTGGTACCTGGAGATATAGTGTTCATCGAGGCAGGAGATAAAATTCCAGCTGATGTAAGGCTGATTGAAGTTTTTTCTTTAGAAGTAGATGAAGCAGCTCTTACCGGGGAGTCAGTTCCGGTAGAAAAGAGAATTGAAAAATTAGAAGGAGAAGTTTCTTTAGCAGAACAAAGTAATATGGCTTTTTTAGGCACGGTTGCTACCAGAGGTAGAGCTACAGCAGTAGTAGTAGCAACCGGAATGGACACAGAGATGGGGAAAATTGCGGCTATGCTTAAGGAAGCTGAAACCCCTATGACCCCTTTACAGCTTAAACTCGACCAGCTAGGTAAGGTACTTATAGCTATATGTATTTTAGTATGCGGGATAGTAACTTTTTTAGGCATATACAGGGGTGAGCCTCTTTTAGTAATGTTTATGGCCGGGATAAGTTTAGCTGTTGCTGCTATACCGGAAGGGCTGCCTGCTGTTGTAACCATAGTTCTAGCTTTAGGTGTGCAAAGAATGGCTAAGCGAAATGCGATTGTTCGTAAACTTCCTGCTGTGGAAACATTGGGATGCACAACAGTAATATGTTCTGACAAAACCGGGACTTTAACCCAGAATAAAATGGTGGTTCAAAAGATTGCTGTTTATTCACAGGTTTTTGAGGATAACATAAAAATTCCCGCGATGTTTAAGGGAAAAAGTTTATCTTCTTATAATCCGTTAGAGTTGTTAATCAGTATTGCTTTTAACTGTAATAATTCAGCAGAGGAAAGAGAAGACAATAAATGGACAGTTAAAGGAGATCCCACGGAAACTGCTTTATTTGTTATGGCAAAGCAAGTGGGAATAACTCCTCAACTTTTGCGGATAAGGGAAATTCCTTTTGATTCTTTGCGGAAAAAAATGAGTGTGGTAGTTGTTGATAATGGAGAATATTTTGTTTTAGTAAAAGGTGCCTTAGATGTTTTGATGGATTCATGTAGTTATGTTTTAAAAAACAGTCAAGTGGTTAAGCTTACTGAAGGATATAAAAATTGGTTTTATGGAGAAGAAAAGAAATGGGCTAAACAAGCTTTAAGGGTCTTGGGTTTTGCTTATAAAAAAATTACGAAGGAGGAGGCTTTAGAACTCAGTGATGAGGAATTGGAGAATAACTTGATTTTGGTGGGAATGTGTGGAATGATTGATCCACCGCGTCCTAATGTAAATAAATCAGTTAGACAGTGCCTAAATGCCGGTATTGTTCCTGTGATGATTACCGGAGATCATCCTTTAACGGCCAGTGCTATTGCGGCTCAGATTGGAATCGGCAAAACTGGAAGGGCAATAACCGGAAAAGAGATAGATAAGCTAAATGATAAGGAGCTTTACCAAATGGCAATGAATGATAGGGTGTTTGCACGGGTTTCTCCTGAACATAAGCACCGGATTGTCCATGTACTTAAAAAAAATAACCAGGTAGTAGCGATGACGGGAGATGGTGTAAACGATGCGCCGGCAGTAAAAGCGGCTGATATAGGTATTTCTATGGGGATAACCGGCACTGATGTTACTAAAGAAGCTTCTGATATGATTTTAGCTGATGATGATTTTTCGACTATAGTCAAGGCAATTTATGAAGGCAGGGCGATTTATGATAACATTCGCAAGTTTATCCGGTATCTGTTAGGATGTAACATAGGAGAAGTTCTAGTTATGTTTCTGGCTTCCCTATTTGCACTGCCGCTTCCCCTTTTGCCTATTCAGATTTTATGGGTTAATCTGGTGACTGATGGACTGCCGGCTATGGCTTTAGGATTGGAACCTCCTGAACCGGATATTATGAAAAGAAAACCCAGGTCAAAAAATGAAAGTATTTTTGCCCACGGGTTGGGGTGGATAATATTTGGACGCGGTTTATATATAGGTATTATAACTATTTTAGTTTTTATAACAGGCCTTGTATTTTGCCGGTTAAATGGTATGGATTCGCTTGAGATACCTCGGACTATGGCTTTTACCACATTAGTTTTTGCTCAGCTTTTTTATGTTTTTGAATGCAGGTCGGAAAAATATTCTCCTTTTGAGTTGGAGTTTTTTAAAAATAGGTTCCTTGTTTTAGCCGTTTTATGTTCAGTAGCAATGCAGCTCAGCGTGGTATATTTGCCTGCTTTGCAGGATGTATTCCATACAGCAGGTTTGGGATTATGGCAATGGGTGATTATTCTGGTGCTGGCCGGAGCCAAGTTTATCTGGCGATATATTTTGTATACTTTTAGAAAGATTTTCAGCTTTAAATGAAATATGTGTTAGAATTTTAAAAGAAAAAGGAGAATAAGATAATCAGATTCTAATGCATGGAGGGAAAACATGGAATTTGTTAAAATGCATGGATTAGGCAATGATTTTATTATTACCAAAGCTTCTTCATTTGAAGAAGCTGCCGAATTTCAGCCTTTTGCCAGATTTTTATGTAATAGAAATTTTGGCATTGGTGGTGATGGTTTAGTTATAATAGGAAAAGACAATAAGGCTGATATATTTATGCGCATATTTAATTCTGATGGATCTGAAGCTGAAATGTGTGGGAATGCTATAAGATGTGTTGCTCGTCTGGCTTATGAAGAGAAAATGGGGAGAGAAAAAATTTCTGTTCGTACTTTAGCAGGTTTGCGTTATCCAGAAATTGTTTTTGATAAAGAGGGCAGAGTGGATGCAGTGAAAGTAGATATGGGAGAACCAATGCTGGAAAGAAAATTTATTCCCATGACAGGAGAAGGGTCTGCAGTAGGAGTTGAAGCTGATATTTCGTCTGGCGCAATTAAATTTACTGCGGTTTCTATGGGTAATCCCCATTGTATAGTTTTTGTAGATAATATAAATGACGTTCCGATTGAGGATTGGGGGAGAGAATTAGAAAATCATCCTTTATTTCCTCAAAAAACCAATGTTGAGTTTGTTCAGATATTAAATAAAAACGAAGTGATTATGAGGGTTTGGGAAAGAGGGGCTGGGATAACTTTAGCCTGCGGTACAGGTGCCTGTGCTACAACGGTAGCAGGAGTTCTAAATAATAAAACTGAGCGACAGGTTACTGTTCATCTCTTAGGAGGAGATTTATATATCGAATGGAATGAAGAGGATAACCATGTTTATATGACAGGAGGAGCAGTTGAGGTTTTTCGAGGAAAAATTGATTTAAATAAAATTTCTTTAATGGAGGCGAGATAATGTTGAGAGAAAATCAGGCTATGCAAAATTTACCCCCTTATCTTTTTGCCCGAATTGAGCAGAAGATTGCGGAGGCCAAGGAAAAAGGTGTAGATATAATTAACCTGGGAATTGGTGATCCCGATCTTCCTACCCCAAAATATATAATTGATAAAATGGCTGAGGCTATTTATGATAGCGCGAATCATCAGTATCCGAGTTCGGTAGGATTATTAGAATACAGAAAAGCAGTTGCAGAATGGTATAAAAAGAGGCATGGGGTAGATTTAGATCCAAAGACAGAAATTGTTTCTCTTATAGGTTCAAAAGAAGGTATTGCACATATTTCTTTTGCTTATCTGGACAAAGATGATATCAATCTGGTTCCTGATCCAGGTTATCCGGTATATAACATCGGAACTATCTTAGCTGGAGGAAAATCATATTTTATGCCATTAAAAGAGGAAAATGGATTTTTACCGGTTTTGGAGGATATTCCTTCAGATATAGCGCGAAAGGCCAAGCTTATGTTTATTAATTATCCTAACAATCCTACTGGAGCAGTAGCTTCTTTAGATTTTTTTGAAAAAGTAGTGGAGTTTGCCAAATCTTTTGACATACTGGTATGTCATGATGCTGCATATTCTGAAATTGCCTTTGATGGAATTAAACCTCCCAGTTTTTTAGAAGCAAAAGGGGCTAAAGATGTAGGTATAGAATTTAATTCTTTATCTAAACCCTTTAATATGACAGGATGGCGTATTGGCTGGGCGGCAGGTAACCGTGAAGCAATTGAAGTACTGGGCAGGTTTAAATCAAATATAGATTCCGGGGTGTTTCAGGCGGTGCAGTATGCGGCTGTTGAAGCTTTAAAAGAACCGGAAGATCATTTAAATCAATTAAGGAAAGTATATCAGGAAAGGCGCGATGCGGTATTGGAGGGTCTTAACAAAATAGGCCTCAAGGCAAATCCTCCCAAGGGAAGTTTTTATTTTTGGGTGCCTGTACCTGATGGATTTACTTCTGCTTCTTTTGCGGAAATGATTTTGGAAAAGGCAGGAGTCATTGTTACTCCTGGCAATGGGTATGGCGAGTATGGAGAAGGATATTTTAGAATTGCCTTAACAGTAAGTAAAGAAAGAATTTGTGAAGCATTTGAAAGAATTGAAAAAGCTGTGGGAAAGGTAGAGTTTTAAAATGATTAAAAGTATGACAGGTTTTGGTCGCAGCCAGGTGCTGGAAAAAGGTTATCAGATAACCTGTGAAATTAAAGGAGTAAATCATCGTTATTTTGATCCTTATATCCGCATTTCACGCCGTTATAATATGCTCGAAGAAAAGATAAAGGAAGAACTTAAAAAATATGTAAGCCGAGGTCGACTGGAAGTAAATATAAATATAATAAAAACAGAAGAAATGACGAGAAATATCAAGCTTGACAAAGAATTAGCGATAACTTATTATAAATATCTGAAAGATTTGGCCGAAAATCTTAATATTTCAGCGGAATTGAACGTTGTTGACATATTTAGACTACCAGAAGTTTTCACTTTGGAAGATGAAGAAGAAGATTTGGAGATAGTTTGGGAAGTTTTACAAAAGGCTATTGAAGAAGCGATTAAAAGTGTCCTTGCGATGCGAATAAAAGAAGGGAACCTGCTTAAAAAAGATATTCTGGAAAGAAACCAAAAAATACTCGAGATGGTAGAAAGATTGGAAGAACGTTCTCCTCAGGTTGTAATTGAATATACGGAAAAGCTACGCAGTCGCATTTCAGAGATTTTAAACAAGGAAATTCAGGAAATTGATGAACAGAGGATTTTGCAGGAAGCAGCCATTTACGCTGACAAAATAAATGTTACTGAAGAGATAGTCCGGCTTAAGAGTCATGTCAGACATTTATATGATTTATTGGAACATGGAGAAGCCGTTGGAAGAAAATGCGATTTCCTGGTGCAGGAGATGTTCAGAGAAATTAATACAGTAGCTTCTAAGGCTAATGATTTGGAAATGAGCCATATTGTGGTAGATGTAAAATCAGAATTGGAAAAAATAAGAGAGCAATTGCAAAATATAGAATAAATTTGGAGGTGAACCCGGTTTAGTCCGGTATGTATGGATATTAAACTAGTAAATATAGGTTTTGGCAATATTGTAGCAGCTAATCGGATAATAGCTATTATAAGTCCTGAATCTGCTCCTATTAAGAGAATTATTCAGGAAGCAAGAGAAAAAGGCATGTTGATAGATGCTACATATGGCAGACGAACCAGAGCAGTAATTATTTCTGATAGTGCTCATGTTATTCTTTCAGCAGTTCAGCCAGAAACAGTTGCTAACAGACTAGCTTCAAAGGATATAACTGATGAAGAATAGAGGGTAGAAAGTGGGAGAATAATGAGGCGTAGAGGAATTCTTTTTGTTATTTCTGGTCCTTCAGGTGTAGGCAAAGGGACTATCCGGGAAGCCTTGCTTAAAAGAATGGATGATCTGAAAGTATCAATATCAGCAACTACCAGACCTCCCAGACCAGGTGAAGTTGATGGGAAGGATTATTTTTTCTTAAATCAGGAACAATTTAAAAAGATGATTGAAGAAGATAATTTTTTGGAGTGGGCCAAGGTATATCAAAATCTTTATGGAACTCCACGAGATTTTGTGCTTGAAAACCTTGAAAAAGGACAGGATGTTCTTTTAGAAATTGATATTCAAGGTGCGATGCAGGTAAAAAATAAAATGCCGGAAGGGGTTTTTATTTTTATTTATCCTCCGGATATTGCAACTTTATCGAAAAGGTTGTGCGGCAGAGGAAAAGATTCTATCGAGAGCATAAAGCACAGGCTTGCTGCATGTGAAGAAGAACTTAAACATGCAAAATATTATGATTATGTTGTGGTAAATGATGATTTAGATGTGGCAGTTAAAAAAACAGAAGCTATTATAATAGCTGAACGCTGTAGAATAAAATATATAGATCTGGAGGTGATGTGATTGCTTCCTCCTTCTACGCGTGATATTTTAAAAATTGCTGGCAGCAAGTATGCAGTAGTAGTCGCAGTAGCGAAGAGGGCTCGCATTTTATCTGAAGAAGCTAAGAATGACGAAAATTATAGATTATCCAGCATAGTTACCCGGGCATTGGATGAAGTGGTTAATGGTGAAATTGTGATTTCTTTTGAGGGAGAGCGTGAAAATAAGGGGGCATAATATGAAAAAAACAGTTGGAGTGGGGATAACTGGTGGAATTGCATCCTATAAAATAGCTGATTTAGTTAGCAGACTCAGCAAAGATGAGGACATAAATGTTATTGTAATAATGACTGAAGCAGCTACTAAGTTTATTACTCCGCTTACTTTTCGCACTTTGTCTGGTCGTGATGTTGCAACTGACTTATGGCAGGAATCAGGTGAATGGAAGGTTCAGCATATAGGTATAGCTGAAGCATTGGATTTGATGGTGATTGCTCCGGCTACGGCTAATTTTATTGCCAAGATGGCGCATGGTATTGCAGATGACCTGCTTTCTACTATTATGCTTGCCAATACAGCCCCAGTTCTGGTGGTTCCCTCAATGAATACCAATATGTATGAAAATCCTATTGTCCAGGCTAATCTTACTAAATTGGCTGAATATGGCTTTGAAATTATGAATCCAGCAAGTGGAAAGCTGGCGTGTGATGCCGTAGGAAAGGGGCGTTTACCTGATATAGAAGAAATTTATGAAAAAATCAGGCAGATGCTTAATGATAAAAAGGATCTTAAGGGTAAAAAAGTTTTAGTAAATGCAGGGACAACCTGTGAAGATATTGACCCGATAAGATTTATATGCAACCGCAGCACAGGAAAGATGGGATATGCAATTGCCCGAGAAGCTTTATTAAGAGGTGCGGAAGTTATTCTCGTAAGCGGTAGGTCTACATTAACTCCACCGACTGGAGTTGAATTTATTCCGGTTTGGAGTGCTGATGAAATGTGTGAAGTTATGCTTCAAAAACAGCCGGAATGCGATATAATAATTGGAGCAGCTGCAGTGGGGGATTTTAAAGCTGCTAATAAATCAGAGATTAAAATAAAAAAAAGGGAGCATAAGGAAGACAAGCTCCTTTTAGAATTAACCAGCACCCCGGATATTTTAAAAGAGCTGGGAAAACGCAAAAAAACGGGTCAGATTATGGTAGGGTTTGCAGCGGAAACTAATAATCTCTTAGAATATGCTAGAAGAAAGCTGGAAGAAAAAAACCTTGATTTTATTGTAGCCAATGATGTTTCAGAAGAAGGGGCCGGCTTCGGCAGTGATACCAATATTGTAACCATTATTGACCGTCGCGGTGAGGTGAAGCCTCTGCCTCAAATGAGCAAGGAAAGAGTGGCGGCTGCTATTATTGATAAAGCGGTTGAATTATTTTAAGTAAGGAGATGAAAATGTTGTACAGAAATTTATTTACATCGGAATCGGTCACCGAAGGTCATCCTGATAAAATAGCTGACCAGATTTCAGATGCTGTTTTAGATGCGATTATTGCCCAGGATCCTAACGCCAGAGTAGCTGCTGAAACCATGGTTACTACGGGGTTAGTTATAGTTTCGGGGGAAATAACTACCTCTTGCTATGTAGATATACCAAAGTTGGTAAGAAACACAATCAGAGAAATTGGCTATACCCGTGCAAAATTTGGTTTTGACTGTGATACCTGTGCAGTTATAACTACATTGGATGAACAGTCAGGCGATATCGCGATGGGTGTTGATAAGGCTTATGAAGCCAAAAAAGGCGAGATGACTGACGAAGAGATTGAAGCTATCGGTGCCGGAGATCAGGGGATGATGTTTGGCTATGCCAGCAATGAAACTCCTGAACTTATGCCTATGCCTGCTTTATTAGCTAGCAAGATGGCGCAAAGACTAGCCCAGGTGCGTAAAGAAGGCATAATTCCTTATTTGCGTCCAGATGGAAAGACTCAGGTAACAGTAGAATATGAAGGTAATAAGCCGGTAAGGGTTGATACAGTAGTAGTTTCTGCACAACATCATCCTGAAGTTGACCATGATGTTATAGAGCGGGATATAATTGAATATGTTGTAAGATATGTAATACCGAAAGAAATGCTTGATGATAAAACCAGATTTTTTATTAATCCTACTGGAAGGTTTGTTATTGGAGGGCCACAGGGAGATTGTGGGCTTACTGGACGCAAGATAATTGTTGATACTTATGGTGGTATGGCTAGACACGGCGGTGGGGCTTTTTCTGGTAAAGATCCCACTAAGGTTGACCGTTCAGCTGCCTATGCTGCACGTTATGTAGCTAAAAACGTTGTGGCTGCAGGCTTAGCTGATCGCTGTGAAATCCAGCTTGCATATGCTATAGGAGTAGCTAAACCGGTTTCTGTTAGAGTTGAAACGTTTGGTACCAATAAGATACCGGAAGAAAAGATTGCCGAGCTTGTTACCAAACACTTTGACCTACGCCCAGGTGCTATTATTCGCGATTTAGATTTGAGACGGCCGATTTATAAAAAAACTGCAGCTTATGGGCATTTTGGGAGAAATGATGCAGATTTTACCTGGGAAAAAACTGATAAAGCAGAAATACTCAGAAAAGAAGCCGGGCTTGAGTAGAAATTATTGACATATTTGAGATACAATTAAAGGCGGGGATATTCCCGCCTTTAATTATGATAAATATTTATGGTTTTTTATTTGAGGAGGCAAAATGTGAAGTGTGTTGATGTTTTGATCAATTTGCCTGATACAAGATTTGATAGTCTTTATACTTACTTTATTCCAGAAGGTTATTCAATTATGCAGGTTTTGGGCAGGAGGGTTTTGGTAGAACTAGGCAGAAAAAAGGTAGAAGGTTATGCTGTAAAGGAGAGTACTCTGTCCAGTAAAATAATGACTGACTTAAAGCCGATAATAAAAGTTTTGGATAAGGAACCTGTTTTTGATGAAGAACTGTTCAGACTTGCGGAATGGATGTCCGAAAATTATATATGTCCGCTTTCTATGGCTTTAAATATTATTGTTCCTAGGGCTATTACCCGTAAAAAAGATGAAGTTGTAATTCCTAATGTTTGTGCAGATGAGGTATTTGACTTAGAATTAAACCAGTTTATTGAAAAATATACAGTTTTTTTTGAACAACTCTGGAAAAAAGGTGAGATTAGTTTAAGAGAGGCTAAAAAAATTTTAGGTTCTGATGTTTTAGAACAGCTTAAATTTAAAGGATTAGTGTCAACTACCGGAACTTATTCAGGTTATTCTGCGGCTAAGGCTGGGTATATTTATAAAATAGATAAATTTGATTTTGACAGGGATATGCCTTACTTATGCAGAAAAGCACCGCGTCAGGCGGAAGCACTTGAGTTTTTGCTATCTGAAGGAGAAGCAGAATGTGAGGTATTTGATAAAATTATTCCTAAAGCCAGTATAAATGCTCTCTTGAATAAAGGCTATATAAAAAAAGTAAGAAAAAAACCAGAGTTTACTTATATGCGTCCAGTTTTGACAGATGAACAAAAACTGGCAATAGAAAGTATAGTTGAGGATTTGGGAAAAGGCTATAAAGAGTATTTGCTTTTTGGAGTTACCGGAAGTGGTAAAAGTGAAGTTTATCTTAATGCGGCTGAGTTTTGTATTAAAAAGGGAAAGAGTGTGATTATACTGGTACCGGAAATTGCCTTAACCCGGCATCTGGTAGAGATGTTTTCTTTAAGGATTCCAGATATTGCAGTTATGCACAGCGGAATGACTTTGTCGGAGAGATATGATGAGTGGCAGAGGATTAAACGGGGAGAAGCCAGACTGGTTTTAGGTACTAGGTCAGCAGTTTTTGCCCCAGTACATAATTTGGGGCTTATAATAATTGATGAAGAACAGGAAAATACTTACAAACAAGAGGAAACACCGCGCTATCATGCAGTAGAAGTTGCCCGAAAAAGGGCACAGATTGAATCAGCACTTTTAGTTTTAGGCAGTGCTACTCCATCTATTGAAACCTTTTATAGGGCTATGCAGGGCGAAATGAAACTTTTAGCGCTTTCGAAACGGGTAGGAGAGGCAGTTATGCCACGGGTTTATATTGAAGATATGCGTTTAAATAAAGGCTCTGCTAAAACTCATAATCTGGTAATATCAGGTTTTTTATATAAAAAGATACAGGAGAATTTAGATAAGGGAGAGCAGAGTATTTTATTTTTGAACAGACGCGGGTATTCCCTTCTTACAATATGTGCTCAGTGCGGAAATGTAATCTTATGCCCTAACTGTTCGGTGGGTATGACTTATCATAATGATATTAAGCTTAATATATGCCATTACTGCAATTTTTCGGCTAAACCTCCTGTTTTTTGTCCAGAATGTGGCAGTAAGTATTTAAAACAGGTAGGGTTTGGGACTCAGAGAGTGGAAGAAGAGCTTAAAAGGTTATTTCCGGAGGCTAAGATTAAGCGTTTAGACATAGATATAAGCCGGCGGAGGGAAGAACAAAAAAATATTCTTAAAGCTATGCAAAACAAGGAAATAGATATCCTTATCGGCACTCAGATGATAGCCAAAGGCTTTAATTTTCCAGCTGTATCACTGGTGGGTATCATTGATGCTGATGGTATGCTTAATCTGCCTGATTTTCGTGCTGGGGAAAGGGCTTTTCAGCTTATCGTGCAGGCGGCGGGAAGAGCAGGAAGAGGGGGGATTCCGGGTGAAGTAGTAATTCAGACTTATCAACCTGACAATCATATTGTAAATCTGGCAGCCAGGCAGGATTATATCGGTTTTTATTATGAGGAGATAAAACAGCGCAAGCTTCTCGATTATCCTCCTTTTACCAACATTTTGCGCATGGTAGCTTCTTCATTAAATCAGAATGTATGTGAGGAAGAAGCCCAAAATCTAGTTCAGTATATAAATGAAATCATCGACGCCAAGGAAGATAGATTGGAGATTTTAGGGCCAGCCCCCTGTCCGATTATGCGTCTTAGAAATAGATTTCGTTACCAGGTTATCATAAAGTGCGAAAATATATTATTATTAAGAAGTATAGGAAGACATGTAGTAAAAAACAGGATAAAATTTAGCAGTGATGTAAGGATTGAAGTGGATATAAATCCGCTCGTCCTGATGTAAGGAGGGATTTTTTTGGCTGTATATAAAGTAGTTACTGTGCCTAACGAAGTTCTCAGAACTAAAGCTAAGGAAGTTACGCGAATAAATGATGGGTTATTAAGGCTTTTAGAAAACATGAAAGATACTATGTATGAGTTTGATGGAATTGGATTGGCTGCTCCGCAAATTGGGGTGTTAAAAAGAGTAATTGTAGTTGATCCTGGAGATAATTATATGGAGCTTATAAATCCGGAAATTATATATAAAGAGGGAGAACAAACGGGAAGAGAAGGTTGTTTGAGCATCCCGGGGGTTTATGGTAAGGTAAGCAGAGCTAAAAAAGTTATAGTAAAGGCTTTAAATCGACATAATGAAACTATAACGGTTGAAGCAGAAGACTTACTGGCAAGAGTTTTGCAGCATGAAATAGATCATTTAGATGGAATACTTTTTATTGATAAGGCAACTGAGATAATAAAAGAAAAGTAATTGAGGGAGGCTATAAAGAATTGAGAATAGTATTTATGGGAACATCTGATTTTGCGGTTCCTTCTCTTAAAAAGCTTGTTGAGGAAGGGTATGATATTGCGGGGGTAGTAACTCAGCCTGATCGGCCTAAAGGAAGGGGGAATAAGATAATTCCTCCGCCTGTTAAGGAAATTGCCCTACTTAACGACCTTCCGGTTTATCAGCCGGAAAACATAAAAAAAATTGAAGCGGTGGAATATATTAAATCCTGGGAACCAGAGCTTATTGTTGTAGTATCTTATGGGCAAATTTTGCCCAAAACGCTTCTGGAATTGCCGCCTTTAGGATGTATAAATGTCCACGCTTCATTACTTCCTTTTTATCGAGGTGCAGCTCCTATACAGAGAGCTATAATGGATGGAAGAAAAGAAACTGGGGTCACGACTATGTTTATGGAAGAAGGTTTGGATACCGGAGATATAATTATGCAGCTTAAGGTGCCTATTGAGGAGAATATTACCCATGGCGAATTAGAAGCTATTTTAGCCTGGAAAGGTGCCGATCTTCTTATAAAAACCATAAAATCACTTAAAAGTGAAAAGATAAAGCGTCAGAAGCAGGATGGCTCTAAGGCTACTTATGCAGCTATGCTTACGTATGCTGATGAAATTATAGACTGGAATAAGCCGGCTTCAGCAATACATAATCAGGTAAGGGCTTTAAGTCCTAAACCAGGAGCTTACACAACGATAGGGAAGAATAAAATCAAGATTTTCAAAAGCCGAATAGCTGAAAAAGATACAGAAGGTAAACCGGGAACTATACTGACAGTTAATAAAGATAGCTTCATTGTTCAAACAGGAAAAGGAAGTCTTGAGATACTGGAACTGCAAAGAGAAGGTAAAAAACGCATGCCTGCTTCTGAATTTATAAAAGGAAATCGAATTATTGAGGGTTTAGTTTTGGGAAGGCAGGAAAATTTTGATGAAAATTAAAAAAAGGGTGTATGTAGGACTTTTAGGAGGAAGCCTTCTTTTTCTGATATCAGCAATTTTGCTTTTATGGTATCTTATGGTTAATCATAATATTGTTTTAAGCCAGGTAATACTTATCGCTTTGACTATTATTGTAGCTGGATTATTTGTTGTTTTTGGTACAGGTATAATAGCAATTATAATAATGATTTTTAAATCAAAATCTATACCTTCATTAGAAATTTTAACCAAGACAGTCAGTGATATTTTATTTCCAATAACTTTAATGGTGGGAAGGTTTTTAGGTGTTCAAAAGGAAAAAATTTTAAGTTCTTATATTGAAGTAAATAATTTTTTGGTTATGGCTAAAAAATTGGTGTTGCCTGGAGAACAAATTATGATCTTAGCTCCCCACTGTTTGCAAAATGCAGATTGCCCTTTTAAAATTACTATAAATATTGAGAATTGCAGAGAATGCGGCAAGTGTAAGATAGGTGAATTAAAAAAACTTGCCCGGGAATACAACGCAGTTTTAAAGGTAGCAACCGGGGGAACTTTAGCCCGCAAGTTTATAAAAGAAGTCAAACCTAAAGGAATAATAGCGATTGCCTGTGAAAGGGATCTTGTTTCAGGAATTCAGGATACCGGGTCTCTTCCGGTTGTAGGAATATTAAATAATCGTCCTTTTGGACCTTGCTATAATACGGATGTTGATTTAGAATTGGTTAAAAATGCTTTAATTGCTTTTAAAAAAGGAGGATGAGGTTATGGCCTATTTGATATTTATATTACCTGCATTTGTTCTTTCACTTTATGCACAGTTTAAAGTTAAATCTACTTTTGAAAAGTATTCCAGGGTAAGAAACAGAAGGGGAATGACAGGTGCAGAAGTTGCATCTGTGTTGCTTAGAAGAAATGGAATAAACCGGGTAAATGTTGAGCCGATAGGGGGAAGCCTTACCGATCACTATGATCCATCCGTCCAGACAGTCAGGCTATCGGAAACGGTTTATGGAAGCAGTTCCTTAGCAGCTATAGGAGTAGCTGCCCATGAAGTAGGCCATGCTATTCAGCATAGTCAGCAGTATGGACCATTAGAGTTGAGACACAAGCTGGTTCCGGTTACTAATTTTGCATCTTCTGCTTCTTTTCCTATACTTTTAATTGGGCTTTTTATGTATAGTGCCGATTTAATATTGTTAGGAATAATATTGTTTTCGGCGGTAGTTTTATTCCATCTTGTAACCTTGCCGGTAGAATTTAATGCTTCAAGGCGGGCTATTGCCCAATTGACTGAGGCAGGCATTATATCGATGGATGAAGTTCCGGCGGTAAAAAAGGTTTTAAGTGCTGCTGCTTTAACTTATCTTGCTGCAGCTCTTTCTGCTATTGCCAACTTGCTCTATTATTTAACGATATTTTTAGCTGCCGGTGGCAATGATGACTGATTTTGAGGTGTTTTAGAAATGAAGAAAACAAGGTCTGAATCAAGAAATCTTGCAGCACGGATTGTGCATGAAGTAACGGAAAAAGAAGCTTATACTAATTTGGCTTTAGCTAAATTTTTAAGTGAATCTTCATTAAGCAGAGAAGATAAGAGATTGGTTACTGAAATGGTTAACGGAACTGTCCGTATGTTAAAGCACCTTGACTGGGTGCTTAATCTTTTTTTGTCACAAAATATTGATAAACAACATCCCTGGATAAGAACGGTTTTGAGAATTTCAGTTTATCAAATATTGTTTATGCAAAAAATTCCTGAGTATGCGATAGTAAATGATGCGGTTGAATTAGCCCAGCAAAAAACTAACCAGGCTTTAGCACGGGTAGTTAATGGAGTTCTGCGCAATATTCTGCGCAACAGAGATAAGATAGAATATCCTGTTTCAAATACAGTTGATTATTTATCAATCTATTATTCTCATCCAGAATGGATGGTCAGAAAGTGGCTTCTTGAAATGGATAGGGAAGAATGCGAGAAAATACTGATTTATAATAATTCAAGGCCTAAAGTTTATCTGCGAACTAATGTGCTCAAAATTACTAGAGATAAGCTTATTGATATGTTGGAAAAAGAGGGTATATTTTGCAGCTCCGTTTTTTTGACTCCCTGGGATATAGAAGTTGATGATATGCAGGTTTCTTTAGAAGATACTGATTTATTTCAAAAAGGATATTTTTATATTCAAAATCCTGCTTCTATGTTGGCTGCCCCTATATTAAACCCGCAGCCTGGAGAAACGATATATGACCTTTGCTGTGGCGTAGGCGGAAAAAGTACACATATGGCAGAATTAATGGAAAACAAGGGAAAAATAAAGGCTTTTGATCTTTATCCCCGAAAATTGAAGCTTTTAGAGGAAAACTGTCATCGTCTTGGTATTGATATAGTCGAAGGAGAAGCAGCAGATATAACTTTGTTCAGCGATATGCCTAAAGGAAATAGGGTGCTTTTGGATGCACCATGCTCAGGATTAGGGGTATTGAATCGAAGGTCAGATTTAAGATGGAAAAAAAAGGAGGAAAATATTGCTGATTTGGTATCTTTACAGTTAAAATTATTACAAAAGGCTGCTGAACTGGTAGAAGAAGGAGGAATCCTATTATATTCTACCTGTACCATTAATAAGTCGGAGAATGAAGAGGTAGTTACTACCTTTCTTAAAAAACGGGGTGATTTTATTCTTACCAGTTTTGCCGAAAAAATAAGCTTTTTTCTTCTAGATGAAAAAGATCGGAGAGCGGCGGAAAGTGGTATGCTTACTATTTTGCCGGGCAAATATAGAACAGACGGTATGTTTTACGCACTTATGAGGAGGAAGAAAAGAGATAGAGATGGTTAAAAAAGATAAAATCGAATTATTGGGTATTGGTATATCGGAGTTAGAAGAATTTGTGACGTCATTAGGCGAAGCACGATTTAGAGGCAGACAGATACACAAGTGGATTTACCAGAAGGATGAAGACAGTTTTTATGCGATGAGTGATTTGCCTAAGGAGTTAAGAGCTAAGCTGGATGAAGTTGCCATCATTTCTTTTCCTAAAGTTTTAAAACAGAGGGTGTCTAAGGATGGAACCAGAAAGTATCTATTGGAATTTCCAGATAAGAAAAGAGTAGAAACAGTATTAATTCCACAGCGAAATGATAATGAAAAAGATATAAGATATTCTCTGTGCTTGTCTACTCAGGTTGGATGTCCTGTTGGCTGTGCTTTCTGCGCTACGGGGTTGAATGGGTTTCAGCGCAATTTGACAGCTGGAGAGATTGTAGGGGAATTTTTAAGTTCACGGCGAGAACTTAAGAAAAAAGTGAAATTGAAACATGAGCAGCCAATTAGCAATGTGGTTTATATGGGCATGGGTGAACCAATGTTTAACTATGATGAAGTAATAAAATCTATCTATATTTTAAATGACCATAAGGGAATCAACATAGGCCAAAGAAGCATTACTATATCAACTTCAGGGGATGTAAAAGGTATAGAAAAACTGGCCCTGGAAAATTTACAGGTTACTCTTGCCGTATCTCTGCATGCATGTGATAATGAATTGCGCGATAAACTGGTTCCGATTAACCGCAAGTATCCCTTGGAAAGTTTGTTTAAGGCAGTAGAATTTTATATTGCTCAAACTAACCGCAGAGTAACATTTGAATATGTTATGCTAGATGATGTGAACATCAGCCGCAAAGATGCGGATAATATGATTAAACTGGTAAAACCTTTATTGGCAAATGTAAATTTAATTCCTTATAATGAAGTGGAAGGTTTGCCTTATCAGAAGCCGGCCAAAGATAAGATACTTCAGTTTTATAATTGGTTGGTTGAAGGTGGGCTTAATGTTACCATAAGAGAAGAAAAAGGTGCTGATATTGAAGCAGCTTGTGGACAATTGCAGGCTAAGCGCTAGAATATGCAGTTTGGCGCTTGCCTGCAGGGACAGAGGTGAAGTATGAAAAGTGTAGGTATTTCTGATCAGGGACTAGTGAGACATCGGAATGAAGATAATTATCTTATTAAAGAGTCCCAAGGCTTATTTGTGGTATGTGATGGTATGGGTGGTCATAAAGGCGGTCATATAGCTTCCAATTTGGCTGTACAAATAATAGCTGATGAAACTGAAAATTTAGATACCAAACAGATTATAGATCTTATAGACCAGATAATAAAAAAAGCTAATAGCCGAATCTGGGAGATAGGACAGAATGATCCGGAATGTTATGAAATGGGAACTACTATTACCGCCTGTGTGATTGACCAGAACAAGCTGCATATTTGGCATGTAGGAGATAGCAGGCTTTATATTATCAGAAATAATGAAATAAAACAGATTACAAGAGATCATACTTTAGCTGAACAAATGATAGCTGATGGACTTTTTAAGGATGGGGAATCATCAAATACATTGTTCAGCCATATATTGACCAGAGCTTTGGGAATTTCTGAGGAAATTGAAGTTGATCATTATACTGAAGAGATATCATGTAATGATATTATACTTATTTGTACTGATGGCTTAAGTAATATGCTTAAAGATGAGGAAATACTGGCTATAATTATTACCTCAGCAGATAACTGTATTGAAAAAACTGCCCGAGAACTTTTGAATAAAGCCCTTGAGAATGGTGGATATGATAATATTACCTTGATTTTGATACAGATATAATTGGGAGGTAAAATATTTTGGTAGGAACAGTTCTGGGTGAAAGATATGAGCTTTTAGAAAAAACCGGTGAGGGCGGAATGGCAGTTGTTTATAAAGCCCGCGACCGGGTTTTGGGACGGATAGTAGCTGTAAAAATATTGAAAGAGGAGTTTTCGAAGGATATAAGTTTTGTAAATAAATTTAGAACTGAAGCGCAGGCTGCTGCCAAATTGTCTCATCCCAATATTGTCAACATATATGATGTAGGACAGGATAAAGATATATATTATATAGTTTTGGAGTTTGTAGAGGGCTGTACCCTAAAAGAAATTATTGATCGTGAAGCCCCTTTGGATATAAAAAAAGCAGTTGATATTACCATAATGGTATGTGATGGAATACATCATGCCCATGAAAGGGGTATTATTCATAAAGATATAAAACCTCACAATATTTTGGTTACATCGAACGGTTTAGTTAAGGTAGCTGACTTTGGTATTGCACAGGCTGTCAGTAAAAAAACTATAACCTTTGGTGGGAATGTATTGGGATCAGTACAGTATATATCTCCAGAACAGGCTAAAGGGGAACCTGTTTCCCGCAAAACTGATATATATTCTTTAGGATGCGTGCTTTATGAAATGCTTACCGGCAAAGTGCCGTTTGATGCAGAAAGTCCAATAACCGTAGCTTTAAGGCATATACATGATGAACCGTCTTTCCCGGAAAAAATGACTCAAATTATACCTATGGAGCTTCAAGAAATAGTCTTAAAAGCTATGGCTAAAATACCTGCTTATCGTTTTTCTACTGCTGAAGAGATGCGCAATGCTCTAATCAGCTTTTATCAAGGAAGAAAAACAAATTATGTTTTAAGCAACGATTACGATGATACTATTATAATACCTCCCATTTCTAATGAAGGGATAGAATACGGATCCATGAAAAAGCGAAGAATGCGCCCACAGGCGGTAATTTTAATTATTGCAGCCGTAATTGGTTTACTATCAGGCATTTTTTATGTTTTAGGTGATGGTTTATTTGGACAGGAGGTTGAAGTTCCTAATATTGTAGGGATGGACAGTAAAGATGCCAAGGAAAAACTGGATGAGCTGGGTTTAAAAATGGTTGTTCTCAGCGAGGATGTAAATAGTGATCTGGAACCTGGCAAGGTTGTTTCCCAGAATCCTCCATCCGGTATGAAAGTAAAAAAAGGGCGTGAAATAGAAGTAGTTTTAAGTAAGGGAACTGCAGTGGCTAAAGTGCCTATTCTGGTGGGGGTGTCATTAGCTGATGCTAAAATAAAGTTGGCTAATGCTAACTTGAAGTTGGGAAAAGTAGAAGAAGAGTATGATACTAAATATTCCGAGGGAATTATTATTTCTCAAAGTCCAAAAAGCGGAACCAGGATAGAAGAAGGAAGCAAGGTTGATGTTTTGGTAAGCAAAGGGCAACCCCCTGAAAGAGTTAAAATGCCTAATTTAGTAGGGCTTAATTTTAATGATGCTAAGAAAAAGCTGGAAGATATAGGTTTGTTATTGAATAATGTTGTAGAGGAGGAAAGTGACCAGTATTTTACTGACCAGGTAATAGGCCAGGATACAGAACCTGGGGTTATGGTAGAGAAAGGAAGCAGTATAACCTTAACTGTAAGTAAAGGTCCGGGGCCATCTGCTCAGACAAAGGCTCTTGAAATCAATCTGCCTCTTGATCAGGACTATTACAGGGTAGTTATAGAAGTAAATGATGCCAAGGGCAAGAGGGAAGTATATAACCAATTGCATCAGGCAGGTGAAACTATATTTATAGGTGTTAGTTATTTCGGAATTGGAAAAGCTGATGTTTATCTTAATGGGAAACATTACAGAGCATATGACCTTAACTGAAAGTTAATTGTATATTTTTGGAGGGGATTTATGAACAGGTCTGAAAGAGAAGGGGTAATATTAAAAAAATACAGCGGTTTTTATTATGTACAGCAGGATGCGAAAATTTATGAATGTAAGCTGAGAGGGAAAATAAAAGAACAGGTTTTAACAGGGGATAAAGTGGCCATTTCCGTTTTAGATGATGATAGAGGTATTATTGAAAAAGTATTTCCAAGGAGAAATGAACTTATAAGACCTAAAATAGCTAATGTAAGCCTGGTTTTAATTGTGATGTGCAATAACAAACCTGCCCCGAGTTTGAATCTTTTAGACCGGATTCTTTTCTTGGCTTGTTATAACGGCATTAAACCTTATATAATACTTAATAAAAACGATCTTGCCCCGGATCCAAAGGCTGTCCTGATTAAAAATTATTACCCTTATGCGGGTTTTAATTTTTTAGAAACTTCAGTAATAAAAAATACAGGCATACAGGAATTAAAAGAGATAATAAAAGGAGAGATTGCAGTATTTGCTGGACCTTCAGGGGGAGGCAAATCGAGCCTTTTAAATCTTATCACCGATGGGGTGGAAGCTAAAACTGGAGAGGTCAGCAGCAAAATTGGCAGAGGAAGGCATACTACCAGACATGTAGAGCTTTATCCTTTAAGTTCGGGAGGATTTATTGCTGATACTCCCGGTTTTAGTGTTTTGAATATGCCTGATATAACTAAAAATGAATTTCCCAGATATTTTCCGGATTTTGCAGATTTTGCAGAAGAGTGCAGATTTCCGAATTGCTTACACTGGAAAGAAAAAGAATGTGGAGTAAAGGAAGCGGTAAAGCAGGGAGCCATTGCTGAATTTCGATATAAAAACTATTTAACTATGTTGGAAGAAGTAGCAAAGAATGAGAGGTGTTATTAGATTGGTATTAGTTGCTCCTTCAATTTTATCAGCTGATTTTGCTAGTTTGGGAGAGGAAATACACAAGGTTGAAAAAGCAGGAGCAGATTGGCTGCATATTGATATAATGGATGGACATTTTGTTCCTAATTTAACGATAGGACCTCAGGTGGTTGCTGATATTAGAAAGAAAAGCTCGCTTTTTTTTGATGTGCATCTTATGATTGAAAGACCGGAAGAATTAATTCCTGCTTTTGTTGATGCCGGTGCAGATTTAATAACTGTTCATCAGGAAGCATGTATTCATCTACATCGGGTAGTCAGTATGATCAAGGGATATGGGAAAAAGGTTGGGGTAGCAGTAAATCCGGCTACTTCGGTTTCATTACTTGCTGATATAATTTCTGAAGTGGATCTGGTTTTAATAATGAGTGTAAATCCTGGTTTTGGCGGACAAAAGTTTATTCCAGGGGCAGAAGAAAAAATAAAAAGCATAAAGAAAATGATTAAAAACAAACATTTAGGAATCCATGTTCAGGTTGATGGAGGAATAAATGCCGAAACCGGTCGCAGGGTGGTAGAGGCTGGAGCTGATGTCCTAGTAGCAGGCTCTTATATTTTTAATTCACCTAATGTAAAAGAAGCCATAAAAAGCTTAAAACTATAAGACTTTTGGACGGGATTTTTAAGATTAATATAGATAACTTGACCATATGAATAGGTGATGCTAATATTAAGTAAACAGAATATCGATAAACCTTTCTTCGGGGACGGGTGGAATTCCCTACCGGCGGTAAAGCCCGCGAGCCTTTTAAGGCATGATCCGGTGAAATTCCGGAGCCGACAGTGAAAGTCTGGATGGGAGAAGAAGGGATGGTATGTTATGCCATTATTTCTTTCTGCCTTTTAACCCGAATATTCGGGTTTTTTTTATATCTTCTTAAGCCAGATAAATTTTTTAAAGAAGGGAAAGATATAATTTGGCAGTAGAAAACGATGTTTTATTTATGAAAAGGGCGTTAGATTTAGCTTCTAAAGCTTTGGGAAGAACCAGTCCTAATCCGGTTGTAGGTGCAGTAATCGTTAAAGATGGCAAGATTGTGGGTGAAGGATATCATCATAAAGCTGGGACCCCTCATGCCGAGATACATGCTTTAAATCAGGCAGAAAATTTAGCTAAGGGAGCAACTATGTATGTAACTTTAGAACCATGCAGCCATCATGGAAGAACTCCTCCATGTGCTTATGCGCTGATAAAAGCAGGCATACATAAAGTAGTTGTTGCTACTCTTGATCCTAATCCTAAGGTGGCAGGCAGAGGAATTAAAATACTTGAAGAAGCTGGCATAGAGACAGTAGTTGGAGTTTTGGAAAGCGAAGCTAAAAAGCAAAATGAAGTCTTTTTTAAACATATAACTACTGGGATGCCTTTTGTAAGTTTAAAATATGCCATGACTTTAGACGGCAAAATTGCTACTTTCACTGGTGATTCAAGATGGATAAGCTCGGAATTTTCACGAAATTATGTACATAAACTGAGAAATATTTATGATGCTGTTATGGTAGGCATTAATACGGTCTTGAAAGATAATCCCATGCTTAATTGTCGTTTAGAAGGAGAAAAGCGTGATCCGGTGAGAATAATTGTTGATGGAGGTTTAGAAATTCCTCTTGAAAGCAATATTGTTAAAACTGCTCATAAACAGAAAACTATTGTTTTAACTTCTTTATCGGTCGATGAACAAAAATGCCATCTATTACGGGAAAAAGGAATAGATATTTTAAAAGTTGGAGGTGAGAGCGATAATTTAGATTTGCGGCAGGCATTTAAGGAATTGCTTAAGCAAGATATATGCAGCATTTTGGTAGAAGGTGGTTCTAAGCTCAATTCGTCTCTTATGGAACAGAAATTGGTAGATAAAATTTACTGTTTTATTGCTCCTAAAATAGTAGGTGGGAAAGGAATAACTCCGGTAGAAGGGAAAGGAAAAGAGTTTATGCAGGATGCATATATACTCAAATCACCGGAATTTACGCCAATGGGAGATGACATTTTGATTACAGCTTATACTGGGTGGTGATAAAGATTTTCACAGGCATTGTTGAAGAATTAGGTGTTATAAGCCGTATTCAGCCGGGAACTCAATCGTTCAAGCTTACAGTTAAGGCTCACAAAGTTTTAGAAGATGTTAAAACAGGTGATAGTATTGCTGTAAATGGTGTTTGTCTTACGGTAACCCAGTTCGTAGTTGATTATTTCACGGCTGATGTTATGCCGGAAACTGTGGAAAAAACTAATTTAAAATATTTAAAATCAGGCGATTTTGTAAATTTGGAGCGGGCATTAAGGTTAGGAGATAGGCTGGGAGGTCATTTAGTTCAAGGACATGTGGATGCAGTAGGAGAGATAATAAAAAAGGAAGCAATAGATATAGCGTTTATTTATTACATAAAGGCACCTGACAATGTTTTAAAATATACGGTTCCTAAAGGTTCAATTGCAATTGATGGCATAAGTTTAACAGTAGTTGATGTATTTAATGATGGCTTTACGGTTTCTTTAATACCTCACACGGCTCAAATGACTACTTTGGGCTTAAAAAAAGCAGGTGATAAAGTAAATCTGGAGAGTGATATTATAGGAAGATATGTAGAAAAACTCTTACGTTATGAGGGACGTGATGAGAAAGTAAAGAAAACCTTAGATCTTAACTTTTTGTCGGAAAACGGATTTATTTAAAGCATTCCTGTAATGAAGAATATAAGCTTTGATAGGAGGGTGAATATAATGACTGAAAAGGTGACCTATATGTTTAACCGCATCGAAGAAGCAATTGAAGATATTAAACAGGGCAAAATGGTGATTATAGTAGATGATGAAGATAGAGAAAATGAAGGGGATGTAGTTGTAGCGGCTGAGAAGGTTACTCCTGAAATTATAAATTTTATGGCTACCCATGCAAGGGGACTTATCTGTGTACCTATGTTAGGCGAGAGATTGGATGAACTTGACATAAATCCTATGGTAGCAAAAAATACAGACAATCATGAAACAGCCTTTACGGTCTCAGTAGATTATAAAAAAGTTACTACCGGCATATCAGCCTATGAACGGGCAGCTACGGTAAAGGCACTTATTGATCCTAATAACAAACCTCAAGATTTCAGGAAACCAGGTCATATCTTCCCCTTAAGATATAAAGAAGGCGGAGTTTTGCGGCGGGCAGGACATACTGAAGGCTCTATTGATTTAGCCAAGTTGGCAGGTTTATATCCAGCAACGGTTATATGCGAAGTTATGAATGAAGATGGCACTATGGCCAGAGTTCCTGAACTTATGGAGTTTGCCAAAAAACATAATTTGAAGATAATTACCATTGCCGACCTGATTGAATACAGAAGACGAAGAGAAAAATTGATAAAAAGGGTTGAAAGCACCTATCTGCCTACAATATACGGGGATTTTACTGCAGTTGCTTATGAATCTTTGCTTGATGGACAAGGGCATATTGCATTGGTTAAAGGTGAGTGGGAAGAAGATGAGCCTATACTGGTACGGGTACATTCAGAATGTTTAACCGGAGATGTTTTTGGTTCTAAAAGATGTGATTGTGGAGAACAGCTGGCAGCTGCTCTGACCATGATTGAAGAGGAAGGCAAAGGGGTATTGCTTTATATGCGGCAGGAAGGAAGAGGTATTGGACTTGTAAATAAAATACGGGCTTATAAATTACAGGATATGGGAAGAGATACAGTAGAAGCAAATCTAGAATTAGGTTTCCCGGCTGATTTGCGCGATTATGGAATTGGAGCCCAGATTTTAAGTGATTTAGGGGTTAGAAAGATGCGGCTTATGACTAATAATCCAAAAAAAATAAAAGGTTTGGAAGGATATAATTTGAAAGTTGTCGAAAGGGTACCGATTGAAATAAAGAGTAAAAAGGAAAATCGAAGATATTTACAAACTAAAAAAGAAAAGATGGGACATTTGCTTTCCAATCTTTAAATAAAAGCAAAGGAGGCATTATTAATAGCGATGGTGCAGGTATATGAAGGCAAACTTTTAGGTCAGGGACAGCGAATAGGCATTGTTGTATCAAGATTTAATGAATTCATAACCAGTAAGTTGCTTTCCGGGTGTTTGGATGCGTTAAAAAGGCACGGAGTAGAAGAGAAAAATATAGAAATTGCCTGGGTTCCCGGAGCTTTTGAAATGCCTTTGGCAGCTCAGAAGATGGCGGCAAAGGATTATGAAGCAGTTATCTGTCTGGGAGCTGTTATACGAGGTGCAACTCCCCATTTTGAATATGTTTCAGCTGAAGTAACTAAAGGCATTGCTCAGACCAGTCTCTCCAGCGGCAAGCCGATCATATATGGAGTAATTACAGCTGATACAATCGAACAGGCAATAGAAAGAGCTGGCACAAAAGCGGGAAATAAAGGTGCTGATGCAGCGGTAACTGCGATAGAAATGATTAATTTGCTAAAACAAATAGGGGAGTAAAGTTTTATGTCTAGATTGTTTAAAAACGCACTTTTGGTAGTGCGTTTTTATTTTTTTTACAAAAAATATATAAAGTAATATAAAATTATAAAATGTTATAAAATTTTGATTTATCAATAATTTATTATTGATTATTGTCGAAGAATAAGCGATAATTTTTTATAAATAATTTTTAGTTATATTTTTATAAAGGGGGAGATTCCATTGGTTGTAACAGGCCTTGTAATTATTTTACTACTTGTTCTGGTGCTGCCTTTTGTTTTTAAGCAAGTGGAAGAACAGCTTGAAATTTTTCTTTTTATCATGGGAGTTGCGGCTGCCATCATTTCAGGAGTTATGAATAAGGAACTCCTCATTGCAGCTCTTGAACATCCTATCATGATAGCCTCTGCTGTTTTGATTGCTGGTGCTCTTTTTCACATCCTGCGTGAACAGTTTACAGCTTTCATGCAAAAGGTTTTTGAAAAAATTTCCGTGTCAGTAGTAGTTTTTTTGGTGATAACAATACTAGGTTTCTTATCCAGTATCATTACAGCAATCATCGCATCCATAATTTTGGTAGAAATTATATTCCAATTGCCTTTAGGCAGAAAAGATAAGATTATAATATGCGTAATTGCCTGTTTTTCAATCGGTTTAGGGGCTGCTTTAACTCCAATAGGAGAACCTCTGGCAACTATAGCTATTGCAAAGCTTGATCAGGAATTTTTATACCTGGTAAAACTGCTGGGTAAATATATTATCCCTGCTGTGCTAGTTTTCGGGTTGCTAGGTGCAGCTTATGCCGCTCGGGCTCAAAAAAAAGAAAAGAATGTTCCTACTGCAGATGAATTGGCAGTTACAGTTGATAAGGAGTCTTTTTCTGAAGAAGAAATTGAACAGGATACCTGGCGTGGTATAATAATCAGAGCGTTAAAGGTATACCTTTTTGTTATGGCTTTAACCTTTTTGGGAGAAGGATTTCAACCGCTTATAGATCTTTATATTTTAAAGTTGGATTATCGCTTGCTCTACTGGGTAAATACAGTTTCGGCTGTGCTTGATAATGCGACACTTACTGCTGCCGAAATAAGTCCTAAAATGACTACTATGCAAATAGAAGCGATTCTTATGGGACTTATTATTTCCGGAGGAATGCTTATCCCTGGCAATATTCCAAATATCATATCTGCTTCCAAACTGCGCATTACCAGCACTGAATGGGCAAAAATTGGGTTGCCTTTGGGGGCTTTAACAATGGGAATATTCTATATTATACTTTTTGTCATATAAAAAAAAAGGGGAATACCCCCTTTTTTTATTCTTTAAAAAGCAGGAATACATGAACCGTTGTATTTTTCTTCCAGGAATTTTTTAACTTCAGGTGATTGTAATGCTTTTGCCAGTTTTTGAATATCTTCCCGCTTTTCATCTCCCGGTCTTACAACAAGTATATTGGCAAAAGGAGAATCTTTAGGTTCCATAAAAATCGAATCTTTTACCGGATTTAAATTGGCTTCCAATGCATAATTGCTGTTTATAACACAGACATCTAAATCTTCTAAAGCTCTAGCAAGCATGGGGGCATCCATCATTACTATTTTGACATTTTTGGGATTTTTAATTATATCTTTTTCGGTTGCAGTCACTCCTGCACCTTCTTTAAGTTTGATAATGCCAGCGTGTTCCAAAACCATAAGTGCTCTACCGCCGTTGGTTGCATCATTAGGGATACCTATCTGAGCACCTTTCGGAACATCAGCAATATTTTTTATTTTGCTCGAGTATACTCCCATCGGTTCAGTGTGAACTTTTACAACCTCATGAAGATTTGCATTATTTTTAGCGTTAAAATCATCTAGATAAGGACGATGTTGAAAGAAGTTGGCGTCAATTTCTCCTTCTACCAGTGCCGGATTAAGAAGTACATAATCGGTAAATTCTTTTATTTCAAGATCAATGCCTTCTTTGGCCAGCATGGGCTTAACTATTTCTAATATTTCAGCATGAGGTTTGGCCGTTGCACCAACTACCAGTTTTTTAGGAGCATTTTCATTTTGGGCAGCATCTTTTTGTCCGCATCCGGCAATCCCTGTCAGAATAAGGGTAAGGGATAATAACATTACAATAAGTTTTTTCTTCATAATTTACCTCCTTTTTTCATTTAGTTTGGCGGTTGCTTTATCACCAAGCGATTGAATTCCCTGAACCATGAATATAAGGACTATAACTGTTGTCCAAAGGATCAGGTTGTCATATCGCTGGTAACCATAGTAATAAGCAAGGGTACCTAATCCTCCACCGCCGACTATACCTGCCATAGCTGAATACCCTACTAAATTAATAGTAGTTATAGCGATGCCCAGGGTTATTGAAGGTAGAGCTTCAGGTATCAGCACTTTAGTTATTATTTGCCAGTTGGTTGCTCCCATGGAAAGGGCTGCTTCAATTAAACCCCATTCAATTTCTTTTAGAGAGGTTTCAACCAGCCTGGCGACAAAAGGGATAGCGGCCAGGGTCAAAGGGACGATAGAAGCAACAGTTCCAATTGAGGTTCCTACAATTAAACGCGTAAGAGGGATAATGAGTATTAAGAATATGATAAATGGAATAGAACGCACTGTATTTACTAAAAAAGCTAAAATTCGGTTTACGGAAGTATTTTCTGCAATGTGTCCGTTTTCAGTAATTACCAGGATTATACCAAGAGGAAGACCGACAACATAGCTCAGTCCGGTAGAGATAATTATCATATAGATTGTTTCCCAGGTAGCTTTTATAACTTTCTCTGCCACGATTCCGTACTCGCCTGAAAAAACAGTCAAAAAAATATTTAAGTCAATTTCGTTTAATATATCAAACATGTTTCAGCACCTCAATTTCTAATCCATTATCTTTAAGGAAGTCAAGAGCGGCAGTAATAGCCTGAGGTTCTCCGATAATTTCCATTACCAGATTGCCAAACGGCGTATCTTTGACCCGGTCAATATTGCCATACAGGATATTAGCCTTGATGGCGAAATTCTTAATCATGTTGGATATTATAGGTTCACCAGCTGAAGCTCCGATAAAGGAAACCCGGATTAATTTTGAATTGTTTGAATTATTTTTTGCCAGATGCAAAAGGTCCTCCGGAACCTCACTTTTTATTATCGCATTAAGAAAGCTACGTGAAGTAGGGGTGCCGGGATTAGAAAAGACAGTTAATACATCACCTACTTCAACAATGCGTGAATTGTCGATTACCGCAACTCTATCGCATATCTGTTTTATAACATTCATGTCATGGGTTATAAGCAAAATAGTAATATTCATCTGTTTATTTATATCTTTCATCAATTTTAGAATTGATCGCGTGGTTTCAGGATCAAGGGCAGAAGTTGCTTCATCCGATAAAAGTATTTTAGGTTCATTTGCTAAAGCCCGAGCTATCCCCACCCGCTGTTTTTGTCCGCCGCTTAGCTGAGAAGGGTAAGCTTTAGCTTTGTCAGAAAGACCTACTAGTTCCAAGAGCTCTGCTGCTCTCTTTTTAGCCTGGCTGTGTGGTACTTTGGCAATTTCTAATGGAAACATTACATTATCCAAAACAGTACGGGATGATAAAAGGTTAAAGTGCTGAAAAATCATGCCGATTTTCTGCCTTGCCAGGCGCAGTTCATTTTTATCCAGCAAAGTTATATCTTGACCATCGATTAATATGCTTCCTTTAGTAGGTTTTTCTAACATATTAATACAGCGGATTAATGTGCTTTTTCCAGCTCCGCTCAGACCGATTATGCCGAAAATTTCACCTTTATTTACTGAAAGGTTTACATTATCTAAAGCTAAAATTTTTTGAGTAGGAGTAGTATATATTTTGGTTAAATTTTTTATCTCGATCAAAAATCCTTTCCTCCTTAAACTATTAATGCCTCTTTGTTATGGCACAAAGAGGCAAGATATGCTATCTTATCTCTTATCTGCCAGATAATAAATCTGCAGGAATTGGCACCTTACCAGGTTGAATTTTCTGGCGGTTGCCGGGCGTCATTGGGCCAGTCCCTCAGCCTCTCTGGATAAGAGGTAGTTTTTATTATTGTTTGATTTTATCGTAAATAATATTATCATTGTATAAAATTATGGTCAACAGTAAACTTTATATTATTTTTTTGAAAGGCTGGTGGTTTATATATATGCCATTATTCTGGGATAATAAGAGATATCACAGCTTAAATTATCATCTCAGGTATAAATTTGGACAAAAGGTATTTAAACTTCCTCTTGATGCTGGATTTACTTGTCCTAATCGCGATGGAACCCTTTCCAGAGAGGGATGTTATTTTTGCAGTGCACGTGGGTCAGGCGATTTTGCAGGTGAAAGGGGTGCCGATATAAGGAAGCAGATTGGACAGATGCAGGAAGTTATGCATAAAAAATGGAAAAATGGTTTGTATATTGCTTATTTTCAGGCTTTTACCAATACTTATGCTCCGGTAGAAAGACTTCGCATTTTATATGATACGGCCATTTCATGTCCGGGAGTAGTTGGGCTGGCAATTGCTACTAGACCCGACTGTTTACCTGATGATGTATTAGATCTTTTGGCAGAATTTAATCAGCAAACTTATTTATGGGTAGAGTTAGGACTGCAGACTGTCCATGAAAAGACTTCCAGGCTGGTTAATTTAGGCTATACTTATGATACATTTTTAAAAAGTTTATCTAAACTTAATGAGCGTAAAATAGAAGCAGTTGCTCACATAATATTAGGGCTTCCAGGGGAAACGGAGGAAGAAATGCTTACAACAGGCAAGACGGTGGCATCCCTTCCTATTCAAGGTCTAAAAATTCATCTTCTGCATCTGATGAAAGGGACTCCTCTGATGAGGTTTTACGAGGAGGGAAAGCTTAAATTTTTAACCAAAGAAGAATATGTAAGAATGGTGGTAGATATTTTAGAATATGTTCCGGAGAATGTGGTAATTCATCGTTTAACCGGTGACAGCCCCAGGGATTTACTGGTAGGTCCAAAGTGGAGTCTTAAAAAATGGGAAGTTTTGAATTCTATTGATGAAGAATTTATAAAGCGCAATACTTGGCAGGGGAGATTGGCTTTATGATTATAAAATAAAAAAACGGGGAGGATGAACATGCTCGTTCGCAGTAACAGACGGCAAAGGATCTTGGCCTTTATAAGTGCTTCCTTAATCAGCTTGTGTTTAGGTTCAGTTTACAGCTGGAGTGTTTTTGCGGCCAGGTTGCAATTAGAAAATCCAGATTGGACACTGGCACAAATTTCGCTTATTTTTTCTATTATGGTTATGACTTATACTGTAACTGCCGTATGGGCAGGGCTAATGCAGGATAAGTTCGGTCCGCGGCCGGTGGCTCTTCTAGGAGGTTTAATTTTGGGAATAAGCATGCTTTTGGCTGCTAAATGCCGAACTTTACTTGGTCTTTATATATTTCATGGGATTTTAGCCGGTATTGGACGGGGAATGGCTTATGCTACTCCTCTGCCTACTGTTTTAAAATGGTTTCCTGATAAAAGAGGGTTGGCTGGAGGGATTATATCCGGCATATTTGGAACAGGAGGACTGGTTTTCAGTTATATAGCAGGACTGATAATAAGTAGAACTTCATCAGTTTATGCTGCTTTTGGATGGACAGGTCTAATTTTTCTGCTGGTTATAGCTGTGTGTGCTATATTTTTGCAGAATCCTCCCTCTGAATCAAATTTATTGCATAACCAGATTGGATGTAACCAAAGCCAAGATTATACTCCCAGAGAAATGCTAAAAAAACCGGTATTTTATATTATACTCCTGATTTTTATTCTGGGAGCTTTTCCGGGACTTGTCCTGACAAGCAATGCCCAATTGATAGCCCAGGTATTTGCAGGACTTTCTTCCGGCGAGGCGGTTCGTTTAGTAGGAATAATTTCTGTAGCAAATGGGATAGGAGGTCCTTTATTTGGCTTTTTACTGGATAAAGCAGGGGAGAAAAAAGCTTTGCTATCTCTTTTATTAATTTCTGTTTTCGCCCAGCTGATGCTGCCCCGGGCTGATAATTTTTACTACTTCCTGATTTGTTCCGGAACTATAATGATGTGTTTGGGCGGGTTATTTGGGATATTCCCCAGTTTGATTGCTAATTTTTTTGGTACTAAATATATAGGAACTAATTATGGATTACTTTTTTTAGGTTTTGGAATATCATCATTTTTATCACCACGGATAGCAGCTGTTTTAGCTGACAATGCGGTTCAGGCTGCTAAAGAAATGGGCAAAATAGCCTTAAATTCAGCTTTGTCTTCTGCTTTTCAGCAGGTATTTATTATAGGTATTGGACTTGCTCTTTTTGCCTCAGGCTTAGTTTTAGTTATTAATAAACCGGAAAATGAAGGAATATAGGCATATCTTCAAAAGCATGGCTGATATTGTTAAATTGCTTGACAATAGTAGGTTATATATCTTATAATTAACCTTGCTTGGGAAAACAAGTAAATATGGATGCGGCAGTGGCGGAACTGGCAGACGCGCTAGATTCAGGTTCTAGTCCTGGTCACAGGGTGGGGGTTCAAGTCCCTTCTGCCGCACCAGACAAAGAAAAAATGAGCCGTGAAGGCTCTTTTTTTTCTCGTTTTTATTTTTGTTTGGTATAATATACCATAAAGCTATTCTGCTTAGCAAATAAAGCCAGAGGGAGAGGAAAGGATGGCGGTTTTAAAGAATAAAGTGGTAACCATAAGTCACTGGACAGCAAATATAAAGGATTACATAACCTCTAGTCCTTTTTGTGAAGAAGAAAAATTGTTGTCAGATTTAAATATAAACAGAAGAACTTTATACAGTATTTTAGCTGGCTTGGTCGAAGATAATTCTGTATGTATGGATAAAAAGCAGTTTAAAATTATAAAGAATGGGAAAAATCTAAGCATCGACGAAGTAATCGAATATCTTCAGAAGAATAATTCCAGGAGGACAAAGCTTCAGCAAACTGAAAGGCTTCTTTATCTTTATAATCTTCTGCACAGCAATATCCCTAATGGCGGAATTGAGATGAACAAAATAATTGAGAGCTATAAAGAACTTATGCTCAATTCTTGTGAAGAAATTCCTGCAGATTCAGCTTTACGCAGAATGATATACCGTGACCTTAATGCTTTAGAAAACATGAATATATCTTTAGTGCGCCCCAGGGAAAATCGTCGGGGAAAATACGGATTAAGAGAAATTTACCTTCCCAAGCTTCCTGCAGAAAGTGCTGCTTTAGTGTACACATCCATGCTTCCTTATCGCAATACCCTTTTAGAACCGGTTGTGGCTGCTGCTCAGGAAGAATTAGAAAAGGCAATAAGAAGAGCCAAACCTGTTCCAGATTATATTGAAAAAATAAGACAACGGATTTATGTAATAGGGGATACTTTGGTTTCGCCCCAGAAGTTTGGTGATACATTAGGAAAATTAATAAAGGCAGTAACACATAATTTTAGAATCAAGATTATATATTCATATCGTGATGGAAGTGAGGAAGGTCGTGTTCTTGACCCTCTCGGCATGGTTTGCAAGCGTTCAGTATGGTATTTAGTCGCCCGTAAAGTTGTTGATAACAAACCTGAATATAGAGTTTATCGGGTGGATCAAATTAAACATGTATATTTGCGAGAAAGTGAAGTTTATGAATATCCGGAGAATTTTTCATTGCATAATTATATAAGCTCAAGTTGGGGTGTTTTTTGTAATGATCCAATCCGAACTGTGCGGGTAAAGTTTATGCCTTCAGTAGCTTTCAGGTTAAAGAATGTAAAATATCATCCTACTCAGAAAATTGTTCAGGAATGTGATGATGGAAGCATAATAGTCGAATATGAAGTGTGCGGCCTGGTTGAAATGAAAAGCTGGATGATGCAGTGGGGAGATGAAGCTGAAGTTATAGAACCTGAAGAATTGAGAAAAAGTATCGTAGAAACTGCAGCAAAGATACTTAATAAGTATAGTTCGAAATCTTTATAGTTCCTGAATTATGAAAAATCGGTTAATGCAAATCTCCTTTTTAATAGTTTAATTTTGTTTTATATTAACTATTTACTTATTTAACAAACTAAAGTAAAATATTGGCGTAAATAATCACAATAATGCAGAAGGGGGATTTGCAAATGAGAAAAAAAATCGCACTTATTTTAGTATTATGTTTTACTTTGGCCATTTTGCTTACAGGATGTGGGGCGAAAGATACAGGTTCAGATGCCCAAAAAGAAGATACTTCCTGGGAAGAAATTAAAGAAAAAGGATATTTTGTTGTAGGTTTGGATGATGCCTTCCCGCCGATGGGTTTTCGTGATGAAAATAATGAAATTGTAGGCTTTGATGTAGATTTGGCTAAAGAAGTGGCCAAGAGATTAGGAGTAGAAGTAAAGTTTCAGCCTATAGTTTGGGAAACTAAAGTAGAAGAACTTAACGGCGGAAATATTGATGTTATATGGAATGGATTTACCATAACTGAAGAAAGAAAAAAACAGGTTTTGTTTACTAAACCTTATATTGAAGACCATCAGATAATAGTAGTAAGAGCAGATTCTGATATTAAAACCAAGGAAGACCTGATAGGAAAGAAGATAGGGATCCAAGCTGCAAGCAGTGCAGTAGATGCAGTTGAAGATGATCCCATTTATGAAAAAATTAAAGACAATATTTTAGAGTTCGAAAGCAATGATCTGGCTCTTCGCGACCTTAAAGGCGGTGGGGTAGATGCAGTAGTGGTGGATGAAGTTGTAGGAAGATACTATATATCAAAACATGAGGAAGATTACAAAATTCTTAAAGATAATTTTGGAACCGAAGAATTTGGAATTGGACTCCGCAAAACCGATAAAGCATTCTTAGCAGAATTAGAGAAAGTTTTAGATGAAATGAAAAAAGACGGAACTGCTGCTGCCATTTCTCAAAAATGGTTTGGTGAAAATATAATTAAACAGTAGTTTTTTAACCGAAATCTGTTATAATAAAGCAGGCAGGCTAACGGTATTATTTGATGCTGTTAGCCTGTAATTATGTTATTTTGAAGAAGCAGGGGATAAGCATGGATTATGTACTTAAACTTTTACCTCACATGCTGGAAGGCTGGAAAACAACTTTATCATTATTTTTCTTAACTTTAATTTTATGCCTTCCTTTAGGCACAATTATGGGTATAGCCCGTATTTCTAAATTTAAGCCTTTGCAGTGGTTTATGGAATTTTATGTATGGATTTTTAGGGGAACTCCGCTTTTACTTCAACTGTTGTTTGTTTATTTTGGACTTATGACCGTAGGTATAAGGCTGGAGCGCTTTACTGCCGCCTTGTTAGCTTTTGTGCTTAATTATGCTGCCTACCTGGCAGAAATAATAAGGTCAGGTATACAGTCTATTGATAGAGGGCAGTATGAAGCCGCCGATGTCTTAGGGTTAACCCGTTTTCAGACTATGACCAATATAATACTTCCGCAAGTATTTAAAAGGGTTGTCCCGCCCATCGGCAATGAAGTAATAAATCTGGTTAAAGATTCAGCACTTATTTATGTTTTGGCTATAAGTGAACTTTTAAGGGTAGCTAAAACTGCAGTAATGAGAGATGAAACTTTTGTCCCGTTTATAATGGCAGCTGTTTTTTATCTTTTTATGACAGCAGTTGTGCAGCAGTTTTTTAAGTGGGTAGAACATAAATTTGACTATTATCGTTAGGAGCGAAGCTTATATGTATATGCTCAGAGCATTAGATATATATAAAAGTTTTGATCATTTAAAGGTTTTAAAAGGAGTGTCCCTCACTGTCCAAAGAGGAGAGGTTATTGCTATAATTGGGCCATCAGGTTCTGGAAAAAGCACCTTTTTAAGGTGCTTGAACCGTTTAGAAACAATAGACAGGGGGACGATTGAAATTGAGGGCGAAATAATGGTTCAGAATGGACCAGATGGCAGAGCTGTTTACAGCGGTGAAAAGGAAATTGCCCTTATACGCAGAAAAATGGGGATGGTATTTCAAAATTTTAATCTTTTTCCCCATAAGTCAGTTCTGGAAAATTTAATTTTAGCTCCGGTTATTGTTAACAGGGTTCCGAGGGAAGAAGCAGAAAAAACGGCGTTGGAATTATTGAGAAAAGTAGGTTTGGAAAATAAGGCCAGAAATTATCCCTTTGAATTATCAGGAGGACAGCAACAGAGGGTGGCTATTGCAAGGGCTTTAGCTATGAACCCTGATATTATGTGCTTTGATGAACCTACTTCAGCACTTGACCCCGAACTTACTGGCGAGGTATTAAAGGTTATGCAGGATTTAGCTGCTGAACATATGACTATGATTATAGTAACTCATGAAATTGGGTTTGCCCGTGAAGTTGCGGATAAGGTTATATTTATGGATGAAGGGATTATTGTAGAGCAGGGAAAGGCTAAAGAAGTAATAGATAATCCTAAACATGAAAGAACCCGGGAATTTTTAAGCAAAGTTCTGCGCGTTTAAAATAAAGAGGCATGATTTCGATCATGCCTCTTTATTTTAATATCGTTCAATTTTTATAATAAGCCTTTCGTTTTCAAAATATGCATCGTTTATAATGTACTGGATTTCAGGATAATTATATTTTCTAATCAATTTATCTTTGAGCATATACCGATGGTCGTCATAGATTATTAAATCCTGGCTTATAAGAGACAAATCCATAAAACTGTGCCACCTTGAGTTTATTTTTATATCCAAATCTTCTGCATACCAGTTGAGCCTGTCCCCATCTTCATAAAATACAATGTCATCTAGAGCTGCTACATATTCACTTTTTGAGAGTGTTTCCAGATATATTTTCAATTTACTTCCATAATAGCTTGTTCTGTAGACTTTGTACTGTTTGTTGTTATATAAACAATAAAGGTAAAGGTCGGTAATTTCATAAGTTTTGTTTTTATATTCGATTTCATCTTCGTTCAGTATATCGAGAGATGAATCGGTCATTTTGATCCATCTGCCATTTAGATATACACTGAGATCATAAATATCAAAAGAGGTTATGCGATCATAGTTGGTATCGTAAAAGCATATATCATAATATTTGTCAATATATATGGAACTTCTTTGGTAACAGTCGAAAACCAGCTGGTTATTTTTTGTATATATATCTTTAAGGTGGTATTCATATTCGTAGCTTGAATAATTTTTTCTAACCAGGATTTGTATATTGCTGACATCGTATTTTACATTGTTTATTATTATGTAATCATATTCTGGATCAACTTTTATTTCATCTAAATCATATAAGGTGCTTCGGTTGTTAATCCGAAATCTTAAACGGCTTATACTTCCAGATGATATTTTATTTCCTGCCTTATCATATACCGCATATACATCTGACAGAGTAAGGTTTTCCCAGTAATGTTTTTGTATAGTTGGATATGAGTAGGGATTGTTATTATAACTGGCGATTTTTTTATCTAAAAATCTTTTAAAAATTACACAGGCCTGGGCACGGGTAATTTTATCGTAAGGTTTAAATTCTCCGGAAGGGTAACCGGTTATAATGCCTTCTTTATATATAGCTTTTATATATGGTTTATAAGGATTTGAATTTATTTGTTCTATATCTTTAATGAAATTAATCGGACTGTAATCAGGTTTTATGTTAAGGGAACGAGCTATAAAAGCAGCAGCTTCTGCCCGATTTATAAATTCATATGGATTTATATCTGTTGGATATTCACTGGGATTTAATATGCCCTGTTTTACGGCTTCATCTAAAATTACTTCTGCCCATGAACTACCCGAAATATATGATATGTAAGCAGGTTTACGCTGTATACAATTGAGAAGAACACTTAAAAATTCAGCCCGGGTCATGTTATTGTCCGGTCTAAAAGTGCCGTCTTCGTAACCTCTTATATATCCAGCATTATTTAAATAATCAATATAGTATTGAGCCCAGTGGTTTTTAGTATCCTCATACTGAGCCGCATTGGCTGATGATAAAGAAAAAGACATGAAAAATAACAAAGCGAAAATAAAAATTCTGCAGCTTGTTTTTTTTAAGTTTAGCAAAGTATCAACCTCCACAGTTATTAAAGAGATGGAAAAAAGATGTTTATATAATTGTAGCAGATAATAGGATTAATGATGTTAAAAAGCAGTCAGTGTCTTAAATTTTTATGCATAAATTTTTAAAATATTTGTCAGCATAAAAAGGAACTGAGGAAGAAAAGTAGAATTTTTTTTTATATATAGCAAACCGGAAAATAAAATGTAGGAGGTAATGACAATGGAGAAAGTAAATGTACAATTCAAAAAACTCGTAGAATGGGCAAGAATTCCAGAATATGAAACGAAAAACGCAGCAGGATGTGACATAAGCTTAGCTATAACCGAAGAAGTAGTGCTGTATCCAAATGAAGTCAAAAGTTTTCCAACTGGTTTTGCTATAAGAATTCCCGAAGGATATGAAGCTCAAATCCGAAGCAGAGCCGGAATGGCTCGAAAAGGGATAGTAGTTGCCAATGCTCCGGGAACTATCGATGCAGAACATACAGATGAAATACACATTCTGCTTTTAAATGTAAACGATAAACCGGTAAAAATTTTTCCCGGTCAAAAAGTAGCACAAATGGTTATAAGTCCTGTAGTCCAGGCTAATTTTGTCCAAAGATAGAAATACAGATATAAATATACGTAACCTTAAAAATTATATATTATATTTAAGGTAAAATCAAGAGATTGAATAAGAAAACTAGGCTATTTTATTGAATAAAATAGCCTGATTTTTGTGCAAGTATTTTGAAATTTAATTTTTGAAGATTTATTTTTCTGTCATTGCTTAATAATTCTTAATGACTACAGAAAAACATCCAGAAAGGAAGGTATTTTATGAATAAATTCACCTTAGATAGTAAACAAGCAGTTTTACTGATTATTGACTTGCAGGAGAAATTGATGCGGGTTATGAAAGATCGGGAAGCGGTGTTCAAAAATACTAAATTACTTCTGGCGACTGCTAGACAACTTGAAATTCCAGTGGTTTTAACTGAGCAGTATCCTAAAGGGCTAGGATCAACGGTTGAGGAAATAAAAGAAGCAGCCGAAAATTATCATTATTTAGAAAAAATGAGTTTTACTGCTTGTACTGATGATTTGAGAGAAATTTTGAACAGATTAGGTAGAAAATATGTGATTGTAGCTGGAAGCGAAACTCATGTTTGTGTATTTCAAACCGTGAGAGATTTAATTGAAACAGGGTATATTGTGCATGTGGCCAAAGATGCAGTTTGTTCCCGCTTTGATCTGAATTATGAAAATGGGCTTATGCTGATGCGGGATGTAGGTGCCGTAATTACCAATACTGAAACCGTTGTTTTTGACTTGTTAAAGGTTTCAGGTACTCCAGAATTTAAGGCTATATCTCCATTATTAAAATAAGAAAATATTTTATTGTGTAATTTCAATTGACAATATATTCAAAATAGCAGTATAGTATCTTTAGTGATGGATAATTTTATTGTACTGGGGGTATGAAGATGAGCTACGGGGATAGTATAGTCTATGAAAAACAGGAGAATATAGGAATAATAACTTTTAATAAGCCGGAAATGATGAATCTGGTTACCCAAGCTTTTTTCAAAGAACTTTATGAAATTCAGGAGGAAATTGATAATGACAAAAGTTTGCGGGCGGTAGTTATAAAGGCTAATGGTCCTCATTTTTCGGCTGGAGTTGATTTAAGCATTTTAAAGTCTATTGATTCTAAATTTATTATGGACAACCTGGCCTGGCTGCAAAGACTTTATGGGAGATGGCAGGAAATGCCTATACCGGTGATTGCAGCTGTACATGGATTATGTTACGGTTCGGCTATGGAGTTAATATTGGGCTGTGATATAAGAATTGCCTCACGTGATGCGCGTTTTTCGATTCCGGAAGTTCGGTTTGGACTTTCACCGGATATGGGGGGGACAGTCCGGCTTACTAAGCTGGTAGGGATAGGACAAGCTAAAAGGCTTATAATCGGCTGTGATGAAATAAGTGCAGAAGAAGCTTGGCAAATTGGTTTAATTGAGATACTGGTAGAAAGAAAAGAGCTGGAAGAAAGAGCTATGAAAATGGCTAAACGTATTGCTAATCTGCCACCGGTTGCTGTAAGGTTTGCTAAAAAAGGCATTAATGTGGCAGATGAAAGCAGTGTAAATGCGGGATTATTGTTTGAACAAGCCCAATCTACCTTCTGTTGCGGAACTGAAGATCAAAATGAGAGTATTGATGCTTTCTTTGAAAAGCGCAAACCGGTTTTTAAAGGAAAATAATTAAATGATTTTAAGCGGAAGCTTTAAGCTTTCGCTTTTTTTATTACCAGAATTAACATAAATTACTTCATTATTTTTAGAAAAAAATAAAAAAAATATGGGAAGAATAAATATAAAATTAAATTCTTTAAGAAAAGGACGGATCAAAGAATAATAAGGAAATATTTATTATATATGAAATTAATTTAAAGGTAAAAAAATTTTTAGTTTTTGTTTGACAAAAAGATACAATAAACATATAATTCTACATTGGATGCTATTTTATTTTGAAAAGTTTGAAGAATTAGCAGCTATCGGCATTACTTGAAGGTATGCCGTTAATTTTTTGGTTATTTTGGTTTTCGAAGGAGTGAGTTATAAAATGAAGGATCTTCGCAATATTGGAATTATTGCTCACATTGATGCAGGAAAGACAACTACTACGGAAAGAATTCTTTTTTATACCGGTTTGACCCATAAAATTGGTGAAACTCATGACGGGCAGAGCGTTATGGATTATCTTGAAGCTGAAAGAGAGAGAGGCATAACTATTACATCGGCTGCAACCAAGTGTGTATGGAAAAATCATGCTATCAATATAATCGATACGCCGGGACATGTTGACTTTACGGCTGAAGTAGAAAGAAGCCTCAGGATTTTAGACGGTGCAGTAGTTATTTTTTGTGCCAAAGGCGGCGTAGAACCCCAGTCAGAAACAGTATGGCGTCAGGCTGATAAGTATAAGGTTCCACGTATTGCCTATATTAATAAGATGGATGCTGTAGGCGCTAATTTTTATAGAGTAGTAGATCAGATTAAAACAAGGTTAGGTGCTAAACCTCTGGTTCTTACTATTCCGGTTTTTGTTAATGATAATTTTGCTGGTATAATTGATCTTATAAAGATGAAGTATATTACCTTTGAAGGTGATTTGGGAACTCAAATAAAAGAAAACGAAATACCGGCTGAGTATGTTGATGAAGCAGAAAGCTTACGTTCATCTCTGTTAGAGTCGGTAGCAGAAACTGATGAAAAACTTTTAGATATGTATTTTAACGGAGAAGATATACCTGAAAATATGATGATTGAAGCCATTCGCCAGAACACTATAGATGGCAGTATAATTCCGGTGCTTTGTGGAAGCTCTTATCGCAATATAGGAGTACAAACTTTACTTGATGCAATAGTAAATTATTTGCCTTCTCCCTTAGACATTAAACCGGCGGTTGCCACAGTGGTTGATACCGGAGAAGAGAAAGAAATTATTTCTGATCCTTCAGAACCTTTTACTGCTTTGGTATTTAAAATTGTTACTGATCGCCATGTAGGTAAATTGGCATTTGCACGTATTTATTCAGGGACAGTAACTGCAGGAAGCTATGTTTATAACGGAAGCAAAGGCAAAAAAGAAAGAATAGGACGCATTGTTAAAATGCATGCAAATCACCGTGAAGAAATTGAAAAGGCTTTTGCTGGCGATATTGTGGCTTTTATAGGGCTTAAAGATGTAAGCACCGGAGATACCTTATGCACAGAAGATAATCCTGTTTTGCTTGAAGCTATTGATTTTCCGGAACCGGTTATACAGATTGCGATCGAGCCTAAAACTCAGGCTGATCAGGCAAAATTAGGTGAAGCGCTTAACAAAATTGCTGCAGAAGACCCGACTTTTAAAATATCTTATGATAAAGAAACCGGGCAGACCTTGATTGCAGGAATGGGAGAGCTGCATTTAGAAATAATTACTGATCGTTTGGCCAAAGAATTTAAAGTTGATTTTAATGTAGGACAGCCCCAGGTAGCGTATCGTGAAACTATTGGTGCATCTGCCCAGCATGAAACCCGTTATGTAAAACAAACTGGTGGTAAAGGTCAATATGGACATGTAGTGCTCATGATTGAGCCTTTTGAAGGTTATGCCTTTGAGAGCAAGATCGTAGGCGGCGTAATACCTAAAGAATATATTCCAGCTGTAGAAGCCGGGGTAAAACAGGCTATGGAAGAAGGGGTATTAAAAGGATATCCTGTAGTTAATGTAAAGGTTACTTTGCTTGATGGTTCTTATCATGAAGTTGACTCTTCAGAAATGGCATTTAAAACCGCCGGTATGATGGCAATGAAAGAATGCCTTAAAAAAGCTAAACCTAAACTGCTTGAACCTATAATGAAGCTGGAAGTTACTACACCGGATGAATTTACAGGAAGCATCATAAGTAATATAAATAACCGGCGTGGCCGTTTAGAATCTATGGAAATGGAAAATAACACCCAGATTATAAAGGCTTATGTTCCTTTAGCTGAAATGTTTGGTTATTCAACTGTGCTTCGTTCCTTGACTCAGGGAAGGGCAGGGTTTTCCATGGAATTTTCCCATTATGAAGAAAGAAAAATTGATGATTAAATCCATTTGTGAAAAAATGCTTTTATAGCAGTTCAATTGCTATAAAAGCATTTTTATTTGTTCAATGTTTTCCAGCATATTTTGATATATTTCGTGTATTCGGGATATATTTGGTTCTAAAGCTGCTTTTCTGATTTCGGCTGCTAGATTGGATAGATGGTGAAATCCATATAATCCCGCAGTTCCTTTTATATCGTGAGCAATACTGGCCAGTTCTTTTGTATTATTTGTTTCGATGCTGGTTTTCATACTGGTCATCAAATTTCCCAGATTGTTTAAAAATTCTGGTATGAGATTTTTGATAAACTGCCTGTTTTTTTCTTCAATATTAGCAGAATCTGAAGATTCGTTAAATATCTGGTCTAATTTCTCATATAACTGCTGGCTTGATACAGGTTTAGCCAGATAATAATCGCATCCTGCCAAGCGACATTTTTCCTTGTCACCTTCCATAGAGAAAGCAGTAAGTGCGAGTATAGGGGTGTTATTTTTATATTCATTTCTTATGCGTTTGCATGTTTCATATCCGTCAAGGATTGGCATCTGCATATCCATTATTATCAAATCAAAATTTTTGTTTTGAAGAATATTGAGACAGCTGATTCCATTTTCTGCAACTGTTACTTCATATCCGACATTTGTCAACATATAAAATAAAATTTTGCGGTTAACTGGATTATCTTCTACTAAGAGAATTGATTTATTTGATGTTGGAATTGTTTTTTTGTTTAAGTTCATGAGATCTACCCTGGTTTCAAAGGTTCCCATTGATTTTTCCAATGGAAGATAGAAACTGAAGATAGAGCCTCTTCCTAAAGTGCTTTCTGCCCATATATCCCCTCCCATATTTTTTACCAGTTGTTTGCATATGGCAAGTCCCAATCCGGTACCGGACGCGGGAAAAGTGTCAATTTTTTCAAAGGCTTCAAAAATAGTATCAATTTTATCTTTTGGGATACCTATACCTGTATCACTAACCTTAAAAAGGATAAACACCTTGTTGTCATCGATGCTTTTTATTCGGTCATACAATTTAATTTCTATTTTTATTTCTCCTTTCGTTGTAAATTTTATTGCATTGCTTAGGAGATTCAAAATTATCCTTCTTATTTGTAACTGATCTCCGTATAAATTTAAAGGAACATCAGGTGCTACATATGTATACAGTTCTACTTCCGCCGGCAATTTACCGTATATAGTTTGAACACATTCATTTAAAATTTGATTAAGATTGAAATATTTTTTAGTTCCAAGGGAATATCCTGCTTCAATGCGTGACAGATCGAGAATATCGTTGATAAGCTCGTGCATTTGTTCACCGCACTGTTTTATAGTTTGAATCAGTTCAGTTTGGTAAGGAGATAATTTTTCTTGACATAAAAGGTCAACTGCTCCTAAGATGCCGATCATGGGGGTGCGTATATCGTGGCTTATGTTGGCCAAAAAATTAGTCTTGGCCAGATTGGCAGCTTCAGCCTGCTTTTTGGCTTTTATAATTTCGGTTAAATCGGAGATAACTATTGTTATGTTGCGTAAATTGTTGTAGTAATCTTTTACTGGGGTAATAGAAAGGCGAACATATTTTTGCTGTCCTTCATTATCGGTCAATTCTGCTTCGGTTTGCCATGTTTGGTTTTTTAATACAGCCTTTTCTATTTTTCGGTAATCAATTTCTAGATTATATAATTTAGTCAGCTCATCTATGTTTTGGTTTAAAAATTTTTCGCTGTCAATATTCAATATCTGCTGTGCTCCTTTGTTCATGTATATTAAAGCGCCTTTTTCATCGGTGACTATAATGCCTTCGCTTAAATTGGAAAGGATATTAGCCTGGGATGTCAACCTGTATTCAGTTTCTTTGATTTTTGTTAAGTCTTTAACTATGGCAAAGCAGCCGATTATTTGTCCATTATCAATAAATGGTGTGGGAGATATATGGGTAGGAATAATTTTGCCGGATTTGCTGCGCAAGCTCAGTTCATAGCTGTCATTTATGTTTTTTAACCTTTTTTTCATCCCATTTAAAAGAGAGATTGTATCTTTTTCATAGGCAGCCAGTTCTAATAGGCATTTTCCTTCTAATTCCTCAATTTCATATTCCAGCATTCTAGCAAAGGCCTGGTTTATCTGGATTATTTTAAAGCCTGTATTTACGAAAACAAATCCGTCCTGCAAGTTCTCTAAAAGGCTGCGCTGTCTTTTTTCTAATTTTTCTAGAATATCCATATTAGATTCAATTTTTTTTTGAATTTCGATAAAATGGGTGATATCAATAAGATTTCCCTGTAAAGCATATTTGCCATCGTAGTTTATTGAAGATACTGCTATTTCAAAAGTTTTGGTTTGACCGCTTTTGCATGTTAGTTTGCTTACAAAACGGTCTGAATAAGGGGTTTGATTTTTGAAATAATTATATGCTGTTGGATAGAGCCTTTCGCGATAATCAACAGGCATCAGATCCCAGATAGTGAGGTTGTTTTTCCAAAAATCTTCAAGTTTATAACCTAGATTTTCTTCGATATATTTATTGCAAAAGTAAATTTTGTCCATATCAAAAATAAAAACTCCAAACATGGCATTTTCCACTAAACGCTGATATTTTTGTTCTGATTCATTAAGCATAGCTTCTGTGCAAATGATGTGATGATAGTTAAAAAAGTTGTTCATAAATTCCTCCGTATTCATATTTTTTATCCCTGTAATTATAATAATAAAGAAAAGAGGGTTTTGTCAAAAAAACCCTCAAATACATGATTATATAAATTTTATAAAAATTCACAGTTTGTGTTATTTATCAATTTTTATATTTTCGGCTATGCTTTTCAGTTCTTGGGAATTTACAGTTCCTTCTATGGTAAGATTATATTTTTCATTATTAAAAACTTTAATTTTTGTTATATAATTATTATTTTCATTACCGAATGTCGCCACATTTTCAGAAGAGATGGAAGATGTCGGGAGACTTCGGCTAGATGATTTAACCTCATCAGGAATGAGGACTAATTTTATAGTAATAAGGTTTTGGGTTTGGGTATCAAAGTATATATAAACTGCTTCATTATTTGCAGTTTGTTCGGCTTTTTTTAAGATGTATTCTTCAGGTAAACCGGTTAAGTTCCATAATGGCGGTTTATTATTCGGAGTTTTAGAATTTTTAATCCGGGTTTCTGGGATTTTTTCGTCATCAGGTTGTGAATATGTTGTGCCATTTTGGACTTTATCATCGATGCATGATGATGTCATTGTAATTTGGTCTTTTGGTTCAGCAGGTGTTGACCTGAATTCTTTTTTTAAATCTGCTGTTTGTTCTAATTTTACTTGATTAAGCGATACTAATTTTTCTTTTTTGGTTTGTGACGAAGATGGATTGTTTTTTATATCGGAAATTTGAACTTTTTCGTTGATAAATAATGTTTTTATATAACTGTTAACTCCGGGAATCAGTAGTATAAATATAATGCATGTTATCACAGCTGTTAAGGCATATATTGGGGCTTTGCTGTTTTTAAATGATGAAGACTCTGAATTTTTTTCAGGTTCGAAACTATCAACCATTTTAAGCAGATTTTCTGTGAAATCAGGTCTTATTTCAGGAATATTTGAAGTATCCTTTAATATAGAATTTTCAAGCCTGGTTAAGACCAGATTTTTTTGACATATATCACAGTTTTTTATGTGTGCATCTATTTCTTTTTTAAGCTCAGGGGGAAGATTATCCTCAGCATAGTCCAGCCAATATTTTTTAATCTTTTTGCAGTTCATAATTTACCCCCTTCCTGTTTGCTGTTCCAAGAGAATTTTGCGCAAGGCTTTACGGGCTCTATGTACTTTTACTTCGACATTTTCTTTTTTTATATTAAGGATTTGGGCTATTTCCTGATTGTTTAATTCTAACTGATACCTTAAAAGAATTATTATTTGATAGTTTACAGGTAATTTCATAATAGCTTTTTGGATTTCTTCCTGCAGTTCAATCCTTTCCATATTTAAAAGAGGATCGATAACAGCTGGAGGGTGATAAATATTGTATAGATTAGTATAAATTTCGTCAAAGTTTAGGATAGTAGTTTTTTTGTTTTTTCTCAAATGGCTTATAGCAGTATTAGTTGCTATTTTGTAAATCCAGGGAGCAAACTTTTTTTGCGGATCAAATTGATGTAATTTAGTATATACATTAAGAAAAACTTCCTGGGTTATATCTTCTGCCTCCTGGTATTGGCCTACCATTCTATATATAAGTCCAAAAACCTTATTTTTATACCTGTTTATAATTTCTTCAAATGCAGTAATATCACCATTGAGACAGTGAACGGCAAGCATTTCATCACTTAACAAAATAATCAGCTCCTCAACCCCGTCCAATATTTAATACGCTTCCCATCATATTTTCTTACAATTAAAAGAAAGGTAATAGTTTCTAAGGGTTATAATAAAACTAAGAATTTTAATTTAAATACATAAACTATCTTTTTATGTTACACTATTCCTAATTATAAAGTGTGGAGGTAATTTATGAAATATCAGGAAGGTAAAATCGGACGTATTTTTGTAATTAAATTTGAACATGGTGATGATGTGCTACAGGAGATAGTGAAATTAGCCGAAAGTAAAAATATTTCAGCAGCTTTGGTTTTCATGTTGGGAGCATTAAAAAGCGGTCAGCTGGTAGTGGGACCAAATGAATGCGTTATTCCTCCTGAGGGAATTTCATTTAAGTTTGAAGATGGAAGAGAAATTCTGGCTTTAGGAACTTTGTTTAAGGATGAAAATAGGAAACCTTCTCTGCATATCCATACCGCAGCAGGTCGTGAAGAAAAGGTAAGGGTAGGGTGTTTGCGTGCTGATGCTGAAGTTTATCTTACAGTTGAAGCTGTGATTCTTGAACTGGATGGTTTAAAAGCTGCCCGCCTGTTTGATCCGGATATGCAGTTGAAATTGCTTACTTTTTTGATATAATATATCAGATTTATAATAAGAACATATGCACATTTATCTTGATAATGGTTTAAAACAGGTGTATATATTAAAGTACATGGAGTTTAAGAAAGGAGAGAAAAAAATGTCAGATCAGTGTAAAACCTGTTCATCGCAAAATGAATGCACTTCTAATCCGGAGAATTGTGGAGTCGGTTCGGAAAAAAGCCTTTTAGGAACATTTAATGACATCAAAAATGTTATTGCGGTAATGAGTGGGAAGGGTGGAGTAGGTAAATCATCGGTAACTGGACTTATAGCTTCAACTTTAGCTAAAATGGGCAAAAAAGTGGGGGTTTTAGATGCTGATATTACAGGCCCCAGTCAGCCCAAGGCTTTTGGTATAAGCAATGAGGAAGGTCTTAAGGGTAGTCAGTTTGGAATAATTCCTCCAGTAAGCAAATTAGGTATTAAAATTATGTCGATTAATTTTTTCCTGCCTAACGAAGATGATCCAGTAATATGGCGTGGGCCGTTGCTGGCAGGAGCAGTAAATCAATTCTGGGGTGAAGTAGACTGGCAAGATTTGGATTATATGATAGTTGACCTTCCCCCAGGAACAGGAGATGTTCCTCTTACAGTAATGCAGTCTTTGCCTGTAAACGGAATAGTAATTGTATCATCGCCCCAGGATTTGGCTTTCATGGTAGTTAAGAAAGCTATAAAAATGGCAAAAAAAATGAATATACCAATATTGGGATTGATTGAAAATATGAGTTATGCAATATGTCCCCACTGTAATGAGAAGATTGAGATATTTGGAAACAGTCAGGGAGAAAAAGTTGCTGAAGAAGCAGGGATTGATTATTTAGGTGCACTGCCGTGGGATTCTAAACTTAATATGCTGGTAGATCAGGGTAAAATTGAAGAATATGAATCTGCTGAAATAAAAATGATAGTAGAAAAAATAATATCTAAAATTTCCTAAAACTCGATACAATATTAAAGCCTGGTTTCTGATGATCCAGGCTTTAATATGTTGTAAATATAAAATTATAAACAATCATTGATTAAAATGTTTAAATATATTATAATGAATTAATATTCAAAGAGGAAAATCATCATCAGCAGGTATGGTGATTGGGGGTAGATAAGTAAGATGGTAAATGAGTTGTTTATGGAATTAAAGCGTCTGTTTGCTGAATTGGCTTCGACTTTAATTTTAGGTAAAAATAAAGATGCAGCTGACTTGGCGCGAATTTTGTCTGAAAAGAGTAAAGCTCTGGCAGATGAATTAGCTAAATAAAAATTTCGAGGATTTATATTGAAATTGTATATAAATATAAACTGCCTTTAAGAAGGGAAAATCCTTTTTGAAGGCAGTTTTTTTATTTAAAGTTAAAATGCATTATCACCTCCAAAATTTAAGTTCAATATATTAGTCAGTAAAAGAGAGGAGGAAGAAAAATGCAGATTAAGGAAACTAATTTAAAGTTTAATGGTCAGCTTAAAACGAGAAGAACTACAAGAAGGGTTATTATTCATCATACAGCTACTAATGGAGATGTCCCAGCAGAGACTGTACACAACTGGCATCTAAGTCGGGAATGGTCAGGTATAGGATATCATTATTTGGTAAGACAGGACGGCACGATTGAGAGGGGGAGACCGGAAAACACTATTGGAGCACATGCTGGATCTGAAGCGAATAAAGACAGCATAGGTATAGCTGTGGCAGGAAATTTTGAGATAGAAAAGCCAGATGAAAGACAAATAGAAGCATTAGTTGCATTAATCAAAAATATAATTAAAAGGTATGGTAACCTTGAAATCCTTGGGCACCGGGATATAATGCCAACCGTCTGTCCTGGAAAACTGTTTCCTTTAGAAGAGGTCCGGAAAAAGGTTAAAGAAGAGGACATATTAAAAAGTGAAGCTTGGAAGCTGGATATTATAAAAGAAGCAAGAGATAAAGGATTGATTACAATTGACCATGATCCTGATGAGCCGGCGAGTAAATGGTTTGTTTTAGCAGTAAGTTTGAATTTACTGAATTTATTGAACAAAAAGTAAAATTATTTAACATAATTGAGCAAATTTCTTAAGAAAATATGCTTGATTTCTGAAGAATGTGGAGTTATAATTTACATTGTCCACGGGCCATTAGCTCAACTGGCAGAGCAGCTGACTCTTAATCAGAAGGTTGTAGGTTCGATTCCTACATGGCCCACCATTAAAATGATAAAGTAAAGCCGTGCTATCAGGCACGGCTTTTTGCTTTAAGTGAACTAAATACGGATTTATTTGTATGCTGGCTTAAAATGTAGCATAATATAATAAGCAGGATGATTTTTACTTTTAATTAAGCTTAAGGAGGGACAAGTGTGAATAGTATATTTAAAAAAGCCTTATATTTTGGAATTGGTGCTATGAGTATGACCCGGGAAAAAGCGGAGAAATTTTTTAATGAAATGGTAGAAAAAGGAGAAATGACCAGGGAAGAGGCTAAACAATTTATAGATGAAGCGATTAAAAAAGGTGAAGAGGAAAGAAATGAAATACGGAAAATGGTTCAGGAAGAGATTTTAAATCTTAAAGATGAATTATCAGTAGCTACCAAGTCAGAAATTGCAGCTTTGGAGGCTAGAATAAGGGAACTGGAAAACAAACTACAATAGATATTTAGCATCACTGCCGGGATTCCGGCAGTGATGCACTTTAAGCGGCAGGGGTGATTGTATGCCGATTAGGAAAATGAATCTTAATCATTTAAAACATGTTCCCAGATATCGAGAAGTTGCTAATATTTTAATTAAGCATGGATTTGGATTTGTAGTTGATGTATTAAATTATAAAGGTTTTTTTATATCTAAATTTTCAAGACGGAAAGAGGCAGAATTTATTGGACCTCCTGGACGATTTAGGGCTCTTTTAGAAGATTTGGGACCTACATATGTTAAGTTAGGACAAATATTAAGTACCCGGCCGGATATTTTAGGGAAAGAATATATCACAGAATTGGAAAAGCTTCAAAATGATGTTCCCCCTTTTTCGTTTGAGATTCTTCGTGCTTTATGTTTGGAAGAGGGGATAGATATTGATAATGAATTTGCTTATTTTAATCCTGAGCCGATTGCAGCTGCTTCTATTGCCCAGGTACATGAAGCAGTGTTAAAAACAGGAGAAAAAGTAGTAGTAAAGGTTCAAAGGCCGGGAATTCAGAAATTAGTGGAAACTGACCTGAAGATATTAAAAGAGATAAGCTTGGTCTTGGAAAAAAGAACCGCATGGGGGAGTTTTTATAAAATAAGTGAAATAGTGGATGAATTGGGCGAAGCTTTACTCAATGAACTTGATTTTCGTAAAGAAGCCCGTAATGCTGATAAATTTTACAATAATTTTAAAAACGATAAACATGTGCTTATTCCTAAAGTATATTGGGAGTATTCCTCAAGCCGAATATTAACTATGCAGTATGTTGAGGGGATAAAGATATCAAATTTAATCGAACTGAAAAAAGCTGGCTTTAATACCCGAAAGATTGCGCAAAATTTAGTTGATTCACTTTTTAAACAAATATGGGATTATGGCTTTTTTCATGCTGATCCTCATCCCGGCAATATTGCCATAGCAGAAGGGGAAAGAATAATTCTTTATGATTTTGGGCAAGTAGGGGTTATTGATGATGTTTTAAAAGAAAAAGGAATGAACCTTATAATAAATATGATGCGTTATGATACTAATGGTGTTACCCGCGCTTTACTGGATATAGGGATAGGGAGCCAATATGTTAATCAGGAAGAATTGAGGCGTGATGTCTCAAAATTGCAGCAGAAGTACTATGGAATGCCTCTTTCAGATATTAATGTGGCTGAAGCTTTAGGGGAGTTGGTAGAGCTTTCAATTAAATACCAGATGCGGCTTCCGGCTGAATTGTCCCTAGTGGTTAAAATGTTGATGACCGTTGAGGGAATAGTTTCGCAGCTTGATCCGCAGTTAAGCATCGTTGATATTGCCGAACCTTATGGTAAAAAATTGCTTATGCGCAAATTTTCTCCTGATAACATCAAAGGTCATATAAAAGATTTATTTATGGATTATGGCAGTTTAGCCAAATCTTTTCCCCGGGATATGGAAAATATTTTAAAAACCATAGAAGATGGACAACTTAAGATAAGAATGGAACATACTAATTTAAAAAAGCTTGCTGATCGTATTGATATAGTGTCTAATCGGCTTTCTTTAGCTATAATTCTGGCCAGTATAATAATTGGAACTTCCCTGGTGATAGATAAAGCAAGCAGCAATATTTTAAGCCGCATACCTATAGTTGAAGTAGGTTTTGGTTTAGCTGTAGTTTTAGGATTTGTTCTTGCCTATTCTATATTTAGAAGTGGAAGATATTAACAAATATCGTTCTGCATAAACTTATTTTCTCCCCAATACAAATTATACTAAATCGGCGGGGGAGGAATAAAAATGAAAACTGGAAGGGTAGGGTTTTTTTTATTATTTATTTTTTTTATACTTTGTAGTTCACCCTCTAAACTGGCTGTTGCCGAGGAAGATGAAAAGAACAGTTTTCCAGAATATGTTTTTATAATAAGTGTTGATGGATTAAGCTATGAAGGGTTTGCCAGCACTTCATGCAATAATATTAAGCATTTAGCAAGTGAAGGGTTTATGGATGAAAAATCTTTGGCTTTAAAAATTGAAACCGTAGAAGCAGCTCAGGCCTCACTTTTGACCGGGTGTTTACCTGAGGAACATAAATTTATTACTAGTCATGATAAGGTAGAGGTGGAGTCTTTATTTGATGTAATAAAAAAGCAGAAAAAAACTGTATTGGTAGTAGATGGGTCAGGGGGAAAACTTAGAACCTTTGCACACAGTGAAGAAGAATATTTCATGCTTGATAGTATGAAATCTGATAACGAAGTAATGGCAGAAGCTATTAAACTATTTAAAGAACGAAAGCCATTTTTTACATTTATTTATCTAAATGATTGCTTGGAAAATCTTCTTTCATTAGATGAAAAAGAATATTACAAATCTGTAAAAAGTTTTGATCAGGCTTTGAGCAGCTTTATAGCTGAACTGCGCAATGAAGATATTTATTATCGTTCCCTTATTGTTGTAGCTTCACCGCGCAGTTCATCTACAAGTAACTTTACACCTTTGATTATTCATACACCGGGATGTGTTGAAAGTGTGAGAATTTCGGGAACTACGGTGTTAGATATTGTTCCAACTGTCTGTAAGCTTACGGGCTTGAAAACACCTTACAATGCAGTTGGAATACCTGTATATGAAAGTTTAAATATAAAAAAAGAAGAAAGGTTATATATTCTTGAGGCTCAGATTAAGGATCTTAAAGCGGAAAGAATAAGATTGTGGACTAGACTATTTGATTTACAGGATGAGCTTAATCGGGCTTATAATCGGATAAACTCTATAAAAGAAGAAAAGCAGAATATATTTAATTTTGCGGGGGAAAGGGAAAAAATAATTTACGACCTTCAAAATCGGATTAAATATGAAAGGATATTGGGTTTGAGTATATTTCTTTTGATGCTTGCCGGGTACTGGATAGAATATAAAGTTTTGAAAAAGCGTTTTCTATTATTTAAATAGCTGGTTTATATATTCTATAAATTTTTATCTAATGTATTAAGTTTTTTAAGCAAGCTGTCAAGAGTATTTTTAAAGTGAATAATCTTGAGCTTTTCGGCTTCACTGCAAAAATGATGGCCTTCTAATTCATGTTGGGCAATAAGAAGGGCATTGAATACTTTGTCCCGAAAATTCATATTGGTGGTTTTAAAATAATCGTCAACTTTGCGGGCTATTTCTTTTTCTTCCGAGCTTAAATTTATCGCTGTATACATTTTTCAGAATCCCTCCTAATAAAATCTAAAGAAATAATATGCATTTTAACTTTAATTAGTGCAAAAAAAGATTGTTATTTTTGGATAAAATTAGGCTTCAAATGACGGATTTTGTAAATGAAAGAATAGGAATTTAATAAATGAAAGAATAGGAATTTAATATATAATTATTTTTTATAATCATGACAAACATGTCTTTATCGGAATATGTTGACTTAAATAAAATTGTTATGTTAGGATTATAGCAATTGAATATAAAAAGCGATGATCAGAAGAGTAGCTGTATGACTGTTTACAGAGAGCCGGAGGTGCTGAAAACCGGTAACAGTTATATAGTGAAGGCCACCTGAGAGCGCCGGTGAATTAAGCCGGACGGTTGTTACCGTTAAAATAAATTAAGCTGGGCATGTTTTGCCAATTAGGGTGGTACCGCGGGAGTACGGCTCTCGTCCCTTGCCAGGGATGAGAGCTTTTTTAATACAAAAATTATAGGAGGAGGATAGATAATGAATCTTGAGAAAAAGATTCTTAAGCTTTTAGAACATGATGCTAAAATGAGTTCTAAAACAATTGCTGCTATTCTTGATAAAGATGAAAATGTCATTAAAGAGATTATAGAGAAATTAGAAAAAGACAAAATTATTCTGGGATATAACACTATAATTAACTGGGAAAGGTTAGGCGAAGATGGAGTTACGGCCATGATTGATGTAAAGGTTGCTCCTGAAAGAGAAGTAGGTTTTGAAAAAGTGGCGGAAAGAATATGCAGATTTCCCGAAGTTAGGTGCGTGTATCTTATGAGCGGAACTTACGACCTTTCCGTAGTTGTAACGGGTGAAACCATGAAAGATATAGCATGGTTTGTTTCTCACCGTCTTTCAACATTGGAACAGGTGCAGAGCACCGTCACCCATTTTGTGCTTAAGCGTTATAAACAGGATGACTTTATTTTTGAAGAACCTGAAGAAGATAAGAGGTTGGTGGTAAGTCCATGAGCGATATGAATAAGTACTTGGCCAAGACGGTGCAGTCAATTCCGCCTTCGGGTATAAGAAAGTTTTTTGATCTGGTGACTCAGACTAAAGGGGTCATTTCCTTAGGAGTTGGGGAGCCGGATTTTGTTACTCCTTGGCATATAAGAGAGGCTTGTTTTTATGCTTTAGAAAAAGGTTATACGATGTATACCTCTAACAGTGGCTTATTAGAATTGAGAGAAGAAATTGCCGTTTATATGAAAAAGAAAATCGGAGTTGAATATTCGCCGCAAAGAGAAGTACTAGTTACAATTGGGGTGAGCGAAGCAGTTGATTTAGCTCTTAGAGCTTTATTAAACCCGGGAGATGAGGTATTAGTTCCCGAGCCCTGTTTTGTTTCTTATGCTCCGGGGACAGTTTTAGGCTATGGTAAAGCAGTTTCAGTGCCTACTTATTTTGAAGATGAATACCGGCTTAAACCTGAAATCCTGGAAAAATATATTACTCCCAAAAGCAAGATACTTATTCTGGCTTACCCTAATAATCCGACTGGTGGAATAATGGAGAAAGAAGATTTAGAAAAATTAAGGGAAATAATTATAAAAAATGACTTAATTGTTATATCTGATGAAATTTACAGTGAACTTACCTATAACGGGGAACACGTTTCCATAGCTGCACTACCGGGTATGCGGGATAGGACTATTGTTCTTAACGGTTTTTCAAAAGCGTATGCAATGACGGGATGGAGGATAGGTTATGCATGTGGAAACCCTGATATTATTGCTGCTATGACTAAGATTCACCAATATACAATAATGTGTGCTCCTATTATGAGCCAGATGGCAGCCATTGAAGCTTTACGACACGGAGAATCAGAAATGAGAAGGATGATAGATGATTATAATAACCGCCGCAAAATTATGCTTTCTGGTTTTAAAGAGATTGGTTTGGATTGTTTTGAACCTAAAGGCGCATTTTATGCTTTCCCTTCAATAAAAATATCGGGAATGACCAGTGAAGAATTTTGTGAAAGACTTCTTTTTGAAGAAAAAGTTGCTGTTGTTCCGGGGAATGCTTTTGGTGCTAATGGGGAAGGACATATAAGATGTTGTTATGCTGCGAGTATAAAGAATATTGAAACTGCTATTGAAAAAATGGGAAATTTTCTAGATCGACATAGAAAAGGATAATCTGCCATTATGTGCACATTGAACATGGTGAATTATAGCGAATAGCATTGAATAAGTACTGAATAATACGATAATTAAATGCAGGAATTAAGCGGGTCAGGATGGAAAACCTCCTTTAAGCTAAAAAGCTAAAGGGGGTTTTTCGTATGCTGGCTGAGTTATCTTTAAAAGAAATTGAGCTTTTAAAGGCATTTCAAGCGTTAGGTCCAGTAGGGCAGAAAGAGTGTTCAGAATATATAAAATATCTTTTGACTAAACAATATAAAAGAGAATTGATGATGTCTATATTTAATAATAAATTAATACATAATCTTTTACACGGACTCTTACATATGGTGGAAAAAGACGATTTTGATGTCATTCAGGCTCAAAAGAGGGTTATGCAAATAAAAGAACTTTATTACGGAATATTTGAAGACGTTCATACTAAATATACTGAATTAGTTGACGATTTGGATACTAATGAGATAGTCAGGGAATTTGGCAAGAACGGTTTTACCAGTCTCGAGAATGCTTTTGTTTCAGGAGATATTGGAAAAATAAGATATGAAGTTATTGATTTTTTTCAGCAGTATGAAAAATTTTCTCAGAAGAAAGACATAAAGCATGTAGTTGCAGTATAATTTAATAAAAATTTACTAAGACGGGGGAAATATATGAAGATTAAGTTTTTAGGAGCAGCTAAATCCGTTACAGGTTCTTTTTTCCTTATTGATACAGAAAATACCCGCTTAGCAGTAGATTGTGGACTGTTTCAGGGCAGTAAAGAGATAAAAGAAAGGAATTATGGAGAATTTCCAGTTGATCCTGCTTCCATCGATTTTTTAATCTTAACTCATGCCCATATTGATCATATAGGATTAGTTCCCAAACTCTGCAAAAAAGGCTTTAAAGGAACTATATACTGCAGTTATGCCACCCGTAAGCTTGCCGAAATCCTCCTTCCGGATTCAGGCCATATACAGGAAATGGAAGTTGAACGTAAAAATCGAAAATACAAAAGAGCAGGTAAACCTTTATTAGAACCTATATATACGGTCGATGATGCAATAAAGTGCCTTAATCAATTTGTATCGCTTAATATTGACGAAATAATACCTTTAACTCCTTCAATAGAAGTCCGTCTGCGGGATGCTGGACATATATTAGGTTCTAATATTATAGAGCTGTGGATTAAAGAAAATGATCAAAAGGTAAAACTTGTGTTTTCCGGAGACCTAGGGCGTCCTAATCAGCCTATAATAAAAGATCCAGCGATTATCGAAAGTGCTGACTATGTAATAATAGAGTCTACTTATGGTAACAGATTGCACAAGGGAGTAGGACAAAGAAAAGAACAGCTGAAGGAAATTATTGAAAAAACCATGAAAAAAGGCGGCAATCTTATAATACCATCGTTTGCAGTAGAACGCACTCAGGATTTACTGTATGATTTGAATTATCTTTATCATAATGGTTTTTTGAATCCGGATATCAAAATTTATATCGATAGCCCTTTAGCAGTAGCCGCTACGCGGATTTTCCAGGAAAATACAGAATATTACGATAATGAAACTAAACAGCTTTTAGCAGAAGGCAAACATCCCTTAAAGCTTCCCAACCTTCATTTTTCTACCACTCAAGAAGATTCAACTCTTTTGAATAAAATAAAAGGTGGGACTATAATTATTTCTGCTAGCGGAATGTGTGATGCCGGCCGTATTAAGCATCATCTTAAACATAATTTGTGGCGACCTGAGTCAACCATATTATTTGTTGGATACCAGGCGGAAGGAACTTTGGGCAGAAGGATATTAGAAGGGGAAAAGTTGGTCAAAATTCATGGAGAAGAAGTAGCGGTTAAAGCAGAAATCGCGACTATTGAAGATTATTCCGGACATGCTGATAAAGATGGGTTGCTCGCATGGCTTAAAGGTTTTGTTTCACCTCCTAAAGAAATATTTTTGGTGCATGGAGAAGAAGAAGCTCAGCTGGCTTTTGCAGAAGCGATAAAAAATGAGCTGAAAGTGCCTGTATATATTCCTGAGTGGTTGGAAGAAATAGAATTGCCGCATTATCATGAAGGACAAGTTAAGTTCCAGAGATCTGACGAGAAGATTCAAAAGGCAATGGAGGCAGAATCTATGTATATTCAAACTTCCTTGAAACTACACACTATATTTAAAGAAAAGTGGATGAATGCGGAATATGATAAGATAATTGCTTATTTAAGCAGAATAGAAGAAATTTTAAATGAGCAGTAGTCTATGTTATTATGGTTTATATGGTTCCCATTTTAATTTTTATTGAGTCAAGCTTATTTTTAATGCAAAAAGCCGATATATTTCAGTTTTTTGTTGGTTAACAAACTAAATTTAAGTTTAATCTAAATATTATATGTTTGTTAACCGCAATTTTGGAGTGATATAATTTCCTTACTTCGTGTGATGGGAGCCAGAGGTGTTATTATGGATAAATGTGCTTCTTTAGAAATGATGCGTTGGGGTTATGCATGTGTCCCCGGGGTTATTTTTTCTTATGCTAAAGAGCTGGATTTGGATATGGAAGATATAGGGGTAATTGCTACTATATTTTATGCTTTGGAAAAATCCAAGCCTTTGTATCAGACAGGTATAAATACAGGACAGATATTGCAGTCATGTCCTTCGCTAACTAAGCAAAAACTTGCCAGGAAAATTGCCCGTTTGGCGAAATTGCAGCTTATCATGGTAAAAGACAATAACCGTTCGTTTAATGACAAAGAAATATATTTGGAACCACTTATAGAAAAAATTGAAGCTCTTATTTTAAGAGATCATCCTGAACTATCAGGACATACAACTGATGATACCAAAAGACAGGAAATGGAAGAATTATTGGATGAATACCGGGAAAAAATTAAGCAGCTGGAACTACAGTTGGAAGAAAAAACATCAAAACCGCTTTTAGATTTAGAGTTATATGAGGTTAATGATGAAAACTATAAAAAAGTAGCTGATTTTATTGCGAAAAAAACCGGCAATTTACTCAGTGTGAAAATGGCCAATGAATTGAAAAGATGGCTTAATGAGATGAAGTTTACTCCTGAATTTTTGCTCTGTATGCTTGAACTTTGTTTTGAAAGACAGATTTATAATCCTAAAGAAATAACTAGAATAGCACGCGATCTAAAAGAGTATTCTATCAATACTGTTGAAGGAATGGGTCTTTATTTTGAGAAATATGTTGATGTTCAAAAAAATACGGTTTTAAGAACTTCTCAGTTTGATCCTGAAATAATCGAATTTGGAAATTTTACAGGTATTGATATGAGTGCAGAAGCGCGCAGGCGAGTTTATTATAAATGGAGATATGACTGGGGATTTTCTCATGCTATGATTATGAAAGCAGGGGAAATTATGTGCCAGCGCACAAAAAATGGGGGATTGGAATACATAGACAGCGTGCTTAACAATTGGATGCGTAAAGAAATCAGACAGCTGGAGGATGTTGAAAGGGAAATAAAAGAATTTAAAGCAAAAAGTAGAAATGATAAAAATCCTTCTAAATCTGAGAAAAAAACCAAGTTTGAACCTGAGTATGAAATTTATGTACCTCCTGCTGCCTTGGAAGAGTTGAAAAGTAAAGTATAATATAATATTTTTAAAAACGGGATTTAAATCCCGTTTTTGATTTGGTGGTGATATTTTGTTTATCGAAAATTATGAAAAAATACGCGAGAACCTTTATGACTTAGAAAGTGAACGAAGGGTTCTGTCAGCTATGATACATGCGGAGGAGGCCTGTATAGAAGCCCATTCATCTCTTCAGGCTTCTGATTTTTATTCTCCCAAGCATGCAACTATTTTTGAACTTGCCTGCAACCTTTATGAACGGGATATAAAGCCTACTTATGTCGAAATATTAAAAGAAGGTCATTCCCTTGGCATATTTACTAATCCGAAGGATATAGAAGAGTTGAAATATATTGCTGAACATTATATTGATGACGAAAATATCAAATATTGGATAAAAAAAGTTAAAGATAAGTCTAAGCTTCGCCGATTTGAAACTTTTCTTCGCCGTAGCTATTTTATGTTGGCAGAAAATCCGGAAAGTGATGCGGAAGAAATACTGCTTTCGGCAGAAGAAGAGCTCACTAATCTTACTGCTTTTGACATTGATGAAAAAATTGATACTCCAGCTGACCTTGCTAAATTAGGTTATGAAGAAGTAGAAAAAAGATTTATTCGTTTTAAGGAAATAAAAGAACTGCATAAAGGGGTTCTGCCTTTAGAAGGACTTCCCACCGGTTTTTCTTATCTGGATCATATTACTTTAGGTTACAAACCGGGTGATTTAGTAATTTTAGGTGCGCAGACTGGACATGGAAAAACTGCTTTTGCTCTGCATACTGCTAAAGCAATAGCCGTTGACTTTGGGAAAAAAGTGCTTTATCTTAATACAGAAATGAGCCGTACCCAAATAGCTTTACGGTGGGGATCTATTTTATCGGGGATTGAGCATGAGCGCATTCGCAGCGGAGATATAAATGAAACGGAATTATCCATAATTTTTAATGCTTATTCTAAGCTCAGAGACAGCGGGTTTTATTCTTATCCTTGTCCGAATCTTACACCGGAAAAGACTGTATCAATAGCCCGTAAATTTAAAGCGCAGAAAAACATTGATATGATGATAATTGACTATGTTGGAAGAATGGAGAAACAGGATCCTAAGCTTTCTGAATGGCAGATACTTGAACAGATAGTAAAAACCCAAAAAATGTTGGCGCAAAATCTTCAGATTGTGGTCATGTGTTTGGTTCAGCTCAATCCTGACGGGACTTTACAGGGAGCCAAGCGGATGAAAAATGAATGTGATCTTATGCTTAAGCTGACTCCCATATCCAAGGAAGAACTGGCAGAAAATGAAGAATTAAAAAAATACTTGAATCCAAATTATTATATCTATATTGAAAAAAACAGGGATGGCAGAAGCGGAGTTTCTCTTCCCATTCAATTTGATTTAAAACGACAAATTATGAAGGATGCAGAGAGGATTCAGTTATAATGTTTAATGACAAAGAAAAAATAAAAAAAATATATGATGAAACAGCTACGGTTATTGCAGATCTTGCTTTTAGGCGGGAAATTACCGATGAGGAAATGTATTTTTTGTTAAATATGCTGGAAGCGATTATTGATAATCGTAATCTTTCTGCTCTAACCGAAGTTTTGTTGGAATGGATAAAAAAAGAGGATAAAAATGAATTAAATGAAGAAATTAAAAAGGAACTTTTTAAGATAAATTTTAAAGATGAAGATTCTGTAAATGAGGTAACTCATAATATAAAAAAGCTGCTTGAATAAAAATTTAAGGAGGCTGTGAAAATGAGTGAATACTGGATGGAAGAAAAACATACTGATGGATATAGGGTGAGTTGGAAGATAACCAATATTTTGCATGAAGAAAAAACACCTTTTCAGGAACTGGCGGTAGTAGAAACGACAGAATGGGGGAAAGCTTTGATTTTAGACAATGCAGTTCAGATTACAGAAAAAGATGAGTTTATATACCATGAAATGATAGTTCATCCTGTTATGTATATCCATCCTAATCCGGAAAAAGTATTAATTATCGGAGGAGGAGACGGGGGAACATTAAGAGAGGTTTTAAAACATAAAAGAGTAAAAAAGGCTGATATGGTTGAAATTGACGGAAAAGTAGTAGAAGCGAGCAAAAGGTTTTTCCCGGAAGTATCTTGTTCTTTTGATGATCCGAGGGCAAACTTGTTTATAGAAGATGGAATTAAGTATGTTAAAGAAACAAAGGAAAAATATGATATTATAATCGTTGATTCTTCCGATCCAGTAGGTCCGGCAGTTGAATTGTTTGGGATTGATTTTTACCGGGACGCTTATCGTATTTTGAATGAGGATGGGATTATAGTAGTTCAGTCGGAGTCTCCTATATTTTTTAAGGAAACATTTTTAAAGGTTCAGTCTTATTTAAAACAGGTATTTCCAATGGTTTATGTATACTGGGCAGTATGTCCTACATATGTTAGCGGTCCCTGGACTTTTACTATGGCTAGCAAAAAATATGTTCCTGATAAATTTCCAGGTGACAAAGAGCTGGTTGATGGTTTAAAATACTACAATGAAGGTATTCATACTGCAGCGTTTAACTTACCCCGTTTTATAAGGGAAATGCTGTAGAAGGACGGCAGGGTTTAAGTAGGAAGGTAGGAAAGCTTTAAAAAAAAGTTGGACGGGAGGATGGTAGAATTGATGATGAAATTCGGAATGGTAGCTTGTTTTGTGGCGGTGATTATTGGTTTAAGCCTTTACACTAGAACCAAAACAGCTACCATTAATGATTTTGTGGTGGGCAACAGGTCAATAGGTCCTTGGATGTCTGCTTTTTCTTTTGGTACTACGTATTTTTCAGCGGTTCTTTTAATAGGATTTGCTGGAAAAGTAGGCTGGGGATATGGATTATCTGCTTTATGGATTGCTTTGGGTAATACTTTACTTGGAACCTTTTTGACTTGGAAAGTTATGGGTTCAAGAACCAGGGAAATGAGCAGCCGTTTAAATGTTCTCACTATGCCTTCCTTTCTTGAAGCCCGCTATGCTTCTACTAATATGAAGATATTTGCCAGCCTTATAATTTTTATATTTTTCATTCCTTATTCAGCTTCAGTTTTTATGGGATTAAGTTATCTTTTTGAACAGATTTTTAATATTCCCTATGCAGTAGCCTTAGTTATTATGACAGTGCTTACTGCTCTTTATTTAGTTTTAGGAGGTTATATTGCTGTTGCTTTAATTGATTTTGTTTTAGGCATTATTATGCTGGCAGGAGTAATATTAATGGTTAATTATATTGCAGGTAATGAGGCAGTTGGGGGAATTATTAACAGTATAAGTTCTTTGCGGGCTGTTGATCCTAAACTGGCTGCTCCGGTTGGCCCTGGAGGATTGATAGGATTAATATCTTTGGTTGTGCTTACCAGTTTAGGAACCTGGGGTATGCCTCAAATGATTCAAAAGTTTTATGGTATTAAAAGTCCGGATGTAATCCCAAAAGCAACTATAGTTTCCAGTTTGTTCGCTCTGATTATTACCGGCGGGGCATATTATTCAGGCGCTTTAAGCCATCTATATTTTGCAGAATTACCGATATTAAACGGTAAACCTTCACCAGATCTCTTAATGCCCAACATTATGAACCAGGCTTTACCGGAAACAGTAGCTGTACTTATTTTGCTTTTAGTATTATCTGCTTCTATGTCTACCCTTTCAGGACTAGTTTTAGTATCTAGTTCTTCAGTTTCGATAGATTTACTTCAAGGAGCTTTACTGCCTGATATGAGTGAAAAACGAACTATGAATATTATGAAAATACTATGTGTTGTTTTTATTGTTCTGTCTTTATGGATTGCTTTAAATCCTCCGGGAGTAATATTAACCCTTATGGGACTTTCCTGGGGAACAGTAGCCGGTGCTTTTTTAGCTCCCTTTTTATATGGTTTATTCTGGGAAAAAACTACCCGAGCCGGAGCATGGGCTGGTATGATTACTGGGGTTTTAATTTCCATTGGCGGATATTTTACAATAAACTGGTTTCCGGTGTGGATAGAAAGTCCGGTTTTGCAACTGCTTCAGCAGTGGGGAACTCCCTTTTTCGGTTCTCTAGCTATGCTAGTTCCTCTGGCAGTTGTGCCGGCAGTAAGCCTTTTGACTCCTGAATATTCCGAAGAACACTTGGCTAAGGTTTACGGGAAAGAAGAATTAGTATTTGAAAATTAATTTTGACTTTAATTTAAATAGCTGAATTGGGGAGGATTTTTAATGCGAATATGGAATAAGGAAATGGAATGTATGCCGCGTGAAGAAATGGAAAAACTGCAGCTTAAGCGCCTTAAGGAGACTTTACACCGGGTTTATGAAAAATCTTCAGTTTATCGAAGAAAGTTTGATGAAATTGGCTTTAAACCTGAAGATTTTGAAAGCCTTGATGATTTAAAAAAACTCCCTTTTACCGTAAAAGACGATTTTCGGGATAACTACCCCTTTGGAATGTTTACAGTTCCTGTGAAAGATGTAGTTCGTATTCATGCATCTTCTGGAACTACCGGGAAGCTTACCGTAGTTGGTTTTACCAGGAATGACCTTGAGATATGGTCAGAACTTGTTGCCCGTATGGCTACTATGGCTGGAGTTACCGATGAAGATGTTACCCAAATTGCTTTTGGTTATGGACTTTTTACTGGTGCTCATGGGCTCCATTATGGTTTGGAAAAAATAGGAGCTACAGTGATACCTATTTCCGGCGGCAATTCGGAAAAACAAATAATGATTATGAAAGATTTTGGAACGACTGTTTTGGTAAGTACTCCAACCTATGCTTTGCATTTATCTGAAGTTGCTATGAAAATGGGAATAGATCCTAAAAATGATCTTAATGTAAGATTAGGACTTTTTGGAGGAGAAGCATTTTCTGAAGAATATAGACGGGAAATTGAAGCGAGATGGGGAATGCTAGCTACTGATAATTATGGATTAAGTGAAGTTGGTGGTCCTGGTTTTTCCGGGGAATGTGAACTTATCTGTGGTCAGCATGTAGCGGAAGATTATTTTATTGTTGAAATTGTTGATCCGGTAACCTTAGAGCCTCTTCCTCCAGGAGAAAAAGGAGAAGTCGTTATCACTACCTTGGGGCGTGAAGCCCTGCCGGTGATAAGATACCGGACTAAAGATATAAGTTCAATTACTTATGAACCTTGTGCATGTGGAAGGACAACTGCCAGGTTGAGTAAGATTACAGGCAGAACGGATGATATGCTTATTATCAGAGGAGTAAATGTATTTCCTTCCCAGATTGAGAGTGTTCTGGTTAATATCGAAGGCTTAGAACCTCATTATCAGATTGTAGTTTATAAAAAAGGTTTTTTAGATGAGATAGAAATAAAGGTAGAGATATCTGAAGATATATTCAGTGATAAATATGCTGACTTGGAGAGAATTGAAGAAAATCTGCGTCAGCAGCTGTATAAAACCTTATCAATAAATCCTAAAATAAAACTGGTTGAACCGCACAGCATAGAAAGAAGTGCTGGCAAGGCAAAAAGGGTTATTGACCTGCGCAATTCTTGATTTCAGGAGGTTTTAGTTTAGATGAGAGATTTTGTAAACAGCAAGGCAAGGCCGGAGATTTTCAACTTAAAACCATATGTGCCGGGAAAGCCGATTGAAGAAGTAAAGAGAGAGTTAGGAATTGAAGATATAATCAAAATGGCATCCAATGAAAATCCTTTAGGTGCTTCCCCTTTAGCAGTTGAAGCGATAAAAAAATCGTTAGACAGGCTGCATTATTATCCTGACAGCAATAATTTTTACTTGAAGCAAAAATTAGCCCGTGTTAATGATATAAGTGAAGATGCAATTATTATAGGCAATGGGTCCGATGAACTTTTAAAGCTTTTAGCTGAAACTTTCTTAAGTCCTGGAGATGAAGTTATTTTTGGTGATCCTTCGTTTGTTGAATACGAATTTACTGCTACAATAATGGGAGCTAAATGTATAAATGTTCCTTTAAAGGATTTTCGCCATGATTTAAGAGCTATGCTCGATGAAATTACAGATAAAACTAAAATTATATATATCTGTAATCCAAACAATCCTACCGGGACTTATTCTACACGGGCAGAAATTGAAGAATTTATGAGAAAAATCCCATCTGACGTCTTGGTAGTTTTTGATGAGGCTTATTTTGAATATGTAGATGCGAAGGATTATATAAGCGGAATCGATTATGTAAAAGAAGGAAGAAATGCGGTAGTTTTAAGAACTTTTTCTAAAATATATGGTTTAGCTGGGCTAAGGGTAGGCTATGGGTTTACTAATCCAGAAATTGCTAAGGCGGTAGAAAGAGTTACTGAGCCTTTTAATGTCAATTTATTGGCTCAAATTGCGGCTGAAGCAGCTTTAGATGATATTGAACATGTGAAAAAAAGCTGTCGCTTAAATAGAGAAGGGAAAAACTATCTATATTCTCAGTTTGAAGAAATGGGACTTAAATATGTTCCTACTGAAGCCAATTTCATTTTTGTTGACACAGGAAGAAACAGCAGGGAAGTATTTCAGAAGCTTTTACAATTAGGGGTAATTGTTCGTACTGGCGACATTTTTGGTTTTCCTTCTTTTATAAGGGTAACTATCGGGACTGAGGAAGAAAACAAGAGATTTATAAATGCCTTGAAAGAGGTTTTGGGAGAATAGTCTTCGGTATGTATCTGTTGGCTCAACACTATGAGGATGAGGACATAAGAGACAATATTATAATCACCTTAGATGAGATAATAGATGTTTCCAGAGAAGAGCCGATATTTATTTGTATCGGCTCTGATCGGCATTTACTTGATTGTTTCGGCCCTTTAGTCGGGACTATGATAAAAGAAAAGACTTCAGAATTATCAGTATATGGAACTTTAGAAAATCCGCTTAATTCTCAAAATTTAAGTGAACATCTGCAGAAGATTAGAAATACCCATTATTCAGAATATATAGAAATTGCTGTTGATGCTTCTCTAGGATCCCGTGAAGATTTAGGCATTATAAAAATCAGAAAAGGACCTATATTGCCAGGCAAAGCACTGGATAAAAAACTTCCGCCGGTTGGTCAGATTGCGATAACCGGCATAGTAGGGGAAAGATTGACTTATAAAAACATTGCCGGTCTAAAAACAGGCAGCATAAAGCCTGTTTACTTTATGGCCAAGGTTTTGAGTGAAGCTATAGTTGACTGGTATTTTTCGCATATTTAAATTCCAGTTTACAAGCAATATAATTATGTGCTATTATCATCCCAAATATTTTGATATATGTTATTACATTTTCAGTAATAATTCATAATACTGAAAAATTTTTTGAAATCATTTTAGTTAGCAGAGTTAAGGAGGAGAATAATGAAGAAATTGATGCTAGGCAATGAAGCTATTGCCCGCGGAGCATATGAAGCAGGAGCTACAGTGGCTGCTGCGTATCCGGGCACTCCTAGTTCCGAAATTTTAAGCAATTTTGCCAAATATGATGGAGTATATGCAGAATGGGCACCTAACGAAAAAGTAGCTTTGGAAGTAGGTGCGGGAGCTTCCGTTGGGGGAGCACGGACTCTGGTAGCTATGAAACATGTAGGGGTCAATGTGGCAGCAGACCCTTTATATACTTTATCCTACATAGGGGTTAACGGAGGATTAGTGTTAGTTTCGGCAGATGACCCGGGTATGCATTCTTCCCAGAATGAACAGGACAACAGGGGATATGGGCGCTTTGCAAAAGTGCCTGTTTTAGAGCCTTCTGACAGTCAGGAAGCTAAAGATTTTACAAAATTGGCTTTTTCTTTGAGTGAAGAGTTTGATACTCCGGTGATTTTGAGAACAACTACCCGGCTTTCCCATTCTCAAACATTAGTTGAGGAAGGAGAGCGGGAAGAAATAAGAATCAAAGAATATAGAAAAAATGCAGCAAAGTATGTTATGCTTCCGGGCTATGCGCGTTTAAGGCATGTAGAAGTAGAAAAACGCATGTTAAAACTTAAGGAATATGTAGAGACAACTCCCTTAAACCGTATTGAATGGGGAAATAAGAAGATAGGCATAATAACAAGCGGCATTCCTTATCAGTATGTAAAAGAAGTATTGCCAGATGCTTCGGTATTAAAATTAGGTATTACAAATCCTCTGCCGGAAAAGCTTATTCGCGATTTTGCAGCTGAAGTTGAAAGGCTTATTGTTATAGAAGAACTGGAGCCGGTGATTGAAGAACATGTGAAAGCATTGGGCATAAAGGTAGAAGGCAAAAACTTATTTTCAGTTTTAGGTGAATACAGCCCTGAGCTTATTGAAGAAAAAATCAAAGGTATTAAAGTTCAAAGTGCAGGAGATTTAAGCTCAGAGATTCCTGCCCGTCCACCTCTCATGTGTCCGGGCTGTCCGCATCGGGGTGTTTTTTATACCTTGCGTAAAAAGAAATTAGTGGTAACAGGAGATATAGGCTGCTATACCTTAGGCGCTTTGAGTCCTTTAGAGGCCATGGATACCTGTTTATGTATGGGAGCAAGTATAGGTATGGCATTAGGCATGGAAAAAGCACGTGGGCGCGAGTTTGCCAAAAAGACGGTAGCAGTCATAGGGGATTCGACTTTTGTTCATTCAGGGATAACCGCGTTAATAGATGTAGTCTATAATAAAGGTGTTTCTACGGTATTAATTTTAGATAATGATACTACCGCTATGACCGGCCACCAGGATCATCCTGCAACTGGAATTACGCTTAAAAATGAGCCTACTTATAAATTAGATTTACCGACTTTGGTTAAAGCAGTGGGGGTTGAACATATAAGAATAGTAGATCCCTTAAATCTGGAAGAATTTGAGAAAACCTTAGATGAAGAGCTTAATCGGGAAGCTCCTTCGGTAATAATAGCTAAAAGACCTTGTGCTCTGCTTAAAAAAGACAGAATACCGTCCAAAATCAAATACTATATTGATGATGAAATCTGTACTGGATGTAAACAGTGTATAAGAGTAGGCTGTACCGGGGTTTATTTTGATGAAGAAACCAAAAAAGCAAAAATCAATCTTAAAACCTGTGTAGCTTGTGGGCTTTGTCCTCAAATTTGCAAATTTGATGCTATTAAGGTTATGGAGGGATAATTATGAATAAGAATACAAGAAATATCCTCATAGTAGGTGTAGGAGGACAGGGCACTTTGTTAACAAGCCGTATAATAGCACAGGTTGCAGTTCAGATGGGCTATGATGTGAAAGTATCTGAGGTTCACGGAATGGCCCAAAGAGGAGGCGGTGTAGTATCCCAGGTTCGATACGGGGATAAGGTCTATTCTCCTATCATAAAAAAAGGAGATGCCGATTTTATTCTTGGTTTTGAGAAGATTGAGACAGCCCGCTGGCTGGAATACCTTAAACCCGGAGGGAAGGTTATTGTAAATGATGAGAGAATAGATCCTCTGCCGGTTATGAGCGGCAAAACTGAATACCCTGATGATATTATTGAAAAAATACGCAGTTTTGTTCCTGATGCAATAAAGGTAAATGCCAGCGATATTGCGCTGAAGCTGGGAGATGTTAGAGTTGCCAATGTAGTTTTAGTTGGAGTTTTAAGTCGGGTGATGCAGCTTCCCGAAGAACAGGTTAAGGAAGCTGTAAGAAAAATAGTTCCTGCCAGAGCAGTAGATATAAATCTTAAGGCATTTGAAGAGGGGCTTAAACTGGCCTGAAAATACGAAAACTTGAATTTTTAAGCGGAAAGTGCTTTTACTTTCCGCTTTTATGTTTTTGATTGGCATATAAGCTTATTCTAAAATATACATTTAACAGCTTTATATGATAGGCAAATGCCGATTAAAGTGAGGTGATTGGTATGACATTGCGGCACCTGCGTATTTTTACACCTGGCAAAGCCGAAATTGCGTCAGGAAGAAAAATTGGTTATTCGAAGATTTTGGAAACAGGAAGGTTCTTGTATCTATTGTCAAGACAGAATAACTTTCCTTAAACGTGGATCTTCAACAAAACAGGGATATAACGCCTGGTGGCGTGCGGCCAGAAAGCGTTACCTTATGATTCGCCCGCTTTGTACCCAGTGTTTAAAGCAGGTGAAGCTGACACCGGCTTCTGTTGTGGACCATATGGTTAAAGGTTTTTCATATATCGTTTCAATTCTTCATAAAAATTTTCACGGGTACCGGCAAGAATTACAACAATGGTTGAATCGCCTTCTTCGATGATTGTATAGGCCAGCTCATAGTTTGTTTTGTTGTAATAGATATCATAACAAAAGACACCAGAAAGATCGCCCGTTTTAGGTTCACCTATATAAGGATTCTTGAGGATTTCATCAACGGCTTTTTGAAAAGCTGCTTTGAGAGGTTTTTCTTTCAGCTTTTTTAAAAAACGGGCAGCAGGAGGCAGAATAATAAGCTTATACATCATTCGTCTTCCTCACCGAAAACATCTTCATACGTGAAAAAACTGGCTTTACCGGCAGTAGCAAGGTAGGCTTCATCAAGCAAGCGTTCAACAGCAGGACGAACCTTGCGCCGCATTTCCTTAAACTTTTCAAGAAGCTCAGTCCCGGAAAGACCTTGAGATATTAAGTCGGCAAGGATTTGTTCATCGAATTCGCCGGTGTTTTCACGCACAGGGCGGATAATAATAGCATCGTTTTGTAGATAGCAGTCAACTTCCTTTTCAATACCGAGACGATTGAAAAATTCTATAGGAATAGTTATCTGTCGTTTCTTTGATACGGAAATACGTTTTTTCAACATAGAATTAACACCTCCCAGTTGGGTTGTTTGCAACATAATTATTCACCTTTTCTTAGTATATGCTGAGTAATAATATAATGTACAAATTTTCTTTGATTTAATTATAACAAAGAAACAAAGACAACTCAAGGCAGGAAATAACCTGCGGATAAGGTTATTGAAGATTTTGGAAAGCAGTATGATATAATTCTCACTAGGAGGTAAGGGTATGTCAAATTTAAATGAATTTCTATCAGTATTTCTTTCATATAGAACAGCCAGGTTGGAATTTCTTAATTACATTGGGTGTGTAGAATCCAATAGAGATCCCCTTGCTGAAACCAGTGAGCATTTGGTGGCACTTTTAACAGGTGGTGAACTTGTAAAAAACAGGGTTCAGAAGGGTTATGATGTTGTGGGTTCTGATGTTTGCTGAAGCGGTAAGAATTACAGATAGGAGGATTAAGAGAAAAAGTGTACTGTGAAATTGAGGGAATAACCCACAAAGGGGAAGGCGTAGGAAGGATAAACGGAAAAGCGGTTTTTATTCCTTATGCTCTTCCCGGGGAAAAAGTAGAAATAGAAATAGTCAAAGAAAAAAGAAAATTTGCATATGCCCGGATACTCAATATCCTAAAGCCTTCCTCTTACCGGACAGAGCCGTCATGTTCTCATTACTATCAATGCGGGGGCTGCCATTTACAGCATACTGTTTATGAAGAACAGCTGCGCATAAAACAGAGAATAGTTGAAGATGCAACAGCCAGAATAGGAAAACTGGATGTTGAAATAAACGGAGTCATAGGAGCAGATTATCCCTGGCAGTATCGCAATAAGGTAACCTGGCATGTAAAAGAAGGCAAGCTGGGCTATTATCAGCCGGAAAGCCAGAACCTGGTAGAAATTAAAACCTGTAGACTTATTTCTGAGGATATGCAGCGGGTAAGCTGGGTTCTAAGTGAGCTTTTGCAGAGAAACGAGGGTTATGGACAAGGTGAAATTGTCCTAAGACAGTCATCTTACAGCAAGAGGATAATGCTCATTTTTAAAAATCTAAATCTGGATAGCAATTTTATATCCGCTCTGAAAAGCCAGACAGATGCAATCTATTTTTATAACCGAGGTCACCTGGAACATATCCACGGTGATTTATATCTGGAGGAAAAAATAGGGGACAACATCTTTAGATTGTCTCCCTTAAGTTTTTTCCAGATCAACCAGAAGCAGAATGAAAAAATAATAGACTTTGTAAAAAAAGCTTTAGAATTGACCGGTGGAGAAAAAATACTTGATGCTTATTGCGGTGTGGGCAGTATAGGATTATCTCTGGCTGATCAGGCCGGTTTTGTGCTGGGAATAGAAAACAACCGGGAAGCGACAGCTAATGCCGAATATAATGCGATACAAAATAGAATAAAAAACAGCCGCTTCATAGCAGGGGATTGTGAAAAAATTTTGCCTGAACTGCACGAAAAGTTTGATATAGCAGTGGTGGATCCTCCCCGCAGCGGACTTGAAAGAGCAGTTATAGATGTCCTAATTAAATTTAAACCTGAAAAAATACTTTATGTTTCCTGTAATCCTTCTACTCTCGCCCGCGACCTGGCATTACTGACTGTCGGGGGTTACGAAATACAAAAAATCCAGCCTTTTGATATGTTTTGCCAGACACATCACGTTGAGTGTGTCGTCTTGATGTCAAGGGTGGAGAAATAGGACGGCTGAAGATGTAGATAAATAAAGGGTTTCCAGACATTTAGCTTTTCTCAAGGCCGCTCTGCCGGATGTGGCAATGTCAGGAGACCCTTATTTTTATTGATTGCGGGAACATATCAACCACCCTGAAAATTAATAGTTGAGTAAACAGATTAGATAAAGGTCATTTTTTATAGGAGTTGAGGATACAAGATAGATGTTTTAGCTTAGATTATAATTGGCTTGAATTTTCTTAAAAAATGTGAAAATGTGCGTATATGTATTACCTCATAGTTATATTTATGTTATTTCTTGGGTTCGAGTATAGCACAGTTTTCACTGGTTAGATTGAGGTCAAAACCTATAGCAGTCTGGACTTCTTGTTTAATTGAAGCTTTGTCGATATCTGCATAAAAGGGTATTTGGGAAAAATTTATTTTTTTAAAGTTCCAGACAAATAAAATTAAAACACCTATACTTAATGAATTAATATTAATTTTCAGAACGTTAGCAATATCCTTTATAACTCGCCAGTATTCTGTGCGAATGTTTGGAAACTCTAAGCATACAATAAACGGTTTAATAAGCTCTATATTAATTCCATATCTAGAAACTAATACAGCAATATCATCTAGTATTGCTCTTGGTGATTCGAGAGAATCTTTATTGAATTCAACTTCAATTATTGCGACGGAATCACTAAGTTCCATAATGACATCCATTCGTAAATATACATCACCTCTTCGTCGTATGAAACAACGATTTCCTGTTTGAATAAGAAGGTTTCTTGTAAAAAGATTTGGAAACTGCGCATCAGTATTAATAGATGCAATTTTCTGGTAAATTGTAGCCATTTGCTTCTCAGATTCTTTAAGCATTTGCCCAATATGTTTAGCTTTCAACAGGTTCTGAATTTGATTTATATGTAATGAATATGTTTCCTCTGTAAAATCTACTTTTTCAACCAAATTAATATCAAAATTGACTACTGCACATTTACTTGTTAAATAAATTGCACCTGCTGGACATCTAGAAGCACATAAACCGCAATTAATACATAATTTTTCATTAATTGATGGAGTCAAACTCTCTTTATCCCATGAGATTGCTGAGGTTGGACATACATTATCGTTCACATCCACAGGGAAAGCATTAAAATACTTGCTTTGTGGTGTTATTTCTTCCGGTAAATATTTCATACAATAAGGAGTTACACAGCTAATACAGCAAGCACTGCATGATGATTGCGTTCTTTTCAAAATCGAAGGTTTATTTGGTACATGTAATATCTCTAATATTCGTTCATCAGATTTCATTAATAATATAGATTGTTTGTAATTCTTTTGGTTAAGAATTTTCGACATTTATTAAACCCTCCATCTTTCTGATTTCTTGTGGGTCGATATATGCGCTACCGCGTAGAGTTTTTATAGCCATTATCAACAGCGATTTAAAATCTATGATTCCGATTTTAATATTGAATGCAAACTTTATATCATCAATCAATCGTCCTACCTCTGCACGATCATGAGGCATATGATAGCCAACTGCTAAACTAACTGTATCCCAATCCGTATTATAAGTCTTGCGAGATAAGAGGATTATTTTATTTTCTAGTGCCTGGCGCACAGCTTTTATAGAAATATATTCTTCTTCTGAGGGGGATTTTATTTCAATGGGTATTGTAAAGTCATCGTCAATTGCAATTGCGTCCCATCTTTCATAGTTTATGCCTGCTCTTGTGGCAGTACAATTAAATCCTAATATACAAAATAAATCAGCAATTAATGGATAAAACACAGTTTGAGTTGCATTGTGGTATTCAGCAAACAATGAATCTACAATTTCTTGATCTTCTTTACCATCATTTATCATGCTTTTTATCTTTTTTGAAATTTCTGATTCCTCTTTTAAAGATAATGTGTCTGTCGAAGTCTGGCGCAACAATCTCACAGTTCCTTTTGGTGCGGCTGTTATTTTATAAATGTCTTTAGTTTCCGCTACAATTCGGTTATACTCTTTTATGTCTGAAGATGATGGGGTGTATTCAATTCCAAGTGCAGAATTTACAATAGGTGTTTTGATAGTCTGATAAGGAGAAAAAAGTAACTCTTTATCACCAATATGTTTACTTAATGCAACTGAATCCTTAGCAATGCTATCATAAACAGGTGTAACATCAAAATTAGCCCTTTGTAGCATTGTATAAAAGCCAAGTCTAATCATAGCAGGCTTAACAGCTTCGTCCATCTTTTCAAAATGTTCTGTACGTATATCTAGAACTCTCTTAAGCCATTCAGCTTTTTCTCGACCATATTGGGTCATTTTTAGGATAACCATGTTTCGTCCATTAGGGTACAAGATATTTTGCCTAACTTTTTCAAACCAACCACAGTATGTTAATACGGACATTGGAAATCTAGTATAGTTTTGCATAGTATTAATTTGAATTTTTATTCTTTTAGACAATTCTAATATAGCTCCATGAAGTTTTCTAATATCACCCCGCATTGCTTTTATGTAATCAATCATTGATGAAAAAGCCCTTAAGTCGGTATCATCAATATTTAAAGGACCTACAATAATTTCATCACGACAAATATAGCCATCTAGTTCATAAGCGGTAAGAAGAATAGTGGCAAAAGTCCTTGATGCGTTTTCATTTTTATTATCAATAACTTGATTTGGGTAATTAATCCCTAAAACACTTTCCTCAAAAATGGATTTTGGATCGATTTTAGCCGCTGCCATATGTTCACCTAGAAGTGTAAATGAAAATAGAAGCGCCTTTTCTTCGCTGGAAGTTATCCAACCCAAGGATCGATATAATTCGGCATACATTTTTGATTGATTATATAACGGATCTCTGCTGCGATCTTTTCTAGTAGATAGTTTTAAAGCTTGCTCGCCGACATAACCTGAGGAAGCAGCTAAATTCATTTTCGTTAGTGTTTGAGACATATCATCTAAGGTAAAAACTTTATAATCGCTTAAATATGTATAAATTGTTTGAAAGATATGTATAAAGGTTGGAATATCAGATCCCGGATTAGGAAACCTTATCATTTATTTATATCCTCCTTGGCTAAGAGAGCAAACCTTTCATCGTTTCGATGAAAGGTTTAGCACTGTCAATTTTTGTTTAGTTACTCGTTCGATTTAATTAATTATAGCAAATTTTTTATTTTCGCAAGCCTATTATTGGCAACATCACACCATTTTTGCTCGATTTCAATACCGATCCATTTTATCTTATGTCCTTCTGCATTTAACTTTTCACAACAAACACCCAAAGTGCCAGAACCGTGAAATGGGTCGAGTATTGTGCCTTCATATAAACCATCTTTGTTTTTAGGACAAAAAGCTTTAATTAAATCTGTAATTAAAGATTCGGGTTTTTGTGTAGGATGCTCCGTCTTCTCTTCTTTGAATAATTTACCTGCTAATGTTGGATACTCCCAGATATCTCCTCGTAATGCACCTAAAGGATTAGGAGTCCATTTTTTTCTCTCTCCATTTGCTCCTGTATAATAAACTGGATTTTTTAATCGTTCTGCACTTTTATACGGTATTCTAATATCATCATAATTATATGTCCATTTTTTGTTTGATTTTGAAAACCATAAAAATGGCTCATATTGAGCTGTTGGAACAGTTTTAACACGACTAAAACCATTTTTATAATGCCAAATATTCATACGACGGTAATAGAGACCAGCTTCATACATAATTACTTGGATATAACCAATATAATTATGAATTCCAAACCAAATAATACTGCCGGTATCGTTTAACAAACTCTTGCAGTTTTCAATACGCTTTTTTGTTATGTCTAAAAATTCTTTTAATAGTAATTTGTCGCTATCATTACCAAAATCTTTATTAAGATTATAAGGTGGATCCGTGAGAATTAAATCAAAGCGCATTCCTTTTTTTATCATTTCAATTAATAATTCATCGCTGTTGCCACAATAAACTTTGTTATACTCCATCTCCATTTGACATCCCTCACTTTTTTCGTTTTTCTTTTCTAAATATTAAGATGTATTGGTGATGAATGTTTTCCACATAAGCGAAGGGATATCCATAAGGTAAAAGACTTTTGTGATTTTGTATAAGAATCTTAGTACCTTGTAGTCCCCAAAAATGTTTATCATCAATAGCCGCTTTGTTAAGCTTTTGAATTAGATCACTATGAAAACTAATAAACTCTGATTTATTTCTAAAATCAGAAACTATTATACACATATATTTTCCTTCTTTTATAACCCTACCGCACTCGAGAAAAACATCATTAACTAAAACATTTATAAATTTTCCGTAATCTTCAATATTACCTAAATCATCATCACTATCGGAATAATTTGTAGCCAGGCTATTATTCACGCGTTCTTTGATTACTTTATGATCAGCACGCTTATTTAAAATTGCCCAATATGGTGGGCTTGTTACAATAAAATCAAAGATATTTGATTCAAATGTTTTAAGTACTTTACGACAATCTCCATTAATGAATTTGTGATTAGATGATTCACCTTCTGCCACTTCTGTTTCCAATCTCTTAATTGCAAGCTCATGCCATTTCGGGGAAAGTTCAATTTGGGTGCAAATTCTTCCATTAAGTGCACAGGCTTTAGCGGTTGAACCGACCCCGCCAAACGGATCTAGTACCTTCTGACCACGCTTTGTAAAAAAAAGAATTAATCGGCCAATATCTTGAAAGGAAAATGGGGCTGGATGCTGCCTTTCAATTTGTGCATGAGGATGTTTGGCTCCCAATCCCTTTTGAAAGAAAAAACTTTTAGTTTCAGGAAGCCATTCTTTTCCTGTTAAGTCATTAAGTTTATTTCTAGGATCTACTTGAAAATACTCTTTTTCCTCATTTTTTGTTTCATTTTCTTTAGAATCGATTAAACTATTGATATTTGATTCATTGTTTTTTAAGGATTGTTCTTTGCCCATCCGTGGATTCTGTGGAGCAATAATTGTTTTGCTCATGTTTAAGTATTGCTCTAATTCAGTTATATCAAATCTGCGTTGACCACCTGGAGTCTTTATTGGGTTAAGAATTCCTTTTTCAACCATACGATATAGAGTAGAAACACTAATTCCAAGAAATTCTGCAGCGCTGCTTGTGTTTAAAAAGTTTGCTACTTTGTTTGTTGCCATATGTATCACCTCGCTCTATAGTATATCGTAATTGTCAACACTTGTCAACACTATTCATCACTTATCCTCATAGAGCGGTGATATTATTCGTCATCTACAATCTCCATAATATCCCCAATATCGCATTTTAAAGCTTTACATATTTTAACTAAAACTTCGGTTGTTACGTATTCGTTTTTCCCGAGTTTTGCCATTGAAGATGTACTAAATACCAGCCGCTTCTCTTAAATCTTTCTTTTTCATATCTTTATCAATTAAGAGTTTCCATAGTTTTTTATAGCTTACGGCCATAATTGTCACCTTATAATGTAAGCAAAGCTGGAGAGAAGAAATTTATGAATGAGCGACATCATAAACCTCCACGACAAATATTTCAAGAAATTTCTGGATGATACCGAAATAATTGATATAGACCTCATCCTCGTCAAAGCGGATCTCAATCCTATGGCCAATAAAATGTGGAGCACTTCATAAAGTCTGTTATTGACAAAAATAGCCCCGTCATGCTTCACCTTGTATTTCTCGCGTTTTAAGAAAAGAGGGTTTAGAAAAGCCGGATCTTCAAGCATCCGCATCTGGCTGGCCTGGGATAAGTACATATCCAGAGGACTCATTCCCAGGGAAGCATGAATCTTCCTGTGATAATCCTCCTCCAGCCACTGCCAGAACTGGCGGTTTAAGTCATCAATAGAATTAGGCGGTTGGGATTTCAGAAGTAGCGTAAACCTCGTCTTTACTGTCCCGAAGAATCTTTCAATCTCTTTGCCTATCATCCCGTGTTTTTTTTTTAAATATGGTAGATCGTAGCATAAGAAATATCCTTATGCAGAAATTCACCCTTGTCCACTAGCTGGTCATAAAAGACAGAAACTGGCATATCTCGCATTTCGCTGTGCAAAGCTAGCAGATGTTTTTCCTGCTCCGGGTGAGTTTCCACGGTTACTCTCGGTCGGAAAGTTGTTTGAGTTTAAGCTCCTCAAACCCAGCCCGGCGGTAGGCAAGGAGCCAGCCTGTCAGTGTTTTGGGCGTAAACTCCTTAGGCCCGTAATGGGGCACCTGATGAACTTTACTCTCCACTTCTGCTATATACTCTTTCTATTCTGGTTAGCAACCTGGCCGTTTAAAATGGGCGCGATGAGTCCGTAACGGAATAATGCTACTTTTCATAATCTTCTTCCTGCATAAAATCCTTCCTTTTTCAGGAGGTTAACCGTTTAATCATCTATTGATTTCATTTTAAACTAATCAAAGGATAACTCACCATGCAAAAGGTTTGTGGAAGCAAAAATCTATTTTCAGGAGGGGCAGATAACGGTACAATTAATTTGCCATAAAGTTATTTGCGAAATGTCCGTTGGCCCTTCCTGGAAGGATTGCTTTGCCCAAAGTCCGGAGCATTTCCAACAACCTTATGGCTTTTTCTTTTGTTTCCTGTGGTAACACACCGAGAAAGCCTGTAGCCCGGAAAAACATTTCAATCCGGTTGAGATTCTTTATGAAGCACTTCCAGTAAAATAGCACCAGTTGATGACAGCAGGTAATTTCCCCATACACCAGATTTTTATGCAGCTTCTCTAGGACAACATCAACGAACGGCATACTAGAAATGTAAAAACGATGGCAGCAGAGAGACCGTTTTTCTGCAGGAAGGGCATACGATTCGGCAAATCGGTAACCGATTCTGTTTGGCAGTGATGATGGTATTTAGCTAGTAGAAACCATGCCGAGTTAGACGAATCCGCCCCTTGCAATGGAGGCATCTTTTGATTTCGGGGAAATCGTTGTTCATTCCGCGCTTTATATACTCATCAACTGAAATACCAAAATCATGCGGTAGCACCAAATAAATCACCCCAAACATTTTACTAAAATTATATCAAAATGCTGGGTGTAAAAAAATGGTTCAGGTTGTTTGATTTTGAAAAAATTTCTCTCATTTTGGAGATGGCAATCTGCTAAATCTCAGCAATATTAAATGCTGAGGCAGTATTTATTAACTCAACTTTCGTAGCAGAAATTACTGAACAACCTCTGGATATACAGGGGCTGAGCAGCAATCCAGAACATTACTTGACATGAAACAATTTTTGCTAGTTCCTTGGGAACATTATCAAGCAGCATCATGCAGTAATACATTAACTGCCTCAAGGCTGTTTCATAATCTAAATCTTGTATCTCTTCGCAGCAAAGGAAGAATAAATCTCCAAAACTGCGGTAATCTTGGTTGTGACGACGTTCCCATTCCAACAGAATATATCTGCTGAAAACTATCGTTGTATGGGCTATGAGCATGTCATAACTTCGACCCTGATACTCGGTTCCAAGTTTCAAAAGGCTTTTTGAAGACTTGAAGAAAACTTCAATCTCCCAGCGCATACCGTAAATACGGATGATTTCTTTATCATCCAATGAAAGGTCAGTTGATGCTATAACAAGCCATTTGTTTCTATTGTTATGATGGCGGATGAAGACCAATTTTACCGAGATACCGCTTTTTGTTTCGCACAACAATGAGCCGATAATATCAGACTTATTTTCTGAATACAGGCATTTGCGAATTTCGTCAAGTTTCATCAGTTGCCCATTGTAACGATAACGATGATTGTTCTTAACCATGCCGATCACATGAAGACCAATAGCTCCTAGATCCTTAATCATGGGTTCGTTGGTAAACCATGTGTCCATAAGAACGTAATCAGCAGTAATACCGATATTTAAAGCGTTTTTAATCAGCTTAAGCACAACATCGGGTTTGGGCATCATAGCTTCAAGACGACGTTTAAAGCCATGACTGCGTTTGTCGATGGAAGCAGATACCCCGTTATAACGGTTTGTTTCTTTGGCAGAACTTAGCATGGCAAAATCTACAGGAATAAAGCTATAGCCTTCAGTCCAACCCAGAGTCAGCATGTTGAAGCCTTTTATGAAACGGTGCTTGCTGTGGTCAAATACTTTAGCTAAGAGCTCTGCCTTTTTACTGCGATTTCGTGCAATAGGGGAGTCGTCAATAATAAAAGCTCGAACTCTTTTATCCGATGTCAGGTGGTCAAATTTATCGGTGACTTTGGACGCCAACATAAGCAGGAAGCGTCTCCATGCATAGTGTGGATTGTTTAAGAAATTGTAATATACATCTTTCTTAGGTAATCCTTGACCACGTTTGCTCTCCAGGAATCTATACTGATTCTTGCCAAATAGAGCTAGCAGGAAAATAAACTCGAAAATCTGCTGAACACTGACACCGCGCGACTTTCTAATGTTAGCTGCACGAAGCAGTTGGTTGATTTTAAGCTCTTTAAAGAGTCTATTAATTTCATTAATAACCTTTTCAGACGGATTGATTTGATGTAACATTAACTTGTGCATCCTTTCTGTTTGGAATGTTTTGTTTTTTTACCACTTTACATTTTACCAAACGTGGATGCACTTTTTGTGTCAATACAGGTTTTTTTACTGTTTATTTTATTGTTTTTTCGGGCTTTTCAGCCAGTTTTTTTGGTCAGAAAGTTGAGGTTTTAACTTTAGTGTTCCAGTCTTCCCGGTAGATATATTTGCGTATTGTTTTTCTATCCTTCTGAAACTCGCGTGCTATTTCGCTGATATTTTGCCCTTTGATAAAGAAAGCTTTTCTGATATCATCAATTTGGGTCATTGTGAGCATCCTCCATTCCTCCCTTGCAGTTAAGTTGTCCCTAACTACAAGGGTAAAATTTTTTTAGGGGTGCCTGCAATGACCTTTGCAAATTTGGGGATTTTTGAGTTGCAAAAGTGGGGATTTTATTTTGCAACTCTGTCCATTTTTATTATGCAATAAACAACTGAGCCACCTTGCCCAGACTTTGTTAATATCGTTTTATGAAATTTAATTTCCTACTTGTCATTCTCACCTTCTTTTAAAGCTTTAGATTTTTTTAATCTGTCTTTTAGTCGGTATGATTGAGCATTCATATTCAGAATGTGAGCATTATGAGTTATTCGATCTACCAGGGCTGCAGTCATCATGCTGTCGGGAAAAATCTCTCCCCACTTGGAAAACTCAAGATTGGTGGTTATGATCACACTCCCCCTTTCGTTCCTATCTGATAAAACATGAAATAGTAATTCAGATTGAGCCCTTGTAAAACTAAGGTATGATAGTTCATCCAGGATTAATAAATCCGATTTGTTTAAGTTACGAGTTATCTTACTTAATTGTCTATCTTGCTGGGCTTCACCAAGTTCAGTGACTAGATTTGCAGCAGTGTAATAACTTACTCGATATCCGAGCCCACAAAGCCTTCTTCCTAAACCTATGGCCAAATGTGTTTTCCCAGATCCCGGATTTCCGATCAGAATTATATTCTCTTTACGCTCCACAAACTCTCCATTAGCCAGTTGCCATATATATGCTTCTTCTACATTGGGTAAAAGATCAAAATCAAACATATCCAGACTTTTGTCTAAAGCAAAATGTGCTTGATGAATCCTCCGTTTTCTCTGGTTTTCTTCCCTTTGTTTCAACTCCCGACGTAAAAGTTCGCAAAGGAACTCTTCATATCCCCAACCCATTTCTTCTGCCTGTCTTACTACGTCTGAATACATGGCTAATGTGGGCAGTCTTAACTGTTTGGCATAAAGACTAATAACATCTGAATCAGTCATAAGCGATCACCTCCTGTACAAAGTATGTCGTAGGCTTTAAGATCGACCGTTTGTACAGCTGGTCCCATATTATTAATCTTTATTACCTTAAGTTCAGTTTCGTTGAGGTAGAATTGCACTACATCCACCGAATACTGATTGTTTGCATCTGCTTTTCGAATAGCATCGGCTACTTTTTCGTATCCATAATCAATAGCCAAACGTAAAAGTCTTACCATGCTTTTTTCCGGATTATTAAGTTTACGGGAAAATATCTCTAATTCCTCGGGTAACCTGGCTTCTTTAACCGGTTTTGCATGGAAAACAGATCGAGGTCGCATTTCGATTAAGGGTAAGTAGTGTTCAAGTTGATATCGGGTCTTGTACTTTTGATAGCATCGCTCATGAGAAGCGATTAGTTCTCCCCTGTAATAGATTTGTACTTCAAAGGAAGTAGCTCTTACTGTTACTGTTCTTCCAGACCATTTTACCGGTACAGAGTAGTGGTTGGTTTCAAAAGTAACGGTAGAGAAGTAATCAACTTTACCTTCTGCTAGTTTTGCTGCTTCATAAGGTCTTCCTGGCAGAGCGGTAAGGGCTTGTCTTTCTTGTTCAAAGGCTTCTTTTACTGATAATTCCCGGCCTCTAACGTGATGGACTTCTATGTATTTATTGCATCGCTTAATTAGTAATTGATTAAGTTCCTCCCAGTTTTCTACCCGGGGAAGGGGTACAAGAAAATTACGCCGAGAGTAACCGACCAGGTCTTCCACCAGCCCTTTTTCATGTCCTTCTCCTGGATTACAAAAACGGGAATTATATACATAATGAGCACGAAACTTAGCAAATTTATTTTGTTCTCGGGCAGTTTTCCCCCAGCCTTCCTTTACTGCAGTTTTAAGATTATCGTAGATAATATCTCTAGGTACTCCACCAAAAAATTTAAAGGCTCTTTGATGTCCTTCTAAAAATGCCTCCTCTCTCTGAGATGGGAATGCAAAAACAAAAGGTGTACAGCTAGAACACAGGCGCATACAGAAGAGATTAACTTCTGTCTTTTGTCCAGCTATATAGGCTATAGCCGTTCCCCAGTCAACCTGTGCTGCTTCGCCCGGGGAAAAGGATAATGGTATAAATACCTTAGGCATCTTCTCCTTCATTTCATGTACTACTCGGCGAATGGTAGATTCTCCACCAGTAAAGCCAAGTTCTTCAGTTAAGCGATCATATATTTTTTTAGCAGTATGTTTTTGCTTTTTTACATCCTCCTTTTTATCTTCATCCAGACAATCCTGAATAAAGGCTCGAATTTCCGGGGTTACAACAGAAGGCTTGCGTTTACTATTCTTCCTTTCTCCAGGAAGATTATTTCCATTGCAATAACGCCTTACTGTATTACGTGAAATTCCTAATGTTTTTGCAATTTGCCTTTGAGATAAACCTTCTATTACGTACAATTCTCTGATAAGCTTATATTGATCCACTCTGATCACTCCGATCCCCCCACATCATTATGTCTTCAACTTTAATGATATGGGATTGGTCTGCAGGGTGGATCACTTTTTTATGATCATTTTGTTTTTATATGGTTCATTTTTAGTTTAGCGTTTGCACTACGTTTAATATTGAAAGGGAATTACAGAACCTCATTGAAAAAAATATGGAGAAATTCTTCGAGGTACGCTTTCTTTGTTCGGAATACATTACAACATATGGAGGAAGAATTGATTCATTAGGTATTGACGAAAATAACTGTCCGGTGATTTTTGAATACAAGAGAGCCATTAATGAGAATGTAATAAATCAAGGCCTTTTTTATCTTGATTGGTTGCTTGACCATAAAGTTGACTTTGAGCTTCTTGTAATGAAAATTCTAGGCAATGAAAATTTTGATAAGCTTGATTGGAGTATGCCAAGACTCATTTGTATTGCCAGTGATTTTACGAAATTTGATGAGTATGCAGTAAAACAGATAAATAGAAATATAGACCTTATTCGTTATAAAAAATTTGGAAATGAGCTAATTTTACTTGAACTCATCAATTCAAATACTACAAAACCTGTTAAAGACATTTCTGATAACAACTTCAAAACGAACCACAGATAAAACATTTAATGAACAATTACAAGCGACAGATCCTAAACTTAAGGAATTGTATTATGCTATAAGAGATTATATATCTATTTAGCCCCCTAAAACCTTTGGAGAAAATCTGTCTAATATGATAATCTTTGAGCAAATGGGGGTAGATATTAATGAGCAGTAAAAAACAGTACAGTGATGAACTAAAAGAACAAATTATTAAAGAATGTAGGGAAACTGGTAATAATCCTTATAATATCCGGCGATGGATTTCCCTATGGATATAGAAAAATAAATGCAGTACTAAGGAAACAATATGGCATAGTAATAAACCATAAGAAAACTTACAGATTAAGCAGAGAGCTTGGCATACTAAAACCCCAGAGAAAAATATATCCCAAAAGGCCAAGGAGGTTAGCCAAAAAGCAAGAGATTACGGGTTCTAATCAATTATGGAAAATAGATATAAAATACGGGTACTTAAAGGAAACTAAAAAGTTTTTTTATCTGGTATCGATAATAGATGTTTTTGATCGCATGATTGTAGATTATTACCTGGGATTAAATGCGACCGCTTCAGATTGCAGCCGTTTACTTAAAAATGCCCTTGCTAATAGAAATTTATTGTGTGGCAACAATTTGCCGGTAATAAGAACCGATAATGGTCCCGCAGTTTATAGTAGCCAGGTTCGAAAAAACCTGCCAGGAATTAAAACTGGTTCATGAGAGAATACCTATAAAAACTCCTAATATGAATGCCCATATAGAAGCATTTCATTCTATTTTGGAAGAAGAATGCTATACCTGCAATGAATTTTTAAATTTCAGGGAAGCGTATGAAATTATAAGCCAGTATATAGAGTATTATAACAACCGGAGAATACATGGAAGTCTTGGATACTATATACTCCTGCTGATTATTATGAAATTCACAGAGATAAAAATATTTTGGTACAGGTTGCTTAACAGAGTTTTTTATAAGTATTTTGAAAACTTATTTCTCTAGTAGTCTAATTTTATGTAATTTTTAAAGAGCATTAGATTTAGACAGATTTTTTACATAAATAAGGAGCCAAGGCGATTTTACAATAGAATTAGACTTCATTCTGCTTTGGGTTATAAAAGTCCGGAAGAATATAAAAACGAGAGAAAAACGTCTAAACTATGTGTCTAATTTAACGGGGGAACCCCATATTGAATGGTTATCAAGAGGTGGAACTGATACTATAGATAATACTGTGGCTTTGTGTCCCAACTGTCATAGAAAAATGCATGTTTAAAAGAAGAAAGGAAGTGTAGTGTGTTGGCTCAAGGAAAGATTGAGGCTAATAAGGTTATATTTCAGAAAATATTTTCGGAGGACTTTTGGTTTGTGATACCGGAATATCAAAGGTCTTATGTCTGGCAATCAGATAATATTTTTGAGCTTGTTGAAGACTTATATTTCGCTTTTAAAAATAAGCCAGAAAGCGAATATTTCTTAGGCTCTTTAGTTTTAAAGAGAGTAAGGAATAGTTCTTATCCTGAATATGAAGTATTGGACGGTCAGCAAAGACTAACAACTTTTTTTATTATGATGGCAATTCTAAGGGATATAATTTCAGATGAACGTGCTAAGAATACAATTCATAAAAAGATATATCAGGAGGAAGATAGGCTTGAAAATATACCGGCTAGGATGCGTATTACATATAAAATAAGGGATAATGTTGAAAATTTTATTAACAATTTTCTAATCGAGAAAAACGGAACAACTCGTTTAGAGGAAATAAAATCATATTTAGATAGTGATAATGTGTCATTAACTAATATGGCTAATGCAATATTAGTTTTAAGAGAACTTTTGATTGAAAAGCAGCAGGAAGTTGATTTGTTGGATTTTATCAGGTTTATTTTTAATAACGCCCTTTTCATTTATGTTTCTACTGATAATACTGAAGATGCATTCAGAATGTTTACCATTCTTAATGATAGAGGAATACCATTAACTAATGCAGATATATTGAAATCACAGAATATAGGTGCTTTAACAACTGAAAAAGAAGTAAGCAAATATGCAAAAATATGGGAAGAAATTGAAGGAAAACACGGAGAAAATTTTGACCGTTTTCTCCAGTTTATCAGGACAATTCTAGTTCAGGAAAAAGCAAGGGCTAATCTGTTAGAAGAATTCAATGAAAAAATTTATAATGTTAAGTTACCAAATAAACCTAAACTAAAAATGGGTAAAGATACTTTTGAATTAATTGATAAATATAACACTATTTATGAGAATATAATTGAGTTGCAGGAACCTTCACTAAGTAATGAATATAAAAATCTCATTACAGTAATGAGAATAGGATTACGTTCTGAGGATTGGATACCGCCGCTCATGTATTATTGTTGTAAGTTTGGTATTGATAAAATTGATAAATTTTTAAAGAAATTAGAATATAAATTCACAGGAGATTGGGTTTGTGGGGTCACACCAACGTTAAGGTTGGATGCAATGAATAATATATTAAATGCAATTGAGAATACAGATGCCCGGAATCTTGATGACCTTTTAGATAATGAAAGTCTATTTAATATTGACACTGAGGAATTTAGAAAAAATATTGAAGGGAATATATATAAAAAACAGTATGCAAGGTATTTGCTCTTAAAACTTGAGTATTTAATGAGTGATAATACTGTTCATTTATCAGGTTATAATTATATAACTGTTGAACATATTTTACCTCAGAATCCATCAGATAACAGTCAGTGGAGAAAGGATTTTACTGATGAGCAAAGGGAATATTGGATAAATAAACTTGCTAACCTTGTATTAATCAGCCAGAAGAAAAATTCTGCTTTAAGCAATCTTGATTTTGAGGAAAAGAAAAAGGTTTATCTGAAAAATAGGATAGATGCTTTCCATGCAAACAAGGTATTTATTGAACAAAACTTAAAATGGACGCCTGAAGTGCTAGAGAAAAGACAAAAGGAACTGGTTAGGTTATTGATTAAAAGGCATTGAGATATTTTTTAGGGATTAATATGAGCTAGGAGTTTAATATATCATGAAGAGGGATAAAAATCATTTTCGAGGCTGCTTCTTAAGTGGAGGAATTGGTAATGCCATGGGGTGTTCTGTTGAGTTTTTAAAGATAAATGAGAATGGTGAAATCATTATCCTGGCTGTTAGGAGGTATGTTTTTAGATGGATAACAAGTACAGACTTGCAAAATTCATAACAATTATTAGAACAGTGCTTATATGGCTTCCCATCTTCTTTGCAATTGTAACTGGGATAGTTGGAACCGTTTTATCACATGAGTTTCGTTTTGACTACTTGATGCCGGCTGATTTGTTCCCTGTAGCGCTGGCGGGTGGATTACTATTTTTATTTATGGGTGGCTATGTGGGTAAAGCTTAATAAAGGTCTCATTGGCTAAAGTTTGGTTGCGATGACAGGGTTCCTTGTTACTAGTCAGGTTGTTGCTGTTGCTATTGTAACCGGTCTGCTCATGGCGAATATGAACCAACAGGTTGGAGAGTAGTAATGGTCCTTGCTTTTTTTACACTTTTTGCTTTGACGAATATTGTGCTTGGTATTATGGGTATACGATTGTTTCGGAAACTATAATATAGGATTATAGAAACATATCTATGTGTTTTCTTTTGATGGCTTTTTGCCGTTCGAAGCACGTGGAATCAGTAGCATTGATTAAAAAAAAACACAGTTAGAAGTTGAACGTGGAATTGAAAGCAATAAGTGAAGATAAAAATGCACCTCTTATGAGGTGCTTAACTTATCTTATTTTTGGTGGAGACGATGGGATTCGAACCCACGACCCCCTCGTTGCGAACGAGGTGCTCTCCCAGCTGAGCCACGCCCCCTCCAAAGCAATAATAACATATGTTTCTGCGTTCAATCCAGACTTTTTTGTATAATCTTGCCTTTAACAACCTAGGAATACAGGTGTTCTATTTCATCAGCAAATCTCTCTATAACTACACGTGTTTTGATCTTCTGGGTTGGTGTTAATTCGCCCCGGCTTTGCGTCAGTTTGCGCGGCAATATTTTAAAGCGTTTTATCTGTTCATAGTCGCTCAATTCACTGTTGGCATTGTTTATAATTTGCTCAATCATCTGGATGATGACTGGATTATCATAAATGTCTGATCCCACCTGGACACAGGTAGTTAGGCCGTTGATTTCTTCGAACACAAGTTGACTTTCATCGAAGGAGAGCCCTTGGGTCCGAAACATATTAATGATTATATCCCAGTTAGGAACAATTAATGCTGTTATATACTTACGCTGGTCTCTAATGACTACAATTTGGTCAATCAGCATGTTTTCGAGTACTTTAGCTTCGATACGTGCCGGAGCCACGTTTTTGCCAGTATCAAGTACGACAATAGATTTTTTGCGGTCTATAACTCTAACAAAACCATCTTCGTCCATTTCAATGATATCACCGGTACAGAAATAACCATCCTCCGTAAAGGCTCCTATATTGGCTTCCGGATCGTTATAGTAAGAATTTATAATGCCTTCACCTTTAATAAGGGCTTCTCCATCTTCGGCTATTTTAATATCCACACCCGGGCAGGGCGGAGCATTCCAGCCAATCTTGACTGCACTGGCGTAGCCTACTGCACCGTTACACATGGTCTCTGTTAGTCCCCAGCCGTTCAACATAGGAAAATCTAAAGCACTCCAGGTCAGATGGAGTTCAGGATTAAGGCTTGCCCCTCCTACTGCACAAAATCTTACACGTCCTCCCATTATAGCCCGCACTTTGTCAAATACCAGTTCCTTGGCTTTTAGGTAATCTTCACGCAATTGTCCTTCCAAGATTTCCAAAGGATCTTGTATCATATTTATTTTACCGTGCTCATCGGTGCGGGCTACAACTACTTTCTTACCAACTTCCAACGTCCATTCCCAAGCTTTTTTGCCCTCTTGTGTGGAGCAGAATGCATTTTCAATACCGTTCAAAAGACGTTCATACATGCGGGGAACCCAGCACATCCAGGTAGGACATATGTAAGCTATATCCTCCATTATGGTTTTTGGGCTTTGGGCAAATCCCATAGCTCCCCCTGCTGCAATAATGACAAAATATCCGTAAGTACGCTCCATTACATGGGCAAGGGCATAACATTGAAATATACATCCTCGCAACTGATAGGGGTACCGCCTATTGCACACATCTTAAGACCGCGCCATATAGCCCAAACACAGTTTTTTTGCGTAAATCTGGCTGCTTTCAACCTTCCGGTAGTACCCGATGTATAGATAATGGTAGCACCATCGCTACCTTTTAATGATAAAATCCGTTCATCCAGAGCGTGCGGATGGCTGGAAGCATAGGATCTGCCAAGGGTGCGGAATTCTTCCAGGCTCCAGGTCTTTTCACCATCTCCCTGATATTCGCCGTTCAGACATATAATGCCCTGGAGAGTGGGTAGCTGCGGCCAAAGTCTTTCTAACTGGTGAAGCATTTCCGGGGTGCCAACAAATGCAAACTTGACTTGGGAGTGATTGATAATATACGTTATCTCATCATCGCTCAAGGTAGGAAAAATAGTAACAGTAGTTCCACCTGCCATCATATTGCCTATGTCCGCCCATGCCCAAGCAGCGCAGGTTGGGGCAAAGATGCAGTTTCTATCATTGATGGATATTCCCATGGCTAGCAGGGCATTTGCAATTTCACGGGAGATTAGATTCTATTCGGAATAAGTAACTGTTCGCCAGGTATTACCATCCTTGAAGATATGGGCGGGCCGGTTGCCTGCGTGCTTGACAGTGTTCATAAAGGTCTCAGGAATAGTCTCTGTAACCTCTACATAATGATCAAGTATTGGCCAAGGTTGAAATCGCCTATTGTCCATCTTATCCCTCCAATATAAAAATTTTGATAAACGAGATAGGGTATGCCCAAAGTTTAACCATTAAACTTAACCTGCTGGATAGGTTTATTATTAAAATATCGCTTCGTATATTTTTATATAATAGAAATTTATATTTTTATTATATTGTGAAATATATATTTGTCTATGTGTTATTTAAATTTGTTATTTTACGATAAATAAATTTTTTTAATAATAAAGCCTGGAGATTTTACTCCAGGCTTCAGGCTATCAACAAATACTTTGTCGACAGCCTGGCACCGCTTATAAGAGCGATGTATAATTTTATTAATATTATAATTTAGTAATATAAAACATTTAAAAATAAGAAAGGAGCGTATAATCTATGAAAAATAAGAAGGGTTTATTCGTTGGTTTACTTTGTGTAGTATTTTTATTCAGTGCGATTAGTGCAAGTATAGCGTGTGAAAATTGTAAAACTACAGAATTAAAAGCACCTAACAAAATAGTAATATTCAAAATAGGAGACAGTTATTATTATGAGCAGAATATAGATACTAAAGTTAAAAACAAAGTAAAGATGGACACTGCACCTTTTATAAAAAATAGTAGAACTTATGTTCCGGTTAGATTTTTAGGAAATGCATTAGGTATAGATGATAATCATATAGGTTGGAATGGAGATACTAGAGAAGTTATTTTAGAGGGAGCAGCTAAAATTAGGTTAAAGATAGGAAGTAAGGTAATGATAGTAGATAATAGGAGAGTAGTGATGGATGTGGCTCCTATAATATCTAATGCTAGAACCATGTTACCTGCTAGATGGGTAGCAGAGAATTTAGGATTCAAAGTAGATTGGGATAATGCTAATAGGTTAGTAATAGTATATCCTAAAGAAAAATCTAGACCTACTAATGATGATATAAGTAATATAACAGGTAAGCAATTAAAGATAGATTTAAATTTTAAGAATGGAGTAAGTGAAGAAGAGAAGATATATGTAAGAGATTTTTATAAGAATTTATATAATTCTTGGAATGACCCGATGTATAAATTTTATTGGGGAGAAGAGGGGTTGAAGGAGTTACACACTTTTTATAGAGGTATGAATCCTGAAGCAGCCTTGAAAGCACATTTAGATAAAACATATGGTTCTGGAAATTATATAATGGATAAGAGATTATTTTGTGCAATAAAAGATATAAGGTATGATGTTCCACTTTTTATGTTTAACTGGCATATTATAGTTCCTAGTGAAAATATAGTTTATATCTATAGAATAGACAATTATATTGACCAAAAGACCTTAGAGACTAAGTTTGAGTTTGGGATTTCAATGTATAGAACTGCAGACGAATTACTGTAAAGGACGGTGGAAATAATGAGATATAAGAGATTTGTAAGTGTGGGTTTATTGGTATTATTTTTAATCTCTATATTCCCATTAAATGCCTTAGCAAATGTTTATACACCTTTAAGTAAAGAGGTTAAAAATATGCTAGGTGATAATCCATTAATATCATCAACTGGAGTAAAAGTAGAACCTTGGTATATTGTTCCTGACTCTGAATTAAAGTATATAAAAACTAGAAATAGTCCTAATCCTTACTATGTAGACCCAGAAACTAGTAAAATATATTATAATCCTAATTTTAATGAGAAAAATGAGTATATCGGGGATTTAGATTTAAAATATATAAAAGAACCTATTACAGAATTATATTTCTTTGAAAAATCCACATATGCTACACCTAAAACCAATATTCGTTGGAGAACAAAATCTTTTGAATTTTTAGTTTTTGATAATTGTGGGTTTACCAGAGATGGTAAATTTTATAGTAATAAATTATTATATCATTCTGAACCAATTCAAGACATTGAAGACATTGGGACGTTTCAACCGTCTGGTATAGTAGACAAAGGCTCGTGTTTTTTTATGTTTCATGGCAGGGAAGCCGACGGAAAAGCCCCCTCGTCTATTTGATAATTACATCTAGGAACAATAGAAAACCAAAACCCCAACCCAGCCATTCATTAAATTTGGTAAACAAAACTGCCTAACAAACCATTGCCGAATTTTTACTTATTTCCAATATTCGATTTTTTCTCTAAAACCATTTTTCTGAAGAAGATTTTTTACATGATTTAAAATCTCTTTCCTTATCGCCAATCAACAAGACAATGGAAACGTCCCCTTGTCCCCATTTAGGACTGGGAGAACTTTTGCAGGAGATACATAAGAGAACGGATAAACCTGTGGCAGTTATTACAAATGGTTCACTTCTGTATGATCCTCAGGTGCAAGCTGAACTCAGCAATGCGGATATAGTTTTGCCAACATTGGATGCATATGATGAAGTATCTTTTAAAAAAATAAATCGTCCTCATGGAAGTTTAAAATTTTTAGAAGTAATCAAGGGACTCGAAGATTTTTCAAATAAGTACAAAGGGCAGCTATGGCTAGAAACCATGCTTGTAAAGGGTATCAATGATGATGATGAGAGCCTGAAAAGATTTTTAGAGATACTAAATACAATTAAATATGAAAAATTATATTTAAATACACCAGTGCGTCCACCTGCTGAACCTGATGTCCGTGCAGTAGATCATGAAAGGATGGAATATGCAGCAAAATTTTTAGGCGGAATTTCTATCGATTTATTAGAGTCGCAGGGTTTTTATAGTGAGATAGAGGATGATTATGAAGCTATTTTCAGTATTATCAGGCGGCATCCCATGAATCAATTTGAGATTGAAAGTTTTTTGAAAGCAAGGGGTAAGATAGATAACCAATGGATTTTTAGTAAATTAAAAAATGATAATGCAGTTACTGTAATTAATTACAAAGGGTATGATACCTATAGATTAAAATGGATGAGACTTATGTTTGAGAGTCGGACTTATTGTCCGGCTTTTTTTTAGATGTTAAATATATAATGAAAAGAAATTTTATTAGAATAATAATATGATAATATTATGAATTGAATTGATATTGAAAATAACGCATAATGTAGCTATCGATACTTGCTTGGAAGCGGGGTAAGCTAATATGTTCGAGTTTGTCAATGTAAAATACAAAGAAATAGTTGATCTTCCTTCGTTTTGTATTGAAGAAGGAAAAGTAACTACTCTTGTAGGGCAAAGTGGCAGCGGCAAGACTACTATATTAAAGCTTTTAAACAAAATGATTTCTCCTACCCAGGGCAAAGTTTTATTTAAGGGAAAGGATTTAAAAGAGATAAATTCGGTATTGCATCGCAGAAATGTTGTTATGCTGACGCAAAATTCTGCCATTTTTCCGGGAACCATCAGGGATAATTTGAACATTGGACTGATGTTTCAAGAAAAAAAAGAAGCAGATGATGAGGTTCTCAAACAGATTTTAAAGAAAATAATGTTAAGCAAAGATCTTGATGCTCCGGTTGCTACTCTTTCTGGGGGGGAAAAACAAAGGTTGGCTTTAGGACGCTTGCTTTTGCTCAATCCTGAGGTATACCTTTTGGATGAGCCTTCTTCGGCTTTGGACGATGAGACAGAGGAAATAATTATTAAGATGCTTATCGAACATGTTCACATATATAATAAGACGATTATAATGGTAACTCATTCTAAGAATATAGCTGAAAAATATTCTGATACTATAATCGAAGTAGAAAGAGGCAGGATTGCAGGCAGGAGGGAAGTTAATGCACGGCATCATTGATTTAACAATATTTCAAATACTCCTGGCTTATATTTTTGTGCTAATTTTATTAGCAATTGTAAAGGCACGCGGAATTAAGCGGGAGAAAGAAATAATTATCGCTTCGTTAAGAATGACACTGCAGCTTGTGCTGGTAGGATACATACTTGTATACATATTTAACAATCCAAGCCCTTTTATAACAGTTTTAATAATTTTTATAATGGAAAGTTTTGCGATTTATACTGTATTAAAGCGTTTTTCGGAAGGACTCTTTCCTGCTTTTAAGAGAGTTATTGTATTTTCTATGAGTACAGGAACTATAGCATGTATATTTTATTTTCTTTTTTTGGTAGTTCAGGTTTCTCCCTGGTATGATCCTCAATATTTTATACCTATTGCCGGCATGTTAATAGGTAACTCCATGACCGGTATTTCACTAGGGGTAAAATCTTTGCTGGAAGGAATGAAAACCCAGAAAAATCTGGTAGAAGAAGCACTGGTATTAGGAGCTACCCCTCAGGCTGCTACTAAAAAGATAGTTGATGATTCTTTTGATGCTGCTATTATGCCTACAATTAATTCCATGTTGGGAATGGGAATAGTGTTTTTGCCTGGCATGATGACCGGACAAATTCTTTCCGGTACTGCTCCTACAACGGCCATAGCCTATCAGATTGCTATAATGCTTGGTATCTTGGGAGCAGTTGCATTGAGTGTTTTCGTTATGCTTCAGCTTGGTTATCGCACCTTTTTTAATAAAGAAGATCAGCTCTTTTATGATTTATTTTAATATCTCCACTAATAATCGGAGATTATGACAAGATGCTGATTTCTTGATTTACATAAAATACCCCCGGCTATACAGGCCGGGGGTAAATATTAATATGCTAGAATTTTTCAATTCTCTGCCATATTTCTTCAGGAGATAGCCCACTGGCATTTATAACAGGAGCATGGACAACTATATCCTGCATATTCATTAGGTTTTCATCACACCCCGAAATTATAACCGCATCAACCTTGTGTTTATTAGCTTCTTCAACATCAACTAAACGACAGCCTTTAGTAACAAGATAATTCTTTACTGCTCGCAAATTATCTTCTACCGCAATTGTTTTATTCAAAATATTCACCTCCGTTATGTTTTAGTTTATTATCATAGTTAGTATGTATCGATGATTTATTATTTATGTTTAAATTAACTTAACATTATTTTGTCTTCCTTGAGACTTTGTTTATCATACGAAAATTTTTTATAAAAAAAGAGGTGAAAATAAGAAATGAAAAATATTGCTTTTTATTATTCCCCGATTGGAAGATTAGCAATAACAACTGATGGGTCTGCACTTACCAAGCTTTATTTTCCTGATGAGATTATTCCTGAAGATGTTACATACAGAGAAACTGATTTATTGAGTGAAACAATTCATCAACTTGATGAATATTTTATGGGGAAAAGAAAATATTTTACACTTCCGCTGAAGCCGGAAGGAAGCAGTTTTATGCAGGAAGTATGGGAATATCTTCTGCAGATTTCGTATGGTGAAATAAAAACTTATGCTGAAATAGCACAGAAAATAAAAAGACCAAATGCGTATAGAGCAGTAGCTTTAGCCTGCAGCCGCAATCCTCTACCTATTTTAATTCCCTGTCACAGGGTAATAAGAAAAAACGGCAGCTTATCAGGTTATCGGGGAGGAGAAAAATTCAAAAGATACCTTATAGCTTTAGAATTGCAATATAAATAAATTAAAACTCTTGCCTTTTGTCATTAAAAAGGGTATAATGAAAAGTGCCGCGAGGTAAGGATGCAGGGGAGTAGCTCAATTGGCAGAGCATCGGTCTCCAAAACCGAGGGTTGCGTGTTCGAGTCGCGTCTCCCCTGCCATTTATTTTTAAAACTGATTATTTAAAGTCACCTTCTATGGGAAGGTGGCTTTTTATATATTTTTTCAAATAAAAAGATGCTATAAGATGTGCATATATAAAAATGTTTATACTTATAAATAATATAAAAAATTCAGGCGGTGAATTTATGCGGAAAGTATTGGTATTAATGGGAGGAATGTCTTCTGAACGTGAAATTTCCCTCAAAAGCGGAAAGGCAGTAGTGGAGGGTTTGAAAGCTGCGGGTTATGAAGTAGAAACTTTAGACTTAAATAGAGAAAACTTAACCGAAATACCTAAGATGAAACCTGATGTTGTTTTTAATATTTTACACGGCCAGTACGGAGAAGATGGGAGGGTGCAGGCCTATCTTGATATTTTGGGAATTCCATATACTGGATCAGGGATGGTAGCAAGCGTTATTGGTATGAATAAAGTTTTAACCAAAAAGGTTTTAAGCTGTGAAAATATCCCTACTGCTGAATATATAGTCTTAAAAAAGGAAACTTTTGGTTTTAATAAAGTAAATGAAATAGTCCAAAGACTCGGATTGCCGGTAGTAATAAAAGCTGCTACCCAAGGTTCAAGTATAGGAACTTATATTGTAAAAAAAGAAGATGAACTAGCTTTTGCCATACAAAATGCCTTTAGTTTTGATGAAGAAGTTTTAGTTGAAAGATTTATTGCCGGAACCGAAGTTACTGCTGCTCTTTTAGGAAATAAAAACCCTACTGTTTTACCTATAATTGAAATAACTTCCAAAAACGAGTTTTATGATTATGAATCTAAATATACTCCCGGCATGTGTCATCATATTATTCCCGCCCGCATTTCAGAAAAAGCGCGGACAGGAGTTGAAAATATAAGTCGTCAGGTTTATTCTGCGATTGGATGCAGGGGCTTTGCCCGTGTGGATTTTATCGTAGATAAAGATGATAATCCCTGGGTTTTAGAAATTAATACTATTCCAGGCATGACTGAAATGAGTCTTGTGCCGGATGCAGCTAAAGCGGCAGGCATCAGTTTTTCTGAACTGGTTGATAAAATTGTCCAATATGCTCTGGAATAGCTGTTAGTTTAACCGATGCAAGTATATAATAATAAATGAAAGAGCCTTAAGATATGAATCTTAAGGCTGATTTTTTATCAAGCAGGAGGACTTGGCATGCGAAACGTAACTGATTTGAAAATGATTTTAGACAAGATAGACGGCAGGGGATATAAAGCTTATAAAACCCTGGAGGGATCTTATGACCTTAAAATATGCCATCTTTATATAGACCATGTGCAGGCTGACCCTTTTGCTCCTCCCAGCAGGATGCGTATTCGAGTTCCCATGGATAGAGCGGGATTTCCTTATTATCTTTATGAGGGAATAAAGGTTACTGCCTTAGAAGATATTATTGCCCGTATTATTAAAAGTGAATTGATGAAATCAAATCTCAAATCAGAAGGAGCAGGAAACAGTGGGCTCATATTTATAGATGCTGGAGGACAAGAGATAATCAAAAGAACAGCGGTTAAGATAACTTCGGAAATGGTGGAAGCCAGAATTTCCGTAGGTTTACCAGCAGCAGGAAGAAGAATTAAAGGAGATGCTGCAATTAATTTGCTGACTTCAATAATACCTCAAATAGCAAGTAATTCACTCTATTTCAAAGCATTAGATGAAAAAAAATTAAAAGAACATGTTGAACTATATGCAGATCAGGAGTTAATACGAAATAAGCTTAAAGAATTGGGATTAGTTGCTTTTATAGGCAATGGTTCAATACTTCCCCGTAAAAGCGGAAACAGCAATCTTCCTATGTCCGAAAAAGAGGCGGTAAAATTTCTTTCTCCTCCTTCGATGGAAATAGAAATAGATACGATGTTCCATGGAAAAATTAAAGGAATGGGTATAAAAGAGGGAATTACTTTAATAGTAGGAGGAGGATTTCACGGAAAAACTACTTTACTAAGGGCTTTAGAAAGGGGAGTATATAATCACATAAAAGGAGATGGAAGGGAATGGGTTATAACTGTTCCCGATGCTGTAAAAATCAGGGCCGAAGATGGAAGAAATATAGAAAAGGTTGACATAAGTATTTTTATTGACAACCTGCCTTTCAATAAATCAACCGATTCTTTTTCTACTGAAAATGCCAGCGGCAGCACTTCTCAGGCGGCTAATATCATAGAAGCTGTTGAAGCAGGGGCTAAGCTTTTGCTTTTAGATGAGGATACCAGTGCAACTAATTTTATGCTGCGGGATGCACGTATGCAAAAATTGGTCGCTAAAAATAAAGAACCTATTACGCCTTTTATAGATAGAGTCCGAGAGCTTTATGAAAAGCTTGGAATTTCTACCATTTTGGTTATTGGAGGAGCGGGCGACTATCTGGATGTAGCTGATAAAGTAATTATGCTTGACAGCTATAAGGTTTATGATGTTACTGATGAAGCACATGAAATAGCTGCTGAAATCCCTAGCAATAGAAAGATTGAATCTGTCAAACCTTTTAAATTGAGGACTGCACGAATTGTGAAAAAAGAAACTTTCGCTATGAAAGATAAGAAACTTAAGGTAGCAGCAAAGGGGCTTGATACGATTGTATATGGAAAAACGGTTATAGATCTTTCCGCTGTTGAACAGCTGGTTGATTCCGGACAAACCAGAGCTATAGCCGATATATTGAGGTATATTGTGCGATATATAGATGAAAAATCAAGCCTTAAAGAAATTTTAGACAAGATTGATACTGATATTTTATCTGATTTAGAAGTTATTTCTCCTTTTCCTAAAGGAGAACATCCCGGCGATCTTGTTTTACCGCGAAGATATGAAGTTGCCAGTGCTTTAAACCGTATGAGAAATTTAAAAATCAAATAGTTTTTTATCGGATAATATAGGAATTTTGATATAATAGATTTTAAATAATCGATGAGACGGGGAAGGTTTTATGGACAAAAAAATGCGGGAAATAGCGGATAAAGTGAGAAACGGAGTAAGGTTGTCTAAGGAAGACGGGCTTTATCTTTACAGCTCAAATGATTTGTTGACTATCGGCATGTTAGCGCGTGAAAAGAAAAAAGAGGCTTCCAATGATTATATTTTCTTTAATGTTAACCGACATATTAATTTAACCAATATATGCATATCCAGATGTAAATTTTGTGCTTTTGGGGTAGATGAAAATTCTCCCAAGCCATATACTATGACTTCGGATGAAGCTTTTGCTTATGCCTCAAAAGCGGTAGATCAGGGAATAACCGAGTTTCATATTGTAAGCGCTTTAAATCCAAGGCTTACACTCGATTATTATGTTGAAATCATAAAAAGACTTAAGACAACTTATCCTCATATAATCATCCAGGCGCTTACCGCAGTAGAAATTGTTTATTTGGCCCAAATAAGCAATCTTTCTATAAAAGAGGTTTTGCTGATCCTCAAGGAAGCAGGCTTAGAAGCTATTCCTGGAGGAGGCGCAGAAATTTTAGATGATAGAATAAGAAAGGAATTATGTCCGCGTAAAGCGAACAGCGAAGAATGGCTTGAAGTTCACAGAACAGCCCATGAATTGGGCATTAAAACTAACTGCACCATGCTCTTTGGACATATAGAAAGCTATGAAGACCGGATTAATCACCTTATCACTCTGCGCAGATTACAGGATGAAGCTCCAGGATTTAAGGCATTTATTCCCTTGCCTTTCCTGCCGGAAAATACTGGTCTTTCTAATCTGAAAAAAACCAGTGCGGTAGATGAATTAAAGACTATAGCTATTTCAAGGCTTATGTTGGATAATATTGAACATATTAAGGCCTTTTGGGTAATGTTGGGTATCCCGATTGCCCAAATTGCTTTGCAGTTTGGGGCAGATGATTTAGATGGAACTATCGTTGAAGAAAGAATTATGCACGCAGCTGGTGCTAAGACAGATAAAGGTATTGCCAAAGAGACCATTATAAATCTGATAAAAGAAGCAGGATATGTTCCGGCAGAAAGAGATACGCTTTATAATATTCTGAAAATTTACTGATAAAAGGGCAGGGGATTTTTATGCGTCCAAGGGTGGGGCATATTCAATTCATCAACTGTTTTCCTCTTTTCTATGGACTTATTGAAAAAAAGTTTTTATTGGAAATCGATTTAATAAAAGGAACGCCTACTGATTTAAACCAGATGCTGCGTGAAAATAAACTGGATTTAGCGCCTATTTCTTCTATTGCATATGCCTATGACTATAAAGATTATGTTCTGATGCCGGATATTTCAATAAGCTGTAATGGGGAAGTAAAAAGTATATATCTTTTTTCCAAAAGGCCAATTGAAGAGCTGGATGGAAAAAAAATAGCCTTAAGCAGCATCTCGGCAACTTCAGTTAATCTTTTAAAAATAATAATGCACTTTTTTTATAATATTAAGCCGGACTATTTTATATCAGCTCCGGAAATAGGAGCTATGCTTATGGAAGCAGAGGCAGCACTTCTGATAGGAGATGATGCCCTGCGCGCCAAATATAAATTATCCGACCGTTTGTATGTTTATGACTTGGGACAAATCTGGAAAGAACAGACAGATCTGCCTATGGTTTTTGCAGTCTGGGCAGTACGCCAGGAATTTGCTGAAAAAAACCTGAAAATGGTTAAAATTATAAAAGATACCTTTACTGATTCTATAAAACTGAGCCTCGAACATATATATGATGTGGCTGCTAAAGCCGCACAATGGGAAGATTTTACTCCTGAATACCTGGTGGATTATTTTCAAAAACTTAAATTTGATTTTGATAAACATAAACAGGAAGGTTTGATGGAATATTACCACTATGCCAGCAAATTGGGCATTATTTCCGAGGTGCCTCCTTTAAAGATACTGGATATTTAAGGTAAGGAGCGAATGATGTTGCGGGTTAATGCTGTTTTAGAGTCTGTTTTACAGGGTAAACGCATGACTGAAGAAGAATTTTTATTTTTATGGCATAATGCAAATTTGCTGGAACTGGGCAAAGCAGCAGATAAAATGAGGCAGATGATGTTGGGAAATAATTTGGCTACTTTTATCATCGACCGTAATATTAACTACACTAATATTTGCACCTGTAAATGCAAGTTCTGCGCATTTTACCGTTCTCCTGAAGATCATGATGCTTATGTAATAGACAAAGAAACCCTTTTTCATAAAATAGATGAAGCTGTAGAATTAGGGGCAACTCAGCTTATGATTCAGGGAGGCCTTAATCCTGACCTTGATATAACTTTTTTTGAAGATATGTTCAGAGAGATAAAATCCCGTTATGACATAACCCTCCATTCCCTAACTGCACCGGAAATTGCATTTATAGCTGAAATATCAGGTTTAACTATAAAAGAGACTTTAATAAGGCTTAAAAATGCAGGGCTCGACTCACTGCCCGGAGGGGGAGCAGAAATTTTACATGATGAAGTCCGCAAAATTATAAGTCCTAATAAAATAAAAACAGAAAAATGGCTTGAAGTGATGGAAACTGCACATGAAATTGGGCTTTTTGCCACTGCTACTATGATGATGGGAAGCAGGGAAAATTTGAAACATCGGATGGACCATCTTAAAAAAATACGGGAATTACAGGATAAAACAGGTGGATTCAGAGCTTTTATAGTATGGACTTATCAACCGGGAAATAATGAACTTATGGGCAATAAAATTTCTTCACTCAATTATCTTAAATTTTTAGCGTTATCTCGGCTTTATCTGGACAATTTTAAACATATCCAGGGTTCCTGGGTAACTCAAGGCAAAGAAATTGGACAGTTATCATTATTCTTTGGGGCAGATGATCTGGGGAGCATTATGATTGAGGAAAATGTAGTGAGAGCAGCCGGCGTTTTTTATAAAATGGAAAAAGAAGAAATGATTGATCTTATTCGCCTGGCAGGGCGAATACCGGCACAAAGAGATACATCTTATAATATATTACAGACTTTTTAAATTAAACAGGTGAGGCGATTTGAAAATGTATGTACCAGCGGCAGATTTCGCTTTTATCGGAGGATCAAGCACTTTAAGCATAGAAATCCCTGAAGATTTAAATCTTGACTATGTTGAAGTTTTGGAAAAAAACCTTAAATTTGAAACCCCTTTTGGTATCAGTCCTGATTTTAAACTCCTAGCCGTCCGAGGAAATAAAGGAATAAAGAAAGTATTAACCTGCCGAATGCACGGCTGGCGAAGGGATGTAAAGAGGGCAGATGCATCAAAACAAATTTTTTGGGTATTTAAACAGGCGGGGATAAAAAGGATAATAGCAGAAGGGGGAGTAGGAAGCATAAATCACCTTTTAAATCCAAGGGATATAGTTGTTCCACATGATTATATGGATTTTTCCATGCGCAAAGATGTAGGACTTGAAGACAGGCATCTTCTTATAATGCGGGAAGCTATATGTCCGGAAATAAGCAAAGAATTATTTAATGTTGCTAAAAACTCCTGGCAAAAAGGGAAGGTTTTTGAAAGAGGCATATATTGTAATACAGATGGAAGACATTTTGAAAGTCCGGCTGAGGTAAACTACTACCGTATTGCTGGAGCCGATATAATAGGTCAAAGCATATGTCCTGAAGTTTATCTGGCCCGAGAAATTGGAGCTTGTTATGCCGGAATATATTTGGTGGTAAATTACGCGGAAGGAGTAGTAGCCCCTTGGCAGCATGAAGAACTTAAAGATATTTTTTATTCCGAAAGTTATGATATAGGAAAGATAATTTTTGATACTTTAAAAAATTTAACAGCCGATGTAAGCTGTAATTGTGCTGCTTTGCGCAAAGAAACCCTTTTAAAATCTGTTTATTAAAGGAGGAAGTTATGGCGCGAAACAACAGGAGTACTTTAAGATTGATTGTATTTTTACTAATTTTAGGTGGATTGTCGCTTTTTCTTCATTTTTATGCCGATTGGCTGTGGTTTAAGTCAATTAATTTTGAACAAGTTTTTACTACTATTTTGTTAAATAAAGTTGTTCTATATACTGTTGTATTCATTGGGGTTTTTTTGCTTTCCTACATAAACTTAATCTTTACCCGCAAAAATATAGGACCGGCTTATGAAGAGTTTGACGATGACCCTACTGTAATATATCTCGATGAGGAACGCCAAAAATCACCTTGGCAGGAATTTTTAAAAGGTAAATATGCTAATTGGGTGTTTATTGGGATAAGCCTTTTTATTGCCTTTATAATAAGTTCTTCAGTTGCTGATAAATGGATTATAATTCAGCAATATTTAAATCAGGTTCCTTTTAATGTAACTGATCCTATTTTTAAGAAAGACCTCAGCTTCTACTTTTTCGATCTGGCTTTTTATCAATTTATTTATGGAATTTTAATGTCATCTCTGGTTTTGATAACCCTGGTTGCAGGGACAATATATCTTTTCAATGCCTCTTCCAATCTTCTGTTTGGTGACTGGCGTCAGTTTACGGTAGCCAAAGGGCATATGGCGCTGCTTTTTGCTGCTATATTTATTCTGCAGGCTTTTAAATACAAACTGGCATCTTACGAGATTCTCTTTTCACCTGATGGTATAGTTTTTGGTGCTACCTATACTGATGTTTATGCCCGTTTAGTTTCCTATAAAGCTCTGATAATAATCTCTTTGATAATTGCGCTGGTAATTTTGTTAAATATTTTCATAAAACGGGTAAACTGGATAGTAGGCAGTATAGGCTTGTGGCTTTTGATTGTTTTAGTGTTAAGCGGAATTTACCCCGGTCTTTTACAAAAATTTATAGTACAGCCTAACGAATTTAGTAAAGAAAAGAAATATATTGAAAACGCTATTAAATATACTAGACAGGCTTATGGCTTGGATAGAGCAGAGAATAAATATTTTGACATTAATTACCAAATTGATATAGGAGATGAAAAAGATGCTCCAACAATAAATAATATTCGTTTATGGGACTGGCAGCCTTTGCTTACAACTTATAAGAGCTTGCAGGAACTGCGGCCATATTATGTATTTAATGATGTAGATATCGATCGCTATGTAATCGATGGACAGTATCGTCAGGTAATGCTGGCAGTGCGGGAAATTTCTCCGGGTGAACTGCCGGAAAACGCCAGAACCTGGATAAATGAACGGCTTATGTATACACATGGCTATGGATTGGTTGTAAGTCCGGTAAATGAAGTAGAAGAAGAAGGTTTTCCACGCTTTTTTATAAAAGATATACCTCCCGCATTTACAACAGACTTGAAAGTGAAGAGACCTGAAATATATTTTGGCGAACTTACTGATTCATATGTAATCGTAAATACTGAACAAAAAGAATTTGATTATCCCATGGGAGAAAAAAATGTATACTGCTTTTACAGTGGTAAAAATGGCATAAAATTAGATTCAATAACTAAAAAGCTGATGTTTGCCTGGGTATTAAAAGATTACAAGATTCTGCTTTCGTCTGATATTACTGAAGAAAGCCAGATATTAATGAACAGAAACATAATAGAAAGAGCTAAAAAGATAGCTCCCTATCTAGAATTTGATGAAGATCCATATATAATAATAAACACAACAGATGGCAGGCTTTACTGGATGATTGATGCATATACTTATTCAGAAAAGTATCCTTATTCACAGCCTTTTGACAGCGAAGGGAATAATTATATAAGGAATGCGGTGAAGATAGTTGTAGATGCATATACCGGTCAGATAGATTTCTATATTGCAGATAAATCAGATCCGATTATAAAGACTTATAGCAAGATATTCCCGGGTGTATTTAAACCTATTGAAGCGATGCCGAAAGAATTAAAGAGCCATGTAAGATATCCGTCCAGATTATTTACTATACAGGCTAAAATGTATCAGACTTTCCATATGACTGACCCCAATGTTTTTTATAACAAAGAGGATATATGGCTTATACCTACTGAAATAGTAGGAAATAAGCCAGTAGAAATGGAACCTTACTATATAATAATGAGGCTTCCTGAAGAAGCCAAGGAAGAATATATTTTGATGCTTCCTTTTACTCCTAAAAATAGACCTAATATGGTAGCTTGGATGTGTATGCGCATTGATGGGGAAAATTATGGCAAGATGCTGGTTTACAATTTCCCAAAACATGAAACCATATATGGACCTAATCAGCTGGAATCCAGAATAAACCAGGATACTTATATCTCACAACAAATAAGTTTGTGGGATCAGAGAGGTTCAAATGTTTATCGTGGCAATTTATTAGTTATTCCTATACAAAATTCTATTCTCTATGTAGAGCCATTATATTTGCAAGCAGAAAATGGCAAGATACCTGAATTAAAACGGGTAATCGCCGCTTTTGAAAACAAAATAGTTATGGAACCTACATTAGATGCTGCACTTATTAAGCTATTCGGTGAAACAGGGGCTAAACCGCCGGGAACTGCTCCTGGGGCTGATGTTAATGTTGAAATTCCTGTAGTTAGTGATGATTTAAAAGAGTTGGCTAAACAGGCAAGACAGTATTATGACAGGGCTAATCAATTATTGCAAGAGGGTGATTGGGCAGGCTATGGTGAAAATATTAAAAAATTGGATGAAGTAATAAGACAGATGGAAGAAGCTGCGGCTAGATAGCCCAGCTTCTTCTGATATTGAACTTTTTGAGGTGGGGTGAAAAATGATGCCTGATAAACTAAGAATAGTATGTCTGGGAGACAGCATCACATATGGTTTCCCTTATGGCCCGGAATTTTCCTGGGTTAAAATGATGTCATCCGCGATCGATGGAGTAATAATAAATAAAGGGATTAATGGAAATACAACTGAAGATATGCTTCAGAGGTTTAAACGCGATGTTTTAGATTTGAAGCCTGATTACGTCATTATCACCGGGGGAATAAATGATGTGGTTCAGGGTGAAAGCTTGGCTGCAATAACTTTTAATATTGAACAAATGGTAAGTTTAGCCAGGGAGCAAAACATTAAAGTGATATTAGGAATTCCTACTCCGGTTGATTATTCAGCATGGGAAAGAGTGCTTCAGAATCTTAGAAATTGGATTTCAGATTTTACTCAAAATCAAAATATTCCGATAATAAACTTCTGTGCAGCTTTTTATGATGAAAATAAAAATCTCAGAAAAGAATTGCTCCTTCCTGATGGAGGACATCCTACTCAGGAAGGATACAGAGAAATGTTTAAACAGATAGATTTGAATTTATTTAAATAATTATTTTTTAAACCATTTCCGGGATTTCTTCAGGAGTCAAGGGCTTAACTATAAAAATCTTTTCGATATCGCCATCTTTATTGTAAATCTTCACATTAGTTTCAGGCTCATTTTTTGCATCACTATACCGTGCTAGTATAGATGCAGCTTGTATTAAATCTTCATCATTGAATTGACCGGTAAAGGATCTGAAAATTCCAGTTGGACCTGGGCGGTCAGTTACTTTTATCAGTTTGTCAGATTGTAAGGCAATTTTTTGAATAATTTCATTTTCCGCCCGATTACGTCCAATAACCAGAAGATTATCTTTTACATAAAAATGTCGCCCTACTTTTAATATCTCCATTTCCTCAGGTTCAGCTTCTGGTCTCTTTTCTATTAATTTTTTAAGCCTGCGTGAAAAGTTGGCTTCAGTAAGCAAACATCCTCCGGCAGGTGAAGGATATTCGGTAATGCCAAATTTTTCTGCCAACTCTTTTTGACGACTTCTACTTCTGCCGCTTATATCTTCTAGTTCTTCCCGTTTAATCCAACCATTTTCTTCGGGGATGGTAGGGGGCAGAAGTTTGGCCGACAGCGGTCTTACTATATAGCCCTTGTAGCCTGACAATTTTTCAACTATATGCAGAGCGGTTTTATTCTGACTCATAGGCCTTTGTCCCAACACTTCACCTGAAATAATGAAAGAAGCACCCAGCTCAGCCATCATATCCCCAGCTTTCTTAAACATAAAAGCATGACAGTCAATACATGGATTCATATTTTTACCATATCCATACTTTGGATTTTTTAAGACTTTGCCAATATATTCTCTACTTATGTCAAGAGTTATCAGTTCTATTTTGAGGTTTTGGGCAGCTTTAATTGTCGATTCCTTAACCCCAAAAAAAGGTGTAACAAAATTCAGAGCAATCACTTCAATATTCTGTTTTTGAATCAAAGCCACAGCTAATTGTGAATCAAGTCCACCTGAAAACAAGCTTATTGCTTTCATATTTCCATTGCTCCTTTTAAATAATCTTCGTCACTTATTACCTTTATTCCATGTTTTTTAAGCAAGGCAGCAGTTACTCCATCTCCTTTGCGCAAAACAGATTTAAAAGATCCGTCATATATTTCACCTGAACCACAGGAAGGGCTCCGGCTTTTCAATATTGCACAAACAGCTCCTACCTCACCTGCTTTCTGCAAAGTAATATAGGCTCCCCTGATAAAAAACTCACTGACATCTTCACCCTTTTTATTAATCACTCTGGCTTTACCTTCAAGCACATCAAGCCCGGTTCCGTTTTTAATTTCGGCTGGCAGTCTTGGAGTAGAAAGTCCTCCCAATTCTTCAGGACAAACTGGTAAGACCCTCCCTTCTTTTAAAAGTTTTTCAAAAACCGGATTAAAGTTGTTTCCACCATTATATTTGCAATTATACCCACATAAACACGCACTTATTAAATTCATATATTTATTATCTCCTTACTTAAAAGAAGTATTTTTTATAGTTTTTTAATATCTGTGTAGAGCAAGGATATCAGCACTTTCATATTATAAAATAAATAATTGTCTAAAGGATATATTTTTATGCATAAAATCGATACGGTTTATATAAAGATCAACGATAACCTGGACGATAATATTCTGGAAATAAGTTCAAGGCTGGCTTTAAACTATGGTCTTTTTGAAAAGCAAAAAATAACCTTTAAGTTAGGGAGATTAAAAGAAGAATTTTATCTTTCTTTAATTGAAACAGATGAAGATATGTTGGTACTAAATTCTGTAAATTTAAAAAAATTAGCTTTATATCCTGAACAAAACTACAATTTTAAAATAAACGAAGGTGAGATTAGAATAGGACCGGTAATCGGTATAATGGTTGACATAGTAAAAAACCGGAATAAACCTTTTGGTGCCCAAACTCTTTTTATTAAGCAAGCTTTAGAAATAGCTAGGAAATCGGGACAATTGTGTTTTGCTTTTAGCCCATATAACGTTGATTGGAAACATAAAAAAATACAGGGTTACACTTATTTAAAAAATAACTGGGTTAAATCTGTTTTTCCATTTCCCGATGTTATTTATCCGCGTAGCCGCATATCATCTACAGAAAAACTTAGAATCCGCAAACGCTTTAAACAGACAGGAGTAATTTTGTTAAATTATAAATTGCTGGACAAATGGGAAGCCTACAAAATTCTAGCTCAAAATCCCGCTCTTGAATCTCATCTTCCTGATACCCGTTTCGTTTTCGATTTTACGCGTCAGATAGATATTATGCTCAATAAATATGAAGCAGTATATTTAAAACCTATATGCGGCGAACAGGGGAAAAACATAATCAAGGTTATCAAACCCAAAAAAAAAGGAATTTATGAATATTATTATTCCTGCGATAAACGGCAATTCAAAGGAAAAGCAACCAGCATAAATGAATTGTATTTTTCTTTAAAAAATGTAATAGGAAACCGCAGATATATTGTCCAGGAAAGAATAAAACTCATAAAATGGCAAAATAAGATTGTAGATGTACGCGTTCTAGTCCAAAAAGGTTATGGAAATAGATGGGAAATAACCGGTATAGCCTGTCGTATAGGGAATAACGGCTCAATTACAAGCAACTTATCTTCGGGGGGGACTGCAAAAAGGCTTGAGGATATTTTAAAATTGTATTTTAACAACCAAAAAATGGAACAAATTTTGTCAAAAATTAAATTTGTATCTCTGAAATCTGCTGAAACCCTGGAAAATAAAATAGGTATTTGTGCGGAAATGGGAATTGATTTGGGAATTGACAGGCAAGGCAAAGTTTGGTTTATAGAAGCCAACCTAAGACCTGCGCGTAAAATTTTTACTTTAATTGGAGAGACAGAAACTAGACTTAAATCTATTGAAAATCCTTTGCTGTATGCTAAATATCTGGCTGGATTTTAAAAGGAGAGGAATCTATGCTTCGTGGAAAAGTTATTATAACGCGTTCTCTGGCTCAGGAACTTAAAGTTCCGGTAAAACCGATAATAAAAATTAGGGCGGGTAACATAGTAGTTGATACTAGGCTGATCATAAATAATGATGAAACCAGAAAACTTTATATATTGTCCCCTGAGTTATCCAGGGCTTTATTTATTAAAACCAAGAAGAAATTAAAAATCCGCTATGATACTGAAAAAAATATGCTGCATATAGGACCTATAATCGGAATTTTAACCGCCTCTATCCCTAATAAACCTGAATTTGGACCTAAGAGCACCCAGGCAGAATTAATTTATTTAAGTAAGATAGGTCAAAAAATGCAGGCGCAGATTTTTATTTTTACTCCCACAGGCATTAACTGGGCAGCAAAAACTGTTAAAGGATACAACTACAAAGAAAACAGTGGGGGAAGCGGGGTATGGACTGCATCTACTTACCCTTTACCGGATGTGATATATGACAGAATATCAAGCCGCAAAAGTGAAAGTAATTATAATAATACTAGAGAAAAGCTAAAAAAATTAGCTTTTTCATCTTACTTTAATCCTTCGTTTTTGAACAAATGGGATGTACACCAGATTTTATTTAACAATCCTGAACTTAGACCTTATTTACCGGAAACTAAACTTTTAGATAAAGAAAATCTTGAAGATATGCTTAAAAAATATAAAGTGATATATGCAAAACCGGTAGATGGCAGTTTGGGGCGTAAAATTATTAGAATAACGGTTGACGAAAAAAAACAAACGTTAAAGTATACAGTGTATGTGCGGGGAAAATTTAACGGGCAGGCCACAGATGCAACTGATTTCATAAAGAAAACCGAAAAAAATCGGGAAGGAAAAACTTATATTATTCAGCAAGGTATCGATATGGCTAATTATAAAGGATCAGTATTTGATCTTAGAATAATTTATCAAAAAGATAGACATGGTGAATGGCGAATAAGCAAAAAATTTGTTCGGCTTGCCCCTAAAGGAAGCAGCCTGTCCAACATGAGCAGAGGTGGGAAGGCTGAAACCAGCAAAAAAATACTTAAATACTTTTTCCATCGAACTGAATTAATAGAGGCCAAAAATCAGGAAATTTCCGCCTTGTGTCATGCTGTCGCAATTACTATGGAACAATCGGGAACCGGAATATATGGTGAGCTAGGATTAGATATTGGAATAGATAAAAAAGGCAAAATATGGCTTATTGAGGTTAATTCTAAGCCACGTAAAACCACGGAAACGGAATTGTCTATGACCATTGTTAAAAATACTTTCAAAAGGCCGTTGGAATATGCTACTTATCTGGCAGGTTTTTAAAAGAACATTCTTTTATACCTCTTTTATATACATCCCTGAAATGCTATATTATTTATGTAATATAATGGTTAAAGGGGTGATAATTATGTTTAAAAATAAAAATTTTAACAGTTTAGTTAAACTCGTTCTGGTTATATTGATAGTAGCAATAGCTGGAGGCATAATTTTAGCCAAGGTTAATTATCCTGTTGTCAGCGTCCAGCATAATGATACTGCTGCAGCTAAGGAAACCTCTGTTTCACCGGTTATAATAGGGCCAACCAATATAGCAGACATGGTAGAAAAAGTAAGTCCTTCAGTGGTAAATATTGAAACCACTGTAATCAGCAACAGTTTTCCCAATAATCCTTTCTTTAATGATCCGTTTTTCAGAGAATTTTTTGGCAATGAATTTGATATTCCCAAACAAAATGTTCAGAAAGGGATTGGGACAGGATTCATAATTAATGAAGATGGATATGTCCTAACTAACCAACACGTAATTGATAAGGCAAATGAAATAATAGTTAATGTGAAAGGTAAAGAATATAAAGCTAAAGTAGTAGGGCAAGACTATGAAATGGATCTGGCAGTTCTTAAGATTGAAGGCAAAGAAAAGTTTATTCCTTTAAAAATGGGCGATTCAAATAAAATAAGAGCAGGAGAATGGGTAATAGCCATAGGAAATCCGTATGGCTTAGATCATACAGTTACTGCTGGTGTAGTAAGTGCTAAAGGAAGACCATTATCAATTGAAGGAAGGGTATATAAAAACCTTATTCAAACTGATGCAGCTATAAATCCCGGAAATAGCGGAGGACCTCTTTTAAATACTAAAGGCGAAGTAATTGGTATTAACACCGCGGTCAATGCCCAGGCTCAAGGAATAGGATTTGCTATTCCAATCAACACTGCCAAGGAAGTCCTGCAGGAATTAATACAAAAAGGCAAAGTTATCAGACCTTATATGGGAGTTTATCTGCAAACAGTAGACAAAGAAATTGCCAGTTATTTTAATATTGAACCTAAAGGAGCAATTATTGTCGGTATAGTTGAAGATAGTCCAGCAGCAAAAGCAAAGTTGCGCAAATATGATGTGATAATAAGCATAGACAAGCAAAAGGTAGAAACCAGTGAAGATGTTCAGCAGATATTAAGCAAAAAAAAGGTAAATGATAAAATAATGTTGGAAATAATAAGAGAGGGAAAAACTATATTGGTACCACTTCAGCTGGCAGAAAAACCTTAATAATTAACAGGAGTTTAATTTTGCCTGGCGAATAAAATAATAATTACTTTAGGGTGGGGAAAATCCCACCTTGTTTATTATTTATTCTTTTGAAAAGGGGGAAAGCACATAGTGAAGCATAATAAAAAGGGACTTGGAATTTTAACTGGAGGCGGAGATTGTCCCGGACTTAATGCTGTGATTCGTGCTATAACTAAAACAGCTATTAATGTCTATGATTATGAGGTGATTGGTTTCATAGATGGCTTCAAGGGTCTGGTAGAGAATCAGTATATTACTCTTGACATGGAAACTGTTTCAGGAATTGCACATACAGGGGGGACTATTTTAGGGACTACCAACCGGGATAATCCATTTCGCTATATAACCGGAGGAACTCCTGAAAAGCCTGAGTTTACTGATCAATCTGACCGTGCAATTGAAAATATTAAAAGACTAGGATTAGAAGGGTTGATAATAATTGGGGGGGACGGAAGTTTAAATATTGCCCAAAAGTTTTTTGAAAAAGGGGTTCCAATTGTAGGAGTTCCTAAAACTATTGACAACGATTTATCAGCTACAGATGTAACGTTTGGATTTAATACGGCAGTAGATACCGCTTCAGAGGCATTAGATCGCCTGCACACTACTGCAGAATCGCATCATCGGGTTATGATTTTAGAGGTTATGGGAAGATATGCAGGCTGGATAGCTCTTCATGCCGGCATTTCCGGGGGAGCTGATGTAATACTTATTCCAGAAATCCCTTATGATATTAATAAAGTTGTCAATAAAATCATGCAGAGATATCGCCTTAACAAGAAATTCAGTATAGTAGTAGTGGCAGAAGGAGCAAGGGCTAAAGACGGCGAAATGGTAATACAAAAAATGGTACCTGCAAGCCATGATCCAATAAGACTCGGCGGCATAGGACATAAGGTAGCTGAAGAAATAGAAAAGCTGGCAGGTGTAGAAACCAGAGTAACTGTTCTTGGACATTTGCAGCGTGGAGGATCTCCCGTCCCTTATGACCGCATATTAGCTACCCGTTATGGAGTGGCTGCTATGGATGCCTTTGCCCGCGGTGAATTTGGCTCTATGGTAAGTCTTAAAGGAACTGAGATTGTTACAGTTCCCCTTGTTGAAGCGATTAAAAAGCTGCGAAAAGTTCCTCTAGATTCTGATCTCATTCATGCTGCAAAATCAGTCGGCATCAGTTTTGGTGACTGAGATATCTTATCTTTTAGTCTAGGGAGGCACGTTTTATGGAAATAAAAAAAGTAGCTGTTTTAGGTGCAGGAGTAATGGGAGCAGGTATAGCCCAGGTGGCAGCTCAAGGGGGATATTCTGTAATTTTACGTGATTTGCAGATTTCCCTGGCCCAGGAAGGATTAAAAACTATTGAAAAGAATCTGGAGAAAATGATTGCCGAAGGTTTTATAGATTTTAAAGTTAAAAATGATATTATAAACCGAATTACTCCGACTACAGATTTAGCACAGATTTATGATGCAGACTTAGTAATTGAAGCAGTAGTAGAAAATATAGCAGTAAAAAAACAAATATTTGCTGAACTTGACAACAGGTGTAAAGAACATACCATTTTAGCTACCAATACCTCATCTTTATCCATAACTGAAATTGCTTCTGCTACCAAAAGACCAGAAAAAGTAGTAGGAATGCATTTTTTTAATCCTGTTTCCGCTATAAAACTGGTAGAAATTGTAAAGGGCATGGAGACAGATGAAAGGACAGTGGAAATAGCATCTCAGTTCGTTGAAAAAATCGGAAAGGAAAAGGTTGTTATAAACCGCGAAAGTCCTGGATTTATTGTTAATCGTATACTCATCCCTTATATAAATGAAGCAATTTTTATTTATGGAGAAGGTTTAGCTGAAAAAGAGGAGATCGATTTAGCAATGAAACTAGGTGCAGGTATGCCGATCGGTCCCTTAGAATTGGCTGATATAATTGGACTTGATACCCTATATTCAGTTATTATAAGTTTCTATAATGAATTCAGGGATACCAAGTACCGTCCGCATCCTTTATTAGCTACTATGGTAAGAGCAGGTTATCTAGGTAAAAAATCTGGGCGCGGTTTTTATGTATATAACTTTAATACCGGGGGGGAGACAAAAAAATGAACTTTAATGTTAATAAAACAGCAGGATTTTATTTGGGAAGTATTGCTGGCTTTCTGATTTTAGGATTTTGTATTTGGGGCATAAATTTTTCACTCGGCAATGATGATCAAACTTTAAAAACCATGCTTTTAATTCCTGCTTTTATCTTTTTAGGCATATTTATTGTTGTAGTTTTAAGCGGTCTGTTTATGGGGTACAGCATGGATGATAATGGAATCCAAATAAGATGGGGATTCAGAAAAAAGTATATAATGTGGAACGAAATTGAGCACATCATAAAAGTAGAAGGAAGGAGCAATTTTTTTTCGATTTTTGGTATCAGCTGGCCAGGATATGTTGTAGGCTTATACAACATAAAAGGATTAGGTCCAGTAAGAATGTATGCTACTCATCCTGAAAAGGGATTTTTATATTTAAAGACTTCCAAAGGATTTTATGGGATAACCCCTCGAAATGTTGCGGAAACTGCAAAATTTATCGGAGAAAAGGCAGCTAAAAACATAGAATATTTTGATATGAATGAAATGCCTGAAGAGGTTAAAGGTAAAATTGCCACCGAAGACCGTTCTTATCGTTTATTGTATACATTAAATATTATTCTTTTACTTACATATGCTTTATATTTAGCTCTTTTCTTCCCTGGCACAGGAGCATCAAAATTTATCATCCTTCTGCTGGTTTTGGCAATCGGACTTTTCTTTTTTAATACTTCTAATGCATCAAGGCTTTTTCAATTTAGTCCCAATGGTGGTTATACTCTTTTAATATTAGGTATAATAGTAACAGGAACCTTTTTTATACTTTCACTGGTTGAAATAACCTTGTAACTTAACATAAACAGTGCTATATATTTATTCATCAGGCAGATTTACATGAGTGTTCTGCCTTAATTTTTGCAAATATAGTTGCTTTTAATTTACTTAATATATATTATGTAAACTTCCTCAATTTTAATAAAAAACAGCTACTAGCATTTTAATAAACAAAAATATATAATTATTTTTGATTATCATGGAGCAGAGAGGTTGGATAAGTATGCAGCTTGGAATAATTGGACTTTCTATGGCAGGAAAAACAACTATATTTGAACTACTTACTGAAACTTTTGACAAACAGCTTAATATAGGTAAGACTAATACATCTATGGCAAAAATACCGGATAATAGAGTAGATTTTTTGTCAAATTTATTTAAACCTAAAAAAACTACCTATGCCCAGCTTGAGATTGTTGATATTCCTGGTTTAATTCCTGGAGGAGATAAATCAGCAACTGTTTTTTTAGATGCGGTCAGAAAAGCAGATGCACTCTTACATGTAGTTCGTGCTTATGAAGATGATATAGACCCGATAAAAGATATTGAAACCGTAAATTATGAACTTTTATTAGCAGATTTGGATTTAATTGAAAAGCGTATTGAAAGAATAAACAGTAATAAAAAGAAGAATCAAATGCAAAAGGAACTTATGCTTTTAGAAAAGCTTAAAAAAGCATTAGAAGAAGAAAAACCATTATCATCAGTAGAAATAGATGAAGAAGAGAAAGATATAATAAGCAATTATCAGTTTTTGACAACTAAACCTATGCTTATTTGCTTGAATGTTGATGAAAGTGTCCTAAATGGAGCATCTTATAAAGACAGGGAAAAATTAAAAGCATACCTTCATGAATTAGGAATTCCGATGCTCGAAGTTTCCGCAAAAATAGAGCAGGAAATCAGTCAGCTTAACGATGAGGAAAAAGAAATTTTTATGCAGGAAATGGGTTTAACTGAACCAGGAATAGTAAAAATTGCCCGCAGCATGTATGAAAGATTAGGTCTTATTTCCTTTTTTACTGTAGGGGAAGATGAAGTTAAAGCATGGACGATTGAAAAAGGTACCACTGCTAAAAAAGCAGCAGGAAAAATCCACTCTGACATTGAACGCGGCTTCATAAGAGCAGAAGTAATTGATTATGAAGCATTGCATGAATTTAAGAGTATTGCAACTGTGAAAGAAAAAGGATTATTTCGTTTAGAAGGTAAAGATTATATAGTTAAAGATGGAGATATAATTCATTTTAGATTTAATGTTTAGGTGGGTAGAAAGATGAAATCCATAATTATAGGTGCAGGAAAAGTTGGATTTAGCATTGCACAGCTTCTCTCCATGGAGGATCAGGATGTAGTAGTCATTGAACAGGATGAAGAAAGAGTAAAGCTAATAGAAGAAACTTTAGATGTTCAGGTAATTCAGGGAAGTGGTGCCTCTTGGAGTGTTCTAGAAAGTGCTGGAGTAAAATCAGCTGAAATGCTGGTAGCAGTTACTGAATATGATGAACTTAATATGATTGCCTGCTTGTTAGCTAAACAGTATGGAGTTAAAACTACTATTGCAAGGGTTCGCAATCCCGAATATGTAGAAACACCTCATTTTTCACCGGAATCTTTACTTGGGATTGATCTTATAATAAACCCTGAAAGAGTAACGGCTGAAGAAATTGCTAAAATTATAAAGAACCCTGAGGTATTAGATATTGAATATTATGCCGACGGAAAGGTTCAACTGGTTGAGTTTGTAGTTCCCGATAATTCCCCGGCGATAAATATGAAACTTAAAGATTTAGACACTTCAAAATATGTTATTGTTTCTATTGCAAGAAAACATAAAATGATTGTTCCGAGCGGTGATGATGTTATTAAGGCGGGAGACCATGTCTATCTTATGGCTAATACTGCTGATATGCCCGATGTTTTAAAATCTCTGGGCATTTATCGCAGAAAGATAGAACATGTTACTATTTTGGGAGCAGGACGCACAGGCTGTTACCTGGCCCATATAATTGAAAAAGAAAAACTTCCTGTTAATATTAAGATTGTTGAAAAAGATGAAAAAAGGGCTCGCGAAATATCGGCCAAACTTAAATACAGCCTGGTAATTCATGGAGATGGAAGCGATCTTGATCTCTTGGAAAATGAAAATATAGGTCAATCTGATCTTTTCGTAGCTGTTACTGATGATGACAAAATAAATCTTTTATCCTGCTTGATTGCCAAAAACCTGGGAGTTAAAAAAACTATTGCCAAGATAAAACGGGCGGATATTATGCCTCTTATGGAACAAATAGGCATTGATATCGTCCTAAGCCCCCGCATATTAACAGCTGGTGCCATACTTAAATATATACGCAAAGGAAATGTAGTTTCTGTAACAGTCCTAGGTGATGAGAGAGCAGAACTTTTGGAGTTCTATGTGCAGCCCGGTTCATTTGCGGTTGGAAAACAACTTAGAAAAATAAAATTCCCCAATGGCTCGGTTGTTGGTGCTATTGTAAGAAATGGCAAGGTAATAATTCCCGATGGGAACAGTAAAATTCAACCTGATGACCAGTTAATGGTATTCAGTTTGCCTCGCAGTATCCATAAAGTAGAAAAATTATTTATTAATGGAGGCAAAGGGCTTTGGTAAGAAAAGAAGTCATATTAAACTATATTGGGAAAATATTAATAATAATCGGAATCTCAATGCTTACCGCAATAATATGGGCTGTTTATTATAATGAAAATGAGATTTGGTCTATTTTAATTTCATCAGCCATCACCATTGCAACCGGCTTGGTATTAAGTTTTATATACCGCAATAACAATGAACTAAATTACCGTGAAGGTTTTGCAGTAGTTAGTTTAGGATGGCTTTCAGCTTCGCTTTTTGGATCGTTACCTTTTGTTTTCAGCGGGTATTTTCCAACTTTTGCCGATGCCTTTTTCGAAACAATATCCGGATTTACTACTACTGGTGCAAGTGTACTTAAAGACATTGAGGCACTGCCTTACAGCCTTCTTTTTTGGCGCAGCCTGACCCAATGGTTAGGCGGTATGGGTATTATGGCCCTATTTATAGCCATAATTGTAAGTATGGGGGTAAGAGCCAATCAAATATTCAGAGCGGAGGTTCCCGGGCCTATATCAGAAAAAATAAGCCCCCGCATAAGAGAAACCGCCAAGCTTTTATGGATTACCTATGTAATTATAAGTGCAGTTTTGTTTATTTTGCTCTCAACCTTTGGTATGAACATTTTTGATGCTATGTGTCATACCTTTACTACCATGGCAACAGGCGGATTTTCTACTAAAAATCAGAGCATAGCATTTTATAGTCCTGTAATTCAATGGATAATAATAATTTTTATGTTTATAGCAGGAGCTAATTTTTCTCTATATTATTTTGCATTTAAAAACCGAACCTTGAAAAATTTTTACTATAATACAGAATTTAGGTTTTATGTATATATCGTTTTGGGAGCAGCATTTCTAGTTTTTATAGCTTTAAACCATTATTCAGGAATGGAGGAGAGAATTAGAACTACATTGTTCCAAGTAATTTCCATATTAACAACTACCGGTTTTGCTACTTCTGACTATGAAAAATGGGGAAGTTTGGGACAAACTGTTATCCTTCTGCTGATGTTTATCGGTGGATGTGCCGGATCTACAGCAGGTAATGTAAAAGTAGGTCGCTACATTATTATATTGAAAAGAGCCAAAATCGAATTAGAACAGATGTTGCATCCCAAAGCTTTAATATCATTGCGCTTTGGTGATAAAGTCCTGAGCAATTCTTTAATTATAAATGTATTGCAATACTTTTTTCTGTATATATTTTTGATTTTTACCGGTACTTTAATATTGGGAAGCATGGGAGTAGATATCCTGACTTCATTTACTGCCTGCGTATCTTGCATGGGTAATATAGGTCCCGGTTTTGGAATGGTAGGGCCAGTCGAAAATTATGCGGATATACCTTATATAGGAAAATATGTATTGAGTATATTGATGCTTTTGGGACGTTTAGAGATATATCCAGCGTTGATATTATTTATGCCTAAATACTGGAAAGAGTAATATCTTACCGGCCTTTTAAGGCCGGTTTCTTTTTGAATATTTAATCTAAGACACCTACTTTATTTGAAGTTCATATTATGAATTAAACCTGTTTTAAAGGAGAAAGCAAATGTCTGACAAAGAATCAATAGCTGAAAAGCGGCCATTTTCAGTTTCCGTAGGAATCCTTATCACCTCTAACAACAAAAAAATGTTTTATCCGCAAGGTAAGTCAGCTCGTCTTCACAAAGAAATGATTTTACATGCCAGAAAAAAAAATATACTGGTATTTTTTTTCTATCCACAAAATATTTACTGGAAATCCCGGAAAATCAGAGGGTTTACCTTGGATAAAAAAGATAAATGGGTGCAAAAAAAATTTGATTTTCCGGACATTGTATATAATCGTCTATCTTATAGAAGTGAAGAGAAAAAAGTTCAGGTTCAAAATACATTGAACAAATTACAGCAAAAAAATATGTTTCTTTTTAATACACGATTTTTAAATAAATGGGAAGTCCATCAGGCATTAAAAAATAATCCTGAAATTGCATCTTATTTGCCTCGGACTTCTGTTTTTTCCAAATCTGCCTTATATGAATTTATAAACACATATGATGAGGTTTTTTTAAAACCTCATAACAGCAGCAGAGGTAAGGGAATTATTAAAATAATAAAAAAACCCGGAAAACAGCTGGTCTTTGCATCTGTTGAAAGTAAGCCCTTGGTTTGGATTAAATGCAAATCGTTTGAAAATTTATATCATAGATTACAGGTATATATCCCTTATCCTAAATATTATCTATTGCAACAAGGTATAAATTTAGCCAAATTCCAAAAAAGGATATTTGATTTAAGGATGCAAGTGCAAAAAGACGGAAATGGAAAGTGGGTTTTAACTGGAATAGGCGTGCGCGTAGCTGCTCCTAACCGTTTTGTAACTCATATTCCAAACGGAGGAAAAGCTGCACCTTTTGAGGAAGTGATAAACGAAGTCTTTAGGAACCGAAAAGAACATATAGAAAAGATAAAAAGACAAATAAGAATCATCTGCAAAGTTGTTCCTGAAACTTTAGAAAAACATTTAGGTATTAATCTGGCTATTATTTCTCTTGACGTAGGTATAGATATAAATGGTGATCTTTACATTTTTGAAGTAAATTCCAAACCTGCCAGTTTTGATGAGGAAGATATACGAAAACGACATCTCGAATTACTTACCGATTATTTTATTTTTGTTGTCAGTCAAAAGCTGAGCAATAATATGGATTATGAAGTAAAAAGGAAGGTTTAAAAATGAATCTGGTATTTTTTTATTCTAAAAATGAAACAGGAGAAGCTTTAAAAAAGATTATCGGTGAAGAATTAGAAGATGTTAATTCAAGAGATATAGAGATAGAAAAAACTGACTATCTGCAGATTAACATTTATGACCAAAATTCGACCTGTAAATTAATAATAAATTCTCCCGAAGCTATAGTTAATACCCAGAAAGAAAAAATGAGTAAAATTTTAAAACTTAATAACATACCATTTTCTTATGAAAATATTGATAAAGCAAATCGCATATATGAAATAGTAGTGTGCGATTTTAATATTATATCCATCAAAGCAAAAAACACCTCCAAAACCAAAAAGAACGTGGAATTCATTCGCGAAGGAAATAATCCCAAAATAGCGGAAATGGCACGCAAGACTCTTTATATCCTAGGACTGGATATTGGTAAGGTTTATATAATATTGAATGCCAGGCGTCAATATAAAGTAACTTCAGTAGATCCTTCACCTATCTTGCGCCAAAAAGAATTAAACGCAGTAAAAGCCTATATCAAAAAAATATATAATATAGATGATTATGTACAAAAAAGGGAAGTAAAAATAGGAGCAGACCCTGAATTTTTATTGATCAATTCTAAAAACCAAAAAATAGTGGCTGCTTCAAATTTTTTTCCCCGTGAAGGAGTAGTCGGCTGTGATAACATTCGTATGCCTAACCGGCAGCAGCGTCCCATAGCGGAAATAAGACCTAAACCAAGTTTCTCTCCGTTAGAGCTTACCCATAATATAAAAGAAGCCTTGATAGCAGCCAATAAATTAGCCCCTCACAAAAATATAAAGTGGTTAGCTGGCAGCCAGCCGGCTAATGAATACTCAACAGGGGGACATATCCATTTTAGCAATACAGAACTTAATTTTAAGCTTTTGCGTGCTTTGGATAATTACTTGGGTATAATAGGCTTTTTATTAGAAAATCCAGTCCCAGCAGCCAAAAGGAGAAAAAAATATGGTTTCATCGGTGATGTTAGAAAAAAAGAACACGGGGGCTTCGAGTATCGCACTTTAGGGAGCTGGCTTATTTCTCCTCAGATAACTCTTGCCATTTTATGTTTGGCTAAAATAGTAGCCAGCAAATATCCTTATTTGTCCATGAACTACTTTTGCTCCATTGAAGCACAAAAAGCCTTTTATAACGGAGAACAGGAACGTTTAAAAATATATTTTAAATATTTATGGAACGATATTAAAAACACAGATATATATTTTCTTTATTGTGAACACCTGCAAATAATTCCGGAAATGATTGAAAAAAACACAAACTGGGATGAAAAAATAGATATTAGAAAAGCATGGAGTATATCGATTAAAAAGACAGTGAAAACAAGTAAATCAAACCTTAATATAAACCGAGCTAAAGGAAATACTTCTGCTAACAGGCAGATAACCAGAATCAGTCAAATTTCCATAAATAGCAGAAATTCTAATTCCCAGACTACTAGAAGAAGAAATATCCCCCGGAGGGTCAACAATACCTTGCCGGTAAGAATTAACCCCTCCGGGAGAATAACGCGACATTGAAAAACTTATTTCATTCCCAACTCTTTAAGTAATATCTCAGCTGCTTTTTTATGATAATCTATTCTAAGAGTTAAATCCTGCTTTTGTGAAGTCTCAAATATAAAACTGTTTACTCCTAAAAACTCCGCACTAGCTCTAGCCAAGCTTCCCCTGACCGGATAACGAAGCAGTGTAAACTGTCTATAAGAACTGCTAATGTTTGCATTTATTGTTTTAACTATTTTTTTGCTGATATTTTTTGTAGCTGTATTAGGATAATATATAAGAGTTTGTCCTACTGAGTCAGTTGAGGAATTTTTATAAAAATCATATCCTTCATGCATATCCATAAGCCAATCAACCTTATAATCTTGGACAGTTTTATAAATAGCTCTCGCTAAAGTGCCGCTTCCATATGAAGAACTTCGAACTGGGAAAGATCGGTTTAAGTCACCTTCACTTTTAACATATCTCTTATTAATTGCTATAGCTTGTTTATTTGCGCGCGGTAGAACTAATAAAGTTCCACGGTTTATTTTCCAATTTTTAATTTCTTCCGCCGCCTTATAGCCCGCAGCTTCATTGCCATGAATTCCACCGACGATCATTACAGTAGGCCCCGGATTTGTGCTGCGAATAATATAAAGTTCAGTTGCCCATTTAGTTCCTTCCGCTATCACTTGGACCTCTGCTGTTTGAGAAGAGGCATGATTTTCTAATGTAGTTTTTTGCGAAGTATTTACAGTATTATCAGTTGGCACTTTTGAAGTTACGGTATAATATGTATAACTGCGTCCGTTGATGGTAATAGTCACCGGATTATATGCATTATGTACAGAATAAGGATTAAATGAATCATATGTAGTTACCGTCCAGTTTACAGGTCCTGAATAAGTTACTGTAGCTGCATTTAACGCATCCAAATATGGGGGAGAGAATAATAAAGACATTAATGTTAAAAAAGTTGTACAGATAAATCGTCGTTTAAAGCTGCTTACCTTTTTCATAACTGATCATTCCTTTCCTGATTTATTATTTTTTTTTATAAATAAGTAAGCAACTTCAAGTTTCGACAAATAATAGTAAAATCCTTCTTATTTTTCAAGGAAAAATATGTATATACTTATTGAACTGCTAAAAAAATTTTTTGAATTTTTTTGAAAAATTGTCTTGACTGTATTTATTTTTTTGATACCCTGTATTAGGGATATTTTTGTTACATGAAGACATAATTTCATAAATATATTTGTTTTTGAATTTTTGTTTAAGTATTATTGTGTAAAAAAATAAAAATAAAATGACAATGTAGATTTTTCTTGTTAACTATTAACAATTCTGAATATTTGATATAATAATAGTAAATTACTTTTTTTATATACAAAATCGGACAAAAATAAACATTTAATAAACCAAACGGGGTGAAGCTATGAATATTGAGCAATTTGAAATTTTTAGAACTATTGCTCAGGTTAAAAGTTTTACTAGGGCTGCTAAAATACTCAACTTTACTCAACCGGCTATAAGTTCACAAATTAAGTCATTAGAACAATATTATAATGTTGAGTTATTTGAACGCGGAAGCAGCGGTGTAAAACTTACTGAAGCTGGTAAAAAATTTTATGAATATGGGGAAAAAATTTTAGCTTTATTTCAGGAAATGGAAAGTGAAATTGCCAAAATAAGCGGGTCAACCAAGGAATTTATCAGAGTAGGTGCGAGTAATTCCCCGGGCAATTATTTTCTTCCGCAGACTATTAAATTTTTTAAAGAAAAGCATCCAAATGCTTACATAAGAGTAAACATAGGCCATTCTTTCGAAATTATTGAAGCATTAAAAGAAAGGACTCTTGATATAGGTGTAGTAGAAGGCGATATGTCTAACAGTTCAGATCTTGAAAGACATAAAGTTTCAAGCAACAAACTTGTTCTGATAGCTCCCCCCAATTCAAAATGGAGCAAAGTAAAAAATATCACAGTTGAACAATTGATGTCTGAACCTTTTATTACCCGCGAAGAAGAATCGACCTTGAGGTATTTATTTAATTCTTATCTCAAAACAATTGGCTATAAATTGGATGATATGAACATTGTAATGGAAATAACCAACTGGGAAGCTATTAAAGAAGCCGTTATGCGTAATGTAGGCTTAGCAATAATCCCTTATCCGGTGGTAGAAAGAGAACTAAAAGAAGGAAAATTACATGAAATAAATTTAGAAGGAGAAAATCTGCAGCTAAGCTGGGATGTTGAAGTTGTTATACGAAGTGGTGAAATTCTAACTGGGTTAAAAAAGGAACTATTTGAATTTTTAATTTCACCCCATACAATATGGAAGGCAGAAGCTGAACTCGTTGCTAAAAACAAAATGCGTTTTATATAAAATCTTTCATATTTTAATTACGTTAAATGCATGAATTGGCGAATCGGCACTATGTTTATATGCCGATTTTTTTTATTTATCTTGACTTTTAAAATAATATTCATATAATTATTATACATATAGGGGGTATATGTATAATAATTTAAAGGAGGTAGTGGACAATTGGAGTTTTATAACATCAAAACTAACCGCATATTTACTCCACTTAGAAGGTATGCATGGTTGTTTATTTTATTAGTTGCAGTAGGGGGGCTGTGGATTCCTAAATTCGGATTGTTAATGATACCTATAATGTTTTCACTTATGATTTTAGGAATGTTAAAAGGAAAATACTGGTGCGGTAATATATGTCCTCATGGCAGTTTATTTGATGGAATTATTATGCCGGTAAGCCGAAATATTAAATTACCAGCCTTTCTTAGGAGCAAAATAACCTTAGTTCTTATGTTTACCTGGTTTATGTATATGCTAGGGAGCAGATTAGCTAAAGTAATATCAATTTGGGGAACTACACCTTTTATTGATAAATTAGGATATATTTTTGTGGTTAATTACCTTGTAGTTACTATATTAGGTACTATCTTGGCAATTCTAGTTTCTCCTCGGGCATGGTGCAGAATATGTCCGATGGGAACAATGCAAATTCTTTTTTATAAACTGGGCAAATTACTAAAGTTAAATACTAAATTTGATGAAAAAGTTACAATAGCTGATAAAGATATGTGTCACATATGCGGAAAATGCGCTAGGGTTTGTCCTATGCAGTTAACTCCTTATTTAGAATTTGATTCTAATAATCAATTTTCACACGAACACTGCATACGCTGTCAAACTTGTGTAAAAAATTGTCCAGCAGGCATTTTATCAATAAATACTGAGAAAGAAATCCATACTATTCAAAAAATTTATGAGAATGATATAAAAACTAAACCTGAGAAAATAATCGCTATAGTCGACGAAATCATAGAACTTAATAATGATACCAGAGAATATGTATTGAAATTAATAAAGCCTGCCTCAATTAATTTTAAAGCAGGACAATTCGTATTACTAAAGATACAAGATAATCCTGTTATGTACAGAGCTTATTCAATATCTAAATATAAAGAAGGGAAGCTTAGTATAACGATTAAAAAAGTCCCCAATGGGTATGGTACCAATATAATATTCAATAATATCAAAATAGGGGATCAAGTTACCCTTAAAGGGCCTATGGGGGACACAATGGTTATCAAAAACCCCTCTGCAGAGAAATTGCTCTTCGTTGCCGGGGGAATAGGTATAACGCCATTCCTGCCAATGACAGAAGAGGCCTTAAATAACAACGCCGGGGAAATCAAGCTCATACATGGAGTAAATTATATTGACGAGCTGATTTATAATCAGCATTTTACAAAATTAATGAAAGAAAACCGCAATTTCGAATATATTCCTGTTGTAGCTATTGATGAAAAATGGTCAGGCAAAAGAGGCTTAGTAACAGATGTAATGAAAGAGTTAGATTTAACTCAATATAAGATATATATGTGCGGCTCACCAGCGATGATTAAAGCCTGTCTGGATTTATTAATAGAAGCAGGAGTTGAAGAAGAAAATATCTATTATGAAACTGCATAAATCATAAATAATAAAAAACCGGGTTTAAGCCTATTTGCGGATTTTTAGATCCGGTTTTTTATTATTTATTTAACTTCCTATAATGAACATTATGTAAACTAATTTAAACCAAGTTCTTAAATTATTCTTTTTTTCTCTTTCATCTGTTCAATTTTTCTTTTTAAAAGCCACCGCAGGAATTGCTTTAAATATCCTTCTAAACTGATGTTTTTCTTTCTTTTATAATAAATTAATAAAACCAATATGCCTGAAAAATATATCCACCAGTTATCAAAAATTCTTTTTGCAACCATAACAAAAGCAGGAACCCTCTGAAGGCTTACAGTTTCACCAGCTACCATGTCAACAGATGCTAATGGTTCTTCGTCTTTTAAATACAGCTTGCATTCACCTATTTTTTCCCCTTTTTTCACTGGAGCAGAGATTTTATCCGGGACCGTGATTTGATAAGTAATATAAGGTATTTCATCTGAGGTAGCCGCTACTTTTAAATCCTCATTTAAATTTATTTTTACTGTTTCAGTTTCTCCACCATTTACTTTTACTTCTGCAAAAACCTGTTTTTTAGAAGCAATATTAAACATTTTATAATTTTTAAATCCATAATTCAGCATCCGCGTTAGGTCATCATAAACCGCTGGAGAATTCATCGAAACAGCAATTAAAACCATGTCTCCCTTTTGAGCTGCCCCCACCACACAGTTGCCGGCCTTCCTGGTATATCCGGTTTTTATTCCGATTGTTCCTTCATACCGGTAAAGTAATCTATTTATATTGTACAAAGCCCTGTCCTCATCATGTCCTTCCCAGGGAATAGTCTTATATTTGGTTCTTACAATCTCGGCAAAAACTTTATTTTGCAAGGCCTTGCGACTGAGCAGGGCCAGATCATAAGCTGAACTGTAGTGTCCGTTGGCATCTAAACCGTGTGGATTGACATAATGGGTATCTTTAAGCCCCAACTCCCCTGCCCTTTTATTCATCAGTTTTACAAAGTCTTTTTCACTTCCTGCTACACTTTCGGCCAAAGCCACAGATGCATCATTAGCTGATTTCAACATTACTGCATAAAGCAGCTCTCTTCTGGTCAATACTTCACCTGGTTCTAGATATATTGAACACTCAGGAATACTTGCAGCATATTTGCTTACCTTGACTTTTTCATCTAAATCACCATTTTCTACCGTTAAAAATGCAGTCATTATTTTAGTTAAACTTGCCATAGGAAGCCTTTCATGGGCATTTTTTTCATATAGCACACGACCTGAGGCTGCATCCATCAGGACTGCAGACTTTCCGCTAATTTCAGGAGTATTTAAATATGCTTTAACAGGTTTAATAAAAATAATTAGAGGAAAAGAGGATATAAGTAATATTAGAAAAAAGCTAAAAATTGATTTTCTGTTGAAGTTCATGTTCATTTCTCCTGTTAGTTTTTATAATAATGCTCCGACACAAGTCTAATTATATTGACTTTTGCATCTTTAGAAAAGTAAAGTAATTATTTTTTTAAATAAAAAACCCCTGAGGCTAAAAAGCCTTCGGGGCATCTGGAATAGTGTTTAGTCTCTATTTTCACTGAATTTATCGACATGCACCGTTGTTTTGGCATACATATTTTTATTTATCAAATCTTCCACCTTGTGAGCAACATCATGAGCCATTTCCATGGATAGATTATTTTCTACTTCAATATGCAGTGAAATTGCTTTGGTTGCTCCGTAATTATGGACATCAATATCATGAGCAGCTACAACTCCTTTTACTGAACATGCCAGATCAGAAACTTTTAATAAATCATCTGCATTACTCTCACCAATTATTTTAGAAGAAGAATCCATGAATATTTCAATTCCTGTCCATATAATCAAAACCGAAACAGCTAAACCCAAAATTGCATCAACTTTGTAATATCCGTATTTTGAAGCTAAGATAGCCACTGCTACCAATACAGAAGCAACTGCATCCGTTCGGTGATGCCAGGCATCAGCAATTAAAGCCGAAGAATTTATCCTTTTACCCAGATCGATAGAAATACTCGACATCAACTCTTTTAATAAGCCTGCTATAAGCATAAAAAGTGCTATGGTATAACTGCCTTCTACAACTGTTCCAGCTTTAAACCTCCCAAAGGATTCTATCCCAAATTTAATACCTACCCCTATAAGCATCAAAGATATAATTAAAGTAGCAATAAATTCGATCCTACCATGTCCATGCGGGTGCTTTTCATCTGCAGGTAATGAAGAAAGTTTAAAACCTAATAAAACTACTAAAGAAGTTAAAACATCTGAAGCGGTATGTACTGCATCAGCAAGAAGGGCTATACTGTTTAAAAGAAGACCGAATCCAAATTTTAATACTGCTAAAATAATGTTACCTATAATACTTATCCAGGCCTCTAAATAAGCTAGGACTTTTCTCTTTTCAGGATCTTCTATTTTTGAAAAATCACAAGTAAAATTTAATAGTTTTTTTAATAAAAAATTATTAAATTTTACAGCCAGCCAATTCATTTTTGTTTTCTCCCCCCGTTCACCTATAAAAATTAAAAAATTACCGCAGAACCTTAATATGTATTGCAGTCCCACGGTAATCCCGCTGCCCAAATTCAGGGCCCGGCTTGTAAAGCCTGACCATTTGGTGTTAAATATTTTATTAAAATTCAGGATAATATATAAACTGTATATTTGTCAAGAATTATATAAACCAACATTTTACAGTGAATTATAGATGTCTACCATATCCCCGGTTTTTTCTTTGTTATCATCGTTTCTAGGCTTAAAAGTCTTGCACATAGTTCCAGTTGCACTTTTTACACGTAAATCTCCTGAGGAATGGATTTCAATTGCATCGGCACTGCAATTATGTTCATTATTATAAAAACATTCTTCACACAGGCATTTTATAACTCTAGACATATAATTTTCCTCCTTCGGCAATAATAAAATTATTCACATTTATTATTGCCGAAGTATAATTATTATATGCTCATACCATTAAAATGTGTATTATCTGCCTTTAAAAACTGCCTCTCTTCTTTCAATAAATGCCTTAATACCTTCCTGAGCATCTTCACTTTTCATTATAGGACCTATATCCGGAAACAATCTTTCTAAAGCTGCTTTGTTTCCATATACCTGTGCAATACGTGCCGAGCGCAAGACTGCCTGCACCCCCAGCGGTGCCTGTTTAGATATGCGATGAGCTATTTCCAAAGCACGGTCAAACTGTTTTCCAACTTCAGTTACTTCCTGCACCAATCCTAATCGGTATGCTTCATCTGCAGTTATTTCATCCCCGGTAAGCAGATAGCGCATAGCATTAGCCCAGCCGATTTCCTGGAATAATCGGACTGTTGCTCCTCCTACCGGATAAATCCCTCTTTTTACTTCAATTTGAGCTAAACGGGTATTGGAGGCTGCTATGCGCACATCAGTATTAAGCAGCATTTCAAACCCTATCGTATAACATATCCCCTGGACCGCCATTACCAGGGGCTTGCTCAATCTTTTGTCTTCATCAAGACCGAAAGGATCAATTAAATCATCATCTAGATCAGGCATTTTGCCTTCACTGAATATTGGAGCCCACTGAACCAAGTCTAACCCTGCAGTAAAATGCTCCCCATGGGCAAAAATGAGACCACAGCGCAGCTCAGGATCTCGGTGTAATTTGCCATAAGCAGCTGCTAGCTCCAGATACATCTCAACATCTAAAGCATTCCTTTTTTCCGGGCGGTTCATGCCTATAAGCAGAACATGTCCATCCCTCTCCACCGTAACTTTCGACATATAACATCCCCCCTGATACTTTCATTTATTTATGTTTATAACATAAATGATTTAAGGTCAAGCAAAAAATTAAGGGATAAAACATTTCATTATAGATGTTTTATCCCTCTATTACATTAGTTTATTAATGTTTAAATTTTTCTATTTGCCTAATAAGTTTTTCGGCAACCTTAGACAGTCCTTCGCTGGTTGAACTCATTCCCTGACTGTTTTCTGCCAAGTGTCTTATCGCAGATGCCATTTCATCTATCTGATAAGCAATCTCACTTATTGAATTCATAGCGCTGTCCATCGCTCCGTTCATCTGTTGGGTAGCTGCACTCTGCTGTTCTGCCCCGGCACTTAAATTTTCTACCATAGCCGCAATACCGCTGATATCCTGCAGGATTTTGAGTAGGCTTTCCTTGACAATTTCCGACTGATCGCTGGCCTGATCTATTATTCTAACCGTTTCTATAGTTGCAGCATTGGCGTCTTCAGCTCCAGCCTTAATATCTTCTAAAATACCGGCAATTTTATCTGTCGCCTGTTTGCTTTCCTCCGCCAATTTACGGATTTCATCAGCCACCACCGCAAAGCCGCGTCCGGCTTCTCCTGCCCTGGCAGCTTCAATTGCAGCATTCAATGCTAAAAGGTTAGTTTGTTCAGCTACTGAATTTATAAGCTCTAATATTTCACTTATATTTCGGGCACTGCTGGCCAAATCAGCCACTTTGTTTTCAGTAAAGCTTGCCTTATGGCTGGTTTGAGCAATAACTTCTACTATTTTTTCTACTGCTTCACGGCTCTGCCCGGCTTCAAGAGTTACCGCCTCTGCTCTTTCTGCGAGTTCCTGAGCAGATGCTGAAACTTGTTCCGCATTAGCTGCCAGATTTTCAATTCCTTCAGTTATCTGCTGTATAGAGCCTGAAGCATTTTGAACATTAGTATTTACCTCATCAGCCTGAGCTGTCAACTCTTCTACCATAGCACTGGTTTCCTCAGCCATGCTCATAACCTGTTCCGACTCATTTTCAACTTCTGTTGCCGACGAGCTTATACTATCCACAATCATTTTTAAATCAGAAATAGTATTATTAAGGCTTCTGGCCATAAGCCCTATTTCATCATCTGTATCCCAGGAAGCAGAAACAGTTAAATCGCCCTGGCCGAGTTTTTCTACCGCTTCTTTTATTATATTAAGCGGTCGGACAAAGTAGTTTCTTCCTACCATAATGCCTATAAAAAGGCTGAAAACAACCGCCAGGAGAGAAATAATTATAAGCAGTCTTTGCAATTTATTAGCAGATTGATAAGCAATCTCTTCCGGGGTCGCATTGGTTAAAATCCATCCATTTGTTAAAACTGCATAGGTTGCTACCCATCTTTTGCCTTGATCTTCAAAGGTAAAAATTCCTTCTGTTTTGTTATCCTTTTGCATTTTTTTAAACCATGGTTCATCTGCTACACTCTGATTTATTTTTTTATTATCGCTATGTAATAGAATTTTTCCTTCTTTGTTCAAAAGGGAAGTATAGAAGTTTTGGTTATTTTGTTCAAAAACCTGGTTTTTTAAGGCATCTACTGAAATATCTACTGCAACTGCTCCTGTATAACCTTCTGTGTCCTGAACTGTTTTGGCTAAGGTTAAAATCATTTTGCCTGTATTCGCGTCATGATAGGGCTCGGTTAATACCACTTCACCCGGTTTTTCCATAGCCAGCTTATACCAAGTTTGCTCTCGAGGATCAAAGTTTTCTTCAAGCATCTTAGGTACTGAATAAAAACGGCCGTCTTTAAGTCCTATATGGACACTTTCACACTCTTCATAGTTATTCTTAACATTTTCAAAGACTTTCATCATCCATACATCTTCATCAAATTTATTCTGATAACATCCTACTACATTACCATCGCTAGAAAGAAAATCCACCAATTCTATATAACCATCCAAATAATTCCAAAATATTTTACCCTGATTAGATGTTTTGCTCTGTAAAAGCGTTTCGGTCTGGTTTTGACTTATCTTTTTAGTTTGCAAAACTGAGACAGAACTTAAAATCAATAATGGAATAACTGAAGCTATAATAAGTAAAACAATTATTTTTACAAAAATATTTTGATTTTGCAAAATATCATCCTCCTTCTCCTCCAAAATAAACAAATGAAACAAGAGCAGCAGGAAAGCAACTAAACTTAAATAATTAAATTAAATAATTAAAAGTATTTATCTTTTAAAGCTTGAAATATAATATTTTCCAACTCCTGTCTTTTTACCCTTTTTGTTTCTACTACATTTTCACAAGGACGGTAGTGTATAACTGCTTCTTCAGCATTTTGATCATGCTCCAAATCAATAGCCTGTTCTGCTGTGCTGCAAAATATATGTTTTTTTGCCAATTTATTTCACCTCCTTATTATAATACTTTTTAAATGTTCCAATTTCCCCTTGTTTTTAATCAAAAGGATTTCTGCCATTATGCTTAAAGCAATCTCAGCCGGCGTATCTCCACCTAAATTAAGCCCAACCGGGGCATATACTTTTTGCCATACATCTTCGCTGACTTTCTCTGAAGAAATTATTTTTTCTTTAGTCAAAGCTACCTTTTTCCTGCTGCCTATCATTCCAATATAGCCAGCTTTAGTATTTATAACTGCTTTTAAAGCCTCTTCATCACTGGCATGTCCGCGGGTAACAATCACAATATAGCAGTTTTCATCTATTGGGTAGTTTTCCAGATTAGCTCTGATGTCACCCACTTTTATCTCGTCCGCTTCCGGAAATCTGTCTTTATTTCCAAACTCAGGGCGATCTTCAAAAATAACGGTGTGAAAATCGAGAAACTTGCCCAGTTTATAAAGTTCATAGGCAACATGTCCTCCTCCGGCTATCAAAAGCTTAGGCTTGGGAATAAAAATGCGGATAAATACTTCTGCCTTACCACCACATATCATATTAAGGCTTTCTTCAGCCTCTTTATTGGTAAATTCAAATGTAAAACTCCCATTTTTCCCCTCTTTAAGACAGGTTTTAGCTTTTTCTATTACAGATGCTTCCAAGCTTCCTCCCCCTACGGTGCCGGTAATTAAACCATCAGGGGTAACTGTCATCATAGCACCTTCAGGGGCAGGACTTGACCCCCAAACCTTTGTTACAACAGCTAATGCTATTTTGTGACCATTCTCAATATGTTCAGTAATTGTTTCTAAAATCATCTTTTCCACATTATCACCCTCTGATTTTAATTAAGTCTATGACGTAAATATAGAATAGCCTCAAGTACGCTTCCCCCGATTGCCCGAGCCTTCTCTGAAATAGTCCAACAATATTCTTTAACTCCCCGTGGGTCAATATCTCCTATTTTTAAACCTTTCGTTACGTACATTCCGTCTGTTATAAGTCCGCGTAAAACTCCATCAATTGTGGCTTTCACCGCTTCTTTACCTACATAACTTATTATTTGCCCTTTTTTGATCTCCGCTCCTATATCCAGTAAATTATGTATATTGCCATCAGCCGGAGAACGCAAAACCCTTTCCTCAGTATATCCCATTACTTCACCGGGAATTCCTGTGTCTTTTTCCGCACACCCGCTGAATATTAATTTTCCAAGATAATGCCCTCTTTTAGTTTCAATTACTGCATCTACATCAACTCCGGCATTGAAACCTGGACCGACACCTATAGTTATAGGTGCCATTTCTCTATGGGTTCCCATATTTTTTTTGGCAATAATAGCATCAACTAAAATTCCTGGTTTGACAGAAGTCAACACTTTAGCTTCCGGATCAATCAATACCGGAATATATCCCGCTTTAAAAGCTTCATATATTTCTTCAATTGTCTCCACCTTTACAGCTTTAACTCCTTCCACCACTGCCTCGTTTTCTAAAACAGCTGTGGCAAAGGCCACTTTTCTTCTTATAACCAGCGGCTTTTCCACTTCCAGCATCAGTACTTTAAAACCTGCTCTATGGAGCCTGTGAGCTATGCCTGATGCTAAATCTCCTGCTCCTCTTATCACTACTGTTTTATTAGGTATAACTAACAATGGTTTCATCTCCTACCTGTTAAAAATTCAAATCATGTCTGAACCAAAAGTTCAGCTGCTCAGGGGTATCTATATCTATTCCCCGAAAGCTTTCCGGTATATTTACTTTTTTTACCTCCTGAGGATTATTCCTTATAATACTTCTTGCCCCTTCATCACCGGTGATTTTCAGAAGCTCGTTTCTAAAACCGGAAGTAAAAACAGTTGGAGTTCCCATTATACCATCATATAAAGGAACAAGTATCGGATAAGTAGTATTTTTAAAAATACAAAGCAATTTATTTATAAGTTGTGCGTTTATAAAAGGCTGATCTCCTGCTAAAAACATATAGCCATCAGCGAATTTTTCAGCCATTTCAACTCCTAATTTTACTGCTGCACTTTGTCCGTCCGCGGCATGTTGGTTGTAAACAGTTTTTATGCCATATTTCTTTCCTATTTTCTCAACTTTCGGTTCACGATATACTAAAATAATTTCATTTAGATCAGATTCCGATGCTGCCTTAATTACTTTTTCAACTAAAGGCATACCATCACTCAATTTTAAAAGCAGCTTATCCTGTCCCATGCGTCTAGAAAATCCTGAAGCCATAATAATTCCGGCTATATTTCTCCGATACGGGGGAAAGAAAAAAACATTATCTTTTAGACTGCCGATAATAAAACTATCGAGCTTAAATTTATTTTCTAAAAGCATATAGATAAGTTCAAAAGCAGCTTCTTTGGTTTTTTCATCTTCTACCTGATTTAAAAAAAGATGTTTTTCTGATGAACCTGGAGCATTTTTTAAAAGTCCTTCTTCATCTACTATCAACTTGTAAATTTTTGGAACATCAATTAAATCAGAAAGCTTGCTTTTAGTCAGCTTGGCAAATAATTCAGAACGGAAAGCGACATTTTCAATAGTTTGCCCTAAACAGCTTAAACCAATCATCCCGACAGTTTTGGTTGTACAGACGGGAATGACTGGTTCATGAATTGCAGGGGTTTTTATAGATTTTTGCTTTGCCCCATCTGCTTCAACTAATATACAATCAAACAAACCGGCAGCAAAAATCTGTTCAATAAAATCAGCTTCTACCCCTGAGATTTTATTCTGGGGTCCAACTTCCTGTCCTAAGACAGTTACGCTTCCCGGTTCGGCAGAAAAAATCCCCGTTGATTTATTACCTGTAATGATAATTTGATCAAAATCTTCTTTACGGGGAAAAAATATTTTAGTGGTAGGAGCAACAAGAACCTTTTTATTCTGAGTTTTAAATTCATGAGCTAATTTAAAAATAGAGGAGGTTTTCCCTCCTCCACCCACAAAACTTATTACTTCAGCTTCAGATGCGGATAAATTAAGTCTTTCAGCCAGCATTTTATCCCTGCTTTCCAAAAGGACATACCGGATAACGACAAACCTTGCAGCCAAGACATAATCCGCCATGGGCAAGCCTGGTTAAGTCACGGCGTTCAAGTTTTTCTCCTGAAAGAATGCGTGGCAAAACGAGGTCAAGGACTGTTACCTTATAAAACATTCCACAGGCAGGCACTCCTAAAATCGGAACATCTCCTTTATAAGCCAGCATAAACATAGCCCCTGGCAAAACAGGCGAACCATAGGTTATAACCTCATCAGCCATCTCCCGTATTGCAGCAGGAGTAACATCATCAGCATCTACTGACATACCGCCGGAAGTCATAACCAGTTCTGCACCTTTATCAATAAGTTTCAATATTTCCTGCTTGATTAAAGCCTTATCATCAGGTGCATAGCTTATTCCTGCCAATTCACAGCCATAATTCTTTACTTTATCGGCTAAAACCGGGCCAAATCTGTCCGTAATCCTTCCTTCATAAACCTCAGTCCCGGTAACTACTATACCTACCTTAATACATTCCATTTCTTCCACCCATATAACTGGACAGTCAGCTTGACAGTAACTTTCCACCTGTTCAATCTTTTCTTTTTCAATAACTAAAGGTATTATACGCGTTCCGGCTACTATCTGCCCTTCTTTTACCGGCGTATTATTATGCAGAGTAGCTAAAATTATCATTTCTAATTCATTTATCTTGTAAAGCAATGGCAGGTTTATTTTTAAAAGCCCTTTTTTTGTGGCAATAAAATTAACCTTCCCTTCAGCTGGTTCAGATAAATGAAGATTTTTGCCTGCTGCCGCCCGAGCTATCCTTATGGCCGCATCATTTTCATGCAAAATGTCCGGGGTCATTTCGAGTATATAAATGTGGTTTTTCCCCATGCTTTTCAAAAGCTCAACATCTTCCTCTTGGATTATATATCCTTTTTTAAAGGCGGCCCCTTTAAATTCACCAGGCACTATACGGGTTAAATCGTGGGCCAGGATCATCCCCACCGCATTTTCAATCTTAACCTTTTTCACGCCAGTTCTCCTTTACTATTAAATCCTTAAGCTTCCTTTTGTTCTTTTTCTCTTATGGCCTTAAGAAGTTTAGCCGGGGTAACCGGTATTTCTGTCATCCGGACTCCTACTGCATCATATATAGCATTTAAAATAGCAGGGCCAACAGAAATCATTACTGGTTCTCCAATTCCTTTAGCTCCATAAGGTGCTGTATTTTCTGGATCTTCTACTATAATATTTTGTATTTCCGGCATATCCATCGATGTAGGAATAATATAGCTGGAAAGCTTGTTGTTCCATATCTTGCCGTTTTCTAAGCCCAAATCTTCATAAATAACATATCCCATGGCCATGGCAAATCCGCCGTCCATCTGCCCTTCTATAAGTGTAGGATTGACTGCTCTGCCTACATCCTGGGCATGAGCTCCGCGAATGACTTCTACTTTGCCTGTTTCAGTATCAACTTCCACTTCAACTGCACAGGCACTGAAAGTATATGGCCAGTATGGAGCCCCCTGTCCGGTTTCTGGGTCTATCTGAACAGTCTGCGCAGTAAAAACTGCAAACTTGCGCAGAGGTTCTTCCTGCATAGCAGCTATCTGAGAAAAAGTTATACATTTATCAGGATAGATTTCAAGAAAAATTTTTCCATCTTTCATTTTTAATCCTATATCACTGTTAAGCTCTAATTCTTTGACTGCTATTTTAATAAGCTCATTTCTTAATTCTTCAGCTGCCATTTTTATGGCATTACCTGTGTTATAGGTTTGACGGGTAGCAGCTGCTGTTCCTGCATCAGGTGTAATACTGGTATCTTCATTGATAAAAATTATATCATCTACACTGAGCCCTAAAACTTCAGCCGGAATCTGGCTTAAAGCTGTTTTAGCTCCCTGTCCTACTTCGGTTGCCCCGGTATATATAGCTACCTTACCATCAGGCTGAAGTTCAGCATAAGCTCTGGAAACATCAGGAAATCCATTTCCATATCCAGTTCCATAGAAAATACATGCAATTCCTTTTCCTCTTTTTTTCACTACTGTAGCCTCCTTCCATTAAAACATGCCTATAGCCTTAGCAGCTTTAGTAATACAATCGACTAAAGGAACGCTATCAGTTAAAGTCTGCCCATTAGCAGTTTGACTTCCTTTAGTAAACGCATTTTTAAGTCTTATCTCTACGGGGCTTATGTTAAGCTTTTCTGCTAAGATATCCATTTGCTGTTCAGTAGCAATCGGTACCTGGGTAGCCCCAAATCCGCGCATCGCACCGCAGAACGGATTATTTGTATATACCGCATAAGCATCTACTTTTACATTAGGTATTACATAAGGTCCGGTTACATGAATTCCAGATTTGCGGGTAACATTTATCGCCCAGGAAGCATATGCACCGGTATCAGCAATTATCTCGGCTTCTAAAGCTAAAAGCTTTCCTTCTTTATTAGCGCCCGTTTTAATCTTGATTATTTCCGGATGCCTCTTGGAGTGAGCATAAAAAGATTCTTCCCGGGAATATACAGCTTTTACCGGCCTTCCGGTATAAACAGCGGCCATAGCTAAATGAATTTGCAGAGTAATATCTTCTCTGCCGCCAAATGCTCCTCCTACCGCCGGGTTTATAACCTTAACCTTTTCAGCTGGAACTCCCATAGCTTCAGCAATTTCCAGCTGGTCAAAATGGGGATACTGAGTAGCTGCACATACTACTATGGTTCCATCATCTTCTACATAAGACACCCCTGCTTCCGGCTGTAAAAAAGCATGCTCTACCATAGAAGTGTTGTAAACATTCTCTACAATGACATCACTCTGGGCAAATCCTTCTTCAATATTCCCTTTTCTTAGTTTATAGTGATAAATAATATTGCTTTTTCCATCATGGACTTTTATTTCGTCTTTCATTGCTTCCACTGGGTCAAAAACAGCAGGAATCTCTTCATACTTTACTTCAATAGCTTCTATCGCTTCAGCAGCAATTTTTTCAGAAACAGCAACTACAAACGCTATCGGATCGCCAATGCGGCGTACTTTCTTTTCACATAAAACCTCATGATCCTTAAAAAGCACCCCATGAGAATTATGTCCTGGCACATCTTTCGCGGTAAATATTTTTACAACTCCTTCAATCTTTTCAGCTTTGCTGGTATCTAAAGTAAAATAAGCATGAGGTACACTTGAACGTAAAGTTTTTCCAAAAAGCATATTATCCATATATATATCCTGAGGATAAATTGCCTTACCTGTAACCTTAGCCAGTCCATCAACCCTTATGACACTTTTTCCTATGACATTAAAGTCCATTTTATTTCCCTCCTTGGTTAAGGTACTCAGCTGCTTTCTTAACTGCGCTGACGATTTTAGCATATCCAGTACAACGACACAAATTTCCGGATATCCCCTCTTTTATTTGTTCATCAGTGGGATTAGGATTTTTATCTAATAATGCTTTAGCAGCTAAAACCATAGCCGGGGTACAAAAGCCGCATTGTACAGCTCCTTCATCCAAAAAAGCCTGCTGTATAGGATGAAGGGTTCCATCTTCGCTCTGTAAGCCTTCAATAGTTATTATTTCTTTACCATCAGCCTGGAAAGCCATAACCAGACATGAAGTAACCAGGTTTCCATCCATAATTACAGAACATGCCCCACATTCACCTTCGGCACAACCTTCTTTTACTCCGGTAAATCCAAGCTTATCCCGCAAAAGATCTAAAAGCCTCATATCTTCTTCAACTTCAACAGTATAAGGTTTTCCGTTTACTTTAAGAGAAATTGTTTTCATAGTCTTCACCTCGAAAAAAATTTTTTAACAAACAACCGATAAAGCTTTATTTAATGCTTCTTTAAACACACCTTTTATTGCATAAGGCTTATAGTCTTTTTCAACTGGAGGTCTTCCGGCTAATCTTTGTTCTAATATCTTGCCGAAAAATTCAGTGGCTTCTTCAATAACATCTTCGTGTAAAGTTTTTCCTTTAAGGAAAGCTTCTACTTCTTTTTCCCGGATCGGGAATTTAGCTAAAGCGCCACTTCCTATACGGACATCTTTACAGTTAATATCATTGTCTGTTTCGACAAAAACTGCAATTGAAATCGAAGAAATTGCCAGAGCATTTCTAAGACCGAGTTTTACAAAACCTAAACCTTGGCCTGGTTTAGAATTTAAAAACTTAACCGCATATAATATTTCATCAGGTTCTAATTTAACCTTACCGCGGTCAAGATAAAATTCTTCTAAAGGAACTTCACGGGTATTATTTTTACTTTTTACCACCGCAACAGCGCCTAATGCCAAAAGAGCAGGAACAGTATCAGCAGCAGGAGATCCATTACATATGTTACCACCTACAGTCCCCAGGTTTCTGATTTGAGGAGAACCTACATGTCCAGCAGCATCTTTCAAACCTTTAAAAGCATCACTTATAATGCCGCTGTTTTTAATAGTTGTAAATTTAGTCGCAGCTCCTATTTCAATAAATTCTCCGCTTTTCCTGATAAAATTAAGCTCATCTACATCAGAAATGTCTATTATCACTTCCGGGGCTATTTTCTTCTCTCTAAGCTGGATTACAAAATCAGTTCCTCCTGCAATAACCTTTGCCCTTTCGCGGTTTTCCGCCAGTAAATTAAGAACTTCATCTAACTTTTCGGCTTTAATGACTTTTTTTAGTTCCATAAAAACCTCCCTTTCTACAGTGCCAGAAACCTGAATTCTTTTAAGACTTAGTTTTCGCTTTAAACCTGCAGTTTATTAGAAATGTCCACCATAAATGAAAATGCAATTTTTATGCCATAAATCATATGTAAAATTAAAAATTTATTAAAAAACTTAAACAGACAGATAAAAATCTTAAAAATTTTTTTCGTTTTTATCAATTTAAAAACAAAACAAAAAACGGACATTTTTTCTTACAGGAAAAAATGTCCGTCCAAGGTCTATAAAAATTCTATAATATTTTATAATAATATTCATAAATTTATATAATAATACTCATAATCTTTCCATTTCCAAATTTTAAATCCTAGCAACTCCTGTTTCCCTCGCTGCTCTGGTAACAGCTTCGGCAATGACCTGTACCACCTTTTTATTGAGTGCATAAGGAATAATATTTTCTTCACTAAGCTCATTTTCTGGAATTATATCTGCAATAGCATAAGCAGCAGCAATTTTCATTTCTTCATTTATTACGCGTGCCCTGACATCAAGTGCTCCCCGGAATATTCCGGGAAAAGCCAAAACATTGTTGATCTGATTGGGAAAATCCGAACGCCCGGTTGCTACTATTCTAGCTCCAGCTTCTTTAGCCAAATTAGGCATAATCTCCGGTACCGGATTAGCCATAGCAAAAACAATAGCATTTTTATTCATAGATTTAATCATCCCCATATCAACTACATTAGGAGCAGAAACTCCTATAAATACATCCGCTCCTTTCAATGCATCCCTTAAGGTTCCTTTAAGCTTTTCTCTATTAGTTATACGAGCCAACTCTATTTTTTGATAAGTAAGTCTTTCATCTCCATCGCACAAAATCCCTTTCTCATCACATACCAGGATGTCCTGAACACCTATGCCGATGAGCATTTTGGTTATGGCTGTTCCAGCAGCCCCCGGCCCATTAACTACAATTCGGGTATTCTTTATGTCTCTTCCGGTAATTTTTAAAGCATTTAAAAGCCCTGCGGTAGTAACTACAGCCGTTCCATGCTGGTCATCATGAAAAACCGGAATATCAAGCTCTTCTTTAAGCCTTTCTTCAATTTCAAAACACCTGGGAGCAGATATATCTTCTAAATTAATTCCGCCAAATGAAGGTGACAAGTATTTCACCGTTTTTACTATTTCATTGACATCCTGGGTATCAAGGCATATAGGGAAAGCATCGATTCCTGCAAATTCCTTGAATAATATGGCTTTGCCTTCCATAACAGGCAGAGCTGCTTCAGGTCCAATATTTCCCAAGCCCAAAACTGCTGAACCATCTGTTATTACTGCAACCATATTTCCTTTAGATGTATATCTGTAAACTTCATCCCTGCAGGAATAAATCTCTTTGCAGGGTTCAGCTACTCCGGGAGTATAGACCACACTCAAATCTTCACGATCTTTTATTTTTACTTTGCTTATCACTTCAATTTTTCCTTTATATTCAGAATGCAGAGCAAGCGCTCTTTTCCCAAAATCCACCTAACTCATCTCCTAACTGTTTTTTCGTTTTGAAATCAAGTTTAGTTTACAGCTTTCCAACATTACTAACTTATCTTAAAAAAAATGCGATTGCAAGGTATTCAAAAAAATACAATGTTGTTTTTGTTAAAGAAACATAATAATATTTAAGCAAAAGCCTCTGTTTAAGAGGTTTTTATTATTTTTAAAAAGGAGAGATGCCATCTTGCTTAATCTTTGCATACTCGATGCTGATACCTTAGGTTCAGATGTAGATTTAAGCATTTTTGAAGAATTCGGCAATTTAACAATTTATCCGGCAACTTTTAAAGATGAAGTAGTAGAACGAATTAAAGACCAGGATATAATCATCACTAACAAAGTAGTCTTAAACGAAAATAATTTATCTTATGCTCCCCGGGTCCAACTCATATGTATTACTGCTACCGGCACCAACAATGTTGACTTAGAATACACCAGGAAACGCGGTATAACTGTAACTAATGTCGCTGGATACTCTACTCCCAGTGTAGTTCAGCATACCTTTGGCATGCTTTTTTATCTCATGGAATCTTTAAAGTACTATGATGATTATGTAAAATCAGGTCGATATACTGACAGTAATCTTTTTACTCATCTCGGCAAACCTTTTAATGAGATTAAAGATAAAACCTGGGGTATTATAGGACTCGGAACTATAGGTTTTGAAGTAGCAAAAGTCGCCTCTGCTTTTGGCTGTAAAGTAATCTATTTTTCCACCTCCGGAAAGAACAACAATCCTGCTTATAAAAAAGTGGAATGGGAAGAGTTGATAACCACTTCCGATATAATTTCAATTCACTGCCCTTTAAATGAAAAAACAAAAAACCTCATTACCTACAAAGAACTGCAAAAAATGAAAAAGAATGTTTTCCTGCTGAATCTAGGGAGAGGCAGCATTGTCAATGAAGCCGACCTTGCCCGGGCTCTAGACGAAAATCTCATAGCAGGAGCAGGTCTTGATGTACTGGAAAATGAACCCTTAAAAAAAGATAATCCGCTTCTCCATATAAAAAACAAGGATAAGCTTTTAATTACTCCTCATATAGCATGGGGCAGCCGTGAAGCGCGCATTAGATTAATAGAGGAAGTAAAACTTAATATTGCCGCTTTTCTCAAAGGTGAACGGCGCAATATAGTGGAATAAAAGGTTTCAAAAAAACATAACTCCCCACTAATGGAGAGTTAGAGGAAGATATGCGATTAAGCCCCTGGCAAATAGCTTATGTTAAATTAGTTTCCAACATAAGTCAATAAATATTTTATAACCACATATTACAATATTCTTCACCTGCTTTGGCAGCATATTCCTCTATTTCTTGTTTGGGAGGAGGACTTAATTCTGTAAAATCTACTCCATGGTAACATTTGGGGCAAACTAAACGATAGCCATCAAACATATCGCCATTTCCATTTATATAAGCGAGCAGCACCTGAATCAAGACCGGGCAGGTATCTTCGCCTATTGAATATCGCGCAGCAGTAGCTAACGACCAGTTATACTCATCTGATTCTCTCTTACAATAGGGACATTTTATTGCCAATCTGGTTTTTTCTTTTAACATTGTTGCTCACCATTAAAAGTATTTTATATAATATTACTATACATTAATTTTTATTTTTTTAAAATACTTTTAGTAAAATATTTTATCGAAAGATAGGAGAAGAAATTATGCGAAAAAACGAAAAGGCTGTTTTAATGATTTACTGCATGAAATGCGGGAATAACGTAAATGAGTATAACTGGACTTTGGCGACTGCAGCCAGGTTTTCGACACCTGATAATAAAGTTTCTACTTTAATCAGCCTTCTTAAAAAGATAGCCCAGGGGGAAAAGTTTAACATTGAAGATTATTGGCTCATATGCCCCCGCTGTAATGAAAAAGTAAAACTCGCCCATGTTCCCGTTCCTCCGATAGAAGAAATAAACAAATACATAGAACAGGTAGGCGAGGAATATTGCCAGTTCAAATTTTAATTCTACGATCCAAAATTTCTTATAATCATTTCATCTTTAAGTGTATATTGGGATAATATTTCAGCCGCCTGAGCATTATTTAAAGCATGTTTTATCTGTATGTTGTCAAAAAGACTTAAATCTATTTCTTTGATTAATTGATAAGGTTTGTTATTCATATCCAGCAAAATCTTTACACGCGGTTTAGATAAATTATCCGGGTTTTCCCCCAGGACTACCGCTGTATCTCCCGTCGTTAACTTTACTAAGGTTCCCGGCGGATAAGGAATGATATGCTGTGATAACAAATCAACATACTCCTTTTTTATATGACCTGAACTTTCTTTATAAAGAATCTCAAGGGCTTCTTGATTTGAATAGCCCAGACGGTAAGGACGATCTGAAACTAGAGCGTCAAATATATCAGCAACCGCGGCAATCTGGGCAAATTCGTGTATCTTATCCCCTCTCAGCCCTTGGGGATAACCCTTTCCACTAATATGTTCATGATGCTGTAAGGCTACATGAGCAGAAACAAGAGAAACCTCCTGGGAGTTTCTTATGATATTAAAACCTTCCCAGGGATGTTTTTTTATAAATTCTTTTTCAAAATCATCTAAAACACCAGGTTTATTTAATATCTTTTGCGGAACGGTTATCTTGCCAATATCATGGAGAATGGCTCCTATCCCTAAATTTCTGAGCTTTTCCCTGTTGTATCCGTTTTTTATCCCAATAATAAGCGACAATATGCATACACTCACGCTGTGTTGGTAAGTATAAGAATCATAATCCCGTATGTCCTCAAGCCCGATAGCTAAATTTTGATTTCGTAAAAGCTCGTCAATTATCAAATCTACCTGAGATTTTATTGCTTTTAAAGTCAAGCGTCCTGTATTCATACAGGATTTAAAAGTTTCCCGCAAAACCTTATTGGACTCTATAATAACCTCTTCCGCAACTGGACCGACAGTTTTTTCAATCCCCAGAACATCTTTAACATATACAGCCGGTATTCCTTTTTCCTGTATTCTCTTGATATAATATTCATTTAGGACCTGTCCTGCCGTTAAAAGCACTCTCTTATATTCGGGTTCAATTATTGCCCGCGCTAAAACCATACCAGGAACTAAATTGGAGGCAGGTACTTTTATCATAATTTTTCACCACTTATTACAATATATATGCCAAAATTTGTCTAAATCGTTATTCAAGATTCAATAACCGACATAAAATATTGTACTATAAAAGTAATTTTTATCCAATACCTGTTATTAAAATTTTTATTTTCAGCACTCGGACCCTGTCAAAACTGATTTAACCAGATTAATCTTTCCAAAATCCCCTTCTGTTGGTCCGTATAAGACTGATTCCTCTCCTAAAACCTGTCTGGTTATCTCTTCTATATCTTTGTCCTTATCATACAAAGCAAAAATTTCTTCCTTTATCCTTTCAAAATATTCGATTTTTTGCTTTAATGCTTTTTTAGCATCTTTCATTATTATCTTTCCTGAACCGCAGAATATAGTTGAAAATTCATACTGATAAAGCTTATACAATGAAGCTAGAATTTCATGAAAATTTTCGTCACTGCGCAAGGTTTTCAGTTCTTCTCTTATAAAAATATCCCCGCTGAAAAGCCAGCCCTTTTTAGGCTCTAAAAGGCATATATGGTCATCACTGTGTCCGGGAGTATGGATAACTTTGAACTGGTAATTAGCAGTTTCAACTGTTTCTCCAATAACCTGGGCTTTAGATGGAGGTGGACTGCCCCAGGCAATATGCTGATATGCTCTAAGCCTCTGTATCCATGTTTCGGGTCTTTGTATGCGTTCTACCGCCTTATAGTGAGCCAAGATTTTTTCTACGCCCCTTTTTTGCTGAAATACTATATTATTACCAATGTGATCCTCATGGTGGTGGGTGTTGACAATTATATTTACCGGCAGATCTTTAAATGCTTCTTCTATTTCGTCACTTACATGGACAGGACCTGTATCAATCAAAAGGCCGTCAACATAGTAGCAAGCCATCGTGTAGACAGGTTTGCCCTCGAACAACCTTGCCATTTCAAGCTGCAAAACCGGGCCATACCATGTTTTTTTAATCATCTTCTCCTCTCCCCCCCATTTTTAAAATCAGATCATAAAAAAGAACTTACATCTACTACCTTTTCCGCTTTTTTCCTCACCGGGTTATATATAAATAATACAGGAATAATTTTACAAAAACAATTTTTTTTATAAATAGTATTATCTTGCAGATATTCCAAATGGACATACCTTCTTATTTCACGCGCGGTTTTGCCTTCCCATTCAGGAATAGTCTGTTTTATAAAATCCCGATTTTTAAGTAATTTATAAAGAATTTCACCCGCATTATCAGGATTAAAACTTACAAAGCCGGAAGGCAAATTGTGGGCATGATTATTTAAAAAATAGTCATATTTTAATAACTCTACTGCGAAATAATCTTCTTCATGTTCTCTTAAAATAAAATCACGCAGAATCATATATTCAGCCTCTCTTTTATGAGAACGATCAAAAAGTTCTCTTTCTTCCCAAAAATCAGCCATTTTTTCATAAAAAATAAAAGCATCATTCTGATACATCTTCTCTACTAGATATTTTAAGGTATTCTTAGCTATCCCCGAATTGTAATATTTTTCTATTAATTCCTCGATTTCCTTGAGTTTTATAAGTTCTTCATAGGATATATAATAATTTTTTAAAACCTGATACGGAGGTTTATTCTGGAACAAATAACCATATTTACAACTGTCATGTCGGATAGGAGAACCCTTTAAAAGTTTTAAAAAACCCAACTGAATAACATCAGGTTCCAAATTATATACATCGTTAAAAGATTTTTTAAAAGTAATATAATCTTCGAAAGGTAAGCCGGCGATCAAATCTAAATGAATATGTATATTCTGGCTTATAATCAGTTCCTTTATCTTTCTTTTAAGGACTTGCCAATTACTCCTGCGGTTTATCGCTTGCAGGGTTTTTTCACAGGTAGATTGAATCCCTATTTCAAAATCAAAAATACCCGGTGGGATTCCTTTTAAAAAATCTATCATTTCGTCAGAAAGCAATTCAGCACCAATTTCAAAATGAAACCGGGTGCAAGAATTATTTTCAAGAATAAACTCCATTATTTCACGTGCTCTCTCTTCATTACAATTGAAAGTCCGGTCAACTAGCTTAACCTCTTTAACCTTTTCTTCCATAAAGAGCAATAAATCCTTTTTAACCCTTTCTAAAGAAAAATACCTGACACCTTTCATAGTTGAAGAGAGGCAGTAGCTACAGTTAAATGGACAGCCGCGGGAAGTTTCATAATAAATGATTTTATCTTTATAATAGGTTCTGATATTTTCCCTGTTATAAGGTGAAGGTATTATATCTAAGTCATCTATCAATTCACGGTCATCGTTGTGATATATATAATCCCCTTGCCTGTAGGTTATTCCTTTAACATTCTTAAAACTACCTTGTCCACAAAAAGCCCTTAATAACTCTTTTAAAGTTATCTCCCCTTCACCGCGGATAATGAAATCTATCTCCTGGTGTTTTTTAAGAAGAGAAACCGGATCATATGAAACCTCTGGTCCCCCTAAAACAATACAGGTCTGAGGAGAAATCTTTTTGAAATCTGCACAAAGCTGTAAAATATATTCAATATTCCAGATATAACAGGAAAAAGCCAATACATCCGGTCTTTTCCGGAATATTTCAGCCATAATATTTTCCAGGTTTTCGTTTATGGAATATTCTTTTATCTCCATATCCCAGGCTCCATCTTTACAATAGGCGTATAAATAAGCCATAGCCAAAGAAGAATGGATATATTTTGCATTAAGGGTAGATAGAAGCACTCTCATTACCTTCTACTCCTGACATTACTATTCTTCACCAATAATCTTAATTTCCGGTTCTAATTCAACATTATAAACCTCTCTTACCTTACTCTTTATATAGTCGATTAATTGCAAAACATCTTCACAAGTTGCTCCTCCTGCATTAACAATAAATCCGGCATGTTTGTCAGAGACCTCGGCACCTCCGATTCGGTAGCCCTTTAAACCCAATTTTTCAAGCATAGGTCCTACATAATAACCTTCCGGCCTTTTAAAAATACTCCCAGCACTGGGCATATTAAGCGGCTGTTTTTCCCGCCTCCTGGCGGCAAATTCACGCATACAGACCAAAATCTGCTCTTTATTCCCCTTTTTAAGTTGCATTTTAGCTCCTAATATAATATATCCGTTATCCTGAAAAATACTGTATCGATAGCTTAACCTCATTTCATTCTTTAAGAAAGTTTTCATTTCACCATCGGGGCTTACAGCATGGACTTCTTTTAAAATATCTTTCATTTCTCCGCCATAAGCTCCTGCATTCATGAAGACTGCTCCTCCAAGGCTTCCAGGTATACCTTCGGCAAACTCTAAACCGCTCAAACTATTTTCCGCTGCTTTTTTGGCAAGATAAGATAATCTTATTCCAGCTTCAGCATATATTTCATTATCTTCTACTTTGAAATCATTAAGGCAATTCCCTATTTTAATAACAATTCCCCGGACTCCCTTGTCTCTTACCAGGAGATTGCTGCCGAATCCCATAATAAACAGCGGTATACCTTTTTCCCGCGCAAAAAATAATACTTTTTGTATATCCCCAATTGATTCCGGCAGTACTACAATATCAGCCGGTCCTCCAATTTTAAAACTGGTATGATTAGACATAGGCTCATTAAATCTTAAAGTATGGACAGGCAGAATACGGGTCAGCTCTTCGTACATAATAAAAAAATCTCCTTTTTTCAATTACTTTTATTTTATTGAATTTTAATTTCAGTTATGCTTTTATTTAAATTCTTCAATTTTAATTTTAAAATATTCAGATCACAGATATAAACTTTATAACCGCATATTAGATTATACCGTATTAACAATCCCTTTATAAAGTTCTCTTGATTTTGCGATATTTTTTAAAGTTTTTTTATCATTATGATATAATTAGCATTAAAAATTCTGTAATTAAACTATACTTTGGAGAGTGAAAAGATGGATAAAAAGCAGGTGAAGAAGGAACTAACCAACCTACTGGGCTCAAAAAAGGTGCTTACAAATGAAATCGATCTCATGTATTATTCCTATGACAGTTCTTTTCTAACTAAACTTAAACCTGTCCCTCCTACTGCCGTAGTCTTTCCTAAATCTACTGAAGATGTGCAGAAAGTCATGGCCTTCGCCTATAATCATGAAATAAATGTTATACCCAGAGGAGCAGGAACCGGAGAAACCGGAGGATGTGTAGCCATAAATGACGGTATAGTCCTTGATTTATCTACCTTTGACGAAATCGTAGAAATAGATGTCAGCAATATGCAGGTCATAGTAAGACCGGGTATAGTTCATGCCCAGCTCAATAAGGAACTGGCAAAATACAATCTGTTTTTTCCACCTGATCCAGGCAGCAGCCAAATGTGCACAGTAGGAGGCATGGTAGCAAACAATGCCAGTGGGCTCAGAGCCGTAAAATACGGCTGTACAGAACAGTATGTTTTAGGGTTAGAAGTAGTTCTTCCTAATGGAGATGTTATAACTACCGGTGGGGTAAAATCAAAAGCCATAAAAAATGTATCTGGTCTTAACCTTACCAAACTCATGGTAGGTTCAGAGGGGATTTTAGGAGTAGTAACTAAAATAAGATTGCGCTGTTGGCCTAAACCTAAAGCACGTGGGATTGCCATGGCTGTCTTTGATAATTTAGATGATGCTCCGGCTACTGTCCTAGAAGTATACAAGGCTGGTATTCTACCTTCAGGTATTGAAATTTTAGATAGTTCAGCTATCGAAGCTGTAAATCAATTTAAGCCGGATATAAATTTGCCTAACGCTGAAGCTATCCTTCTCTTCGAAGTTGACGGCAATCCACCCAGTGTGGAATATGAAGGAACGACTATAAAAGAAATTGCCGAAAAAAGAGCGCGCATGGTAGAATGGGCAACTGACCCCAAACGTATGGCTGAACTTTGGGAAGGAAGAAGTGTTACGGCTGCGGCTGCTGCCCGGGTTCGGCCTGATGGAAGCCGGATTTTTGCCGGTGAAGATATAAGTGTGCCGCTTTCTAAGGTAGCTGATACCCTACGGGCTATTCGCAAATTGGGTGAAAAATATGGAATCAAGGTAGTAAATTATGGGCACATAGGGGATGGTAATGTCCACACCGCACCGGTAATTAATCCGGAAAATCCTGAAGAAGTTGAAAAGGTAAAGCAGTTGGTGCATGAAATTCATCTTTTAGCTATTGAAATGGAAGGAACAACTACCGGAGAACACGGGGTCGGAGTAGTCAGACGGGAGTATGCTGAAGTTGAACACGGACTTGCACACCAATATATGAAAAAAATTAAAAATGTCTTTGACCCTAAAGGTATCATGAATCCAGATAAACTTATTTAATCTGAAAGGAAGAGATATCATGGATTTTCGCAACATACCTCCCGTAAAAGAACAAATAATGAAATGTGTGCGCTGCGGAAAATGTCGCAGTGTATGTCCGGTTTTTGCTGAAATCCGCAATGAAACTGCTGCTCCCCGTGGACATGTCTTTATGGTGCAGATGCTGCGCGATGGTGTAGTTGAACCGAATAATGAGATATATGAGCGTTTAGCAAATTGTCTAATGTGTGAAACCTGCAGCATAAACTGTCCTTCTGGGATTGATATTCATGAACTAAACGCTGCCGCCCGTTCATATATATACGAAAACAATCCCAGTCTGGGTAAAGAGCTTATATTCGATACATTATGGACTAAGCCTGGTCTGTTAAAAACTTCTACAAAATTAATGTGGGGAGCCCAAAAAACCGGACTGCAGCCTTTAGCCCGTAGAACAGGGCTTACCCGTCTGCTTCCCGGTGATCTAGGAAAAGCTGAGCAGATTTTATCTTCAGTTCCAGCCCGTTCAGCCCGCAGCCAGCTGAAAAATAAATACAAAGCACAGGGTGAAAAAAAATATACGGTTGGTTACTTTTTGGGTTGCGGAACCGACCTCCTTAATCCCGGAGTAGCACTGGCCACGGTTGATGTTCTGACCAGAAATGGCTGTGAGGTAATCATTCCTCCCGAAACTAAATGCTGTGGACTTCCCCATATAGCAAATGGTAAATTAGAAACAGCCCGGCTTCTTGCTATTCACAATATTAAGATATTCAATATGTATGATTTTGACTATATAATCACTGACTGTGCTTCCTGTTCATCTGCCTTATCTCGTAAAAATATGGAATTTCTGTTAGGTGGTCTCAAAATTGAAGATGAAGCAAAGCTTTTTGCTGATAAAGTTATGGATTTAACTAAATTCCTGATAGAAATAATTGATATAAAAATCCCGGAAAACGGTTATAATGAGAAGATAAAAGTCACCTACCACGATCCCTGTCATTTAGCCAATGCTCAAGGGATAAAAAGTGAACCGCGTGAGCTTTTAAAGCGTATTCCAGGTGTTACCTTGATTGAGATGTCAGATGCCAACCGCTGCTGTGGCGGTTCTGGAACCTATGTTCTTACCCATTATGATCTTTCTATGAAAATCCTGGATAAAAAAATGGACAGCATAATGGAAACCGGAGCAGAAAAAATAGCTACCTGTTGTCCCAGCTGTATAATGCAGCTGAAACATGGAACTAAACGGCATAATTATAAGAGCGAGGTTGTCCATCCGATAGAACTGATAAGCCAGGCTTACAACAAGCCTATATTAAAGAAATAAATAAATCTGAGGAGGAAACATGAGCACCAGACGTATCAAGCACATTTTCAGAAAAATTCGCGATGCCAATCTTAAATATAATCTAATTGAAGATGGAGACATAGTCGCAACAGGAATGTCAGGAGGTAAAGACAGTCTTGCTCTGCTTTACTTCCTGAATTTACTTAAGAAATATACTCCTCTTAATTTTGAATTAAAGCCTATCTACATAGATTTGGGATTTAACAATGACTTTGAACCTTTAGATAAATTTTGCAATAAACTTAGTTTACCGCTCATTATTGAACCTACCAACATAGGCAAAATTGTATTTGAAATGCGAAAAGAAAAAAGCCCCTGCTCCTTATGTGCCAACTTGCGCAGGGGGGCACTGAACCGGGTAGCCAAAAACAACGACTGCAATAAGGTAGCTTTAGGTCATCATCTCGATGATGTGGTAATTACTATGTTTATGTCTATGCTTTATGAAGGACGATATAATGTTTTCAAACCAAAAACTTATTTAGATCGGATGGACATAACCGTTATTCGCCCTATGATATATGTTAAAGAAAAAGACATTGAACTTATTACGAGAGAATTAAACTTCTCGCCGGTAAAAAACATGTGCCCGGTAAATGGTAAAACTAAAAGACATGAAATTAAAGAACTGCTGGAAACTATTGAAAGATTACATCCCGGTGCCAAACAAAGATTTTTAGACAGCATTGAAAATATAAACCCAGAGAGTTTTTGGATTTCTTGAAGCGAACATTTGTTTTTCCATCTGTTCATATGTTATAATCTATATAAAACACTGGAGGTAAGCTGATGGGTGAAAATGCAAACTTAACAAAAAGACAGGAAGCTATTCTTGAATATATAAAAGAAAAAATAAGAACTACCGGCTATCCTCCTTCAGTCAGAGAGATAGCTGAAGCTGTAGGTTTAAAATCAAGCTCAACAGTACATGCTCATCTTGTACAATTAGAAGAAAAAGGATATCTAAAGCGTGATGCTGCCAAAACCCGGGCTATTATTCCCGTAGATCAGGAACCTAAAATAATAGGAGAAGTAATTTCTCTGCCTCTTATCGGCAGTGTAGCAGCAGGCACCCCTATACTCGCAGAACAGAATATAGAAGACTATATTCCAGTTCCAGCCGGTTTTGTAGGAACTGGAACTCATTTTGTTCTTAAAGTTAAGGGTGACAGTATGATCGAAGCGGGTATTCTGGATGGAGACTATCTTATAGTTCGGCAACAGTCTTATGCAGCCAATGGAGAAATTGTCGTAGCTTTACTGGAAAATGAAGCAACCGTAAAAAGAATATTTATAAGAGATAACTATATAGAACTTCGTCCGGAGAACAGCGCTTTAGAACCTATCATTGCCCAGAATGTGCAAATCGCAGGAAAAGTTACCGGTCTTTTACGTAAAATGTAAATCAGCCAGGCGATCCCTGGCTGATTTTAATATTAAAATTTCTCAAGATATTCGTTTATTTCCCAATCATAAACCCGTGTGTTATAGTTTTCCCATTCTTTTATCTTGGCCTTTACAAAACGCGTGAAGATATGTTCGCCTAACGCCTCTTTTATAACCTCATCCTTGTTAAGCTCATCTATAGCTTCATATAAATTTTCCGGCAAAGATTCTATATTTTTGGAACGGCGCGCTTCTAAATCCATTTCATAAATATTTTCTTCAACAGGAGGGGGAACTTCCAGTTTGTTTTTTATTCCGTCTAATCCTGCCTTAAGTATAACTGCCAATCCTAAGTATGGATTGCAGGTAGGATCAGGATTGCGAATTTCAATTCTGGTTCCAATTCCCCGCCGTGCCGGAATTCTTATTAAAGGACTCCGGTTTCTGTAAGACCAAGCAATGTAAACCGGTGCTTCATAGCCAGGTACTAGGCGCTTGTATGAATTTACCGTAGGATTAGTTATAGCACAAATTGCCTTGGCATGTTTTAACACGCCTGCGATAAAATACCTGCATATATCGCTCAATCCGTCAGGAGCATCAGGATCATAAAAAACATTCTTTCCATCTTTAAAAAGCGAACAGTGTAGATGCATACCCGATCCGGCAATACCGTAAACAGGTTTAGGCATAAAAGTAGCATGAAGACCATGTCTCTGCGCTACTGTTCTTACTACTATGCGAAAAGATATGATATTATCAGCTGTTGTCAAAGCATCTTTATACTTAAAATCAATTTCATGCTGTCCTGGAGCTACTTCATGATGTGCTGCTTCTATTTCAAATCCAATGCTCTGCAAAGTCTCAACCATATCTCTTCTTGCTTCCTCTCCCTTATCTACCGGAGGAAGGTCAAAATAGCTCGCTTTGTCATTGGTTATTAAGGTAGGTGAACCTTTTTCATCTAACTGAAACAAGAAAAATTCCGGTTCAGGCCCCACATACATAGTGTAACCTGATTCTTCGGCTTCTTTAATAACCTTCTTCAAAACATAACGCGGGGAACCTGTAAAAGGCTTATTATCCGAATCATAAACATCACATATAAGCCTTGCAGTTTTGCCACTGGATACCTGGCTTTTCCACGGTAAAACCAGAAAAGTATTTAAATCCGGCTTTAAATACATATCTGATTCTTCAATTCTTACAAACCCTTCAATAGAAGAACCGTCAAACATAAGTTCTCCGTCTAACGCTTTTTCCAACTGGTCAACTGTGATAGAAACGCTTTTGTGTACTCCAAGAATATCGGTAAGCTGCAGTCTTATAAACCGGACATTTTCTTCTTTAACTATTTTTAATATTTCTTCCCTAGTCATATAACCCCTCCAGAAGATTGCTAACTATATTAGAGTAGCACTTTTATCCTTCTATTGCAATTAAAATACTTTTATGACAAATATCAAAATCATAGTAAGAGCTAACATTATATTAAATAACATACTGGAAACTATACCAGCTACTGCACCTATTCCTGCCTTTACCGCCATGTTAAAATCCTTATTTTTTAAGTATTCAAAAAGAGCTGCTCCCAGCCAGGGGAAAATAAATATGCCCAAGGGTGGTAAAATAAAAATTCCGATCACAGCACCTATAACAGCTCCTGCTGTTCCACAAGAACTTGAGCCAAAACGCTTGGCTCCTAAAACAGTAGCAATATAATTAATAAAAACAGACAGAATTGTAAGAACTGCAAAGAAGGCTATCCATTTGGGAGTTATTACATGGAAGCCTTCATACCAGGCATAAGCAGTAATAGAGATAAATATCAAGGGAATCCCTGGAATAAGAGGCAAAAAAGTGCCCAATAACCCCATAAACATAAAAATAAGTACAATAATCAGGACAATCATTTCTGTATTCATATAATCCTCCCTTATTTACACCAGAGAAACTGCTTTTAAAATAACCTCATTCCTTAAATATAAGCTCGTCCAACAATTTAGCCGTAACATAGCGAACATGTTCATAAGTTAAACCACCCTGAACATAAACACAATAAGGAAAACGAAGTGGTGCATCACATGACAGCTCAATCGATGATCCCTGAATAAAAGTACCTGCTGCCATCACTACCTTATCATCGTATCCCGGCATAGTGGCATATTCAAGTTTTACATCACTATCTACCGGTGAATTGCTCTGGACAATCTGACAAAACTTCAAAACTTCTTCCGGACTGTTAAGTTCTATTGCCTGTACAATATCAGCTCTTTTTTCTTGCCAGGCAGGATAAACTTTATATCCATACTTTTCAAAAATATAGGCTAATAACACTGCTCCTTTCAAAGCCTGTAGAACTATATGAGGAGCCATAAAAAGCCCCTGATAAAAAAAGCGATTGCTTATAAGGCTAGCTCCCAATTCTTTGCCTAGGCCAGGTGCAGTAAGATGATAAGAAATCTGTTCTATAAGCTGTTTCCTTCCCACAATATATCCTCCGGAAGGAGCCAGCCCCCCTCCCGGATTTTTTATAAGTGATCCAGCCACAATATCTGCTCCTACCTGGCTGGGCTCGACTATATCAGTAAATTCTCCATAACAGTTATCCACCATGATTATAGTTTCAGGATTGGCTTTCTTTATAATTTCAATCAATTCTCCAATCTGTTCTACTGTAAGGGGAGGCCTTAAGCTATAACCACGCGAACGCTGAATTAATGCCATTTTAGTCTTAGAAGTTATATTTAAAGCTATATTATAAGCATCAGGCTTACCATTCGGGGTAAGTTCTACTTCTTTATATATCACACCTTTATCTATTAAGGTGCCAGGCATAGAATTATTTTTCCCTATTATGCTCTGTAAAGTATCATAAGGAGAACCAACGACAGAAACCAGTTCATCTCCCTGCCTTAATATTCCAAATAAGCAGGCAGAAATAGCATGAGTACCTGAAACTATCTGTCCCCTCACCAAAGCATCTTCTGTTTCGAAAATATCAGCATATATCTCTTCTAATACATCACGCCCTAGATCACCATAACCATATCCAGAGGATGGACTAAAATTAATATCTCTTACATGGTATTTTTTAAAAGCTTCCAGTATCTTAACCTGATTATGATAAACAATCTCCTCTAATTCTATAAATCTGTATCTTAATTCGTGTTCTGCCTTTCTTATTATATCTATTGCCTGCAAGGTTATTACTCTCCTTTGAACCAAAATATTAACTCTGTATACTTGATGGATCAGGTAAGTCCTGTTCTTCAATAATCATAAGTTCACGACGGGTAAGATGTTCCTTGTCTACCAGTCGCAAAGCCTGAAGCCTTATCGATTTTTCTACTAAATTCCTGACAAATCTGGCGTTGCCGCTGTGAGGATGACGGTTTTGCACGAATTGATTCAATATATTCTTAAGCTTCCAGCGGCAGCGGCCTGTAAGATCATAATCCCTTTCCTCATACATCTTTAAGGCAATTTGAAAAAGTTCATCAGCTTCATAATCATTAAATTGGATTTGAATAGGGAATCTGGATCTTAATCCAGGATTGGAAAGCAGAAAGCGATCCATTTCATTTGAATATCCTGCCAGTATTATTATAAGATTATCCCGACAATCCTCCATAGCTTTAACCAGGGTAGCTATTGCTTCCTTACCAAAATCTTTATTACCTCCCTGAGCTAAAGTATAAGCCTCATCTATAAATAGAATTCCCCCCAACGATTTCTTGATAATTTCCCTGGTTTTTTGAGCAGTATGCCCAATATATTCTCCAACCAGGTCTGCTCTTTCCACCTCGATTAGATGTCCTTTAGACAAAACTCCAATTTCATTAAATATGCTTCCTAATATACGGGCTACGGTAGTTTTTCCTGTTCCGGGATTTCCTTTAAATATCATGTGTAGTGCAGCTGAAGATGTTTTAAGATTCAGCTTCGCTCTTTTATTTTGTACCAGAGCAAAGGCAGTAATTTCTGCTATGTTTTTTTTTACTTCTTTTAACCCAATGAGTTTTTCCAACTCCTCAAAGGCATCCGTACGCGAGAATATTGGGTTTTCACCTTCTATCTTAACTGCATTTAGTCCTGCACTTTTTTCCTTAAACTTCATAGATATTTCCAAAAAATATCACCACTTCCTGTTATTTTGTTTATGCATAATAACCCTTTCTGCGTTTATTATATGAAAAAAGGCTAAAAGTGGTGATACCAAAAGAATAACCCGGAGTATCCGGGTTATTCTTCACCTTTATTTTCCATGTTAATCGATCCAATAGGCTTAACTGGTGCGATGGTAGATATGGCATGTTTATAGACCATCTGCTGTTTTCCATCTATCTCAACTACCACTGTAAAATTATCAAAACCTTTTACCATTCCTTTCAACTGAAACCCGTTTATCAAGAAAATGGTTACCGGCACCCTTTCCTTCCGCACCTGATTTAAAAAAGCGTCCTGCAAATTCAACTGGTTTTTACTCATCTCCATATACCTCCATTCAAAATATCTCTATCTATTACAAAAAAATTCTACACCGGACATAATTGTCCTTCTATATAATTCGAAATTTTTTTGGCAAGCTCTTCTTTGGAAATAAATTCAGAGACATTAAACCACGATATACGCTTATCTTTTTTAAACCAGGTCCACTGCCTTTTAGCATAATGTCTGGTTTCCCTTTTTATTTCATTAATCAGTTCTTCTTTGGTTAAAAAACCTTCTAAATAATACAATACCTGTTTATAACCTAAACCCTGCATTGAATTAAAAGTCAAATCATACCCTTTTTTCCACAACTCATAAACCTCGTCAATCAACCCTTTTTTTATCATCTCCTCTACCCTATAATTAATGCGTTTATAAAGTTCATTTCTTTCCATATATAATCCTACCACAGCTAAATTATAACAGGAAATATCCCTAGTTTGAAATTTGGAAAAAGGTTTTCCTGTAATTTCAAATACTTCTAAAGCCCTTATGATTCTTTTTTTATCATTGGGGCTTATTATTTTAGAATAATCAGGATCTACTACCCTCAGATATTCATAAGCAAAAGCTAAACCTCTTTTCTCTATTAAATCTTCCCATTTACGGCGCACTTCCTGTCTGGAATGCATAGGCAAAAAATGATAATCATCTACCACCGCTTGATAGTAAAGTCCTGTTCCTCCTACCAAAATAGGGATTTTCCCATTTTTATTTATATCAGCTATAATTTTTTTAACTTCCCTTTGATAATCCGCCACACTATAATTAACCCCGGGGTCAACTATATCTATCATATGATGTTTTATCCGCAGCCTTTCTTCTTTTCCTACTTTCGCAGTTCCTATATCCATTCCCTTATATATCTGCATCGAATCACAGGAAATAATTTCTCCACCGATTTTCTCAGCTACCATTATCGATACTTCTGTCTTGCCTATCGCAGTTGGACCTACTATAGCTGCCAGTTTTAACAATTCTTTTACCCCCAGATTAAATACCTTTTTTCTCAATTACACCATAAGCTATTTTATTATTAGGATTCCCGCATATTTTTTCAAAACCTAAACGGGCAAATTCTCCGCTTGAAAAAATCTCCTTCATTACCACCCGCTTGCGGGCAACTCGGACAGCTTCTTTTATACTTTCACGGTCTACCGGCTCCGGATTAGCAAGAAACCTTAAAGGAGATATAGGCTGACTTCTAAGCACTGGTTTCCTGAACATAGGATCAAAATAAACTATATCAAAAGAATTATCTGCCAATTTTTTAAGATAAACCCGGTAGTCTTCATTTAAAACTTCTATCCTTTTTATCGCTTGATTCAACCATTGCATAGGAGATTTATACATTTTCATACCCCACTTAACTAGAGCAGCAGCTACCATTGAATACTCAAGTCCTACTACCCTGCCCCGGGGAGCAAAATAAGAGGCCACTACCGCATCAGAACCTAAACCTAAAGTACAATCCAGAACCTCATCATCTTCTCTTAAATCAAAAGCCTTTATTAAAGGATCGAAAGTTCCAAATTTTCTGTAATTAGAAATCCTGTTTTTAGCCATGCTAGGATGATAGAAAAATTCAACATTTTCGTCTATATAAAGAACTGGTCCGGTATCTTTCCAAACAATAACCCCATCTGCATTATGTTCCCTTTTCAGCTTTTCTAAGCTTTTTCCCTTTCGAGGGACAAACTTAATCCCAGTTTCACCCAAAAAATCACAAAATTCTTCTGTAAGAGAAGATGCTGCTTTTGACTGAGTAGTTGTTGCTATTACCCGCATTTCTCTACCTCTTGAATAATTTATCTAAATCTTCCCTTTTCATTTTTAACATGGTAGGACGACCATGGGGACAATTCTTATAGTCTGAAGTTTCCCATAAAGCATCAATAATTTCCTGCATTTCTGAAAAACTTAAGTCTTCCCCTGCCTTAACCGCTTTTTTGCAGGCTATCACAGCTATAATCTTATCTAAAACAACAGTATTTTTTCCTTCTTCTAAAAAGGATAAAATTTCTTCTATAATATCCGCCTCTTTTCCATCTGCAAATGAAGGTGCAGAACGTAAAACAACCGAATTATAGCCTAATATGTCCAGAACAAATCCCAGTTCATTTAAAAAAGCCAAATTTTGCTCTAATACCTCTATTTTATCTGCTGAAAACTGCAAAGACAAAGGAATAACCATGTTTTGAGATATATCTGAACTCTCTGCATACATTTTTTTCAATTTTTCGAACCATATCCGCTCATGGGCAGCATGCTGATCTACTATATATAAAGCATCATCTTTTTCAATTAAGATATAGCTTTTTAAAACCTGCCCTAAAATTTTATTATCCTGACCCATGTCATATGATTTATCAATTGTAACATGACTTACCGCATTATTTTTTCTTACACCTTTTTTATCGTCCTTATCCGCCCAGAAATCTGAAAAATAAGAATCTTCAGATTTTTCACTTATATAAGTTTTTATATCTTCCTTGTTCGCTTTTTCTTCTCGGTATTCGATGTGATCATTTTTTTCAGGTAAAACAGAAAATCTCCAGGTTGCTTCATATTCCAACTTATTTAAATGTTCACGCAGGACTTGATATATCAGGCGAAAAATCTCCTGTTCATCCTGAAAGCGCACTTCCATCTTTTGTGGATGAACATTGACATCTACCTTTTCCGGTGGCATAGTTATTGACAAAATTATTACTGGATATTCCCTTGAAACTAAAAGCCCCTGATATGCAGTATCAACTGCCCGATAAAGCAAATTGCTCCTTATTGGCCTTCGGTTAACAAAAAAAAGCTGATTTTTGCGATTGTTCCTTTTTACATCCGGTCGGGAAATAAGCCCGGTAATATTGTAATTTTCCCCATTATATTTTACATCTATAAGGGGAGTTAAAAATTCACTCCCATATACAGCAAGGACTGCATCACGTAAGCTCCCGTTACCTGGGGTTTTAAAATATACTTTCTTATCACTGCGGTAAGTAAAAGAAATATAAGGATGACTTAAAGCATATTTGGACATAAGATCAAAAATCTGTGCATTTTCACTTATCGGAGATTTTAAAAATTTTCTTCGGGCAGGAGTATTGTAAAATATATTTTTAACTACTATTCTGGTTCCTTTAGGACATGGATAATAATCAATACTGACTAATTTTCCTCCTTCAAAATGTGCAAAAACTCCGGCTTCATTTCCAGTCGAACTGTAAACATCAACCCGGGACACCGAAGCTATGCTGGGAAGGGCTTCCCCTCTAAAGCCCATAGTCACAATATTAAATAAATCATCTTCTGTCTGTATTTTACTGGTTGCATGGCGCATAAAAGCCAAGGGAATTTCTTCCCGGCTCATTCCCGCTCCATCATCTTCTACTTCAATTTCTTCCATTCCAGCCCCAATAACTTTGACGGTAATATTTTGTGCTCCAGCATCAATAGCATTCTCAACTAATTCCTTAACTACTGAGGCCGGTCTTTCAATAACTTCACCGGCAGCAATTTTATTTATCAAATCATCATCTAAAAGCTTAATCATATTACAAAACCTTCTCTATCCCTGAATTCTTATTTAAGCTTATATATTCATCATTAATACGATCCTGTAGATATACTATATCATAAAAACTGCTGACAGAGATATCTTTATATGCCCGAAGCGCTTCACTATGGCAGCTATCACAGCAGTTTACCGGAATCGAAACACAGTATATATGATAACTTTTGCCGTCACGATGGCGCGCTTTAGAATCTATGAGGCGGTAACCTGGACAATTCGGGCATAGGCGCAGTTTATTAATTTGACTTTCATAAATATATTCAGTGTCATAAAAAATGCTTTTTTCTTCTACATAAAACTTCTCACCGGCTTTTTCATACTGTTCAGCAACAGTTTCATTCCGTTTCTGATATACAGAAAGTTGCTTTTCTACCAGCCTTTTCAAATATTCCAGATGAGAAGAAGACTCCCTAAACCTCTGCGGATTATAATCAGGTTCTCTGAGGTTGCTGAAATCAAGTCCTGCCATAGCCATAATTATCCCCATATTAATATATGGAAGGGCAGTTTCAACTGAATATCCTCCTTCTAAGACTGCAACATCCGGTTTTAGCTTATGATTTAATAAGGCATAACCCTGCGCTGTAAAACACATATCAGCCAAAGGATCAGTGTAGTGGTTATCCTGTCCGGCTGAATTTACTATAAGGTCGGGCTTAAAATCGTTTAGAACAGGCAAAACCAGATTATCTAAAACATAATGGATTTCTTCATCAGTAGTGCGGGGAAGCAGGGGAATATTGATAGTAGCTCCATAACCCCTCCCATTGCCAAGCTCATTTGTAAAGCCGGTGCCGGGATATAAAGTCCTGCCATCCTGGTGAAAAGATATAAATAAAACATCAGGGTCATTGTAATATATCTCCTGGGTACCATCACCATGGTGAACATCAGTATCTATAACAGCAATCTTTTTCAATCTATATTTTTTTCTTAAATACTCTATCATTATGGCTTCATTGTTTATATTGCAAAAACCCCGATTGCCATGACTCACGGTCATAGAATGATGTCCCGGCGGTCTTATTATGGCAAAGCCGTTTTTTATCTCGCCCTGCATAAAGGCATCAGCCAGTTTAATTGCAGACCCTGCAGCAATTAAGTGGGCTTCCGTTATGCTTTTTTCAATGTCCGGAACACAAAAATGCACCCGGGCAATATCTTTAAATAAAGCTAAAGCTGGTTTATATTCTTTAATCTGCGGAAGATCCAAAATGCCTTCTTCAAAAAGCTGATCTCTGGTATACAAAAGCCTTTCTTCTCTTTCCGGATGTGTAGGCGATATAGCCCAATCAAAAGCAGGAAAAAATAAAATGCCGGTAGGTTTCATGAAACTACCCCCTTATATTCAGGTATAAATCCAGGGGAAATCTGCACCTCTATATCAAATATTTTTCCTACCCTGTCCCAACCTCTTATAATATTAAACTGCTCCTCCTGATAAAATACAAAATCATTGATATAATCGGCCATTCCCCTTTCTTCACCGAATTTTTTCATAAAATGTAAAGCTAAATTTTTAGCATCTTCCAGTTGAAAATTCTCTGCTTTTTCTAAAACAGTAACAATTCCACCAGGATCAACAGAAGCAATCCTTTGTGCAGTATCTATATGCAAATTTACCGTTAATGTAGGTCTGGCTACTGCAGCCCCCAAGGCATTGGCTGTGGGGGAATAGGTATGGAGGAAATAAGGTAGATTCATTTTTTCAGACAGAACCGGAATTATTGCCTTTGAAGCTGCTCCTATTCCAATCAGCCGGTCGGGAATAAATTTTCTTTTGTTTATAACTTCCCACACCTTATAAGCCGGCTCATTTTCCCATTCTTTGAACATATTATTAATAGCATTAGAAAGAGTGCCTATTACCATCTCAACTACTTCATCGCATATTACATCAATATCTTTACCTGAGGAAATACTCAACTCATACAAGGCTTTATGTGAAAATTCGGGATTTCCTATATTAAGATTATATTTTAAATTAAAAGCATCTGTAACTGTAGGCTTCATTCCTCCTAAGCAGGCGGCTGCCCCTTCACGATAAGGGGCAACTTTAACTTTCCCTTCTTCAAAATATACTAGGCTATCCCCACCTAAAGGCACTGAATGAACAGCAAAGGCATTTACATGAGTATAATTTCCATTTATTAAAGCCCCTTTTGAAGCGTACAGCGGATTGCCTTCTATCAGGAGAGATATATCGGAAGTTGTGCCCCCTATATCAATAACGACTGAATTTTTATTATCCATGGTAAGAGCTGCCCCTCCCATGGTGCTAGCAGCTGGACCAGAAAAGACTGTTTCACAAGGGATTTGTAAAGATTTTTCTAAAGGAATCGTTCCTCCATCTGCTTTTAAAACATCTACCGGCGCTTTAATTCCTCTGGCCTTAAGAGCTGCTTTTATTTCTTCTGCGAAAGTGTGCCATTCTTTTGCCGTCATAGCCGTAAAATACGTAGTAGCAGCCCTTCTGGGAAAATTAAGCTTATTTACTACCTCTGAAGAAATAACTACAGAACTTTCCGGATAATATTTCAGGCACAAGTCCTTAACTATTTTCTCATGTTTATTATTGCGGTTAGAAAACTTTCCCGCCACTGCTATCCGCTTTATTCCCGACGATTTGACAGTTTTTAAACAGTTTATAACTTCATTTTCATTAATTTTTTCGATCTCTCTCCCTCTGAAGTCGATACTACCGCCTAAAAAAAATGTGTTTTCAGATATATCATAAAGCTCATGGGGAAGCCCATGCCCTGGCAGTAATATCAACGCTGTTTTTTCCCCACCCCCGGTGGCAATTATATTGGTAACCAGGGTAGTACTTATTACTAGACGCTGTATTTTTTCCTTTCTAGAAACAATAAGTTCATCTAAAACTTCCAATATGCTGGATTTTATGTCATCAGTCCGGGTAGTTTTCTTGGCTGTCTTTTCTATCCTGCCTTTTTCATAAACTACTCCGTCGGTATAAGTTCCCCCTACATCAATACCGATTATCATCTTAATTCCCCCCTTTTTAAACCATCTTCTTCAAGCGATAAAGCATTAAAAGAGCCTCCTTAGGCGTAATCTCGTCGGGATTAATTTTTCTAATCTCTTCAATCACTGGGTGTTCTTCAGGGAATAAATCCATCTGAACCATATTAAATTCAGTTTGCTCTTCCTTCTTCTTCTCTTCAAGATGAGCTAAAATTTCTTCTGCTCTCTTATTTATCTTTTCCGGTAAACCAGCCAGTTTAGCTACATGAATTCCATAGCTTTTATCTGCTTTTCCAGGTAAAACTTTTTTTAAAAAAATTACATTTTCCCCCGACTCTTTAACTGAAACCGCCAGATTAAATACACTATCGTAATCATCTGCCAAGGAAGTAAGTTCATGATAATGAGTGGCAAATAAGGTCTTACACCCTATTTCTTCTATTATATATTCACTTACCGCCTGGGCAATACTGAGCCCATCATAAGTGCTGGTTCCGCGTCCTATTTCATCAAGTATAACTAAACTTGAAGGAGTAGCATTTTTTATAATATTGGCCACTTCTACCATTTCCACCATAAAGGTGCTTTGCCCTGCTGCCAAATCATCTGCGGCCCCTACCCGGGTAAAAATTTTATCCACTATTCCTATGCAGGCTTCTTTCGCCGGCACAAAGCTTCCTATTTGGGCCATAAGTATTATCAAAGCTGTTTGGCGCATAAAAGTACTTTTTCCGCCCATGTTAGGACCGGTTATTATAGCAAATCTGTGTTTGTCACTGTCAATATATAAGTCGTTGGGAACAAAACGCATATCCATCAGGGATTTTTCTACTACCGGATGACGACCATCCATGATTTTTATTACATCATCATAAGTTACAGCCGGCCTTACATAATTGTTTTGATAAGCTGCTTCAGCTAAACTGTAAAGCACATCTAAAACTGCAACCCTACGTGCAGTTTCCTGTATGCGTGCAATTTCCTTTCCTATTTTGCCTCTTATATTTAAAAACTCTTCATATTCCAGCTGACAGAGCCGTTCATTTGAACCTAATATCTTATCTTCATAATTTTTCAGCTCTTCGCAAATAAACCTTTCACAGTTAGCCAAGGTCTGTTTACGGTGATAATAAGGGGGAATCATGTCCAGATTAGCCTTTGTTACCTCAATATAGTAGCCGAAAACCTTATTAAAACCTACTTTTAAGTTTTTTATACCGGTTCGTTCCCTTTCCCGGTTTTCAAATTCTAAAAGCCAGTTTGAACCTTCTTTGGAAACAGCTCTCAACTCGTCGATTTCCTGTTTATAACCTGTTTTTATGATATTCCCTTCTTTTAATGTTAAAGGGGCATTTTCATCTATCGATTTTTCAATAAGGAAATATATGTCTTCTAAAATATCCAGTTTTCCTATTTGTTTAAGCAACTCTGCTTTGCAATCTTCAAGCACTTCCTTTATTTCTTTCAGTTTCAAGGCTGATTTTTTCAGAGCCAAAATATCCCGGGGATTTGCTATATCGCTGCCTATTTTTCCTGCAATCCTTTCCAAATCATAGATATCCCGTAAAATATCTCCCAGCTTTTTCCGAATTGTCAGATTATCTTTCAATTCCTCTACTGCATCAAGGCGTAAATTTATTATATCCAAATCACGCAAAGGTTGTTCAATCCAGGATTTTAATGTTCTTTTTCCCATAGAAGTTTGACATTTATCGATTATATATAGAAGAGAGCCTTCCCTGCGGTTGTCTCGAATAGCTGCGGTAAGTTCCAGATTTCTCCGGCTTGATAAATCGATTTCTACATATTTATTCAACTCATAAACCTTCAGCTCGCGAATATGTTTAAGGTTATTTTTTTGTGTTTGATTTAAAAAAGAAAGAATGGCAGCAGCTGCCCTTACACCAGCAGTAAAATCATTTATTCCCAGTTCAGCAAGTGAAAAAACTTTAAAATGATTCAGCAAAACCTCTTCTCCCTGAACGAAAGCAGGATCATCCGGATTGAAGAAGGTAAAAGATGTTTTTATAAATTTAAATTCACTTCCATTTTTTTCTTTTACTCCTAATTTGGTGTTTTCGGGCAGTAAACATTCCGCAGGGCGAATTCTTTCCATCTCACTTGCCAGCTTTATATAAGAGTCTTCTCCTTTTATTTCCGTCATCCAGAATTCTCCGGTTGATATATCTATATAAGAAAATCCTATAACACCAAGGTCATCAACAACTGCAGCCAGAAAATTATTAGTATTTTCTTCTAACATAATATCATCCAGAACTGTTCCGGGGGTAATTATCTTTACTACTTCTCTTTTCACTATTCCCTTAGCCTGGCCAGGATCTTCCATTTGCTCACATATAGCCACTTTATAACCTTTGTTTATAAGCTTCGCAATATAAGTATTCGCAGAGTGGTAAGGAACTCCACACATGGGTATTTTTTGTTCCCCTCCACCATCCCGGGCAGTAAGGACTATTTCTAATTCCCGGGCTGCGATTTTTGCGTCTTCAAAAAACATCTCATAGAAATCTCCTAACCGAAAAAAAAGAATGGCATCTTTGTGTTCTGCCTTTATTTTTAAATACTGCTCAATCATAGGGGTATATTTAGCCACTCTGATTTTTCCTCCCTGAAATTATTAATAATAAAGAAAGACTTAGCTATTACCTAAGTCTTTCTTTTTTAAAAATTTTTGTTTCTTTTACTCTTACTCTCCACAGCTTCCGTCGCAGGAACTGCATCCTCCAGAACATCCATCTCCAGCAATAGCCTGATTCATGGCAAAATAAACAGCCTGCATTAAATTATCAAACCTTTCCTGAGCTTTCATAAGCTCCTGCACCAGGACATTGCTGTTAAGCTGCTGTTCTAGAACAGCTAAATGATTTTCTTCATTTGAGGGAATAATAAGACCGCTGCTTTTCTTCTGCTCTGCTTTCATTCTTGCTTCCTGATAGCGCATAATCAGTTCATAGGCTTCCTGGTTTGCAACCAATTTTTCTTGAGCTGCCTTCAAAGCGGCAATCTCCTCAGAATGAGCAATGGAATCCCCCAGCTCAAAGGCTAACTTGATGATAGCTTCACTTGACAAAATAAATTCCTCCTATTTTTAAATATTAAGCTCAAACTAATTCCCCGAAAAGAGAAAAAGTTCTGGCTTCTGTTATTTTAACATTTATCAGTTTTCCAATTAAGTCTTCAGATCCAGAAAAAATAACTATGCGATTAGTTCGCGTACGCGAGGTAAGTTTATCTGGATCAGTTTTGCTGGGGCCTTCTACTAATACTTCCTGAACAGTTCCTTCTAAAGTTTTATTTATCTCGGTAGCGATTCCATACTGCAGTTCATTCAGCCTTTCAAGCCTTGCCTTTTTTACCTCTAAAGGCACCTGATCCTTAAATTCAGCCGCTTTGGTACCTGCCCGCGGTGAAAACATAAAGGTAAAAGCAGCATCAAACCGCACCTTTCTCACCATGTCCAGGGTATCTTCAAAATCCTCTTCGGTTTCTCCTGGAAATCCTACTATTATGTCAGTAGTAATAGCTATTCCCGGAACTTTTTCCCGTAATTTTCTCGTCAAGTTAAGGTAATATTCTCTGGTATAATGCCGGTTCATTCTCTCTAAAATACGGTTGCTCCCGGCCTGCATTGCTACATGGGCATGTTCGCATATTTTATGCTCAGAAGTCATAGTTTCTATAAGTTTATCTGACATATCTTTAGGATGAGAAGTAGTAAATCTTATGCGTTCAATACCCTCAATATCACAAACCATCTTCAAAAGGTCAGGAAAATCAACTTTCTCCTCCAAACCTCTGCCATAGGAATTGACATTTTGCCCTAAAAGGGTTACCTCTTTATATCCCTGACGGGATAGCTGTTTTATTTCTTTTATAATATCATCAGGTTTCCGGCTTCTTTCCCGCCCCCGGGTATAAGGGACAATGCAATAGCTGCAAAAATTATTGCAGCCAAACATAATATTAACAAATGCACTTATTCCTGACTGTCTCTTAGCAGGTAAATTTTCCACAATACCTTCCGCTTTTTCATAAACCCTTATCACAGGTTTCTTAGTAGTCAATACTTCTTCGATCAAAGATGGAAGTTCATGAATATTATAAGTACCGAATATTATGTCTACTCCTTGTTTCTTTAAAATAGCTCTGGCTTCAGGGGTCTGAGACATACATCCCCCAAAAGCAATAATAAGATCAGGATTTTTGCGTTTTAACCCTATAACTTCCCCTACTTTGCCAAAAACCTTATTCTCCGCAGAATGTCTTACACTGCAGGTATTGAAAACAATAAGGTCGGCTTCTCTTTCATCAACAGTTTCAACATAGCCCATTGCTTCCAAAAGTCCGGCTATAGTTTCGGAATCTCTGACATTCATCTGACAACCGTAAGTTAAAATAATAAACTTTTTATTGTTTCCGATTGCAGTATAACTTACCGCCATATAACCATCCCTCTTGCTGTAAATACTTCATTAAAATATTACCCTAATTTCGATGCAAATAAAAGTCTTAAGACAACTAATCTCCTGATTCTGAAAGTATATTTATAAAAATCGCGGTAAGCCACGGATCAAACTGCTTTCCAGAACATTTCTTAAGTTCAGCTATAATATCTTCTTTAGTCATAGCCTTTCGGTAAGGTCGGTCATTGCTCATAGCATCATATGCATCAACTAAAGCCAAAATCCTGCATTCAAGCGGTATTTCGTTGCTCCTCAGCCCTAAAGGGTAACCGGTTCCATCCCATCTTTCATGGTGTTTTAATATAAAGTCAGCAATATGAGCGAGATCAGGAGAACTCTGTGCAATACGATAACCTATTTCGCAGTGTTTTTTCATTTCCTCATATTCTTCATCGGTAAGTTTACCCGGTTTAAACAGTATATTATCAGGAATTCCTACCTTTCCTATATCATGAAAGCGGGCAAGCAGACACAAATCATTTATTCTTGATTCTGAAAGTCCAATTCGTTCTCCTATCTTCCGCACCAGATGCTGCATACGATCGGTATGGCCTTCAGTTATATAGTCGCGGGCTTCTAATGCTTTCATAAGCAGAGCTACAATGCTGCTTTTATTACTCTGGCTGTGCAAAAGTTTTTCACGGTACATCAATTTATCCGCCTCTTTAAACAAATCCTGCATACTTGTCTTACTATTAAGTCTAGCTGCTTTTCCTAACGAAACACTTAACAAGAGTTCATTATTATTTTTATTGACATTGCAGATTTCATCTCTTAAACGTTCAATATATTCATCTATTAAATGAGGCAGTTTCCTTACCAGAATTACCGCAAATTCATCTCCCCCAATACGGGCTATAATACTATCGGGTGGAAAACACTTCTTTAAAATTTCAGCATATAACTTTAAAAGCTTATCGCCCGCTTCATGCCCTAAAGTATCATTTATAAGCTTAAGACCATCTAAATCACTAATGATTAAACCTACTGGATAAACTTTTTCTTTTTCTAATTTTTCAATAAATTGTTCAAAATAAAAACGATTATAAAGATTTGTCAACATATCATGTTCAGCAATAAAACGCATTCTCTCTTCTAGCTTCTTTCGTTCAGTTATATCACGGCTTACTGTTATCAGAATATTTCTTTTTCCATCCGCGCTTTTCATAGCTTTGCCGAGGGTTTCAACCCATATCGGTTTACCATCTACCCGTAAAAGTCTAAACTCAAACCGGTTAGTTTTATTATGTTTTATAGTATCCTCAAAAACCTTTTTTGCCTTTTCACGATCATCTGGGTGTATAATATTAAAAACCGAAGCTCCAACGCTTTTTTCAGGTTTATAACCCAGCATCGTCAGATGAGAAGGACTGGCATAAAGCAAAATTCCATTCTCATCAACCTGTGATATAAGATCCAGAGTATTTTCCGCTATAATTCTGAGCTGTTGTTCCCTTCTCTTAAGCTTTTCTTCCATTATATATCTATCGGTAATATCAATTCCGGTTCCGATTAAAGCCGGTTTTCCTTCATATTCTATAATGGCTGCCGCATAACTGACATATTTTACTTCGCCTTCTTTTGTAAGCAGTTTAAACTCATAGCGATCGGGCATCTTTTTTCCTGCCTGCCTGTCCAATCCCCTCTTCCGCACCATTTCGCGATGTTCAGGATGGACAACATCCCATATCAGCATATTATAAAGTTCATCAGCAGAATAACCAGTTACTTCACAAAAAGCCGGATTTACATATTTATATTTTTCTCCCTGCCCTACAAAAACCATTGCAGGTGTGTTTTCAGCCAGTTTACGGAACTTCTCCTCACTTAAACGCAAAGATTCTTCCATAAGTTTACCGTGGGTTATATCCCGTATAGTCTCAATTGCTCCTTCAATCCCGCCTTTAGTATTATAAAGTAAAGCTATCGACAGCGAAAAATATTTTTCTTTTCCTGCTATATCAACCGGTCCTATCTGGGCTTTTAAAATCCTGCCTTCCTTTCTTACTTCTAGATAATCTTCCGGTGGAGGAAGCTTGCCCTGCAGACACCAGTGAGCCAAAGAATATCTTTTTCCATGATAAAACTTGTCAGTAAACTCATAGCTTTTTTTGTTCAAGGCATCTTTGGCGGCTACCCCGGTTAATTCTTCCATGCCATAATTCCATAAAATCACATTATCGTCCTTATCAATTACAAAAGTGGCATCGGGTAAAGAATTTATTATATCTTCTATCTTTTTATGAATCTCTAAAAGCTCCTGTTGGTTTTTTTCCAAGGTTTCATATTGAGCCCTTATTTCTTCTTCAGCCGCCTGCAACTGTTCATACGCAGAATGCAATTCCTCATACTGTGCCTTTATTTCTTCTTCAGCTGCCTGCAGGTGTTGATAAGCTATTTCGATTTCTTCATAAGCTGACTTTAATTTTTTTTCATATTCTATCTGGTCAGTAACATCAATTCCTATTCCTAAATATTCCTGCGGGCGTCCTTTTTCATTGTACAAAATCCTGCCCCGCACATTGTACCAACGGTAGCTGCCGTTTTTATGTCTTACTCTAAAATTTAGGGTGGTAGTATCCATTTCATCTTTTATATCCCGGTTGAAATAATCAACATATTTTTTTATGTCATTCGGATGTATAAATTCTTTAAATGTACGCCCTAAACCTTCGGCCATTTCATATCCCAGTTGTTCCTTTACGCTCGGAGAAATAAAAGTAAACCTTCCTTCAAGATCTGAAATTCCTATTATTTCCCTCAAGTTATTAACTATTTTAACGAGTAAATTTTTATCCAAGGCATCACCCTGGATTTCCTTTGGTTCTTTACCTTTTTCCAAAAACAAGTCCCCCTTGTGTTCCCTCTCAATAATTTGGTTTTTGTATATTTCGCTTCATAAACAGAAAATTCCTACAAAGTTTTATATTTTTTTATAAATTTTGATAAATAAATTTTATGTTTCTTAAGTCTTTACTGAAAACCTCCTGTCAAGCTTTTCACTTTTCTCTACCAAATATCTATAAAACTATGATAATTGTCTTACTATATCAAAAATTGTATTTCAAAATATCAATTTAGATAAATTTCAATAAATATATTTCGTATTGTAATTAAGTATTATATAATTTTAGAAGAAAAATTTCAAAAATGATTCGTATTTCATAATGAAATAGGAGGTATTAAGGGATGACAAAAAACGATTTTCTTACCGTATGTGAAGCTTTTTACAATTCATGTGAAAAGTTTCCCGAAAGGCCTGCTCAAGTTTTTAATCCGCTGCTTTATAATAATGATAATCAAGGCAAATTTACTTATCGTGAATTTAGAGAAAGGGTGGAATACCTGGCTGGAGGGCTTTTATCATTGGGAATCAATCCCCAGGACATGGTAGCTATAATGTCCCCTACCAGTGCATATTGGACTCAGGCAGATATGGCAATAGCAAATTGCGGAGCGGTAAGTGTAACAATCTTTCCGACTCTTTCCCTGGGAGAAGTTCTATATATTATGAACGACTCAAAAAGCCGCATTCTTTTTGTAGGAAATGAAGAACTCTTGAAACATGTCTCAGCCGGGTGGGATAAAATGCCTAGCCTGGAAAAAATCATCGTCATGGATATATCCTATAAAAGTGAGGATGAACGCATTTTATCATTTCAAGACCTTATAAACCTGGGTAAAGATTATTTGCAAAAAAATTACAATACTTATCAAAAGAGATGGCAAAGCGTAAAACTAGAAGATCCATACACAATTCTTTATACTTCAGGGACCACCGGACAGGGTAAAGGGGTCATTCTCACTCACTGGGGAGCAGGTTCCCGCATGAAGGGTGTAAATGACTTTTTCGGCCGCTACGGCATGTCTGTGACGGAAAATGATGTTACTTTATGCTATCTCCCTTTAGCCCATATTTTTGACCGCGGTTCCTGTCAGCTTTTGGCAATATTCCAGGGTTCCTGTATATGTTATGCCGATTCGCCGGCAACTTTAGTTGAAGATCTAAAAAAATACAACCCTACCTGGATTAATTGTGTTCCTCGGATTTATGAAAAAATTTACATAACCATGCAGCAGCAGCTCGCATTAAGCCCGCTCAAGAAAAAGCTCTTCGACTGGGCAAATAATGTGGGAGAAGAAGTTTTAAAATACCGAACCAACGATAATGGAACTATAAATATGTCGCCTGATTTTGACGTAAAATCACGCCTTCCATTAGGTTTAAAGTTTAAACATGCAATTGCAGACAAGCTTGTTTTAAGTAAAATTCGTGGAATATTCGGCAATCGCTTCCGCTTTTCCTTTTCTGCCAGTGCTGCCATTTCACCAGAGCTTTTAAGACTTTATTACAAGGCTGGAGTAGCGGTTTTAGAGGGATACGGTTCCACTGAAAGCTTTAATGCCTGTATATTAAACCCTATTACAGCATGTAAACCTGGAAAAATGGGAATTGACGCAAATGGCAGTATATGCAGGGTAGCTTCCGATGGCGAGCTGGAAATTTCCGGTGCCGGAGTTTTTGCCGGTTATCTGAATAAGCCTGAGGAAACGGCAGAGGCATTTACTGAGGATGGATGGTTTAAGACAGGCGACATAGTATCAAAAGACGAAGACGGCTATTATCAGTTCATTGAACGTAAAAAACAGATAATATGTCTGGCAATTGGGAAAAATGTAGCCCCTGTCAAAATAGAAAACCTGTTTTCTACCAGCTCTTATATCGATCAAATATTTGTAATTGGCGACGAAAGAAACTATATAAGTCTTCTTATCGTTCCTAATTTTAACTATTTCGTCGAATTATATAAACAAAATAATATACCATACGACGAAAGCAAACTTGAATGGTCAAATACAACCGGGGTTTTGATATGCAATAAAGTAGGAGAGGATTTCATTGAAAAAGCTTTCTTAAAAGAAAAAATTGCCGAAGAAGTTGAAAGGGTAAATAAACAGCTTGAGAATTTTGAGCGCATTAAAAAATACACTATTATGCCCCATCGATTTACGGAAGAAAACGGAGAGTTAACTCCAACCTTGAAACCTAAAAAGAGAGTAATTCTTGAAAAATATAAAGATATAATAGAAAAAATGTACAGCTAAAATTGTTTTATTGCACCTCCAGTAATATTAAAATCCGTTACAAAAGCATATGCTTTCGTAACGGATTTTTTCTCTATCTGTTCTTTGTTTTTGGCTCATCAGGAACAGTCTCTATATATATGCTTCGACTGGGGAAGGCCATACTTACCCCTTCTTCCTCTAAAATATCCATTATTTTAAGATTAATATCCTGTCTTACCGATAAATACTCCTCAAAAATAGTTGTTTTTGTAAAAAACCAGAGCATAATATCTAAACTGCTTTCGCTGAAATGTTCAAAAGACACTATTATTGTTTCAGGATGTACTTCCGGGTGGTTTATAAGCATAGTTTTAATTTTTTCAATCACAATCCGCATTTTATCAGGCGGAGTATCATAAGTTACACCCAAATAAAATTTAATACGCCTTTTCCCCATTCGGGTGAAATTGGTTATAGGTTCTTCTGCCAATTTTGAATTAGGCATGGTTATTAAAGCCTGATCAAAAGCGCGAATTCTTGTACTGCGAAAACTTATTTCCTCAACTGTGCCTTCCAGACTAGGGGTTTTTATCCAGTCGCCAACTGCAAAAGGCTTATCAATTATAATAACCATACCACCAAATATATTTGCTAAAGCATCTTTAGCTGCAAGAGCAAAAGCCAATCCACCTAAACCCAGTCCGGCAATAAAACCGTCCACATCATAATCCCATTCTTCAGCTAAAACCAATAAAGCTATAATTACAATCAATACCCTGAAAACTTTGGAAAAAAATTGAATAATTGTATAATCAATTTTCCATATGGTTTTTACTTCTTCCGTAAAAGAAGAATGAGATCCTGTAAGGTTATATAATCCCCAGGCCACAATTATAATAAGGGAAGTTCGCAGCAGTTTGACTAAGATAATGTCATAACTCTCCGGCAAGGGCAAATATCTTAGAGCAAAAAATATTCCCAAAACAATAAACAAAATCCTTAAAGGTCTTTCAAAGGCATCTAAAACTTTTTCATCCAAATAAGTATCAGTTTTATCTGCTATCTTTAATACCTGCGGGAAAATATAGTGAGTAAAAATATGGCGCAATATTATAAAAAACAAGAAAATAAAAAAAGCAACCAAAGCCATTTTAAGCCAACTTAAAATATTGCCGCTTTCAATATGGTAATTTAAAGCATTAAATATTTTTGAATTCACAGCGCTCATGATCATCAACCGATCTATTTGGACCGGTAAAAACACCTCCCGGGAAATGTATTTATTCGCAAATAATTGTCAATAATAAAAAGCAGAACATCTGAGGAGGTTTTTAATAAATGAAAAAACTGAAACTGTTTGTATTTCTACTACTGCTCACATCTTTGGTTACAATTGAACTTTCATTTTACGGATTATTATCTACCCACAACATATGGTACTTAACATCGCTTATCTTCTCTACCTTTGCCACTATTTTACTAATTTATTGTATATTATCCTCTCCAGAAGGAAAGGCTAATAATCGCATTTATAATTATTATCTACATATAGAGCAAATGAGTCAGCCCACAAAATTGAATGAAAAAACGCTTTTTCCCACCACTCAAAATAGAAGGATATTTTAAACCGGCAGATAGATTAAAAGGGGACTGTTTCAAAGCCCCCTTTTTTCTATTTTTCTGCCTGTTCTCTTTCTTTTCTAGCTTTTTCCACTATTTTTTCCTGTATATGAGCCGGAACTTCTTCATAATGGGAGAATTCCATCTTAAACTTTCCGCGTCCCTGGGTTAAAGACTTGAGATCTATGGTATAACGTGCCATCTCAGCTAAAGGAACCTGAGCTTTTATAAGCTGTTTGTTGCCTTGAGGTTCCATACCTAAAACCCTACCACGTTTGCTGTTCAAGTCGCCTATAATATCGCCCATAAAGTTCTCAGGAACTAATATTTCAACATTCATTATAGGTTCTAATAATACAGGGTTGGCCGATTCCATACCTTTACGAAAAGCGAGTCTTGCTGCCAGTTTAAAAGCCATTTCTGATGAGTCAACTGAATGGTAAGAACCATCAAAAAGGTTAGCTTTGATATTTACCACCGGATATCCAGCTAAAACTCCTTCTTCCATAGCTTCCTGCAAACCTTTTTCTACCGCTGGGAAATACTGGCGTGGAACAGCTCCTCCAAATATGCTTTCTTCAAACAAAAAGTCGCCATCCGGATAAGGCTCAAATTTAATTTTAACATGTCCATACTGTCCATGTCCACCACTTTGTTTCTTGTGTTTGCCTTCTGCTTCAACTACCTTGCGTATAGTTTCTCTATACGGAATCTTCATTTCTTTGGATTCAACGTCTACCCCGAATTTTCTAGCTAATTTTTCCAAAATTATCTCTACATGGGTATCGCCCATGCAGGTTAAAATAGTCTGCTTAGTTTCAGGATTTTTATATACTCTTATAGCCGGATCTTCTTCCAAAAGTTTTTGTAGAGCACCGCTCAATTTATCTTCATCACCTTTTGACTTGGGAGCAATCGCCATACTAAGGGTAGGTTCAGGAAATTCGATAGGCTTAAGCACAACGGGATTTGCTTTGACAGTTAGTGTGTCTCCTGTAGAAGTGAGGGCTAATTTGGCAACAGCAACTATATCACCAGGATAAGCTTCCGGGACAGGATTTTGCTCCTTGCCGCTCATTATCAGGAGCTGGGCAATTTTTTCCTCTTTTTCTTTATTGGCATTGTAAACAACGCTGTCAGATTTCATTTTGCCTGTAAAAATACGCAGCATATTTAACCTGCCGATATAAGGGTCGGCAATAGTCTTGAAAACTTGAGCAGATAACGGTTCTTTTTCCAAATCTTTTTCTTTAATCAAGGGGTTAGCTGATGGATCAGCTGCGCATTCAACTATAAAATCCATTAAAGGAGTTATGCCCATGTTATTAACTGCAGAACCGCAGAAAACGAACACAGCAGAACCATTAGCAGCAGCTGCTTTTATTCCTCTCATAACTTCATCGTCAGTTAAAGCTTCACCTTCTAAATATTTAGTGAGCAAGTCATCATCCGCTTCTGCTGCAGCTTCAATCAAAATTTCTCTGTAAGCTTCGGCATCATCCAGCATATCAGAAGGAATATCTTCTACCGTAATCTTTCCAGTTCCTTTTTCAAAAATTAAAGCTTTCATCTTTATTAAATCAACTACACCTCTGAACTTATCTTCAGCCCCAATAGGCAGCTGAACAGGCACAATATGATCAGAAGAAATCTGTTTCATTTCATCTAAAACCTTATAAAAATCAGCATTTTCCCGATCCATCTTGTTGACAAATGCCAATTTGGGGATATCAGGAAAATCTTCCCATACCACTTCTGTTTGCACTTCAATTCCAGCATTGGCAGATAAAAGAAGCACCACAGTTTCGACTACTCTCATAGCACCTACTACTTCAAAATAAAAATCAGCATACCCCGGAGTATCAAGCACATTTATCTTATGATCCCGGTATTCGCAGGGAACCAAAGCAGTGCTGATCGTAATTTTCTTTTTAATTTCCTCAGGCAGGAAATCGGCTACCGTATTGCCATCATCAACTTTTCCCAGGCGCTTGGTAACACCGGTGTTATAATTCATTGCTTCTGCCAGCGACGTTTTTCCGGTACCTCCATGACCGACAAGGGCAATATTACGAATTTTGCTGGTAGGATAAACCTTCATTCAACAACCTCCTTATGATTAAACTATAATTTTTTTTTAGCGATTCAAATACCTTTAAAAAATATACCTTCGTCCAATTACTGGGTTTGGCAAACCTTTATCAAGGGATAAATACCGCTGGTCTGGAAGCCCCTTTCTTATGTAATTCTCTATTTTTTTAGAAAATCCTTGGTGAAATATTTTTTATATTCATTTAACAACCTGTAATCAGTAAGATCTAGATGTATAGGCGTTATGCTGATATATCCTTCCTTAACAGCTAATACATCACTGTCAACATCCTGCTGTTCTTCCTTTATTCCCCCTCCCAACCAGTAGTAGGTATTACCACGGGGATCCTTTCTTTCTTCAAAGAGATTTTCATAATTTCTTACCCCCAGCTTGGTAATACGCACTCCTTTTATAGCTTCCGGCTTCAAAGCCGGAATATTTAAGTTCAAAATAGTTCTTCTGTCAATTCCCTTTTCTTTAATCATTTCAATTATTTCACAGGTAAATTTAGCCGCATATTCAAAATCAGGGTCTTCTTCAAAACAATCTAATGACACTGCAATGGCTGGAGCTCCCATTATGATACCTTCGGCAGCAGCTGAAACCGTTCCTGAATATAAAACATCTGTTCCTAAATTTGGCCCATGATTTATCCCTGATACTACCAGATCAACACCTTCAACTAACCTGCTCATTGCCAGCTTTACACAATCAACCGGAGTTCCGCCTACTACCCAGGATCTTTTAGCTTTTGCCACCTTTACTTCTTTTACCCTAATAGGCTCAAAAACAGTTATAGAGTGACCTGTTCCACTTCTTTCTCTATCCGGCGCAGCTACATATAATTCTGCTATTTCTCCCAGATGATGTATTAAAGCATTTATTCCTTTGGCATGAATACCATCGTCATTAGTTACCAGTATTTTCATCAAAACTTACACCTCGTTCCAGCAAATGCAAATGACTTACGGGCCAATATACCATAAAAGCCTTTCCTTTAAGCCTATCTTTGGTAAGCCAAGCATTCCACATATGGCTGTCAAAACTGTGATTACGATTATCACCTAGTACTAAAAGACAATCTTCAGGAACAATCACCGGTCCATATTCATAATCTAAATTTTCTGCCAGATAAGGTTCATTAAGTGGTTTATCATTTATATATACCCGTCCATTTTTCATCTCTACTTTTTCCCCTGGAAGTCCTATAACCCTTTTTATATAGTCTTCATTGGCATTAATCGCATCAGGAGGCCTGAATACCACAATATCCCCTCTTTGAGGTTCTTTAAAACGATAAATAAATTTATTCACCAGAACCCTATCCTGAAGCTGTAAAGTAGGCAGCATCGATCCGGTGGGAATTATACGTCCTTCAATGACAAAAGTCCGCAATATCATAGCCAGCACAAACGCAATTAATACTACGCTGACCGTTTCTTTTACAAAATCCCTTATAGCTCTATTCATTTCCCCACCCCATATACTTAAAATTCGTAAATACTTATAGTCATCTCATTTTTTTCTTTATTTTTGGTAATACCAAACATTACCCGTTTATTTTTCAGATTTTTGTTTAAAAAATCAACCAGACGCACTAATTCATCACTAGCAGATAATGTTTTGGTAGCGATAAGCTCCAGTTTATTCTTTTCATCATCCATGATAAATTTCTCCTTTCCCTGTTTTATTATTGTAGTTTAATCAAAATGAGCTTACAAGATTTCAAAATTGAAATATCTCAAATTACTATATAAACCCTAAAAAAGTATGCATTTGGGGCATTATCCTTATATCTTTCAAGCTTTTTAAACCTTTTTCCTGCATTACAAGTAAAAAAGGAAGCAAAGATAAGTCAGCCTTACCCATAATAGTAACCGGCTGAAGGATAACGGTAATCTGAGGATCTATTCGCCTCACTATATCAAAAACAGCTTCTATTTCTTCTTCTCTAGATCTGTCATCTACTACAACTTTGACATAACAAGGTTTAACAACCGCCTTTTTCAGAAACAAATAATGATTATCCCAGTTATCGTCCCCGGTAGCAGAAGGAAGCTTAAAATCCATGCTTATTAAATCTATCCCTTTTATGCACTTGTCAAGCGCATTAACCAAAGTCCCATTAGTCTCAAGCAAAAATTTATATCCTGAAGGTTTTAACCTGTCAATCAATTCTGAAATAAAATCTGTCCATAAAAGCGGTTCTCCTCCAGTTAAGCTTATCCACTTTGATGAAAAGCTTTGTAAAAATTTCATCATATCCTCAATGCTTAAAGGATTTAAAAAAAACTCTTTTTCTAAATTACTTCCTGGCTTCAAATAAAAAATCCCTTTTTCAGGTTTTACTAAAGAAGCTCTAGTATCACAATACCTGCATCTTAAATTGCATCCACTGAAGCGCAAAAAAATTTGCCTTGCTCCGGCAGTAAGCCCTTCCCCTTGAATACTTTCCATAATCTCCGTTAGATACGCTTTCAAGATAATTTCCCCCTGACCTTGCAACGCGCCTCATAAATCTGTTCTAATTCGCGTTCATACCGCTTGAGGACATTGAAGGCGAAAGATTTAACATCGCTTATCCCCAGTTCGTTTAAACCTGCAGTTTTTACTGGAGTTCCCTGAGTATTAATATTAAGCCCTGTGTGAATAAGCGTAGAAACTGGAGAAACAGTGGCAATAGAAACTGAAAGTTTTCCTTTATTTACATACAAATCATCCCCCAAGCGCAGGACATCAACCTCAAACTGTTCCAGTTCTTCTTTTATGCATACCATAAGTATTCTTTGGCGATAAACAGCCAGTTCTAAATCAACATTAAAATGTTCAACAATAAAATTAAGCATCAAAGGCGAATAAATAAAAGCTTTTTCATGCACATCGGCCAAGTCAACCATATTTTCGATTGAAACATTAGCTTCCCCCACAAAAGCAACAGCTGCATCGCCTAAAAGACCAAAATTATTATATATCCAATGAGGCTTAAGCTGAGTCCCATCATAATTAATTCTTTCATCAGCAAATAAAATCTTCACTGTATTCAATCCCTGCCTTCATAAATGCTTCAATATTACGCAAACAGGAGGAGCACTTTCCGCAAGGTTTTTCCCCTCCTTGATAACAGCTCCACAAATAGCGAAAATCCAACCCCATATCAGCAGCTGTTCGTATAATATCTATTTTATCCATATCCTGCACAAAAGATTTAACCTGTACATGATTAGTAGTAGAATAGTATAAAGCACGGTTTACTGATTCAACATATTCTTCTGAATTATCCGGAAAATTAAAGGCCTCTTCCCGGTTAAAACCGCATATAACCAATTGTGCCTTCAAAGATTCAGCATAACAGGCAGCCAAATTTATAAAAAGCCCGTTGCGATTAGGCACCCATGGATTAGCGATCGGCATGCTTCCCTGTTTTAGCAAATCTGAATGTATTTTGCTCATAAAAGGGAGCTCTATAACTTCATGCTTAATTCCATAGATTCGGCAGATATTTTGGGATGCTTTTATTTCGTTTATTCTGGCTCTTTGCCCATAATCAACCGTTATAGCAAGTTTAATTTCTGCCTCTTTTCGGGCCAAAAGCATTGAGACAACCGAGTCTAAACCTCCTGAAAGCAAGGCCACTGCTTTCATCTTTCTCCCTCCTTATACAAAGCATAGGCATTAGATGATTCCCAAACCTTCACACTTTTCAGCTTAATCCCATCTGGCAGCTTTTTTTTCACATCTATGTAGATTTGATGTGCTATATTTTCGGCGGTTGGATTTATTTTATCGAAAGGCGCTATTTCGTTTAAAAACCTGTGATCATATTTTTCGGCAATCAAGCAAGCAGCGATTTTTTTTAATTCTCGAAAATCTATAAGCATTCCATTCTCATCAAGTTTTTCTCCCTCAACTACTATCTCTACTTTCCAGGTATGCCCATGAATGTTCCTGCAATTGCCTTCATAATTATTAAGTTTATGTGCAGCCGCAAATTCTTGAATAACACCTAATTCATAGATCATAAAATCAACTCCGCATGTAAAACGTTATTATTTATACATATAGATTTTATCATTAATAAAGCTATTTTAAAAATAAACACTGCTTTTTTTTTTCACTTTTCACATCATAGGTTATAATACTTTTTCTTTTTGCATTTTGGCAATAGATAAACTGTTATCTTTATAATTTACTCACATTTAAATGCAAATCTGCAATTTTTTTTTTGCGTTTTTGCAAAAAAAAAATTATATTTAATAAATTCAACAACATAAAGCTATAGTTTTGAATATTCAGAATTATGGCATATTTCTTGCATCTTAATAAGATACAATTTTAAAACCTTATAATTAGGAGGGGTTTTAATGGCATTTGCCACTGATTTTTTCCGTGAATATGAAAGAAAAAAGAGGACAGCTGATGAAGCTGTTCAAATCGTAAAATCAGGTGACTGGGTTCAGTATGGTGAATTCTCAATGCAGCCCAAAGACCTGGATGCCGCTCTAGCTAAAAGGGTAAATGAACTAAAAGATGTAAAAATTCGCTCAGTTACTCTAACCTGGATACCGGAAGTAGTAAAGGTCGACCCTGAAAGAAAACATTTTATTATTAATGACTGGCATTTTTCAGTTTTTTCACGACGCTTACATGAACAAAACCTATGCAACTATATTCCAATTGCATATCATGAAGCAAAAAAATTGATTGAAGAATTTGTAAACATTGACGTTGCTTTTGTTCCTGTTTCACCTATGAATGAAAAGGGATTTTTTAACTTAGGCACTTCTAATTCTATAACCTCTTATGTAATCAATAAAGCAAAAAAAGTAGTAGTTGAAGTTAATAAATCAGTTCCTATTTGCCTGGGGGGCAACAGTGAATCTGTGCATATTTCTCAGGTAGATTATATAGTTGAAAGCAAAGATAATCCCAAACTCTTCAACCTGCCTCCTGTTCAGATAAGCGAAGTTGACAAAAAAATTGCCCTAAATGTTATGAATTTACTCGAAGATCGAGCCTGCCTCCAATTAGGGATAGGAGCTATGCCCAATGCAGTAGGAACCATGATAGCAGAATCAGATCTTAAGGATTTGGGAGTCCACACAGAAATGTTGGTAGACTCATTTGTAGATATGTATGAAGCAGGTAGAATTACCGGTAAATATAAAAATATAGATAAGGGCAAAATGGTCTACACTTTTGCCATGGGAACCGACAAATTATATGATTTCCTTAACAACAATCCAGCCTGTGCAAGCTATCCAGTACATTACACCAATGACCCGTTTATTATTTCTCAAAATGATAAGGTATTTGCTATTAACAATGCACTCGAAGTTGACTTATACGGCCAGATAGCTTCTGAAGCTGCCGAAGGCAGACAAATATCAGGGACTGGGGGCCAGCTCGACTTTATCTATGCTGCCTTTAGATCTAAAGGTGGAAAAGGATTAATATGCTTAAGCTCTACCACCACATTAAAAGATGGAACTACAATTTCACGCATCAAACCTGCTTTGGGTCTGGGAACTATCGTAACTGTTCCCCGCTCGCTGGCATATTATGTCGTAACCGAATATGGTTATACCGTTCTTAAAGGCAAAACTACCTGGCAAAGAGCTGAAGCACTTATAAATATAGCTCATCCTGATTTTAGAGATGAACTTATAAAAGAAGCAAATAAGATGAAAATATGGGTCAGAACTAACAAACAGGATTACTAAATTACCCCCCTTTTAGATGGCGGAATTTCCGCCTCTTTTATTGACTATTTTGTATTTGCGCAGCTTACGGGAAACAGTCGAAGGGTCAACCTCCAAGACCTCAGCCGCTCTGTTACAGGAATTATATAAAGCCCATACCTTTTCTAATAGCTTTTTTTCGGTAAGTTCAACCGCCTTTTTAAGTGGTATAATCTGGTTAACCCTTATTTCATCTTCGTCATCTTCACCTGATTTTTCAGAATCAGAAAGTACAAAATCAGGCAGGTCTTCTATGCTGATTAAATCGTGTCTGCTGGTTATAACCAGCCTTTCTACTAAATTTTCCAGCTGTCTTATATTACCGGGCCATGAATATCTGGTTAATACCTCCAAGGCTTCACCACTTATTTTCTTCTGCGTATTGTATCTTTGATTAAAAAAATCTATAAAATGCTTTATCAATACCGGAATATCTTCTCTTCTTGCTCTCAACGGTGGGATATAAATAGGAACAACATTAAGCCTGTAGTATAAATCTTTACGAAATTCGCCCTTTACTACCTGTTTTTCTAAATCTTTATTTGTAATAGCAATAATCCTTACATCCACTCGTATCGGTTGGGTTCCTCCCACCCTGAAAATCTCCTGCTGTTGAATAGCCCTTAAAAGCTTAACCTGTAAATGAAGCGACAGGTCTCCTATTTCGTCCAGCAAAAGAGTCCCTCCATCGGCCAGTTCAAACATGCCCGGTTTGCCTTCTTTTCTAGCACCGGTAAAAGCTCCTGCCTCATAGCCAAAAAGTTCAGATTCAATAAGGCTTTCCGGCAAAGCTGCACAATTTATTTTAATAAAGGGCTTATTGTGGCGGTTGCTGTTTTTCTGAATAATCTCGGCAATAACTTCCTTTCCTGTACCGGATTCTCCGGTTATCAGGACTGTAGTATCAACTTCGGCAATCTTAGCTGCTTGATAGATTATATCTTCCATAGCCTTGCTTTTAAAAACTATTCTCCCTGAGAATTTAATTTTCATTTGATTTATCTGAGATTCAAAATGTTTTCTTAACCCTTCCAGCTTTTCAATCTCCTGTTTCAACCGATTAAGTTCACTTATATCTCTAACATTTGTTACAACCCGTACAACTTCTCCTTCTTCGTTAAAAACCGGGACTGCGCTTACCAGTAAAGTTTTTCCGGTTACAGTCATGAGAGTGGTAGTTACCGGCTCAAGCTTTTCTAATACTATCAAGGTGGCAGAACGCGATAAAGTCCCATTTTCAACCAGTTCATTCATAGTTTTATTCAAAAGTTCCTTTTCCCCAAGTCCGGTCATACGTTTTATAGCCTGGTTTATCTGCAAAGTTTTCCCTTTACCATCAGTAATATAAAGGCCATCAAAAGAGGCTTCAAATATGGCATCTAATTCTCGATTAAGTTCCTTTACATATTTAAGTTCTTTAGAAATATTTTCGATTTCAGATACATCATACAACACCGCTACTGCACCTGTGACAATACCATTTTCAATTATAGGGGCACGATTGGTTATTACCGGAGTGCGGCCAACTCTTAATCTCACACCATATTCTTTTTTCCCTATCTTAACTATGTTAAGCAGTTCGCTCTCCGGTATAACGTTATTTATAAATTTTCCCGTAACTTCTTCTGCCGACATTCCTGTCAGCTTTTCTGCTGCCCGGTTCCATATTCTTATTCTGCCTTCTCTGTCAATAGCTATTATAGGATTATAAGCTGAATTGATAACAGTTTCCAATTGTCCTGCCATTTCATCTATAACACGATTTAATCCCCTCATAATATCTGATTTGGTTATAAAACCAATCAGATCATCGTTTTCAACTACAGGATATCTACCAGTATACATAATATCTACATCTCTTATGTCTTCATCCGGATGCAGAACCTTTACTTTTTTGGTCATATAATTTTTTATTGATTCAGTCGCAGAGTTTCCATTATAAAAGGCTCGGAGCAGATGGGTTTTGGTAAACAAACCCGTCAATCTGCCATCTTTTACAACCGGGGCTCCATCGATTTTATTTTCCAGAAATATTCGACATGCTTCCCTCAAGTTTAAATCTGGATCCAATTTGATTATCTGGGTGCTCATAAACTTTTTTATTTTCATAAATCCCCCTCCCCCTTAAGCAAAACAGTTCATTTCTTGCCTCTTTTAAAACTGAATTTTATAATATAGAATTGGTTTAAAGTCTTATCAAATGGAAATATTACTGAGGTGATTAAAATATGACCAGTCCTTTTTTTATGCGTGAATATACCTGTCCTCTTTGTAAAACAAATTTTAGCACACTGGCTGTGCGCAGTTCGGCGATTTATGTAGAAAGAAAAGAAAGCGACTTTCACACCATTTACCGGGGTCTCAATCCTCTTTATTACTCAATAATCGTATGTCCTTCTTGTGAATATGCAGCTTCATCCAGCAGCTTTGCTGTTGAATTATCTCCCAAGATTGCTGAACAGATCGCTTTAGCCCTATCCCAGTTGAAATCAGAAAATAGTCCTTCTATGTGTGGAGAGAGAGATGCTAAAACTGCCTTATATACTTTTCAACTTGCTATTCGTACTGCTCAACTAAAAAAAGCTCCTCCTGGAGAGATTGCAGGCCTGCTCTTAGCTTCTGCCTGGATTGCCCGTGAAATCGGCAACCACGATTTAGAATACAAATTCTTAAAAGAAGCATTAAATAAATATATGCAAGCATTTACTACCGGCAATAAAGTCGGTAACTTAGATGAAGTCCAGCTTATCTATTTAATCGGCGAATTAAACCGCCGTTTAGGCAATTACAGAGAAGCTGTAAACTGGTTTAATAAAGTAATTACTCATAAAAACATAAAAAATTCTCCCAACATTGAAAAGATGGCCCGTGAGCAATGGAGTTTAGCCAGGGAAGAAATGCAAAAAAATAAAACCGAAGAAGATAATGCTTCTTCTTCGGCAGCAACTGAAACGGCTAAATTTGAACAAAATGTTATTTCTTCTGTTTCAAATCAAAATTATACCGTAAATACTGATAAACCTAAATCCAGGCCCATTATGCAGATGCCTGCTCATCTTTACGATGACCAGATTGAATGGCTACGAAAAGTAAGCAACCAGAGCAGCTCAAAAAATAAATTATTCACCAGAGAAGAAGTATTAAGAGCCTTATTAGATGCTGTCATACAATGGACAGGTGAAAATCTTCCCCAGGGATTTGCCACAGAAGAAGAACTCAAGCAAAAATTTAAAGAACTGCTGGCAATTCAGAGCTAGATTTTAACTTTACCTGGCTTTCCCCATCTTCAATCTTTACTTCGTAAACTATATCCCCACTTTCAGCCAGGTATTGATTATGAGTAACCATAATTATCTGGCGGTTAAATGTCGTAATAACAGTCCGCAAAAATGCAGCGACATTATCTATATGTTCGCCGGAAACATGCTTGGCTGGTTCATCTAATACCAAAGGCCCAAAATTGTTAAATTTTGAAGTTTCAAGAAGGGCAATTCTAAGTGCTAAAGAAATTATATCTACTACTCCACCGCCGCGTGCTTCCTGGGGTTCATTGGTTATCTTAAATTCTCCACCGTAGGTTGAAGAAACCAGAAAGCGCGCACTATCTTTATCTCTTTCTCTTTTAATTTCGACCTCAAATTTTAAATCATCGGAAAAAACGATACTTAAAGCCCGTGAAACGATGTTTTCAATGGCTACTTTCGATTTTTCTCTGGCATATTCCGCCGCTTTTTTGTAGATTTCATTTACCTGCTGATAAAGATAAATTTTTTCCTTAATTTCATCTATCTCCTTCTCTTTGGCCGTAATAATCTGTTCTAGCTTTTCTTTCTCTCCTTCCCTTCTTTTAATATTTTCTTCAAATAGAGCATAAGCCTCCTTAAGCTTATTTTCTGTCATCAAAAACCCACCTTTTCCAGATATTCGGGGGGAAGAAGCTTCTGAGCTTTTTCAAGCATTTCATCAATTTCTTTTTTTATTTCTAGAATCTTTTCACCTAGCTTATCAGGTTCAACACCTAATTCTTCAGCTTTCTTTCTAAGCTCTTCCAGTTCTTTTTCTAAATGTTCCTTGCTGGTTAATGCACGGGTTCTTTCTTCACGGGCTTTTTTTAAAGCCTCATCTAACCTTTTTATTCTTTCCTCATAGGAAATTTCTCTTTGCATAATGTCCCCTCCCCATTATTTATAAACTCATTTTATTCATGATTTCTTTCACAACATCACCTGTTATCTTCGAATTACAGGTAGGACATCTCTCAATTTCTTGCAAAATAGTTATATATTTCTTAAGCATATCTTCATATTCTTCCTCCAACCTGTTTAAATGTTTCAGCACCTTGTTCCGTTCCGCAACAACCCTATCATATCTTTGCTTTATTTCCTGCAATTTTTGGTATTTATCCAAATTTACGGTAATTTTAATTTGCAGTTCTTCCAGCTCAGGAACATTCGCAGTTTTATTAATAATCATTTCTGCTTTACTTATTCCTTCCTTCATCCTTGCCATTTCTTTCTTTATCTTCTGCATCTCACTGCCTTGATTTCTCTTTTCTCTAAGCAAATCGATCATTTTTTCAATCTCATCCAATTTCTCGGTATGTTCTATTGTTAAATTTATCCTTTTTAAGTTTTCTTCTATTTCCTTTTGTCTTTTTTCAATATTACAAAGCTCTTTATAATTATAGGACAAGTTCTCTAAATCTTTTTTTATTTTTTGCAGATCTTCCAGGCTTTTTAACTTTTCAAGCTTCTGTTCACAAAAAGTAATATTTTCAACTGTTTTTTTCATGTTGATATTTATATCTGTCAGCTTTTTAAACAGATTATACCTTTCACAGGAATTCCTATAATAATCTTCTGCCACCTCGATATTTTTCAACCGTTCTAATTTCGCACTGTTAATATCTATTTCATTCTGTATCCTGTCCCATCTACTTTTTATTTCTTCAAAATAATTCTTCTCTTTTCTTTTTTCATCAGCTGCAGATAGTAATTGATTTATTTGGGCTGCTAATTGCTTTTGAGAATCTAAATCTTCATACATGTCCAACTCAGCTTTAAAGCCGGTAATTTCTTTTTCCAGTTCACTGTGTTTAGATTGCTGACTTTTTATATCTCTCAAAAGCTCCTGCTGAGCAGCATCTATTATATGAAGGTCGGCTATACTGCCAATAATTTTGGCTTTATCCGGTCCACTTTTATCAAAAAGGAAAGGAGAATCCAACTGATAGGCAATGTTGATGTCCAAACTCTTTTCACCATAATTTAGGCTGGTTATACCCAATTCTCTCTTTACTTCTGGAGGAACCTGATTACCAACACTGTCAAATTTATCTTCAGAGCCATCAGGATATTTTATTAAATACCTGTTTATTCTGGCATCTCTTATCCTGCTTATAACAACCCCACTATTCATCTCAACTGTCACTTCACAATAGGTTTCCCCTTCCCTTATAAAACCTGTTCCACTAGGCTCATTATAAAAAAGCCAACGCAGAGCTCTGATTACCGAACTTTTACCCTGATCTGATTCTCCTACCAGGATATTGAGCCCTGGTAAAAGCTCAATATCCGTGTTTTTATGGGATTGAAAATTTTTTATTTTAAGCCTCTTTATATAGCATTCCACCTTACTATGCACCTCTTTCGCCGTTCTCCAGCCTTTCCTGGACTTTAGAAATTCTCTCTAAAGCCTCTTTCCTCACTTCCAGATTTATGTTCTGTGCACGGGCAATTTCCTCAATAATACGCTCGGCATCCGTTCTCTCAAGATTAGTCGCCTTACTTATCTCAGCTACAAAACCAGCTATTTTTTTGCTGCGTTCAGCTTCAGCTTCTATTGCTTCCCTTGATAATACTAAATCTCCCGGCAAGGCAGAGGTAAGCGAAATTAGGTCAACCTCTGGCTTTTTTCTTTCGATTTTTATTAGTGCCACACTAACCTTCCGGGACATCTCTTTTTTATCGCTGCTAATCCGGATTAATGCGCCGGGATTTACAAAAAGTCTATTTTCTTTTTCAATAATTCCAAAACCCAGATGATTATGACCAGATAAGGTAATATCTGCTTCAGTATCTAGGATATGGTCAATTAAAGTAAAATCCTGGCCTGGAAAACCGGGATCATTAACAAGCATACCATGCACCATATGAATTGCAATATCCGCATTACCCTTTTTAACTATATATGCATTATGTTCATCTTCCCGATCTATATCATAATAGTAAGATTGTCCAGTAAGCTGAACGGTTATGTCATTTTTTTCGAGCATAATTTTCTCACCAGGCATAATGAGCTTTAAAAATCCCAGCTTGTCTAAAAAGCCGAGCATGGTTCGCGGAAGGGTGTTTAAATTAGCAGCAAACACATCATGATTTCCGCTTATTGCATAAATAGGAGGAAAATTTTCCTTTGTAAAAAGTTTCAAAAAATCACCTACTGCTGCCAGTGAAGGGCTGGGAGAATCAAAAAAATCGCCACCGTGCAGAATATAATCAACCTGATATTTATACGCTAAATCAATCACCTCATCAATTTTATTTTTTAAATTTACAATAAAATTATCTATTCGGTTTTTAGGGGCATTTCCCCGTAAATGGGTATCAGTTATATAAAGAAAGCGCATATCAGCCCTCCTCTCTATCAATAAATTATGAATTCCTCTTATATATAAAACCTAGAAGAGGATTATTTTCTTTGCCGACTATTCCTTTTTCCACCATTTTATCCAGGTAATTTATAATTTCACTTTCACCCATGCCAAATCCGCGGTTTTCCAATCTTTTCATTACATCGATAAGATTAGATTGATTTACCGGTAAACACTGATTTATAATCTCCATAACCTCTTTATCCTGCTCGTCTTCCATCTCCAGCTCGTCAAACGGATTCAACTGATGCGGACTTCTGGTTTTAGCTACCCTTACCCGCATAGAAACAGTGCGGCCAAAAATGGGTGAAGATACAAAACCAGTGCCAGAAGGAAGATAAGGCAGCCTTTTAATTTCTTCGCTCCCTATATCGGTTTCTTCTTTGATGACTCCTAAATCCGTAGATCTAACTGTCCTGAATATAATTTTGGTATTAAGCTGAGCATTAACCGTATCATCGAGAAGGGCTGGCCTTTGAGTAGCAAGTATCAAAAACACCCCGTATTTTCTGCCTTCCTGGGCTATCTCCTTTATTTCCCGGCGGGATGGCACATTTTGCTCTCCCCGGGGAGCAAAGTTATGAGCCTCATCGGTAACTACAAAAAAAGGCGGAAATTTGTTTTCTATTTTTTGTCCCCTTTGCAAAGCGTCTCGATATTCGCGGCGTTTATTATAAATGCTCCTTAAGACATAAGCAGCGTAAACTTTAAGCATCCAGATGCTTCCTCTTACTATTACCGTCTTCTGCGCCTTTAATCCTTCCTCAATCTGCCTTATCCCCTGTTCCATAAATATACCCTGCCGGATCAACCGGTTAAGCCGCCAGTTTATCGATTTTAAAGTGCTGAGCTGTCCCACCTGTTTTTTCAAGGCTGAAAGGCGATTTAAATACTGTGCTTTTTTATTTTCTTCAATATCCCTTCTTTGCATAAAAGCTTCTTTAAACTCACTTTCATCGGGACTTTCTAAAAGAGAAATCAAGTCATTAAGCCTTGAGGTAAATGTTTCTAAATTATCTCCGGATTCTAAAATAGAAGCAACTGCATTTTCCATTGCTTCTGTAACAGGGCTTACCGCACTTAACAGATTGCATAAATCGCCGGAGTTTAAAGTCTCAAATTTAACACCTACATCACTTCCCACCGTCAAAATAAGCGAACGATGCTCAAAGCTTTCCTTAAAATGCGGTGGGAGGGAAGGATCAAAGATTTCCTTAAAGCTCATTTCATAATGAGGGTCAAAAACTAAGAGTGGAACCCGTTTCTTTATAAGTTCTTCTATCAGCACCCGTAAACCAAAAGATTTACCTGATCCCGACCCTCCAAAAATGCCGATATGAGGATAGTTGTTCATAGCCCGATAGTCTAAAATAAAAGGAACCCCGTTTTGTTCTTTAATCCCGGTTTTATTTTCATATAAAGGTGCAATATCCCTGTATTCTTCAGGTAAAGATCCTAAAAGCCCCTCGGTTCCTTGAATTACACCTAAAACTAATCCCTCCGACGGATTTGATTTTATAAGGAGCTCTTCTACCTCATGAAAATGTGGTTCCCTAACCCTTACTCCCGTACTCACCGGATAAAAAAGTTCGCTTAAAATCCTGATTTTAGCTGTATATATAACTTCTTCATTTATCTCATAGCCTAAACGACTTAAAGAGTCTACTACTTCATGGTCGATAAGCACCGGCGATTTTTCATCAACTGCCGGAATAAACGGATTTAAGGCATAAGTTTCAATAACTTCACCTACCGGATTGCCGAGTTTATCATCTTCAATAATAAGCAGTTCATTAAGTCTGAACTTGCGTCTGTTTGAGGCTGCCCATACTTCATGTTCATTTGTCATGCCTACAACCTGCATTTCTCTTCTCCTTTCTCATGAGCAGTTTTTAAAAAGCTCGTTTTTTCCGGTTCGCTTTAAAAATCTTTTCTTTTACGTAAGGGTCTAAATAATTCTCAACCAGCTTTTCCGCTTCCTCACGCTTTATCCTGACCCTGGCATCAGTGATCTGCAGCCAGAGAGGTATCCCCTGTCCGCTTTTCGGAGTCAAAGTATAAATAAAATCCATCGATTTAAAAACATCATCTTCCTGTTCAGACAAAAAATCACAGCCAATAGCCTGCGGCGAAGTCCCCAGACGGGCAAAGACCGTGCAATAATCCTTTTTTATTCTCCGATCAGAATTAAAAATCAAATATTCTCCCACTTCTAAAATGCCAAACAATACTTCCCGGTCGTAAATCCTTATACGATTATCCCGATTTAAATCAAGCCAGTTGGCTAATTCTGCGGTAGCAATTTCTTCAATAATTCCAGTCAAAATTATTTTGTTTTCTATACATACCCGGCGCAGTTCCTCCCATTCCTCAAACCGGTCAAAAAGTAAAAAACCACCGTCCAGCATAAGCATATATGGCTTATAGGTTTTAGCTGCTTCTAAAGCAGTCAAAAGCTCCATATATGCCAATGAATATTTTAAATGCAAGGTGTATGCTTCTTCTAAACTTATGTCCTGCTCATCAGATATTTTTTCTAACTGGTTGTATACCTCTAGATTCAGAGGTGAAATAATTCCACTTCTTGTTATATCACTTCCTCCAGTACATTTAGCTAAAGTACGCATAAAAACCAGACTGTAGGGAAAAAAAGAAGCATATTCTATGCGTGAACCGTCAACTGCAACAACAGGGCGGCATTCTGTAAATTCTGGAATTCGTGACGCATCGATTTTATTACAATAGATAAACCTTCCAAATAAAGATATTTTATCCCTCAAAGTATCAGCCTGCGGCAAATCTTGATAGTTTCTCTTTATCCTTTCATTAAAATCCTGTAAACTTTTTATCAGGTGAGCTTCCAACATAAAAACCCCTCTTTTAAACCAAACATTTATTCTATTATAAATTTTTTACATGTTGGTTAACAAGCTGATAAATAAAAAAATCCTGCCTCAAGCAGGAAATTTTTAAATTTACTCATTGAGTTAAATTAAATATAATATATAGAGTATCTTTAAAAAAGGAAGTGGGGAGATTTCTGTGATAACAGGCATAATAATAGCAGTAACAGGTTTATTAAGCATATTATACGCCTACATAGCCTATAAAAAAGCTGATCTGGGCCTTTCTGAAATAAAAAAAGAAGATCTGGTAAGCTATTATCTGGAATTGGCTCTCCATCTCATTCCATTTCCCTTTTGGGCTTTTGCAGGAGGAGCACTACTTTTTTTAGCCGGAATCATTACAATTATAATAAGCATGCTGATTTAAAAATATATTCAGTCAATAAGCAAAATACGTGCACCAGCGGCTAAAAGCGCTATCCCCAAAAGATCAATATAATGAAATTCATATTTTTTCATTCCGAATGCTCCCATACCGTCTATTAAAACAGCTGTTAAAACCTGGGCCACTATAATAGCGGTGGTAGCATTTCCTACTCCAATCTGTGGAATAGTACGCGTAACCAGATAAATTATAGCTACATTCAACACTCCGCCTAAAAAAGCATACCACGGAACCTGTCCTATTTTAGAAAAATTATGCATTCCTGCACCTATAACCAAAATTATAACCAGAGTTGTTATCGTTCCGATAATATGAACTAACAAAGTTGAGTGCCATATACCCAACACTTTTCCCAAAGCAGCATTTAAAGTTCCCTGCAAAGCCATGGCAGCTCCTGATAAGGCAGCCAGCGCCAAATATAATAAATTTTGCATTCCAGCTTGCTCCTTTATATTTTTTAAATTATTTTCCGGCAAGCTAAAATATTTTATGCAGATTTATAAAAATGTCGCGATTAAAATAATAAATATCCCAAGCCAAAACCCAAACCACCTGCTTTTTTTCCCTCTCAAAATGGCTTGAGGCCATAGTTCATAAATAACCAAATAAAGCATTATGCCTGAAGCTAAACCTAAAAGAAAAGGTAGTATTCCAGGAAGAACGGCAACCATAAACATTCCCAGTATAGTTCCCAAAGGAGTTACCAGGCCAACCAGCAAAGTTTGTTTTAAAATTCTGATTCTGCTTATCCCCCCCATTATTAGAGGGGCAGCAATAGCCATTCCTTCCGGTATATTATGAATTCCTATACCTAAAGCTATTACCATTCCTGTTCTGGTCTTTATTTCATTTCCTAAAGCAATAGCCATCCCTTCCGGTAAATCATGCACAGCTATTCCCAGCATTATTAAATAGCCAAGACTAGCCAGACTTTTGCCTCTTAAACTATTACTGAATAAAAAATTGCTTATAAATCGAAGTAAAAAAAAACCAATTAATAATCCGATCAAACCTTTTTCAAAACCGGGGAAGAACAAAAATGAAGGAATTAAGTCAAAAACAACCACCCCTATCATAACCCCTGAAGCTAAACCTAAAAACATGGCCAAACTTCTACTGCTCCAGCTTCGCTTGATAAAAAGCAAAACTGCCCCTAAAGCAGTACAAATCCCGGCCACAATGCTTATCAGCAATAAATATTCTGAATCCATAATACTCCTCAATATTAAAATTATTTTTTCTATGTCTATGAATGACACAAATTAAAAATGAAGATTAAACGCGATTCGGGTAATAAAAAAAACATCCTCCTCATAAATTTTACCATAAGGAGGTGTTTTTTATGAAATTTAAATTATCAGTTGAAATTCAGGCCTTAAGTAAAGCCTTGGCTTTATCCATTATTTTATGCATCATAACCGCAACAATAATTTATTACACCGGTCTTAAAGAAACCCTGCTTGCACCAATAGGTAAAATAATAATTATTATATCTATATTTACTGCTGCCTGTTCAATAACCAGGTTTTATGGCAACAGGGGATTAGTCAGAGGTATAAGTACAGGAATAATCATTTTCATACTTATGTTTATAGCTACACTTATATTTAACCCTTCAGTAATAAGTATTGCCTCATTTTTATATACTCTTTTGATATGCATAATAGCTGGCGGTTTAGGAGGTATTTTGGGAATAGGCTTGAGTGATCAATGATTTAAAAACATAAACGGGAGAGACACCATAACACAATGCCAGCTGCAAGCAAGCTTGCTCCTATAATCATACGCAGATTCGGCACAGGTTCCCCCCCTTAACCTCTGTACTTTAAAATCCTTATCCCCATATTTTTAGAAGCAGATTACGCAAAAAAAGAGGAATCCTTATATAATAAACCTTCATTTCCTTAAAAACTCCTTTCTTTAGTATGATTAAGTTCATTCTTTACTACGATATATGATAAATATCATAAAATGGTGACTAAAAATCTAAAAACGATAAAGCCTTTTCAAGCTGATTTTTCAGTTCTTCTTTTTTTATTTTTTGGATATTAGTAATTGGTATATTCTTCTTAAATGTTGTTCCATAAACCTTTTTTTCCATACGACTATCCAGGACAATAATCAATCCTTTATCCTGCTCACTTCTTATCAATCTTCCTACACCTTGTTTAAAACGGATTACCGCATCGGGAAGCATAAAACTTTTAAAACTGTTTTGTCCCTGCAAAGTAAAATAAAGGCTCAAGGCTCTAGCAAATGGTTCATCAGGCGAACGGAAAGGCAGCTTAGTAATAACAAGGCATTTTAAAAGTTCCCCTTTTAAATCTATACCTTCCCAGAAGGTATCAAGCCCCATCAAAATTGCATTAGGAGAACTTATATATTCGTTTACCAGTGCCCCTGATTCCCCATCTTCATTTTGAACTAAAAGCCTTATCCCTTTTGATTCACACAAGGGACGCAGTATTTGAGAGGCTTCCCTCATCTGCCGGCGGGAAGTAAATAAAAGAAGAATTCGACCGGGAATAAACTCAATTATTTGTAATACTACCTCGGACAGTGCTTTATTAAAATAAACAGAATCAGGCATCGGCATATCTTCTATAACATAGAGCAATGCCTGCTTTTTATAGGTAAAAGGTGAATTCTCTATTAAAGTATTAAGCTTGCCTTCGTTCTCAATAAAATTAAGTCCGCTTTTAGAAACAAAATAAGAAAAGTCATTTTCAACAGCTAAAGTAGCTGAAACCATAACTAAGGCTTTCATTTTTTTATAAAGCCGGTTATATAAAATATCCCCTATATATAATGGAGATGAAGCAACTAATCTTACCTTTCCTCCATTAAACTCAATCCATACAATTTTATCGCTCCGTTCCATATCTTCCTCAAATATGGCAAAGGCTTTATCAAGCTGAAAAACAAGATTTTCGATTATTATTCCTAAATCCAACGACTCATCAGTCTCATTTAACTGTTCTTTTAGATTTTCTACTTTTAAAACCAAAAGATTCAATATATCATGCCAATCAATGTAAAGGGAATAAAAATCCTCGTCAAGAAAAGCTTTTTTATCTTCTTCTTTTAAAACCTTGGAAAAATTTAAATCGTCAAAGCTTCCTGCCCAATTGTTAAACCATTCATGTAGCTTCTCTGTGAGGCTTATCGCCCTTTCCACCAAGACTTCTATCTCATTTATAAACATATTTAATACCGGAAAACTTCGTTTAAGATAGGCAAGATAACCCTTTTCAAACCTCCTGTCTTTAATATAAAGCACATTCAGAACATCTTTAATCTCATCAAAAATGAAAGAAATAGCCAGTTTATCAAAAGCTTCCCGGTCAAAGCCATGTGCCTCGTCAATTATCAGGTACTCATATTCCGGCAGGAATTTATTATCAACCAGGATGTCAGACAAAAGTAAAGCATGGTTAGTTATGATAATGTCGGCTTTTTGCAGCTTTTTCATCATTTTTAAACGGAAACATTTTTCCTGATAAGGACAAGCTTCTTTTCTGCAGCTGTCCCGATCGGCAGCCAAAATTCTCCAGTGTCTAAGCAAGCGATTTTCTAACATCAGTTCCTTGCGGTCGCCGGTTGCAGTTTTCTCTGCCCACCATAAAATTGCTTCTACCAGTTCCACTTCTTCCTTTTCCAGCTTCTTTTTACCCGCCAAAATTTCCATATATTTATTCCAGCATAAAAAGTTTTCCCGCCCCTTAGCTTCAGCATAAGTAAAATCAAGGTCTAATACCTGCCTTAGATTAGGTATATCCTTCTCTACAATCTGCTGCTGAAGGGCTTTAGTTTTAGTGGAAACCACTACTTTGCTTTTTTCCCGGGCTGTCCATAAAATAGCTGGAATCAAATACGCATAGCTTTTCCCTATTCCTGTTCCTGCCTCTGCCAGCAAAAACTCTTCCCTTTCAAATACCTCTATAATACTTCTGCTTAAATTTACCTGTTCTTCTCTATACACATAGTCGGGAATAACTCTTCTCACCTTTTCAACATCTTCAAAACATCTTTCTATCTCTGATTTATACTGTTCTATCCCCATAAGTCCGATCCTTTCTAAAGATATAAAATCAAATAAATTATACATTATAAAAAGCCTTTTTTATCAAAAAACTTGGGTTCCCTCCTAGCTTTGAGTCTTATTTTTATGGTATAAATTTTCTCTATAAAATATAAAAACCCGGACTGTGCCGGGAAACTATGTTTTTAAAATTTAGATGAAAAACTATGATAATTTACTGCCTACTGTTTTCTAAACTAAACTCCAATATCTTCTATCCTAGTTATATTATTTTTCTTTCCTTCTTTCTCCACTTTAAACACTCCTTCAACCGGAACCTTGTTCTCTACGAGATTATGATAATATTTTTCCATATTTTCCGGACTGACCTTTACGGATAATCCGCAGCTGCTGGAAATTTCCCGCAAAGTAGGGACTACTAAAAATTCAGCCTCCATGGATTTTAAAACTTTTTCCGCTTTAAGGGCATGAGAAGTAGTGTTAAAGGTTAATAGACAGTACTTTTCTGCTTTTAAAAGATTAGACATAAAATAATATCACTCCTACTATGATATTTCTCCGACCCGGAAAAAAACCGCCTGGCTTTTGGCAACCAGATTACCTTCAGAATAAACCTTTGCTTCAGTAAATATAAGGTTTTTCCCCGCTTTTACCACTTTGCCTTCTGCAATAACCGGTTTTTCCTTTTTAGGTGGAGATAAAAAGTTTACACTTATATCGGCTGTAACTCCCCTACTTCCCAAAGTTCGAATAGCATTTCCCATAGCCGCATCAGCTATAGACATTATAAGTCCTCCATGCACCATACCGATAGGATTTAAATGATTTTCATCTGGCAAAACGCTGAGCCGGACATAACCTTTGCCCGCTTTTTCCAGTTTCAACCCCAGGGAACGATAAAATGGGGTTTCTTCAATTGATTTAATAATATAATTGAAAAGTTTTTCATCAATACTCTCATTAATTGCCATACTTATCTGCTCCTTTATGATACTAACTTAAAAATTATAACATAATCAAGATTATATAAAATTATAATTTTATATTATATTACCACAGATTAATTTATATCAAAAAAAGCTGCCTTAAAAGTATGGCAGCTTTAATAAACTTATATTATGATCTCTAATTTTATATCTTTTTAAACACAGCAAAGATCTGCATGGGAACTTTATCAAAAGATTTAACTTTAAGTTTTTCAAGCCAATTCTTTTCAGGAGATTTTTCAATAATTTCCATAAATTCTTTATAGCTTATATAATCAAAAGGAATTATTTCTACTTCTTTAAAACCACATTTAGAAAATAATTCATTTAATATCTCCCGATCAAAGTGGTGCATATGCAACATAGCCGGGAATAAATTTCCTTCAATACTCTCATAAATACGCTGTTCCAATTCGCCATAACGGGTAGGAGCAGTAATAAAAACCTGTCCACCCGGCTTTAAAACCCGGGCAAATTCTTGAATTATCTTAGAAGGATCATATGTATGTTCCAAGACATCAAGACAGTTTATAACATCAAAAAATTCATCCTGATAAGGCAAATTATCTAAACTTCCCCAGGTAAATTCAACTTTTTTAGGCTTACCGCTCAAAAGCATTTCAGCATCCGGGAACTCATAAGATACCTCAATCTGTCCCAACTCCTCTTGAATAAGACTTATAACCCGAGGAAAAATCTGGTTTTCGCCGTTTTTCATCATCTCCGCCAGAGCATTAGCTCTTTTAAGCCTTGCCTGACAGGCATCTAAAGAATAAACCTCCATATACTGGCTCATAACCAAGGTGGCAAAACCTGCTCCACATCCTGCATCTAAAACCTTCCCCTGCATCTTTTTTATACGGGGATAAACATATTCTAAAAATGACCCTTCACCACCAGACGAAAAATTTTGTAATGATATAACTTCATTTAAGGCAAAAAGCTCCTTTTGGTTTAATTGACTTCCAATTTCTTTTCTAAACCAGTTGCGCAGGTTTACATCTTTTTTGAGCTGACTTCTAATTTCATCATAGTGGGAAGTGCTGCATTTTTCAAAAACCTTGTTTTTTTCTTCATAAGTCATAGTATTCCATATATAATCCAGAAAGAAATCAAAACATATATTATTATTAACATTAAAAAGTATAGCCTGCTCGGGTTTCTCACAGCGCAGTCTGGAGACTGTCGGATAAAATTTTAACAAAAAACTTAATGCTTCAGGATCAGTGCGGCTAAACATTTCCGCATAAGCTCCTGCCATATCACCGGCATCAGGCAGCATATCCCTGTAAATCTGATAAACTTCATCATCTACTGCTGCAAAATAATAATTAAAAAAATCCTGTAAAATCATGTTCCCCTCTCCTATCCTCACTTATTTTTTATAAATTAAAAGCTCTACTACCCCTTCTTTATCATCAGTTTCAGGTATAACCGCAAATCTCCAGGAATTTTCGACTTTGAAATCAGCTCGTCCTTCTTGAAAGGCAACATACGGATTTATAGCTAAACCTGAAGTGTGATAGCCTAACTTGCTCTGTTCATCATATATATATTCTTTATAATAAGAACCTACGGCTGGTTTAATTTTTATTTTTTTTATATTTTCCATAGTTTTAATATTATAACCAACCTGATTAACAAAAGTTTGTCCACCGGCACTTTTTATCTGGTAAAAATAGTTTATAATCTGAGGAAGAGAAGAAACAAAATTTTCATTAGTTAAATTATTATTTTCTCCTTCATGAACCTGTTTTTCTTCTATTTCATAAAGCATTTCACCCTCTGCTTCTGAGGTAATTTTAAGCCATGCCAAAGGTTCAAAATCAACTTCATCGGAAGGAGCCGCCGAAGTTACGAGCTGAGGTACTAAAAACAATTCAAACCCTGGCTTTAAGGCATCGCATACCGCACTAAAACTACAGCCTATTCTATTTTCAAGAACAGTAAATTCCTTCACGAGGGTTATGACACATTCTTTATCTCCTATTAAAACCTGTTCGGTTCTTTCCAGTATTATTCTAACTTCTTTTTCTTCCTTTATAACCTCGGTGATTTCATAATGAGCAGTAGCAAAATCGCCTAATAATTTATATTCCCCATCTCGGACAAACAGGATATTGCATCGCATGGAGTTGCGGCATATTTCTTTTCTTCCGCCTTCTTTATAAAACATCAAAGTTAAATCACTATCGGTTTCAGTAAAGACCAAAGGATAACTCACTTTATAAATATCGCTGTAAGCAGGTATTTGGGGAATATTCTGGGCTAAAACATCTTCTAAAAAGCCTTTGCTTGAAGCAGCTTTTCCATCAATAACCTGCTGATAGCTTATACATCCACCTTCAGTATCTATAACCACCATCTGCTCTCCAGTTTTTACTATTACTTCTTCTGTCCCATCCTGATCCCAATCCTTGATTTCTACGATATTTTCATTTTTTTTATTTTTAACTTCATTTATCATATGCCTTAAAAGCCTTTGAGCAATATAAAGATAAGAAAGCCCCTGCATATCATAATAGGGAGAAGAACCATAACTAGGATGCCTGCTCGCCCACTTGGGATCTTCCTGATACACTACATGCCTGACCCGATTGATAAGTTCATAATTATAAGCCATATCGGCGGAAAAATATTTTTCCAATATAGACTTTACTATCTCATACCTTTCTGCTGAATTTAAAACCGCAGTTTTGAGCATTTTTGGCATTCCATCAGATAGAAAATGTTCATTCTGCCAGAAAAGATCGATTACATAATCTTCAAACTCTGCCTGTTCAGATTCAAAATCCCTCAGACAATTTATAACTTTACGCAGCCTTTCATCTCCAAAAACTACACCTCTTATTCCTCTTTTTGCTGTCCAGTTCTCCCATTCCGCATAGCTGTGACTGCTTCTTACCGGATAAGTATCTAAAAATCCGTATTTTAAAACATAATCCTTCAAACCTATAAAATCAATTTCTTCATCCTGCATAACAAGGTTAAAAAACTCTTCCATCCATCTAGCATCACCTGCTGGATCCTTACTCCACTGGCCTAACTTTTCCGCATCTTCAAATATCAGCAGAACCGGTTCAATATTTTTTCCATACCTTTTAATAAGCTTCCAGGCATTTTCCAAAGCATCTTTTACATAAAAATAATAATGTTTTGGTTTAGTAATAACTTTATCTTCTGGACTAAAGGAATTTCTTTTTAACAGATGGTATCTATAAGGACTGTGCACCGGTACTGCAAAATATTCCTGTCCACCTATTTCATCACGCAGAGCAAAAAAAAGCATCTCATCAGGCAGATGACTTATGGTAGTTTTAGAATAAGAATCCTTAAATCCAAAGTTTTTAAGACAAAAATCATTTTTAGAGCCAGGATAAGCAAAATAGGTATTGTAAAAAGTTTCTGCATCTAAATAGTATAAAGGAAAAGCACCGATTTTTTTTGCAGCATAACTTAACTCTCCTAACAGAAACTCACCGGCTTCACGCTCAACAATATGTATTCCCTGCCATTCATCAGCACCTACTCCAAAAAGTTCAAATGTTAGTTCCTCATACTTTTTGAGTTGATAAAAAAAATCGTCGCGGCGTGAAGAGAGCTGTATAAATGGTTCATCTGCAAATCCACCTATTATGCCAACTTTGCCGCTTTTATATAAAGCTTTTAATTCTCCAATATATTCAGGTTTTTTATCTTTTATCCAGTATAAAAAAGGTCCCGAAAAATGTAGATTCACAAAAAAGCCTTCCATTTTTGCCGAATTTTTTAGCAAATTAAGCCAGGGCAGATAAGAATTACGATAAGCCTCTTCCCTGGTTTTGTAAAGCTGAAAATGGGGCTGATGAAAATGGGGACAAAATGCTATATGGCCTTTCATAAAACACCTCCGCAACTACAAGGAGTTGAATAAATCATCTTCAAATTCTATCTGTTTGAACCATTCAATAAAATCTGCATCTAATCTGTTATTTTTGAGGCTGTCAACTAACCTCAAAAATTTAGTGTAATGCTCAAAAAACCTCTTCATAGCATAATCACGGGTAAGATTATTGGTCACCATGAAAAGCCAATCACTGCTCTGAATAAGCATAAGCTCTTTTAAAGCCTGTTGTTTCACTCTGTATTCCAGTTCAGTTTGCCCTGGGCCTTCTGCAATGACATCATATTCCTGTCGTGCTTTCTCAATAATTTCCCACATCCACATAGTCTCACGATTATACCATACAAAGTGTTTTCCTCCCATTCCCCATGAAGAATCAAAAATTTCTGCTTCATGACGCGGAGGCTCAACATTAGAAGGCAAAGCCATATTAAGCTCTTTTTCATCTATCTGCCTCATTACTTCTTCTAACCAAATAACCCCTTCCCACCACCAGTGTCCGAAAAGTTCGGTGTCATAACATCCTACAATCAAAGGACGATTAAAGCCTATCTTCTGTGCTTCACTTATAGTATTTTGCAGAACATCCACAAAGTGGGCAGCATGTTCTTTTGCTTTTTTTTCTGCTTTATGGACATTATAAACTTCTTTTTGGTCAAAAGGCTTGTTACGATTCGTTACCTTCCAGTACTTCAAACCAGACCTGGGGGAATGTTTATGAAACTCCCTGTAATTTTCATCACCTGGATAACCAAATTCAGCTGACCACACCTGATAACTTACCAAAGCATTGCGTCCAAAAACTGAAATATCTTTATCTTTAAGTTTGTAAGGACGGTAGGTGCTAAGTCCGGTAATTGCAAAAGTTTCTATTTCCGGATTGTCTTCCAAAACCTCCCCGCTGAATACTTCCAGAGGCTTTCCTCCTTCTATCGCATGGCTATCCACAAAAAAATAATTAAAATCATTTTCGATAAGAATATCTTCCAGTCCTTTTCGATACCCGCATTCAGGAAGCCAAAAACCTCTAGGTTCCGTGTTAAAAAACTTCTCATATATTTTTTTGCCATAAAAAACTTGGGCTTTTGCACTTTTATAATCAAGAAGAGGCAAATATGCATGGGTAAAAGCAGTAGCTAAGACCTCTATACATCCATTTTCCTGCATATTTTTGATAATCCCTAAAATATCATTTCCGAAGTCAACTGTAAAATCCCTTCTGACATCCTTATAAAACCGGCAGTAGCTGGTCGCAGTTTCTGCTAGTTTTTTCTCTCCGCAGGAAATAAAATATCTTTCGTCTTCAGCAGCTCTCTTTTCACAAGCTTTAAGATAATCTATAAATTCTTTTTTTATATATTTAGAATTCAGCTGCTCCATCAAAGTCGGACTTAAACTTATAGTTACGTGAGCTTTAACTCCTTCTTCATGCAGGCGCAAAAAACTGCGAAGAAGCGGAATATATGTTTCAGCCATTGCTTCAAAAAGCCATACTTCACCAAAAGGCCATCTACCCTGCCTTTTTACATAAGGGATATGGCTGTGTAGCACAAGTATTATGCGTGAATTCAATTTTTACACTTCCCTTACCCCGTATTAGCAAATTACTTTATGTTTTATTCCTGCCACTTCTCTATAAACATTAGCAGTAGCTCGGGCAATAGCTTCCCAACTGTAAGTATTTCTCACTACTTTTACAGCATTCCTTTTCACTTTTTCCGCTAAAAACTCATCGGTCAGCAGCTTAATAATGGCATCAGCCAGTTTATCTATTTCTCGCGCATTTACCTTAAGTCCGGTAACCCCATCTTCTACTATTTCAGCAAGCCCTCCTGCATTTCCAACAATTACAGGGGTATTTGTAACCATTGCTTCCAAAGCAACAATGCCGAAAGGTTCATAAAGGCTCGGAAATACCGCAACACTTGCCTTGCTGTATATATAATTCCTTTCCTCTATTCCTATAAATCCCATAAATACAACCTTCTCATCTATCCCCAGTTCTTCCGTCTTTTCTTCTAAAGCTACCCTTTCCGGTCCTCTTCCCCCTATATATAATTTAGCCTCAGGAACCTTTTCGAGTACCTGAGGAAATGCATGGATAAGCTGCCATACACCCTTTTCCGGCACCAATCTTCCCAAAAAAACTACGGCTTTATCACTTTCTTTGATGGGAAAATTTGACTTTTCCGGAAGTTTCTTAAAAAGCTCAGGGTCTACCCCATTAGGTATAACCCGTATCGCTTCTCTTTTGATATCAAAAAGGGTGCTGACTTCATTTTGCATATAATTGCTGCAGCATATAACTTGATCTGCTTCCAAAACTAGATTTTTTTCAATTTCATTAATTTCACGCTGCATACGATTATGTAATCCACGATGTCGCCCATGTTCAGTGGCATGGATGGTAGTAACTAGAGGAATGTCAAAAATTTTGCTTACTGATCTGCCTGCATATGCTACCAGCCAGTCATGTGCATGTACAATATCAAAACCTCCGATTTCGTAATTTAAGCACACTGCTGCTCTAATAGCTTCACTGTTAAAGGAAAAAATCCAGGATTTAAAATCCTTTGCTTCCGAAGCTGGATTTCCTACCCTATAAATATGTACCCCGTTTTCATTTTGATAAGACGGGCAACCTTCAGCTACGGGGGTTATAATATAAACCTTTATCCCCTGCTTCACGAGAAATCTGCTTAGATCAAACACATGCTGCCCTAACCCTCCCACCATATGCGGAGGATATTCCCAGCTAAACATAAGCACCTTCACCAAAATCCCCTCGTTTACTATACATTTTTTTTAATAATATACCAGATAATTATTTCTATTGTAAGGCTTTTTGCTTATAATGTTTTATAAGTAAATAAACAATATATAAAATAAAACCTTAAGCTAGGAGGTTTATTAATGAACACTGTTTTGAAACTAGAAAAAATACGCCCTTCTGTCATTAAAAATCCCGACCTTGCTCCGGAAGGTTACAAAAAACTGGAATGGGTTAGTCATAACATGCCTGTTCTTAATTTTTTGAGGGAAGAATTTGTTAAAGAAAAACCTCTTCTTGGTAAAAGAATAGCTTGCTGCCTTCACTTGGAAGCCAAAACGGGTTATCTTTTGCAAACACTTAAAACAGCAGGTGCCGAAGTGGTAGCCTGTGCTAGCAATCCCTTATCTACTCAAGATGATGTAGTAGCTGCACTGGTTGATTCAGGCATTACTGTTTATGCGGTACATGGAGAAACTCCAGAAGAATACCATAGATACCTGGAATATACTTTGGATACCATGCCCGATGCTATAATTGATGATGGAGCCGACATGGTAACCATTCTGCATCGTGACAGGCGTGAACAAGCTAAAAATATAATCGGCGGCTGTGAAGAAACTACCACTGGAATAGTCCGCCTCAAAGCTATGGACAGAGATAATACCCTTCTGTTCCCCATGATAGCCGTAAATGATGCTTATATGAAATACCTTTTCGATAACCGATATGGAACTGGACAATCAGTATGGGATGGCATTAACCGCACTACCAATCTAGTAGTTGCCGGGAAAAATGTAGTAGTAGTAGGATATGGATGGTGTGGAAAAGGGGTTTCCATGCGTGCTTTAGGTATGGGAGCAAAAGTAATAGTAACAGAAATTGATCCTATAAAAGCAAATGAAGCAATAATGGATGGATTCCAGGTAATGCCCATGCGGGAAGCAGCTAAAATCGGCGACATATTCATAACTGTAACTGGCAACATAAATGTAATACGCCGGGAACATTTTGAAGTGATGAAAGACAATGCCCTACTGGCAAATGCCGGCCATTTTGACGTGGAAATAAGCAAAAAAGACTTATATGACCTGGCCGCCCAAACACGTAAGGTTAAAAACAACATTGAAGAATTTGTCCTGCCTGATGGTCGCAAGCTTTATCTTTTAGCTGAAGGACGCCTGGTAAACCTGGCAGCAGGTGATGGACATCCTGCTGAAGTTATGGATTTAAGCTTTTCTCTTCAGGCACTATCCTTGCTTTATGTAATTAAAAATCGTGATAAATTAGAAAACCATGTATATAATGTTCCACCTGAAATTGATCAGAAAGTTGCCAGATTAAAGTTAAAAGCTGAAAATGTTGAAATTGATGAACTTACCGAAGAACAAAAAGAATATTTAGCCAACTGGGATATTGACTAAAAAAATTTTTTTGCTGTATAAAAACCGCCTCTTTGCCCATAATATTACTGATTATACAGGCAAAGGACGGTTTTTTTATATGGAAGCAGCAAGAAGAAAATATATAATGGTATTTTTTGCTTTTTTATTTATAATATTAGCAGGAAGCTACTTTTTAAACTTAGCTCAAAAACAAAATCTCCCTAAAATCAAAACAACATCTTCCAGCTATTTTACAATTAAAGACACCAGGGGTAATGTTATTCTGCAAACAGGGATAAAGGTATATAAAAACGACGAATATATAAGTGAACAAAATATCCATTATATAGTAACCTCCGTAAAAGGCACTGAAGCAACAGCGGTAGTTAAAAATGAGGTTCTTTCACAAAATAACAGCATCCCTGCAGCTTCTCTTTTTGTGCCTGATCGCCTTCTTAAACCTGACTATACTGACCTTTCGGTAGCGATTTATCACACTCACAGTGATGAATCATATATTCCCACATCTGGTACTCCTTCCAAAAGAGCTAAAGGAGACATATTTGAAGTGGGAAAAGCCTTGAAAGAACGGCTAAAAAAGCCAGGAATCAAAGTTTTTCACAGTTTAAATGCCCATGACCCTCATGATATCAACGCCTATCATCGTTCACGGCGTACAGCTATCAGTCTCGTCAAAAAAGGCCCAGATGCTATTTTTGACATACATCGGGATTCCGCGCCCCTTTCTGCCTATCAGACCAAAATTAATGGAATACCCGTTGCCCGGGTTATGATTGTAATAGGAAGATCTAATCCCAACATGCAGACAAACTTAGATTATGCAAAAAGAGTAAAAGCAGTTGCCGACAAAATTTATCCTGGTTTCCTGCGCGGTATATTTATAGGCAAAGGAGATTATAATCAGGATCTATATCCTACTTCCCTTCTCTTTGAAGTTGGTACTGAGCAAAATAACCTTAAGGAAGCTAAAGAAAGCATGAAATTTTTAGGTGATATAATAATCAAAGTGCTTAGGAATGAAGACCTCTCATAAAATACTAAACTTTATTTTTAATCATAATTGATTCAGTTATTTTAAGTAAATCATGCACAAAATTGGCTCCCCTTGACACAATTATTCCCGTAAAGACTGAACCTAAATAAGGTATATTAAGTGGTAAACCTGCAATTTTGAAAAAATCAACATTCCCTGATACAGTTATAATAACCGCTATTACAATAGCCCCCAGGCGGTCTGTACTTATTCCATTATTTACTTTAATCATTTTTAAAGTCTCCCATATTGCCTCAGCCAAAACAGCTAAAAGCAATAATCCAGCTATTTCATTCACTTCACTTCCCCCCCTTCTTAATTTATTTCTATTTTTTTATTAATCAATAATGATTTTAGTGCTTCATTATTCATAAATACATGTTCTAAAAGGAGAATTTTTTTGTTAATCTAAATATAAAAAACAAAAAATCAAAAATCTTAAGAGGAGAATATAAATGCATCTTGAACCAAAATGGCGTGTACTCATAGTAGTAAATACCGGAATATTTATGTCTACTTTAGACGGCAGTATTTTAAATATAGCTAATCCTACCATTGCTGAAAGCCTTTCTGTTTCACTCTCTCAAATTCAATGGCTGGTAACATCCTATATGCTGGTAATAACCGCAACCCTTCTTTTTTTTGGGAAATTAGGCGACCGCAAAGGTAGGCACAAAATATATACCTATGGTTTTTTAATATTTGTCTTAGGCTCACTGCTGTGCAGCTTTGCTAGGGTTTTATCCTTGCTAATAGGAGCACGCATAATCCAGGCTTTTGGAGCAAGCATGATGATGGCAACTGGCATGGGAATAGTTTCTACTACATTCCCAGCCAATGAGAGAGGTAAAGCATTAGGATTAACTGCCAGCATGGTAGGAATAGGAAATATGACAGGACCAAGTCTGGGAGGTATTCTGGTTGAAAATTTTTCCTGGCCAGTAATATTCTTAATTAATGTTCCTATTGGCCTTACCGGATTTTATCTGGCCAATAAGTTTTTAATTTCTCCTTTCAATACTGATACTGAAGACAACAATTCAGACATACTAGGAACTTTGCTTATGGCTCTTGCTTTAATTTTATTCCTTTTTTCCATTTCAAAATCAGGAGAAATAAATATTGCTTTTTTGATAATCAGCATCGTCTTATTTGCAATTTTTATCTATACAGAGCGAAAAACTCCTGATCCTCTTCTTGATTTTGAACTGTTTAAAAACCCGAACTTTGTTGCAGGCAATATCCTTGCTTTTATAGCTTATAGTTCACAAACATTTATCATTTTCCTTCTGCCATTTTATTTTGAAAACATACTTAAACTATCTCCGGCAAATTCAGGACTTTTAATGACTATTCCTCCAGTCCTTATGGCCTTAACTGCACCTTTTGCAGGTAACTTATCTGACCGCTTAGGGGCAGTACCGTTAACTTCAGCCTCTTTTATTTTGCTGACCGGGGCTCATTTAATGTTATCTAGATCTGTTTTAACTTTAAACCTAGAAACTGCAATATTAAGCTTGATAATCTTAGGGGCAGGAATGGGAAGTTTTGGTTCTCCCAATAACAGTTCTATATTAGGTTCTGTACCTCCTCAAAAATCCGGATATACTGGCGGATTTATTTCAACCGTACGCAATTTTTCCTTTTCACTTGGTATATCTTTTTCAGTAAGTATATTCATTTATTTATTGAACCGTTACCAGATTAATATGTCTTATCATAAGGCATATACCAAATCTTTACATTATGTCTATCTTATTTCAGCTTCACTAAATCTCTTAGGAGTTATTTTATCTATATACACCCGTAAATACCGAAATATATTCTGGACTACTGCAAAATCAGAAAAAAGCTCATGATTTTAAAATAAATTTCCTCAAAAATATCTCTACTTATTTTGACCTGCAGTATTTTTTTTGCTATACTAAATAATGCGATGTACGCCTGTAGCTCAGTGGATAGAGCACCGGCCTCCGGAGCCGGGAGCGGAGGTTCGATTCCTCTCAGGCGTACCATTTTTTATTTTCTGCCTTCCTAAATCATAAGCAATTGCTTCTTCTTAAATTTTACCTTAATAATTTCTCATTTCTTAAACCATCAATACAAACATGATTTCCCTCTTAATATCTTTATCAAGTCAAAATTATATTTTTCTATTTTTGGTTGTAATTGTAATATTTTATTTAAAAATTAAATAATATTTAATAAAGGCATTGACAGAATATATGTTTGATGTTATTATTTGCGTATAAAACAAATGTTCCTAAAATCAAAAAGGAGGACGAACTTATGTTTAGTAATTTTACGAAAAAAGAATTATTACAAACACTTATAGGATCATTCTGCATAATAACCTTAAGCTACATCTTAGCAATAGGATTTTTTGTTCTTCTATAAAAAAAAGCCTCCTTTTAAGAAGCATTTTTTATCGAGCAATATTTTTTTTCTCCTGGCATAACAACAGCAGTTCCATTAGATAAGAAAACTAGCATTTCTATGAATTTCTCTACATTTTCTATCGGAATTAAAAATTTCACTTTAACCGAAGTATCAAATTGAATCTGGTCAATCAATACTTGTTCCAGATTGCATCGATGATTTATTACCCCCCAGTAGGCATAGCTAATTTCAGCTTTTACTTCCTGACAATATGTGAATAACCGCTTTTCTGCTTTATTCAAAGCATCAGAAGCAGCAGATGAATAAGCCCTTATCAATCCAGAAGCTCCTAAAAGTATTCCCCCAAAATATCTTGTAACTATTATCAAAACATTTTCAAATTTCTGTTTTTTAATTACATTTAATATAGGTAATCCAGCTGTCCCTGAAGGTTCTCCATCATCACTAAATTTTTCCTGATAAGGTTCTCTGATTATATAGGCATAACAATAATGTCTGGCCCCAGGCCATATCTGGCGGGCTTCCTCTAATAACGCTTCAACTTTGTCAGCATTGTCTACCGGAACTGCCCAAGCAATAAACTTTGATTTTTTTATTGCTATTTCGGAAATTACATCTGATTTGATACTGAAAAAAGATGACATCATTCTTTACTCCCACAAAGCTTCGAATTTTTTCTTAAGCCATTCAATAGTATAATCTTCCCTTTCACGGTAGCAATAAATGAACTTATGATCGGCATTGGGAAATATCTTTAAAGTACATAAAGGAATCTTTTCTGCCATATAATAAGCATTTTTTACAGAAACTATCTCATCCTTGCCTCCATGAATGATTAAAACCGGTCTATCGCCTATATTTCCTATGTATTCAGCGATGTTATGGCTATCAAAATCTTCCACCAAATAGGGATTTAATTCGAAAGAACCCCCTTCATCCCTTAGCTTTACTCGCACACCTGCTTTTAATTTTTTGTATTCCTTTGGCATTATTTGGCTAAAGGTAGAGTGTAGAAAAACCGGTGTTGACCATAAAATAAAACCTTTTACAATATCTTCGCCGGTTCCTCCGGCCAGGACGGTTGTCCCTCCAAAGCTCCTGCCTAAAAGAACCGCCGGCAATGAAATATTTTCTTTGACATAATTCAAAACCAGTTTTAAATCTTCCGCTTGCCTTGACAAAGTAACATCGGCAAAATCGCCCGAACTTTCTCCACTACCGGAAAAATCAAAAGCTAAAACACCAAACCCAGCATAGCCAAGCCTGGATGTAAAATCAAAAACCCTTCCCCCATTTTCTTTACTTCCCCTAAAACCATGGCATATTATCAATAAATGGGTAGCAGAAGGCGGTATATTTATATAAGTTCTCAGTTCCTTTTCTTCATTTCTTATACAAATCTTTTCCATATATTATCCTTCCTACATAGGCTTTTTAGGTTTTTGTTTTTCCTCGCTTTCATAACGCACTTTATAATTACACCTGTCGCATACAAAAACGGCATCTTTAGCCTGTGACAATTTAGGATAATCTTTATGGTCTTCCGCTACCTCGTAAGTTTTGCCACACATTATACACCGGGCGGCAATTTTATTCATTTATGTCCCTCCCCTTAAAATACCCATTACAACCATTTTTATCTCATCATTCTCAGATTTTAAAATAAGACATAGCCTCTTCAAGAGCATTAACTATATCATTAAGCCTATTTATCGTTGCATTTACTTCTTCTATTCCCGCCATCTGTTCTTCTGCTATCTGACTTATTTTCTCTGCAGCCCGCGCATTATTCTCTGCGGTTCTGGTAGTTTCTTCAATAGATATAATCGCAGTTTCTGCACTTGCAGCTATTTCCTCACTAGCAGCTGATATTTCCTGAATCTGCTCATTCACCGCTGAAACTGCATTTATTATTTGATTAAAGAATTCACCAGCCGCTAAGATTATCTCGCTTCCATTATTTACCTCTCGGGTTCCTTCCTGCATCGAATGGACAGCACTTTGAGCTTCACTTTGTATCTCATTAATAAGTTCAGCAATTTTCTTGGCTGCCTCACCAGATTCCTCAGCAAGTTTGCGCACCTCTTCTGCTACAACCGCAAAACCCTTCCCCTGTTCTCCTGCCCGTGCTGCCTCAATAGCAGCATTTAGTGCAAGAAGATTAGTCTGTGCCGCAATACTGGTGATTAAATCTACAATCTGTCCGATTTCTTGAGATTTTTTACCTAAACCTTCAATAACTCCGGCTGCACTATTAACTGCTTCTTTTATAATATTTATCTGATTTATAGCATCCTTTATCTGTTTTTCCCCTTCCTTTGCCTTATCCGTAGCAGTCATTGCAGAGGTTGATACCTCCTGGGTATTAGCAGCCAATTGCTCTATTGCACTTGACATTTCAGTTATAGCTCTTCTTGATTTTTCTGTAAGCTGCGCCTGTTCCTGTGTATTACTGCTCATAGTATTAGCTTCATTAACCATTTTTTCAGTAAGAGATGCGCTTAAATTTGACCGTTCTAAAAGCTGCGAACTTGAATCTTTTACAGTTGCGCTTAAGTTCTTAGTCTTGCCTATCAAATCATACATCCGTTCAATCATTACATTTACTTTAACTGCTAATCTTCCTAAAGCATCATCTGCTTTTACCGGTATTCTTTGAGTCAAATCACCTTCACTCGTTTTAGCCACTGCATCTCCAATACGCCTCAACGGCATATAAACAGTATAAGCAATAAGAAATGCAGCAATAAAACCAGCTATTATGCCTAGAGCAGAATAGCCAATCATATTAAGCCTGAATTTGGCTACCATTTCATCATAAGGGGTAGCAGGCAACCCTACATACCACATGCCGATTATTTGTCCATTTTTATCTTTTATAGGTTCATATGTGGTAAAACATTTCACCCCTACCACATCAGCCTGTCCTAAATAAGTTTTGCCATTTTTAAGCACTTTTTCAACAACATAATCTGCTGCCTTAGTATTAACCATCCGGTGATTATCTCTCATAACATTGGTAGCTACCCGGGTATCACCTTTAAAAATAGTAACCGTCCCCCCAGTTAATTTCCCAATCCGGTCTACTATCTGATAATTTCCTTCCATCAAAACATTTCCCTTATAAAGCTTACCTCCAATAATCTGCCAATCTCCGGGATATTTTTGTTCAATTATTTCTCTTCCTAAGGCTAAATCCGATTTCAATTTTTCTTCTGCCGTCATTACCACTTTATTGCCCATAAGCCAGGTGGCATAAATTCCCATCAAACCGGTAACCCCGGCCAAAACCAGAGTAAAAGCAATAATTAAGCGAAGCCTCACATCCACCCTACGCAGCAAAATTTCAAACCAGTCAAGAAACGCCTTCACCCTTTTAACCCCCTAATAACTTTCATCAAAATCTTTAAAATTCATAGGCACGGCCTTCCTAATCATCAACTTCTTTTTCCGGAATTATTTTCATATAAAGCACCCTCTGATAATTATAAGAACCTATGATATTGCCGTTTTTATCATATAGATAATTAAGTGAAGATCCTCCTACATATACCTTGGCATCTTCCTCTATACCCAGGCTTTTTACATAACCTGTAATAGACTGGTTATCGGTAAAAAAAATTTGTACCTTGATGAGTTCAGGTTTGGAATTTTCAGTCATTTCAAATCCAGAAAAACCAGAACTGCATCCACTAACCCCAAGTAAAAAAAACATTGCTAAAGTTATCAAAACATAAATCAATCCCCTAAAATTCACCATTCACTCCTCCCCGCCAGCCGTCGGCGGCTGTTCCTCTCTTTAGGATAACGGTTTTGTTTTTTGCTCCACTGGCGCAATTTATTATCAACCATATAATGAATGGTAGAAGGAGGATATTTCCCGTTACTGTCTGGCTTGCCAGCAGGCAATCCAGTCAATATTTCCAATCCTTCATCAATATGCTCTACCGCCCATATATTAAATTTTTTCTCTTTTACTGCTTCAATTATCTCATCATCCAACATAAGCTGAGGGACATTCTGCTTTGGTATTATAACTCCCTGTCTTCCATCTAATCCCTGTTCCTTGCAAACCTTATAAAACCCTTCTATCTTCTGGTTAACACCTCCTACTGGCTGTATTTCTCCATTCTGATTAACCGAACCGGTAACTGCAATTCCCTGAAAAATAGGCACTTCAGCTAAACTGGATAATAATGCATATAATTCTGCACTGGAAGCACTATCTCCTTCAATACCTGAGTAGCTCTGTTCAAAGGTTAAACTGGCCGAAAGAGAAAGCGGTTTATCCTGGGCATATTTAGCACCCAAAAATCCGCTTAATATCAATACCCCTTTACTGTGAATAGTTCCGCTTAAATGAATTTCCCGTTCTATATTTACTACCCCTTTTTCTCCCATAAACGTCTTAGCCGTAATTCGAACCGGTTTGCCAAAGCTGTAATCACCCAGCTCGTAAACTGCTAATCCGTTTATTTCACCTATTCTCCAGCTTTTAGTATCTATCAGCAAAGTTCCTTCTTTGATATATTCCTGGATTTTATCTTCTAAAAGAGAAGAGCGCATTTTTTTCTCATTTAAAGCCTTTCTTACATGTTCTCCAGTTACCAGTTCAGAATTGTCATACTTAGCCCAGCAGTCAGCTTCATATATTATTTCTTCCAACTTATTAAATAAAGCAGTAAGTTTATCTTGATGTTCTACCAGTCTGCTTCCATAATCTATTACTTCTGCCACCGCATCTGGAGTAAAATGTCTCAAACCCTTGCTTTCACATACTGAACTTATAAAACGGGCATAATCATTAATATGCTTTCTGCTTCTATCCATTTCAACGTCAAAATCGGCCCTTACTTTAAAAAGCTTTTGAAAATCATTGTCATAGTTGTAAAAGAGATAATAATATATAGGTTCACCTATAAGCACTACTTTTATATGGCATGGAATAGGCTCAGGTTGTAAAGTTTCCGTATTAGTTATGCCAATCATCTTGCCAATGCTTTCAATGCTTATTTCCTGATTTTTTATTACTTTTTTTAGCTTATCCCAAATATAAAAGTTATTTAAAATATCATCAACATATAATACCAAATAACCACCATTGGCCTTATGTACTGCTCCCGCCTTTATTTTTGAAAAATCGGTAGACAGTATACCAAATTCTCCCTCATACTCAATTTGTCCAAAAAGATTGGCATAAGTAGGATTCTTCTCGATAATAACCGGTGCATGCTTAAGTTCGGAATTATCAACAATCAGGTTAACCTGATATTTCCTTAATACACTTCGGCGGCTCATATGATTTAAAAAATTGAAAGGTGAATCTTCATGGCTTTTTGTAAAATTATCTTTATTTTCCAGAATATCTTCCTGCATTTCCTGTAAATATTGAATAACTTTAGGAAAATTTTTGTATTTATCTATAAGTTTATTAAAATAAGGTTCAATAACCTCCCGGGCAGCCTCACTTTCTAACAGCCTTATTTTTTCTCTTACGCTTTTTTCCATCTCCCTATATTGCCTTAAAGCATCGTTCAATTTTTCCTGCACTATGGAGCCTTTTTTCATTATTTCATTTCTTTCTTCATCAGAAAGACGCACAAAATCTTCTTGACTCATTATCTCTCCATCTTTAAGAGGAATACTGGTAACGCCCGCCTCATTGCGCGCTATGGTGAATCCATAAGCTCTCGCTTCTTCTTCAAGCTTCAAATATCTGCGGTTGGTTTCTTCCATAAACTGGTTTAATATCTGGTTCCTTTTATTTTCAACCTCTTCACTGCTTAAGGCTTTTATAATACTGTCAATTACCTTTTCCACGTTTTCAGCAACTGTTTTTTGAAAAACCTTTCCCTGTCCCGAAGGAAGCTCTAACGCCTTTGGCATATCAGGATTTTTGAAATTATATACATAACACCAGTCGGAAGGAACCGGCTCTTTTTTAGCTTTATTTTCCAAAACCTGCCGGGCTAAGGTCATTTTACCGCATCCTACAGCTCCTGAAAGATAAACATTATAACCGAGATGCTCAATATCTATCCCTAAGGACACCGCCTTTAAGGCTCTTTCCTGTGCAATAATACCTTTTAAAGGTTTAAGCTCTTCTGTACTTTTGAATTTAAAAATACCAGGATTGCATTTCTTTTTTAAATTTTTCGGTTTAACCCTGCATTTATTGACAGTCAAAAATCTACACCCCCAATATTGCTAAAAAGTAAAGCTCATTCCAGTTTCTCCTTTTATTATTCTGTCTCCTAGCGCATTATATAAAAGAGATGCAGCATAAAAGCCCGTGCAGTGACACACGATAATCTTCTCAATATGATAATTATTCAGAGATTCTATAGTTCTATCTATTCTCTCTTTTGAAGCAGTTATCAGATGAGTTCCACCTATATACGCCTTGATTATCGACCTGCCTGTTTTTTGAACAACATAATCGATAGTATTTATCATACCTGCATGTGCACAACCGCTGATTATAACTAATCCATCTTTATCATCGATAACTAATGCCATATCATCCGGTAAAACATCATTTGCAATATTATTCTCAATCTTTACCTTAAAAGGGCCACCAACATCCTCAAACCTGTTATTTCTCGGAATTTCACCAGTAACAAAAATTCCTGGGCTAATTTCTGTAAATTCATCTGTCCAAATGAGCTCGACCCCTAAGTTTAAAACTTCTTCCTTTTTAAACGCACACCCTATTTCTCTAAAATTTCCATCACCCAGGAAAACTGGTCTTGAAACAAAAATACCAGAATGGGCATATATTTTTTTTATCTGATAATCCCTAACAAGAGGCAAAACTGCACCGGTGTGATCAAAATGTCCATGACTTATAATCAGTTCAGATACTTCATTTAAATCAATACCTAAAAACCTGGCATTATTAAATAAAGCGTCCTTAGATCCTGTATCAAACAGATATTTTTTTTCATTCCTTTCTATTAAAGCAGCAAATCCGTATTCCCCCGTTAAGCCTGGAACAGGTGTAGTATTTTCCACCAGAATGGTAATTTTAGTATTCATAAAATACCCTCCCCATTTTGTTTTTTTATGTAAAACTATAATTGAACAAGATTATAAAGTATTGCCATCGTCCCGATGCCTACCAGCAAAGTAAAAAAAAGACTCCTGGTCTTTATTGCTGTAATAATTGTAGGTATAAAAGCCAGAATATAAATATTATTAAAGCTTATATCTATAGATCCTCCAGGGGCAATTATACTTAAAGCAGTCAAAGCTGCCAGCACCGCAGGTGCTATGTAAGAAAGCCATTCTTTCAAAATTTCAGGAAAATCAAACCTGGAAAAAAATGCAACCGGCAAAACCCGTGGCAATACGCTTACGATTGAAACCCCTATAATCATAATCCAGATATCAGCGTTTGTCATTTATTATCACCCCTATAGTTGCAGCCACTACAGTAGCTATTATTATATTGGATAGATTCTGCATAGAAGCCGGCCAAACATATCCTGTCCAAAGGCACAAAGCTGCAGCTATAAAGGCCACAATTATATCATTACGCTTACTTATTACTAAAACTAAAAGACAGGTATACATAGCAGGCAGAGCAAAGCCTAATCCCATTTTGTCAGTATTGGTTATCAAAGTCCCCGATAAAGCGCCTAAAAAAGTGCTACTTATCCAGCTTATATGCGAGGTAATGTTTAGACCTGCTATATATGAACTGGTAGGTTTCTTAAACTTATAACGATTAAAAGCTACCGCATAAGTTTCATCGGTAAGGCCATAAGAAAGCACAGTAGCAATTTTAGAAGGAACATTATCTTTTAAAAAAGGAACCAGAGAAGTTGAAAAAAGAAAATACCTCATGTTAACCAGAATATTAGCGAGTATTGCAGTAATTACAGCACCATTCGCCTGCAAAACCCCAATAGCAATATATTGCCCTGCCCCTGTAAAACATAAAATCGACATGGCTGTGGCCTGAACAACCGACATACCTGCTTCATTGGCTAAAATCCCAAATGCAAAACCTAAAGGCACATATCCCAGTACAATTGGCAAGGCATCTTTCATCCCTTCCAACAATTCTCCTCTTTGCATATGTCTCTCCTCACAGGAAATATTGTACATATAGTAAAATTTTATCATTGAAAACACATATAAGGCTAGCCATTGTTTTCTAAACTTTCCTCTTGTTTTTAAATATTTATTCTATTGCCTCTTCCGATTCAGATACTTCATTTTTTTCTTCGGTCTCATTTTCTTGTTGTCCTCCTTCATCTACTTCAGGTGGTAAATCTTCTTCTTTCTCATCGGTATCCTCATTATACATGTGTAAATAACATATATCCTGCGGTTCTGTTCCTTTTATAAAAGCAGTCATAGATGTGCGTGGACAGAATTCTGTTGCAATAAGTCCGGAATCTAAACAGATATTTACTAAATTTACACTAGAAGGTTTTTTAAAATCTTCTTTTCCGAGTCTGGCTGAAGTTTGTTTTATAAATTTTGCCCATACAGGTCCAGCCAAACTTCCTCCAGGTAAATGGACGCTTCTTCCATCATCATAACCTACCCATACTGCACAGGAAATTCGGGGGGTATAACCTACAAACCATGCATCACGATAATCATCAGTAGTTCCTGTTTTTCCTGCTGCATTAGAGCCAACAATTCCCCTTAAATGAGACCCTGTTCCTCCAGGTTCTAGAACTCCTTTAAGCATATTGGTAATGATATAAGCATTTTCAGGAGAAATTACTCTTATTGAATGCGGTTTATTCTTCTCTAAAATATTTCCCCTTTTATCTTCTATCCTTAAAATATATAAAGGTTCACTGTATATACCTTGATTGGCAAGAACCGCATAGCCTGCTGCCATTTCCAGAGGAGTAACTTCAATTGAGCCTAAAGGGAGAGATAAAACAGGCTTTACATTTTTAAAGCCAAATCTTTCACAATATCTGGCAGTAACCTCCGGATTTAACATGTCATTCAGCCTTACTGCCACCACATTATCAGACTTCATTAAAGCTTCCTTTAAAGTAAATTCACGATAGTGATAGGGTTTTTTTCCATAATCTTTTGGAATATATAAACTTCCATCACTCATTCTATATTCTACTCTTTCACACATTATCATATCTACTGCTGTAAAACCAGAATCAATGGCTAAAGAATAAATAAAAGGCTTAAAAGTTGAACCAGGCTGTCTCTTAGCCATAACGCGATTATAAGGAGAAGTCGTAAAATCCCTTCCTCCAATTAAAGCCCTGACTTCCCCGGTTTTGACATCAACCGCAACAAGAGCAGCCTGCATATCAGACGGCCTGTCTTGCATCCCTTCAAATAAAGCTCTATTAGCTGCTCTCTGCAAATTTAAATCTAATGTAGTATATATCTTCAGTCCTTCGCTAGTCATAGCCCTATCTCCATACTTTTCCCTTACATACTGTTCCACTAAGGCCATAAAGTAAGGAGCCTCTCCGCTTATATAAGGGGATTTTTGAAAACTCAATTTTTGTTTTACAGCTTCATCTTTCTGTTCAGGAGTTATATACCCTTCTTCAACCATCCTCTGTAAAACCGCTTCCTGCCTTTTTTTAGCTGCATCAGGATTTTGATAAGGGTCAAAATGAGACGGCCACTGAGGAAGACCTGCTAATAGTGCAGCTTCAGCCAAGGTTAGCTTCTCGGCATTCTTAGCAAAAAAAGTGCGCGCAGCAGCTTCAAGACCGTAAGCTCCATGGCCAAAATAAACATTGTTGCAATACATAGTTAAAATTTCATCCTTGCTGTATTTGCGCTCTAGTTGAAATGTATAATAAAGCTCCTTTATTTTTCTTAACCAAGTTCTCTCATTACTCAAATAAAGATTTTTAGCAGTCTGCTGGCTTATAGTACTTCCGCCTGCTACAATTTTCCCTGCCTTTATGTTCATAACGACTGCTCTTAATATTCCTGTTATATCTATTCCATGATGTTTATAAAAATTTTTATCTTCTACTGCAATTACAGCCTGTATAAAATAATTAGGTATTTCATTAAAATTCAAATTTATCTGGTTTTGATGGGCAATACCTCTTATAGGCTGGTTATTTATATCATATACCACAGAAGGCTCCGGAGCTTTTACTTCTGGAAGTTTTAAACTGCAACCACTAGAAAAAAATATAAGCAGCGAAAAAATGACTAAAACACTTATAAATCTACGCATATAACCCCTCCTTCTTCCTAAATTACCCAAATTCATCGTAATTTATCCTTAAACAAAATTTTATTCAACTTTTTTGACGAAAAACTAATCCATAGTATATAATAAGATGTTGAGAAATGATATAAAGGTGGTGGTCACATGGAACCTATCCCGGATTATCGATCGCGACACTTTATCCGTTCTAAACAAAATAATATAAAGAGGGTTGCATTGTACCACCAGGTGAAAATCTAACCCTCTTTAAAACAAGGAGGGATTAGGAAATGATTAAAACATACTGGTATAATTATGTTGAAAATAAAATGTACCATGACGTCGACTTAACCCAAAAAGACCTTCTACTTGCTTCTCCTAACAGCCTTCTGTGGATAGATATCTATGACTGTTCTCCTAATGAACTTCATTATATAGGAAATATATTCGACTTTCACCCCCTAGCGCTAGAAGACTGTTTACAGAGTAGTCCAAGAGCAAAATTAGATCGCTATGACAATTATCATTTTTTCGTATTTCACGCCCTGCGCTACTCTGAAGATGTTCTCGAGGAAGACGAATTAAGCAACATCGAACTAGATGTATTTATGGGATCCAATTATATTGTAACTATCCATCCTATTGCCCTTTCTGCAGTAGGTAAAGCAGCAAGAGTTTGTCTTAAAGAAACTACTTTAATGAACAGAGGGCCGGAATATTTATTGTATTCGATTGTAGATAACATAGTTGATGATTATTTTCCTATAATTGAGCGTTTGGGTGAACGCATAGACGAACTGGAAGATGATATTTTTGTTCTACGCGGTCGACAAATTACCGAAGAAATCCTTGCTTTACGAAGAACCATAATCCTCCTTAGAAAAGTTCTCATTCCTCAACGCAGAATATTCAGCAACATAAACGGTCGCTATTCATTTTTCGTTAAAGAAGAAAATATTCCTTACTATTTAGACTTGGTTGACCACTTAGACAGCATCATTGATGCAGCCAACGCTTACCGCGAACTCGTCAACAGCTCACTGGAAACTTATTATTCGATAATCAATGGTCGCACCAGTGAAATTATAACTGTTTTAACTATCATTTCAGTAATTATGATGCCTCTTACTGTTATAACCGGTTTTTACGGCATGAATGTCAACCTTCCGGGGCAAAGTCATCCCCTGGCAGCATGGTTTATAATGCTCGGAATGGTTTCACTGTCTTTAGGTATGCTTTTGGCTTTCCGAATGAAAAAATGGCTGTAAATAACACAAAAAGCCTTGCTGACAATTAAGAGCAAGGCTTTTTTTTAGTTTTTCAAGAGTATTTAACTACTATGCTACTTAAAAGCTCTGCAACATCTTGTACATAATCCTGGGCCATTTCAATATGCTCATAAACTTCACGCCACTTAATTATCTGTATAGGGTCTTTTTCATTTTCAAATAACCTGGCCAATCCATTACGATATAAGCTGTCCTGTTTTCGCTCCAAACTAGTTATCTCTTCACAGCAGGATATTATACCCGCCTTGTTTTGTTCCACTTTATTCAGCATATTAAAAGCCTTTTCCTGTAATTCTAAAGAGCGACACAAAATTTCTACCATCTCTCTTACCCTATCATCTGGCTCACCGGTCTTATATAAAATCATGCGATCAATTATTCCGGTTATATAATCTAAAACTACGGCTAAAGCCTGCACCAATTCGAAAGCATCTTCCCTGTCGAAAGGAAGTATAAAAGAAGTATTAAGCCTTCTTATAAGTTCTTCTATTATGCGATCACCTTCATGTTCCATAGCAGTCAATTTAGCCAGTTTCAAATCAAGATCCTTGTAATCATATACTACTTCTTTTAAAATTTCTCCTCCTCTAACTACTATCCGCGCACTTTCATTTAACAGAATAAATAATTCTTTATCTTTATGTCCAAATAATCTCAAGCTTTTCACCCTTTTAGTATTTTTTCAATTCAGTTATATAAAAATATTGTCTATAGTGCTCTTAAATAATCTGGTCGTAAATATCTGCGGTCATTTTTTTCAATAATTTCCTTAATTAAAGCTAACATCTTTTCTTTATCATCAGGTAATCTTCCTTTTATTGGAAGATAATTGGAAGCATGATTACTTCTGAACTCAGTTCCCTGACACTCTAAATGTTTAATCAATATATACATTTCTTCTAATATTTCAAAAGGCCCAGGAACTTCAAATTCCCCTCTTTGTTGCTTGCGGAACAATTCAGTATTTGGGACTACCATCAAGGTTAAAGCACCAATATAATCAGGATTAATTTCATTTAAAATTTTCGCTGTATTAATCTCATGATCAACCGCACGTGGACTTCTGCCAGCCAATCCCAATAAAACAGTAACTGAAAGCTTTATTCCTGCTCTTCTTATGCGTTGTCCTGCTTCTACCATTTCTTCATAAGTTACACCCTTGCGTATCTCTTTTAAAAGCTCAGGATCTCCGGTTTCTACTCCTAAATAAGCAATAGAAAGTCCTGCCGCCTTTAGTGCAGTAAGTTCAGACATCTCTTTAGAGATTATACTGTCAGGACCAGCATATATTCCTACATGTCTTAAACTTGGAAAAGTCTTGTATAAAGTTTCCAATACTTCCAAAAGTTGATCGGTATCCATGGCCAAAGCATCTCCATCGGCTAGGAAAACTTTTTCCACATCGCCATAATAAAGTTTAGCCATACGAATATCGGTTTTTATCTCATCTAGAGAACGCACCCGGAATTTTTTATCTTTGTACATGGCACAAAAAGTGCAGCGATTATGAGTGCAACCTATGGTAACCTGCAAAATATAGCTGTTAGCTTCACTAGGCGGCCTGAATATATTACCTTCATATCTCATACCTTCAACCTCCCCTTTATATAATATTATAAAAATAATCTAGCTGATGAAATAGTTTACAAATTATAAATTAAAATCTAGCTATATTTAATATAATTTTACTCAAAATAATAACAGGTGCGAGTTAAACAATAAGGAGGTTTTAAAATGTCCAGACGAAAAGGTATTATGTCTGAACAGTTAAAGTACGAGATTGCCCGTGAGCTGGGAGTAGACCATATAGTAGCTACCGAAGGCTGGGGGGCAATAAGTTCCAGAGACTGTGGAAATATGGTCAAAATGGCTATTCAAATTGCTGAAAGAAGTTTAGCCAACAGACCGTTTTAACTCGCACCTATCTGTTAATAAAAGGGGGATAAACTCCCCCTTTTATTATTTTAGTCAAAAATCATATTAATAAGTTTTATTCTTATAATTCATAACTTTATTTTCCCAGGTTCTTATAGTGATTTCCTCGTCGCCCATTGATAACAAATACTCTGGCAGCATAGGCGTTTTACCATATCCATTTGGAGCATTAATTATATAAGTAGGTACAGCTAATCCGGAAGTGTAGCCCCTCAGTTTTTCCATTATTTTTATTCCAGTTTCAACTTTAGTAATAAAATGTGAAGTCCCTTTTACCTGTTTAGCATGGAAAATATAATAAGGTCGAACCCTTATTTTTAACAATTCTTGATTAAGCTTCTTCATTATATATTCATCATCATTTATTCCTTTAAGTAAAACTGCCTGGTTTCCTAATACCGCTCCTGCTTTTACCAGCATATCGCAGGCCTTTTTGGCTTCAGGCGTAATCTCTAAAGGTGAATTAAACTGGGTATTTACATATATAGGCGGATGTTTTTCTAGTATTGTACACAATTCAGGAGTAACCCTCTGGGGCAAAGTTACCAAAGTCCTGGTTCCAATTCTCTTTATTTCTACATGAGGTATGGAATCAAGTTCAGATAAAATCCAATCTAACATAGTGTCACTCAACATTAAGGCATCTCCGCCGGTAACTAAAACATCCCTTATCTCTTTGTTTTTTCGTATATAATCTAATGCCTGTTCTAATTCCTTCCTGGTAACGCTTACATCTTTCTCTCCAAAATTACGCCTCCGCTGACAATGCCGGCAATACATAGCACACTGGTTGGTAACATTTATTATCAAGCGATCCGGATACCTCCGGGTAATACAGGGAGCAGGGCTGGTATAATTTTCTCCCATTGGATCATCATATCCCTCTTTATCGAGCAACTCGGAAATAATCGGCACTGCCTGTTTATATATAGGTGATTCCAAAAAATTTTCAAAATCTATTAAACTCAAATAATAAGGAGATACAGCCCAGCGAAAATGCTTAGATACCTCAACTAATTCCTCATACTGCTTATCATTTAAAGGTAAAAAATAAGCGAGTTCCTCCGGCTTAGATATACGATGTTTCATCTGCCATACCCAGTTGTTCCAATCATCTTCAGTAGCGTCAAAATACTCCAAAATCTTTCTTTTATTAGCTTCTACCCTTTCTTTTACCCTAAATCCAGTTTCAATGTAAGGTTCTTTTTCTAAATAATCATTTATTCTTTGTTTAAGTTCTTCAGCCCTTTTCAAAGCAATTTCCCGCTTAGCATCTTCTTCTAACTTATTTAAATTGACTATTTTATTCATTTTTTCCCTCCTCTTAGAAATACTGAATACACTGTAAAAATCTACGGTGAAAATTAGAGAAATGGAGGGTTTTTTTTAACCTGTCCCCTCCCTTAAAACGCTTACGAAGTTAGCTGACGGGTTAGGGCCTTAAGGGTTAGCCCCTCGAAATAAATTCGATTCACCCCAAAAGATGGTTCCTCCGCTCTGACAATTCAGATTCAGCGTTTAAAAAACAGGTATTTACATGTGAAATTTAATTTTTTATAACATATTATATTTATTATATCATATCATATCAAAAATAGCATTCCATCAAGCCATACCTATAACAATTCCTGTTATTGATATAATCCATAAAGCTGCTGCCTTATTTAATCCCCTTATTTTATTATCTTCTCCCATCCAAATCAAACCTGAGACGATAAACCCCAGTGCACTTACAATCTGTGCAGCCAACCTTCCCGGGTCCCCATACCATGGAAAACCTGCTATTTGAAAAAAATAAATTGAAGTTATAGTTACTAAAGTTGAGCCAACACAAACAAAAGCAAAAATACGAGCAGTTTGGCCATTGTACAAGAACATCCCCAGTAAAAAAGCCAAAATCGCCGCAAAAACTAATTTTAACAAAATTATAAACATATTAAGCCCTGTAATTAGGGGCTTCTTTGGTTATATAAACATCATGGGGATGACTTTCGATTAATCCAGCATTAGTAATCCTTATGAAACGCGCCTTGGTTTGCATCTCTTCAATATTTCTGGCTCCACAGTATCCCATACCTGCCCGCAAACCACCAACCAGCTGGAAAATAGTATCAGATACACTACCCCTATAAGGTACACGACCTTCTATACCTTCAGGAACCAGTTTTTTAGCATCTTCCTGGAAATAACGATCGCTGCTTCCCTGAGTCATAGCCCCTAATGATCCCATTCCGCGGTAAACTTTATAACTTCTGCCCTGAAGTATAACTGTTTCCCCAGGAGCTTCATCAGTACCTGCGAGAAGATTTCCCAGCATTACTGAATCAGCTCCGGCGGCAATAGCCTTAGCTATATCTCCTGAATACTTTATACCTCCATCAGCAATAATCGGGATTCCATATTTTTTAGCCACCCTGCTGCAATCATACACCGCAGTAATTTGAGGAACCCCTATACCTGCGACAACCCGGGTAGTGCAAATTGACCCAGGACCAATGCCAACCTTAACTGCATCTGCTCCTGCTTTTATCAATTCTTCAGTTGCTTCTGCGGTAGCTACATTTCCTGCAATAAGCTCAAGCTCAGGAAATTTCTGTTTTATTTTTTTTACCATTTTAATAACACCTATAGAATGACCATGAGCAGTATCAACTACTATTACATCTACACCTGCATTTTTAAGTGCTTCTACCCTTTCCATGGTATCTTTTGCCGTGCCTACTGCCGCACCTGCCAAAAGCCGCCCTTTTTTATCTTTAGCTGCATTGGGATATTGGCTGGTTTTTTCTATATCCTTTATAGTAATTAACCCCATGAGATTAAAATCTTCATCTACTAAAGGAAGCTTTTCTATTTTATGTTTGCGCAAAATTTCCATAGCCTTTTCCATACTGGTTCCTACCGGAGCAGTAACTAGCCCTTTACTTGTCATAACATTGCGTATAGGCTGTTCAAAATCAGTTTCAAATCTTATATCCCGGTTAGTTATAATTCCTACCAGTTTTCTTCCTTCAGTAATAGGAACACCCGAAATATGATAATGTTCCATTATAGCCAGGGCATCTTTAATTTTATCATCAGGTGAAAGATAAAAAGGATCAGTTATTACTCCATGTTCAGAACGCTTTACACGATCTACCATTTTAGCCTGTTCTTCGATCGACATATTTTTATGAATAATCCCAATTCCGCCTTCTCTGGCCATTGCAATTGCCATTTTATATTCAGTAACAGTATCCATCCCTGCGCTCATTATAGGAATTGCCAGCCTTATGTTTCTTGTAAGCCTGGTTGAAACATCAACCTCAGATGGCATAACTTCAGAATATCCCGGAATTAAAAGCACATCATCAAAGGTAAGTCCTTCCTTGGCAAACTTCTCGCTCATATATCCGCTCCCCTTTTTCGAATTTAGAATATCTTATAATAAATAAAACCAATTTGCAAGAAGCTTAAGACGATTTGTATATTGTGTACAAAAGAGTCTAATCTCCTCCCATGGTTGAATTAACACCATAATGGTAAAAATGTTCTTTAAGTATATCTATTGTATTTTCACTGACTTTAAACTTAAAAGCCATTTCTTCTGTATTCTTATTCTCTTTTAAACATTGAATAAACTGATCAAAATCTATACCGACTTCTTCTGTCATTTTAGCCAAATCATCTATTCTGCTCCAAGGCGGGAAAGAACCTATTTTATCACTATTTTCCATATTATCCTTACTCCTTTTTGTTAATAGCTTTCCCGCTTTTTTCATATATCTTTATGGTAAAAATAACCTTAAATAAATATAAAAATTAAGCCAAGATATTTAAAATTATCTTGGCTTACAATATTTTGTTTAATTAATACATTATACATTAAGATAATTTGTGAATAAAGATCCCGCTTCTAAGTTTAGGTTCAAACCAAGTGGATTTAGGAGGCATTACCTTTCCTGCATCTGCAATATCCATTAAATCATCTATAGTAGTCGGATACATAGAGAATGCCACTTTCATCTCACCACTGTTAACCCTTCTCTCCAACTCTTTTAGACCTCTAATACCGCCTACAAAATCAATTCTTTTATCAGTGCGTGGATCTAAAATGCCTAAAACAGGCGCTAATAAGTTATTTTGCAAAATAGAAACATCCAAGCGGTCTACCGGATCATCAGGATTAAAAATTCCTTCTTTAGCAGTAAGCTTATACCACTGACCTTCAAGATACATACCAAAAGTATGTTTAGTTTCTGGCTTGTAAGGTGCCTTTTCAGCCTTCTCAACTTTAAATTTTTCACTTATTTTGTTTAAAAACTCTTCAACCGATAAGCCATTTAAATCTTTTACTACCCGGTTGTAATCCATGATATATAAATCTATATCCGGGAAAATAACAGAAAGGAAATAATTAAATTCCTCTTCTCCTGTATAACCCGGATTAGCCTCTCTGCGCATCTTGCCTACTTTTACAGCAGAGGCACAGCGGTGGTGCCCATCGGCAATGTATAGATAATCGACGGTTTTAAAAAGTTCGACCAATTTATTTACTGTTTCTTCATCATCAATAACCCAAACCTTATGGGCTACACCATCTTCTGAAACAAAATCATACAAAGGTTCATTTTTAGTCCAGCCTTTAACTATACTGTCTATTTCTGGCTTAACACGGTAAGTCAGAAAAATAGGTCCAGTATTGGCATCACAGTAATCAACATGGTTAATACGATCCTGTTCTTTCTCTGCCCTCGTATGCTCATGTTTTTTTATAATATCATTCATATAGTCATCAATTGAAGTGCAGGCAACCAAACCAGTCTGAACCCTGCCATCCATTATCTGCTGATAAATATAAAAGTATGGTTTTTCATCCTGAATAAAAATGCCTTCTTCAATCATTCGGTTAAGATTATCGCGTGCTTTTTCATAAACCCTTTTATCATATAAATCTATGCTAGGATCCAGATCAATTTCAGCCTTGTCTACATGCAAAAAAGAATACGGATTACCTTTAACCATTTCACGCGCTTCATCACTGTCCATAACATCATAAGGTAAAGCTGCTACTTTACTTGCCAGCTCTTTAACAGGCCTAATTGCCCTAAAAGGACGTACAACTGCCATAACTTTTCCTCCTATACAAAACTAAAATTGATAATTCATTATTATATCTACAATCTCCTCACCAATCCTCTGCTGAGCTTCAGCCGTCGAAGCCCCTATATGCGGAGAAACCGAAACTCTGGGATGATTTACCAGTTTCGAGTTGTTAGTAGGTTCTTCTTCAAAAACGTCTATGCACGCCCCTGCCAGTTTACCTGATTCTAAAGCTTCAATAAGAGCATCTTCGTCTACTACTCCGCCGCGGGCGAGATTTACAAGATAAGCCCCATCTTTCATAAGTTCAAGCTGTTTTTTGCCTATAATAGGGCCATATTCCGCATTATAAGGACAATGCAGTGAAACAAAATCGCTTTCTCTTAAAAGATCTTCAAAATCACGATATTCATATTCTCCAGCATCATCTATTTTCCCTCTAATATCTGTATAAATTACCTTCATGCCAAAAGCCTTAGCCCGTTTGGCAACTTCCCGGGCAATACGGCCGAATCCAACTAATCCTAAAGTTTTGCCATAAAGTTCAATCCCTTTATAATTCTTTTTATCCCATTTACCCTGACGCATAGTAACATTAGAAAGATGAAGGAACCTGGCTACTGCTAACATGTGAGCAATAGTAAGTTCAGCAACAGAAGCACTGCTTGCTTTTGGGGTATTTAAAACCTGTATTCCGTTTTCCATAGCATAAGCCACATCTATATTATCTACTCCTACGCCGCCACGAATAATCAGCTTAAGCCTTCCAGTTTCCAAAGCTTTGTCAATGTGATCTTTTCTTATTTTAGTAGCAGAGCGCACAACAACTATATCAAAATTTTTAAGTGCTTCTCCTAATTCATCTGATTCATAATGCTGTTCAACTACCTCAAAACCTGCCTTGCGCAGTGATTCTACTGCACTTTTTTCCATTCCGTCCGTGACCAGTATTCTAACCATTGCTTTTCCCCCTGTTTAATTTAAAAATTAAAGGAATAAACTACAGTTTTAATATGTCATCAATATGTCCTAAGAGCTCTTTAATATCATCTAAAGTATAGTCAGCCATATGAGCAATACGGAAAGTCTTTTCCTTCATCTTGCCATAACCATTAGAAATCTGGAAACCTCTCTGTCCCAATTCTTTATTTAAAGCAGCAACATCTATTTCCCTGGTGTTAGCTACAGTGGTAAGGGTGTTGGAAAGATAGCGTTCATCAGCAAAAAGAGCAAAATTCTTCTTAGCCCATGCCCGGACATATTCAGCCATTTCAATATGACGGGCAAAACGATTTTCCAGACCTTCTTCTAAAATCTTGTCTAACTGATAATCGAGAGCAAACATATGGGAAAGTGACGGAGTTGAAGGATATTGATAATCTTTTTTCTGAATATAATTATAAAGTGAAAGAAGATCCAAATAATATCCTCTATGAGGAACCTGTTTAGCTCTTTCAATTGCTTTTTTAGAAAAAGTGCATATAGCTAATCCTGGAGGTAATCCTAATGCCTTCTGGGTAGAAGTTATGCATATATCTATGCCTAATTTATCTACTTCAATCTTGCTTCCTCCAGCAGAACTTACCGCATCAACACACCATACTACATCAGGATATTTCTTTATTACCTTGGATATCTCTTCAACCGGATTCATAATCCCGGTAGATGTTTCATTGTGGGTTATAGTTACTAAATCGTACTTGCCGGTAGATAAAACTTCATCTACCATCTCCGGAGTAGTAGCCTGTCCCCACTCAACCTCAAACAAATCAGCCGGAACATTATTGCTTACAGCCATATCATACCATCTCTTACCAAAAGCCCCTACGGAAAAAACAGCTGCTCTTTTGGCTGTACAGGAACGAATAGCTCCTTCCATAAGTCCACTGCCTGAACTAGTTGAAAGGAGTATTTCTTCTTCCGTGTAAAACAGTTTTCTTAATTTGTCGCTTATCCTTCTCTGTAAAGCTGAGGCATCCTTACTGCGGTGTCCTATCATAGGAGTTGCCATTTTCTCGAGTACATCTGGTTTTACTTCTACAGGTCCAGGAATAAACAACTTTTTATGCATTATTCAGCCCTCCAAATATTTTATTTTTATACACAACAACAAATAAATTTTAATAAAAATTATAGCATGTAACCAGCCTCATATAAGCTTTTATTTCAGGAGTTTTCATTATTATTAACTATATAACCCATTAGGCATATTTATTTCCACATTAAAATCAGATATTTTTTTTAGTATTCGTATTTTATTTTGCTTTTAACCAAAAAAACAGGATGTTTTTTCTCTAAACATCCTGTACTTACTCTTACTTTATGTAATATTTCTTAAATAGAGTTATTCTTAAGCCGCATATGGGTATGGTCAAGATCAACCACGATTACTTCCCTGCCAATTTTTTTTACCGCTTCCCACGGAATTACAAGCTTTTGGCGATCAGCCCAAAATGTAAAGGCATTTCCACGATTAGGCAAAATTATTGAAATTATTTTTCCTGTTTCGTGGTCAATAAGCATGTCAGACTCTCCTACCGTCCCCATCCTCATCCCATCATAAATATTTATCATTTCTTTACCTACCAGTTCATTAAGTTTCATTTACTTCCCCCTTCTAAACTCCCGTATGTCCAAAACCTCCACTTCCACGCTCTGTAAAATCTAAATCATCTGTTTCTTCCAGCTCAACCTTTTCTATTCGCGTAAAGACCATCTGAGCTATACGCTCACCTCTTTTTAAAATATACTCTTTGTCTCCTAAATTTATAACAATAACTTTTATTTCCCCACGATAATCAGAATCAATAGTTCCGGGAGTATTAAGCAGGGTAATGCCATGTTTTAAAGCCAATCCACTGCGGGGACGAATCTGTGCCTCGTAACCTTCCGGAATAGATATGGCAATTCCGGTAGGCACCAAACAAATCTTGCCTGGAGCTATAATTATTTCTTTTTCAACTGCTGCATAAAGATCCAGTCCTGAAGAGCCTGAGGTCATATAACACGGCAAAGGCAAATCATCACTATGTAATCTTTTCACATATACTTTCATAATAAATTCTCCTTTATTTAAACCAATTCTTAAACCCTTTCTCAACTTCTTTCAACACTTTTTCCGGACCAATAGCTGCTAAAGAAATAGATTCAAAACAAAGAAGTCGTGAAGCTAATTCCTTAACCATTTGAGGAGTCACCGCTATAATATTTTCTACAACTTTTTCTACCGGTATTATTTCCCCATACATCATCAACGATTTCCCCATCCTGCCAGTGCGATTCATGACGCTTTCCTGACCTAAATACATACTTGATTTAATGAGCTGTTTAGAACGATAAACCTCCTCTTCACTTACTCCCTTACTTATAAACCTATCCAGCTCTTCATATAAAGCGGCAAAAAACTTGCTTATATTATTAGCTCCTGTTCCTATATATATAGAATATGCCCCTGTATCAGAATAATTGGAAGGATAAGAATAAACTGAATAAGCTAGTCCCATTTCTTCTCTCATAGTCTGAAAAAGCCTGGAACTCATGCCACCACCTAAAATGCTGTTCATAACATGCTGGGTATATCTTTCTTCAGCCAGATAAGAAATTCCTGGAACCCCCAAGCATATCTGTATTTGTTCCGTATCCTTAGGCAAAAGTTTTACAAAGTTCATCGATTCTTTTGGCTTATCCAAAACTGCTCCTGAAAATTCGCGGTTTGAAGAAGCTTTGTCCAAATAATACTCAACTTTTTCTTTAATTTTATTTCCATCAATATTACCGGCAACGGATATTACCATATTCGAAGGAACATAACTTTGCCTATAAAAAGAATATATATCATCCCTAGCAAAACTGCTTACCGTTTCTAGAGTGCCTAAAATAGGTTTCCCCATAGGATGATTCTGCCACAGGTTTTGCATAAATAAATCATGTATCAAATCATCAGGAGTATCCTCATACATATTTATTTCTTCTATTACTACCCCTTTTTCGGTATTAAAGTCCTTAAGCGAAAAAGAAGAGTTAAAAATCATGTCAAAAATAATATCCATAGCTTCATATATATTTTCATCTAAAGTCCGTGCATAAACACAGGTATATTCCTTGGAAGTATAAGCATTAAGCTGTCCACCTATGATTTCAAAGCTTTCTGCAATATCCCGGGCACTTCTTTTATCAGTACCCTTAAAAAGCATATGTTCAACAAAATGGCTGGCTCCTGTCATATTTTCTTTCTCATGCCTTGATCCCACTTTTATATACACATTAATTGCCGCCGATTTCAGATAAGGGATTTCTTCGACCACCAGTTTAGCCTTGTTTGATAATGTCCAAAAATTGACCACTTTAATACCTCCATGTTTAAATCTGTTATAGCTTTAATTTAATATTTTGTAATAAAGATTTACTATTAAATTATTTTTCTCTTTTACAGTTTCACTGGAAACTAGCGGAACTTCTGCAACCTGTTTCCCATCTGCATATATTTCTAAAACCCCTACTTTTTCTCCCATAAGCACAGGAGCCTTTAAACTATAATTCAGCTTAACCCTCTTTTCAATGTAAGGTGTCCCCTCTCCCATCCATAAAGGGACCTCATAAGCGGGATATATATCAACATATGGTTTCTTCCCATCTATCACTTTTAACTGTTTAAAAGGACTGCTCTGATCTACAACTTTTACCCTTTGGGTATCATTAAAGCCAAAATTCAAAAGCCGGACACAGTCCCCGGTGCGATCTCCTGACTTTAGAACTACAGCTATAAGCTTTCTCCCCCTCCTTTCAGCAGAAGCCACCAGACATTTACCTGCAGCATTAGCTGTTCCCGTCTTTATGCCATTGGCTCCTTCATAATAACCTAATAAGCCATTTGTATTAGTTATAGTTAAAGGTTCATGATAAGCAGGGTGCCTGAATTTGTCCTGCTTTTTTCCTACTATTTCACCGCTCACTTTTTTAGATAACAAATATCTCCCTATTAAAGCCAAATCATAAACTGTGCTGTAATGTTCAGAAGCAGGAAGCCCAGAAGCATTAACAAAATGCGTATTAACAGCTCCAATCAGAAAGGCCTTTTTTGTCATAAGATGGGCAAACAGCCTTTCTTCCCCCGCTACATGCTCAGCCAATACTACAGCGGCATCATTGGAAGAGCGTATCAAAGCTGCCTTTAAAAGTTCTTCTATCTTAAGTTTTTGTCCTTCTCTGAGCCCAATAGTAAAAGGATGAGTCCTTGCTGCATTATAACTTACAGTAGCCATTTCGTCCATACTGCAATATTCTTCAGCCAGAATTGCAGTCATCATTTTAGTCGTGCTGGCTACCTCGCGCTTCTGATCTGCATTTTTAGAAACTATAATCTGCCCACTATCTCCATCCACCAAACAATAATAATTAGAGTAAAGCAATGGAATGGCATAAACTGTCGATATAGATAAAAATAAAACTAATGCTATTATACAAAAAAATAAATTTATTTTAATCAGATTTACTATCCTTTTCATCGCTACCGCCTTTTTCTTTTATCTTATAACTATCTCTTCAATAGTAACCATTTTATACCCTTCTTTTTGAAGCCTTTCCAACAATTCGGGTAATGCTTTAACGGTAGGTTCAGTTGGATGCATAAGTATAATAGCATCATTATGCACTTTATTGGCCACCCTTTTAACAATAGTCCCCGGGTCAGGCCGCTGCCAGTCTATTGTATCTACACTCCACATCACAAGATCATAGCCGATACTAGATACAGCCGTTAATATTTTATGGCTTTGTTCGCCATACGGAGAAGCAAAAAACTTAGTCTTTCTGCCTGTTATCTCATAAATAATTTTTTCCGCCTTTTTTATCTGCTCCACGGACTCCTCTATGGAAAGAGAGTTAAAATGGACATGCTCATAACCATGGTTCTGAATACTGTGTCCCTTATCACTCATCTTTTTAAGCAGCTCCTGATTTTTCTTAGCCCATTTTCCGGTAACAAAAAAAGTAACCTTTACCCCTTTTTTATCAAATATCTCCAGCATTTGCGGAACAAACTCCTCACCCCAATCAACATTAACTGTAATAGCAACTACTTTCTTACCCGTATTACCTTGATATATAGGCTCAGTCACACGGGATGCCACTGTACTTTTTCCATAATAAATAAAAGAAAAAGTTAAAAAAGCTGCTAATAGAATAAAAACAATGCCTATAGTCAATAAATTCTTCTTAGTAATAAAATATATCCTCACTCCTCATTCCCCCCAGATCTGAACTACCAGCCTACCATTTTTTACTTCTGATTTAATGATTACAGGATTTAATGTATTATTTTTAAACTTTAAATCCAGCGAACCATAGTCTACAGTCGCATCCATTTCTTTTGGTACATAATGCACAGGCTTGCTGTGCATATGACGTTCAATAACCTCCAAACCAGCCTTTAAAACTGCATTATAAAGCGTACTTGATACCTGACACACCCCCCCACCATAACCAACATCCATCGAACCCATCATTATAATAGGTGCAGGCATATAACCTCTTTCAGGTGTTCTAGGTCCTACTGTCTCATTGAATGAAAAAACCTCTTCAGGCCAAACTATCACATTATTTATAGCTTTGCTGCCCAAAGATATATTATTAAAGCGCGCATAACTGCCGGAAATATAAGTATAGTAACTTCCTATAATTCTATTTACTCTTTCTAAATCTTCTGCAGAATAGCGGGGATGAATTTTTATAATCTCCAAATCTAACTTCTCATTTTCATCGGCAGCTAAAACCTTGCTCAAGGTCTTTTCCACATCAACAATAATTCCATCTTGCTCAGGTATAATTTCACCCGTAATCTTATCAATCGCAGGTTCTACAGGGACCTTCTGATATCTAACTGCCAGCTCCTCAATCACTTCCTGCACTTCATCAGGAAGAAGACCTCCTACCTTTTCCCCAGCAAGCTCTACTCCAGGCTTTACTCCAAAAAAATGTCTTTCTACCCTATCTATCCAGTTATTAAGTAAAGGCAAACTTATTAAAAGAGTAAAAAATAGCAAGGCTCTGCGATTAATCTGCCAGTAATAAAATCTCTCAACAGAAAATATTAATCACCCCTTAAAATTACTCATAAATTTATATTCATACTGAAGGGGCATTATTCATATAAAACAGCCCAGAAAACACAAATAAACCGAGCCTGCTCGGTTTACTTGGGATTTAATTTTTAAATTTTACTTTTGGATGCTTTTCAAAACTGCTTTGCGTGATAAATTTATTCTGCCTTGATTATCAATATCTATAACTTTTACTAAAATCTTATCGCCTATATTTACTACATCAGTCACTTTATTAACCCTTTCCTCAGCAAGCTGAGAAATATGAACTAAACCTTCTTTACCTTGAGTCCCTAAAACCCCAGGAATAATTTCTACAAAAGCCCCAAAATCCATTATTCTTTTAACAGTTCCTAAATAAGTTTTGCCAACTTCTACATCAGATGTTATAGCTTCAATATAGTACTTAGCTTTTTGTCCTGCTTCCTGATCAGTTGCCAGTATAAACAATGTTCCATCATCTTCAATATCAATTTTACAGCCAGTTTCGTCGATTATTCGGTGAATAGTTTTACCGCCTGGGCCTATAACATCCCTTATCTTTTCCGGGTCAATCTTCATTCTTATCATCTGGGGAGCATAAGGAGAAAGTTGTTCATTAGGCTTATTAATTGCCTCCAGCATTTTGCCCAGAATAAACATACGTCCTTCATGAGCCTGGGCTAATGCTTTCTCAATTATTTCACGATTAACCCCTAATATTTTAATATCCATCTGGATTGCAGTTATACCTTTTTCGGTACCCGCTACTTTAAAGTCCATATCTCCTAAAGCATCTTCTATTCCCTGAATATCGCTTAATATGGCAAAACGGTCTCCCTCTTTTACCAATCCCATTGCGATACCAGAAACAGGAGCTTTAATAGGCACACCTGCATGCATAAGAGAAAGGGTGCTGCCGCATACACTGCCCATAGATGTTGAACCATTTGATTCTAAAACATCTGATACTACGCGAATAGTGTAAGGAAATTCCTCTTCACTCGGTATTACCGGCAAAAGGGCTCTCTCTGCCAAAGCACCATGTCCTATTTCTCTTCTTCCCGGTCCCCGCATAGGTCTAGTTTCTCCTACACTATAAGGCGGGAAATTATAATGATGAATATAGCGCTTGGATTCTTCAACTCCCAGTCCATCGAGAATCTGTTCTTCACTCATTGCCCCCAGGGTAGTAACTGAGAGAACCTGGGTTTGTCCACGGGTAAAAAGACCAGAACCATGAGGACGCGGTAAATATCCAACTTCACAGCTTATCGGCCTTATTTCATTCAGTTTACGTCCGTCAACCCTTTCCCCATCTTCTAAAATCATTTTACGAACTATTTCTTTCAAAATTTTCTCTAAAATTTCAGAGATTACCTTTTCTTGCTCAGGATATAATTCAGCAAAATGCTCTAAAACCAGCTTGTTAACCTCATCTATTTGTCCTTCTCTAGCCTTTTTATCAGCATTCTTTACGGCTGCTTCCAGCTTTTCAGTAGCAAAAGCGCGCACTGCAGCCTCAATTTCCGGGTCTGTTTCTTGCAGTTTAGGGACAGACTTCTGAGGCTTCAGCTCTTCAATAATCTTTTCCTGAAATTCAACTAATTTTTTAATTTCCTCATGAGCAAAGAAAATTGCATCGATAACCTTTTCTTCTGGAATTTGATCCATTCCTCCTTCTACCATCATTATGGCATCTTTACTGCCTGCCACGGTCATGTGCATTTCACTTTTATTCATCTGCTCTACCGTAGGGTTTATAACAAACTGCCCATCTACCATTCCTACCACTACCCCAGCGATCGGCCCATTGAAAGGTATATCCGATATCGATAAGGCAATAGAAGCTCCGGTAATTGCGGTAACATCAGGTGCATTATCCTTTTCTACAGACAGAACCGTAGCTACTATATGAACATCGTTTCGGTATCCTTTGGGGAAAAGTGGTCTTATCGGACGGTCAATCAGCCTTGCACTGAGGGTTGCTAGCTCAGTAGGTTTGCCTTCGCGTTTTATAAAACCTCCCGGTATTTTACCTACCGCATAAAGTCTTTCCTCATAATCAACGGTCAGAGGAAAAAAGTCAATTCCTTCCCGCGGCTCCTTAGAAGCAGTAGCAGTAACTAAAACCACAGTTTCGCCATACCGCATAACTACAGCGCCATTGGCTTGTTTAGCAACCTTGCCTATTTCTGCAACCAGCTTTCTGCCACCAACCTCAGTTTCAAAATACCTGACCAGATTAAATTCCTCCTTTCTTTTGCAGTTAATTAGTTTTTATAAAGTTAAAGAGCGGTATTTCCGCTCTTATCTACGCAGTCCAAGTCTGTTAACAATATTACGATAGCGTTCAAAATCGTTTTCTTTCAGATAATCTAACAAAGCACGCCTTTTACCAACCATTTTTAAAAGACCTCTTCTAGAATGGTGGTCTTTTTTATTTACTTTGAGATGCTCATTCAGATAATTAATTCTTTCGGTTAAAATAGCTATCTGAACTTCCGGAGATCCAGTATCATTTTCATGAATCTGAAACTCTTTAATAATTTGCTGTTTTCTTTCTTGACTTAATGCCATATAAATTCACCTCCTCCTTTTATTAATCGCCAATTACCAAGAATAGCGCCGGAGACCTCGCAATCCCTAGTAAATGGTTCTAATCTGCACTTTGGCAACAATGTAAATTTTAGCACAGACTCGTAAAAAAGTAAATGTTATAGCTTAATATAACAAACTTAAAAAGGAACTATTCGCCTGGTTTCTTCACTGTCCCTTTTCAACTGTTCAATCAATTCCTCTACACCTTGAAATTTCTTTTCATCACGCATTTTCTCCAAAAAAGTTATTTTTAATAACTTTTCATAAATAAAATCATTAAAATCCAACAAATGGGCTTCCACAGAAACGGGAAAATCCTTATGAAAAGTAGGTTTGTTTCCAATGTTAACCATACATTTATATTTTTCGCCATTTATATCAGCTACGGCTGCATAAACTCCTTTACCTGGAATTATAATATCCTCATCTACCACCAAATTGGCAGTAGGAAAACCTATTTTTCTTCCTCTCTTTTCACCTTCTACAACTATGCCTTCGATAAAAGGATAATAACCTAAAATTTTATGAGCTTCTTTTATTTCTCCTTCAAGAAGCAAAGTTCTTACTAAACTGCTAGAAGCTATCTGTCCTCCTACTTCGACAGGAGGAACAACATTAACCTTAAAACCGTATAATTCTCCCAAACTTTTAAGCAGCTCAGGATTTCCAATACCTTTATGCCCGAATGAATAATTAAAACCAACAAATACTTCTTTAGCCTTGATTCTATCAACTATAACCTTTTTTACAAATTCCTCCGGCGTCCACTTAGATATTTCATCGGTAAAAGAATTGTATATGAGCACATCTAAGCCCATATTTTCAAGCATCTCTGCTTTTCGTTCCTTACTAAGTAAAAGTTTTGGAGCTTTTGAGGGGTTAATTACCCTGGATGGATGAGGATCAAAAATAAAAGCAGCCGCTAAACCATTATTAGAATGAGCTTGTTCAATAGCCTGTCCAATCAGTTTTTGATGTCCTACATGAATTCCGTCAAAATTTCCTAAAGCTAAATATAATGGCTTATCATAACTAGGCAGGTTATATATTTCGCGTACTATCTCCATAAAAAAACTCCCTGTTTTTAAACTCGAATGACTTTTTCAGGTTTCAAAAATTTTCCATCGTCTTTTTGTAATAAAACCCCAATAGCTAATAATGAATTTTCCCAATATATCTTAACCTTATCAGTACTGGGCAAATTGCCTCTGTACTTAATAATATTACCGTTTTTAACAGCCTTTAATTCTTTTTCATATCTAAGATAATAAGAATCAAGATGAGCCAAAGGATAATCTAAAGGCAGCAGAATCTTTTGCAATTCTTCTCTACTTTTAATATCTTCTATTTTATAAGAATCCTCTAAAGTAAAAACACCCGATTTTACACGAACCAGTTCACTCATATAAGCACCGGTTTCCAGCTCCATTCCTAAATCATGACACAAAGTTCGTATATAAGTACCACGTGAACATTGAACATAAAGTTTTATCCGTGGCAAATCATTATCCTTGTCAATCTGTAAGACTTCAAGTTTTTTTATTTCTACAGTTCGCGGTTCCCGTTCCACTATAATACCTTTTCTGGCCAGTTCGTAGAGCCTCTGTCCCTGATAATGGACTGCTGAATACATAGGTGGAATCTGTTTTATAATTCCTCTATATTTATCTAAGACTACTTCCAGCCTAGAATCTTCAAATGTAACATTTCCCGTACAATTTATGTTTCCCCAGGCATCCTGGGTATCAGATATTCCACCTATAACCATTTCAGCTATATAAGCCTTGCTCTCATTGTCAATATAAGAAATTATTTTCGTCGCCTGTCCTACAGCAATCGGTAAAACCCCTGACGCCATGGGGTCAAGGGTTCCTAAATGTCCAATTTTAGTTGACGGAGGAAGTATTTTTTTGAGCTGACGAATGACGTCATAAGAAGTCATTCCTGGACTTTTGTTGATATTTAGGAAACCATCCATCATTTCATCACTTCTTCTACCAGATTTAAAACATATTTCCGGACTTCCTCCAAGCTTCCTTCTTTAGAAGCACCAGCCGCTCTCTTATGTCCTCCTCCTCCCAGCTTCGATGCCAGTGCAGCAACATCTATTTCACCTTTCGATCTGAAGCCGATTTTAACCAATCCCGGTTCTATCTCTCTAAATAAAATTCCTACTTCTACCCCTTTTATCATCCGCGTGTAATTTATTATTCCTTCTGGATGTAACCTTAAAGCACCAATACTTTTAACATCTTCATAGGATAATGTCATCCACGCTATTCTATCGTTACAGCTAAAATTTATAGTCCGCAAAGCAGCAGCAAGAAGTAAGATTTCTTCCTTGGATTTTGATTCAAAAAGATTAATCCGCAGCTTATCCAAGTCAACGCCTTTATCCAAAAGACAGGAAGCTATCTCAAATGTGCTGCTCTTAGTATTGCTATACTGAAAATTTCCCGTGTCCATAATTATTCCTGTATATAATGCTTCAGCTATTTCCGGGCTTATTTTAACCTGTATCTGCTGTAAAACATTATATACTATTTCAGCAGTAGAAGAAGCAGAAACATCTACATAGTTATAATCAGCAAAAAAATCATTGGTAAGATGATGATCAATGTTAAAAGTGTATTTAGGGGAATCAAAATATCCCGCTATTGTCCTTCCTGCCCTTTCTCGGTCAGAACAATCCAAAAAAACCAGGTTATAATCAGTAATATCAACTGCCTGGGGAGATTTTATAAATTTAGCCGCAGGAAGATAATTATAGATATCCGGAACTTTATCTTCTAAAAACATATAGGTTTTTTTTCCCAATGATTTTAATCCCAGATAAAGTCCTACCATTGACCCTATACAATCCCCGTCTGGGATAACATGCCCTGTTATAATATAATTATCATTTGAAAGCAGTTTTGCGCAAACATCTTCCAGTGTATTCATAAATTTACTCCTGTTTCTTTTCTTCCCTTTTATTAATTTCATTTAAAAGAGAAGATATTCTTATACCATGTTCAATAGATTTATCCAACCTTAAATCAATATCAGGAGCATGTCTCAACTGTATTTCAGAAGCCAATCTACTCCTTATAAATCCTTTAGCCTTTTGAATTACTTCCATAATTTCTTTTTGTTCAGCTTCATTTCCCAAAATACTTATATAAATACGGGCATGACTTAAATCATTGGTCAGTTCGACTCTAGTAACTGATACCCTGGTAAAATCAACCCGCGGGTCTTTAAGATCTTTTATTATCATAGAAAGTGTTCGTTTGATTTCTTCTGCTAGCCTTTCCTGCCTGCGCCGATTCATTTAACTCCCCCTGTTCATTATTTCAGTTCTGTTAACTTAAATCATATTTGCAATCGTAGAACCCCAGTGTTTATG
>NZ_JACDOH010000001.1 GCF_017656155.1 Thermosyntropha sp. | reverse complement strand
CGCTGGGTTTCTATGATTGCTTAAGCTTTTTCATCATATTTAAGTTAACAGCACCTTTTCTTTCATCCATGATAATTATCCTTCGCCCTTCGAGATAAACCCGACCTTCACTTAAAAGCTTAATAGCCTGCCAATAAATCTTATGTTCTTCCTGCAAAATCCGCTCAGATAAACTTTCTACCGTATCATCCTGGTAAACTGGCACAACTGCCTGCAAAATAATAGGCCCGGTGTCCATGCCTTCATCAACTATGTGCACAGTACATCCGCTATATCTCACACCATATTCTAAAGCCTGCCTCTGGGCATCAAGTCCAGTAAAAGAAGGTAAAAGAGCAGGATGAATATTTACTATCCGCAGGGGATAAGCCTTTAGCACCGTTTTTCCTAAAAGCCGCATATAGCCGGCTAAAACAATCAGATCAACTTCATACTCCTTAAGAACAGTAACTATTCTTTTTTCAAAGCTTTCTTTGTTTTCAAAAAGGGCAGGATCAATTAAAACAGAGTCTATTCCTCTCTCTTCAGCCTTTTTTAAAGCCGGGGCATCTTTTTTATCACTTATCAAAACCTTGATTTCAGCATTCAATTTTTCCTCTTTAATAGCCTCATATATAGCCAAAAAATTGCTCCCCCTTCCGGAGGCCAAGACCCCAAGCTTAAGTTTTCCCGGCTTTATTACCTGTATCATATAATCCTAACCCTTTCTTCTCCTTTTTCGACCTTGCCTATTACTATAGGCTTTTCTTCTCTAATATGCAAATGATTTAAAACTTTATCAAGGTGATGTGGTGCAGTTATAATTAAAAATCCTGTCCCAAGATTAAAAGTTCTAAACATTTCTTCTTTTTTCACCCTTCCCCATTTTTCAATCAGCCTGAATACCGGCAAAATCGGCAAACGACTGCTTTCTATCACTCCGGTAAGCCCTGTCGGAATTATTCGGGATAAGTTTTCCGGTATCCCTCCGCCGGTAATATGAGCCATACCTTTTATCTCTACCACGTCTAAAAGAGGAAGCACAGATTTTACATATATTCGGGTAGGGGTTAAAAGCTCTTCTCCCAAGGTTTTCCCCAGTTCTTTAATATTCTCACCAAGCTTAAACCCGGCTTCTTCTAAAAGAACCTTGCGGGCTAAAGAATAACCGTTGGAATGAAGACCGGAAGAAGGAAGGGCTATTATAATATCACCCTCTTCTATCCTGCTTCCGTCAATGAGCCTTGATTTTTCAACTACCCCTACGGCAAAACCGGCCAAATCATATTCATCTTCGCCGTAAAGACCCGGCATTTCTGCGGTTTCCCCACCTATTAAACTGCAGCCTGCTTCAAGACAACCCATACTTACTCCTTTTACTAAGTCCTCGACCACTTCAGACTTTAATTTGCCAACTGCTATATAATCCAGGAAAAATAAAGGCTCGGCTCCATGAACCAAAATATCGTTTACACACATAGCGACAAGGTCAATGCCTACGGTATCATGTTTATTCAAAAGCTGGGCAATTTTAAGCTTAGTTCCTACTCCATCAGTCCCCGAAACTAAAACTGGCTCGCGGTACTTATTAATATCCAGGGCAAAAAAACCGCCAAAAGCCCCTATACCTGACAAAACTTCCGGTCTCTTAGTCATTTCCACCCATTTTTTTATCATCTCTACCGATTTATTGGCCGCATCAATATCTACCCCGGCCTCTTTATAAGTCATTGTTTTATTTTCCATAGTCTACCTCCCTCTCTCCTGAGGTTGGACTGGATAATTTCCGCTGAAGCAGGCCGCACAGAAAAATTTATCATCCCGTTTTAATGCTGAAAACATGCCTTCCATGCTTATATAATAAAGACTGTCAGCACCTATAAACTGGCGTATAGCCTCAATATCCATCTTGTTTGCAATAAGCTCTTCCCTGCGGGAAGTATCTATGCCGTAGTAGCATGGGAAGCGGGTAGGCGAAGATGCTATCAGCATGTGTATCTCTTTAGCCCCTGCCTCCCTAAGCATTTGAATTATCTTTTTACTGGTAGTTCCCCGAACAATTGAGTCATCAATCATAATAAGACGCTTATCCTTAACAACTTCTTCAATGGCATTAAGCTTGAGCCTTACCCCGAGCTCACGCATCTGCTGTGTAGGCTGGATAAAAGTCCTTCCTACATACCTGTTCTTCATAAGCCCTTCTTCAAAAGGAAGTCCTGATTCGTCCGCATATCCTAAAGCCGATGCTGTCCCGGAATCAGGTACTGATATAACCAGATCGGCATCTATTTTATTTTCCCGTGCTAACTGTTTTCCCAGTTCTCTTCTGGCTTTATATACATTAATTCCATCCAGCGTGCTGTCAGGACGGGCAAAATAAATATATTCAAAGATACAGTGGGCACGAACCGGAAGATTAACCGCCCTTATTGAATGTAATCCTTCTTCATCAATGACTATAATCTCTCCAGGCTCCACATCGCGTATAAAATCAGCACCTACCGTATCTAAAGCTGCCGACTCAGAAGCTAAAACATAGCTGTTATTAATAGCTCCCAAACAAAGAGGGCGTATTCCCAAAGGATCCCTTACCCCTACCAACCTATCTTCCGTCATTATTAAAAGGGAATAGGCTCCCTTCATATCAATCATGCATTTAGCCAGAGCATCTTCCATCTTGTCCTGGGAATAGCGGGCAAGAAGGTTTGCTACCACTTCAGTATCCGTAGTAGTTTGAAAAACTGAACCATAAGTAGCCAGACGCTTTCTTAAGCCTTCGGCATTAACCAGGTTCCCATTATGAGCAAGGGCTACCATCCCGTTAAGATAATGAAATAGTAAAGGCTGGGCATTTACCGCGCTGCTCTCGCCGGTAGTGGAATAACGGACATGCCCTATCGCAATATGGCCATTTAAGCTGGATATGTTCTCACTGCGGATGACCTCGGTAACCAGTCCCATTCCTTTGGTCAATTTAATCCTTTTTCCATCAGATACAGCAATACCCGCACTCTCCTGTCCCCTGTGCTGAAGGGCATAAAGTCCGTAAAAAGCAGTCCTTGCCACATCAATATCGTTCTTTTCCCTGGCAAATATGCCAAAAACCCCACACTCATGCCGAAGCTTATCATCTATTTCATTAAACATTGAAGCCTTTCCCCCCAAATCTGCCGGGCTTCCTCCAAATTTAAGCTTACAGCTTCATTTTCTTCCCCGGCTATAATAATCTCCTCACCGCCTGTTCTTCCCAGGACATGCACCTCAATCCCCCACTTAGATGACACTTCTTTAAGTTTGGAAATATTATCTTTATTAAGGCTTACAACTGCTCGGGTAGGAGCTTCGGAAAACAGAATTCCTGCATCAAGCGATTCAAGTTTAACACTAAAACCTATTCCGCCCTTTATGGCAGACTCAGCTAAGGCGACCGCCAGGCCTCCTTCGCTTATATCGTGGCATGATGACAGGACTTTAAGAGATGTCAGTTCTAAAAGCAGGTTGATGAGACTTTTCTCCTCCTCCAAATCTACTTCCGGAACCCTTCCGCTCTCCATACCGTGACAGACATAAAGATATTCAGATCCTCCAAGCTCCCGGCGCAATCTTCCTAAAAGGCAGATAATATCCCCTTCATTTTTAAAAGCCATATCACGGCGGTTTTCAATATCTTCGAGAAGCCCAACCATGCCTACTACCGGGGTAGGATAAACTGCTCCATTGCTGCTCTCGTTATAAAGGCTTACATTTCCGCTTACTACCGGAGTTCCTAAAAATTCAGCCGCTTTTGCCATGCCTTTTACAGCCTCTTTAAACTGCCAGTAAATCTCTGGTTTTTCCGGATTGCCAAAATTAAGACAGTTGGTTAAGGCTAAAGGCTTGGCCCCTACACACGCTAAGTTGCGGGCAGCTTCACATACTGTCATCATTCCGCCTTCATAAGGGTTAAGATAAACCATGCGACTGTTGCAGTCGGTAGAGGCGGCAAAACCCTTTTTAGTCCCCTTAATTCGCAAAACTGCCGCATCCCCATCCCCTGGCACAACTACTGTATTAGTCATAACCTGATAATCATACTGCGAAAAAACCCATTTCTTGCTGGCAATATTAGGCGAAGCCAAAAGCTTCTTAAAGGCTTCCGTCAAATTTACTGAAAGCAGCTCATCTTCGTTCAATCCCTGCACTTTTCGGTAATAATCAGGTTTTATTCCTTCTCTTACATAAACTGGACATCCTTCGGTAAGGGCAACTACCGGAACCGCTGCAACCTCTTTTTCCCCCTCAAATACCCGGAAAATGCCATCATCAGTAACCTGTCCAATAACTACGGCATCTAAACCCCATTTATCAAAGATTTCAGCAATCCTTTTCTCTTTGCCTTCTTTTGGAATAACCAGCATCCGTTCCTGGGATTCGGAAAGCATTACTTCATAGGGAGTCATACCTTCTTCTCGTCGCGGAACCTTTAAAACATCAATTACCACCCCGCACCCCTCTTTGCTTGCAGTTTCCGCAACCGAGCTTACAAGCCCTGCCGCCCCTAAGTCCTGCATCCCGTCTATTAAGTCTTCCTTTATAAGCTCTAAACACGCTTCAATCAATAGCTTTTCCATAAAAGGATCTCCCACCTGGACAGCAGGTCTTTTAGCAGTTGATTCTTCCGAAAGTTCTTCTGAAGCAAAAGTAGCTCCATGGATACCATCTCTTCCCGTCTTGGCCCCCACCAGCATTATCGGGCTTCCTATTCTGCTGGCCACAGCTCTTTTTATTTCATCTTTCTTAACCAGTCCTATGCACATGGCATTAACCAGAGGATTTTCCTTATAGCAGTCATTAAAATAAATTTCTCCTCCAACCGTCGGTATGCCAAGACAGTTGCCGTAATCCCCTATTCCAGCGACTACTCCGGCCAAAAGCTCTTTTACCCTTTCATCATACGGTTCTCCAAAACGCAGGGAATTTAATAAAGCAACCGGTCTTGCTCCCATGGTAAATATATCCCGGACTATGCCTCCCACCCCGGTTGCTGCTCCCTGGTAAGGTTCTATAGCCGAAGGATGGTTGTGGCTTTCAATCTTGAAAACTAGCGCATCATTATCTCCTATGTCTATCACCCCGGCATTTTCACCAGGTCCTTGAATCACATGTTCACCTTTAGTCGGGAAAAGCTTTAGAAGTGGACGGGAATTTTTATAGCCGCAATGCTCCGACCACATAACGGAAAACATGCCTAGCTCCAGCTCATTAGGCTCCCTTCCCATAAAATCAAGAATCATCCTGTATTCATCATCACCTATCCCTAAATCCCGGTATGACATATTATTCTTCATCTTGATGCCTCCTTTGCCCAATTAATCATGGAAGCAAAAACCTTAAAACCGTCGGTTCCTCCTAACACAGCTTCACTACATCTTTCCGGATGAGGCATCATCCCCAAAACATTTCCTTTTTTATTTATAATGCCAGCAATATTAGCGATAGAACCGTTGGGATTATACTCTTCATCTTCCAATCCTTCCGGGCTTGAGTAGGTAAATATAATCTGCCGATTGGACTTTAAACTTTCCAAGGTTTCGGGATCACAGTAATAATTGCCTTCACCATGTGCAATCGGGATTTTTATAACTTCTCCTTCAGAAAATAGATGGGTAAATGGTGTGTCTGTGCGGCTTACTTTGAGATGAACCTGATCGCAGATAAATTTAAGGCTTTTATTGCGAAGCATCGCTCCCGGTAAAAGTCCGGCCTCTAAAAGGATTTGAAAGCCGTTGCATATGCCTATAACTAATCCGCCTTTATCAGCAAATTCCTTCACTGCCGACATAACCGGCGAAAAGCGGGCAATAGCCCCTGCCCTCAAATAATCGCCGTAAGAAAATCCCCCCGGCAAAATAACCGCATCAAAAGAACTTAAATCCCTTTCCTTATGCCATACATAAAAAGCTTCCTCATGCATCACATCTTTTATCACATAATAGCAGTCTGCATCACAATTAGAGCCGGGAAAAACCACAATACCAAATCTCATAGCCTTATTCACCCTCCACAATCTTAACCCGGTAATCTTCGATCACCGGATTAGCCAAAAGCTCTTTACTCATCTTTTCTGCCTGTCTTAAAGCATCTTCCCGGCTTTCGGCATCTAGCCATACTTCAATGAATTTCCCAATTCTAACTTCATTTACTCCTTCATATCCCATAACATTGAGGGATTTTTTCACTGCTTCCCCTTTAGGATCTAAAACCCCAGGCTTTAAAACTACAAAAACATCAACTTTATACAAAATGCTCACCCTCCCTTAAATTGACAGGCTCCTCTTAACCTAATTTAGCCTCTATCCTGCGCACTACCTCCATGTATGCCTCTTCCTCTTTCCCCAGATTACGGCGGAAGCGATCCTTGTCCAGTTTTTCAAGGCTCTCCTTATCCCAGAGCCGGCAGGTATCGGGAGATATTTCATCTCCTAAAATGACCCTGCCATCTAAACGTCCAAATTCCAGCTTATAGTCAACCAGTATAATCCCTATGCTGTCAAAGAAATGAACTAAAACCTGATTTATTTTAAGAGCCTTTTCCTGCATCTCTTTAAGCTCATTCCGGGTAGCCCATCCCATAACTTCCGCATGGTATTCGTTTATCATCGGGTCTCCCAGTTCGTCGTTTTTATAATAAAGCTCAATTATCGTCCCCTTAAGGTCAGTTCCTTCCTCTATCCCTAGTCTTTTGGCAAGACTTCCCGCCACCTTATTGCGAACTACTATCTCAACTGGTATCATATCGAGTTTTTTAACCAGAACATTGCGTTCATCCAAAGGTTCAATAAGATGGGTTTCCACTCCGTTTTCCTCTAAAAGGCGGAATAAAAGGTTAGAAACCCGGTTATTCATAATTCCTTTGTTATTTATGATGCCTTTCTTAGCCCCGTCAAAAGCAGTAGCATCATCTTTGTAATACATCCACAACACTTTAGGGTCCTCTGTTGCATAAATCTTTTTAGCTTTCCCTTCATACAAAAATTCTCCTCTAACCGCCATTACCAAATCCCTCCCGCTATTTTATTCAAGACCACACCGCTTAAAGATATAATCAACATTTTGCGTATATAAAGAAAGATCGAAAACAGCTTCCAGTTCATCCGGGGTAATAATGCCCATAATCTCATCATCATTCAAAACAAGCTCTTTAAAATCAAGCCTTTCCTTCCAGCTTCTCATGGCATTTCTCTGCACCATCCTATAAGCCTCTTCCCTCAAAATCCCTTTCTTGACCAGAGCCAGCATAAGCTCCTGGGAAAAAACTAATCCCCGTGTCTTATTAATATTTTCCAGCATGTTATCTTCATAGACCACTAATCCTTCCATAATTCCTATAAATTTTGCCAGCATATAATCAACCAGAATACAACTGTCGGGAATAATAACCCTTTCCACTGAAGAATGGGTCAAATCCCGTTCATGCCAAAGGGCAACATTTTCCATGGCAGCCAGGGCATTCCCCCTTACTACCCGAGAAAGTCCGGCCACCCTCTCACTCATCATAGGATTGCGCTTGTGGGGCATGGCGGAAGAGCCTTTCTGCCCTTTGCGAAAAGGCTCTTCAACTTCTAAAATATCAGTTCTCTGAAGATTTCTGATTTCAGTTGCCATTTTTTCTAAAGAACTGGCTATAACCGCAAGAGTGCACATAAACTGGGCGTGGCGATCACGCTGTATAATCTGGGTTGATACCGGACAAGGCTTTAAACCCAGCTTTTCACATACATACTCTTCTACCCGGGGGTCAAGATGGGCAAAATTGCCTACCGCTCCCGAAATAGCCCCGTAAGATATCATTTCTTTAGCCTGTTTAAGCCTTTCGATATTTCTCTCTATCTCCGTATACCACAAAGCCATCTTAAGCCCAAAAGTAGTAGGTTCTCCATGTATTCCATGGGTTCGACCGATAATCAGAGTATATTTGTATTTTTTGGCTTTTTCTCCTACTACTTCTTTAAGCTGAGCCAGCTTTTTCAGTATAAGATCAGCTGAATCCCGCATCTGCATAGCAAGCCCTGTATCTAATATATCAGAAGAAGTCATACCTAAATGGATATACTTTGATTCTTCCCCTACATATTCTGCAACATTGGTAAGAAAGGCAATAACATCATGATGAACCTCAGCCTCAATCTCTCTTATACGCTCAATATTAAAGTCAGCCTTTTTCTTTATAGCTTCTACTGCTTCTTCAGGAATATGGCCCAAAAGAGCCCATGCTTCACAGGCGGCAATTTCAATCTTAAGCCAGTTGTTAAGCTTATTTTTTTCGCTCCAAATATGACCCATTTCCGGCAAGGTATATCTCTCAATCATTTACTTTCCTCCCTTTTGCTCTAAATAAGCTGTAGCCCCAAGCTCTTGAAGTTTGGTATCCTTATCTTTTACTTCCTCTGCCATTTTTCGGCGGTAATTTTTTATATTTTGCCTTATTTTCTCATCATTTACCCCAATTATTTCAGCCGCAAGTATAGCAGCATTGGCACTGCCGTTAATGGCAACAGTAGCAACCGGAATTCCTCTAGGCATCTGTACGATAGAATAAAGCGAATCTACTCCGGATAAAGTCGAGGTCTTAATCGGAACACCTATAACTGGCAGAACGGTATAAGCCGCAATCACTCCTGGAAGATGAGCAGCCCCTCCAGCACCGGCAATAATTACATCAAAACCTCTTTCTTCAGCTCTTTCCGCATATTCAGCCGTCTCCTTCGGCAGTCGGTGGGCGGAACAAACCTTGAATTCATATTCTATCCCTAGCTTTTCCAAAATATCTGCGGCTTCTTTCATAACCGGCAGATCAGAATCACTCCCCATAATAATGCCAACTTTAGGCATCATATCCCTCCCTCAAATTAAAATTAAAAAGCCCAAGGGACAGGTTCGAAACGAAACCTGTCCGCCTGGGCTTTTATCCCTATACGGTGTAGTGCCTGTCCAGTACAAGCACCTGTGCCACTTGGACCAGACCATGCTGTGCATGCGGAACCCTAGGCACACTTTCGCGTTTCTCCTATTAAGTTTTATATTTTGATACTAACAAAGGTTAAGCTTCCTGTCAACGAAGTTAATAAAAGATTTACAAATCTTTAAGGACAGCTTTAACTTTATTTATTTCCTCTTTCAAAAGATAAGCTTCCCGGACGATTTCTTCCGGCTGCCCATCTCTATTCATTATTTTATCTATTTCCTGTTCAATTTCTTCCCACCGTGAAACTAAATTTTCTGTTACTATGTCAATAAATTGTTTTAAATTATCCGTCAAATACCTCTCCTCCCATTTGCTTTTAGCTTTTATTTTTCCCGTAAAAACTGTAAGATATACATATATAGAGCGTAGTTAGTTTTATAAACGTGTCCAATCACCATTAAAATACATATTCGGGAAAGGATGATACTATGAAAAAAAACAAAATCCTTTATCTTTTTCTTACAGTTTTTTTTATAAGCACTCTTCTCCTTACTAATGGCTGCAAGCTCTTCGATTCTTCTTCAGAAAAAACTCCTGAACCTCCAAAAACACAGTTAACAGCCAAAAAAATAACTTTGTATTTTTCAGATAAAGATGCCATTTATCTAGTGCCGGAAATCAGAGAAGTAAAAATTGATAAAAACGCAGATAAAACTGATTTAGCCGAAAAAATTGTTAAAGAGCTCATAAAAGGCCCTGAAGATGAAAATTTATTCCGGACTATCCCTCCAGAAGCTAAACTCTTAGGAATAGAAATAAAAGATGAGATTGCCTATGCAGACTTTTCAGAGGAAATAAAAACAAAACACTGGGGAGGAAGCACGGGTGAGACCATGACAGTAATGTCAATAGTAAATTCTCTTACTGAACTTGAAGGTATAAAAAAAGTTCAGATATTAATCGAAGGAAAAACTGAAGAAACCCTTGTCGGTCATCTCTATACAAAGGAACCCTTGGAAAGGGATAAAAACATAATCAAACCTCAAGATTAAATGCTGCTTTCTGATTAAAATTTAATAATTTAGCGCTGGGGGAGCCTTTAAGGGCTGAGACTGAAGTTTGCTTCAGAACCCTTAGAACCTGATCTGGATAATGCCAGCGAAGGGAAGCATTTATAAACATAAAAGGGTAAACCTTCTTTTTGGCTGGTTTACCCTTTTATATTTTTTATAAATTAAGGGAGGAGATAAAGTGCTAAAAGTATTAACTATCGCCGGTTCAGATTCCTGCAGCGGCGCCGGAATCCAGGCGGATTTAAAAACCATATCCTCTTTAGGCGGATACGGACTTTGTGTCATAACCGCAGTTACCGCCCAGAATACCCGTCAGGTTTCAGCTGTGCAGGAAATAAACCCTAATATAGTTAAAGCTCAGCTGGAAGCAATATTTAACGACATCCCCATCGATGCAGTAAAAATAGGCATGCTTTACAGCCCTGAAATTATAAAAATCACCGCTTCATTTTTAAAACAAATAAATCCTTCTATCCCTGTTGTTCTCGATCCGGTTATGGTAGCCAAAAGCGGTGATTCCCTGCTCAAAAAAGAAGCTGTCAGCAGAATGGTTGAAGAATTGTTCCCTTTATCCACCGTAATCACTCCCAACCTGCCGGAAGCTGAAGTACTGCTCGGTTATCCCCTTAAAAACATATCTGATATGGAAAAAGGAGCAGCAAAGCTTTTAGAAAAAGGCAGCAAGTGGGTAATCATAAAAGGCGGGCATCTTCCGGAAAACCCCATCGACATAATCGCCGGAGAAAATGGCATTCACCATCTTTTTGGGGAAAAAATCCCGGTAGAAAGCCCTCATGGCACCGGATGCACCTTTTCTTCAGCCCTGGCTTACTATTTAGCGAGGGAAAAAGACATAGTAAAAGCTGCCCAAAAAGCCAAACAATATGTAGAAAAAACCATAAAAGAAAGCTTTACTCCAGGAAAAGGAAGCAGAATACTGAACCACTTTCCCAACAATAAGGAGGGCTTATAGAATGAACAAAATCGATTATTCCATATATCTTATTGCCGACTATGAGCTTTTAGGCAGCTCAAATCCGGTAGATAAAATTCTGTCCGCAGTTCAGGGGGGAGTATCTTTAGTTCAGCTGAGAGCTAAAAATATCCCCGACCGTCAATTCTATGAATTAGCTTGCCTGCTTAAAAAGGAATTAAAAAAATATAAAACCCCTCTTATCATAGATGACCGGGCAGATATAGCTTTAGCAGCAGATGCAGACGGGGTTCATGTAGGACAGAAGGACTTACCCTTAGGAAAAGTGCGCCAAATTATAGGTAGAGATAAAATAATCGGGGCAACTGCCAATACATTAGACCAAGCCCTTGAAGCCGAAAAAGAAGGGGCAGATTATATAGGAATCGGGCCTGTGTTCCCTACCACTACCAAACAAAACCCTGCTCCGGTAGTCGGAACCGAAAAACTCAAAATCATCTGTTCCCATATAAAAATCCCGATAGTAGCTATAGGCGGCATCAACAGCTCCAACTTACCCCGGCTTAAAAACACCGGAGTCAAAGGCATCGCCGTAGCCTCTGCTATATTAAAAGCGGAAAACTGTGCCAAAGCGGCTGAAAAAATAAAAATCATATGGCTGGAATAAAATAATAATAGTAAAACAAGAGAAATGAGCATAATCAGGTAATTTCCAAAATAAAAAAGAAAATCCCAGCCGCTTACCATTTGTGCCGGGGTCTTTTTCCAATTTATTTTTATTCATTACATAGATAGTCCGGTTATCTTTGTTATCAATGATTGTGTTCCTGTTTCAGCTGTTTTTCTTTTTCCTGTTCTCTGCCTTTCTCCATACCCTCTTTTATAAGCTTTTACACAAACTTTTATATAGTTGCAAAAACTGCTGCAACTGGCAAAAATCAAGAGACAGCCAGCATTCGTTTTTGCTGACTGCCTTGCGTTAAAACTAAATATCCTCTATATTTCACTATTTAATTTAAAGCTCTCGGTTAAGCCTCACCGCACAGTAATCCCCGCACATGGAACAGGCCTCTCCTGAACATGTTTCGTGGTTTTTCCTCCGATAAAGCACATCAGCCTTTTCCGGATCCAGCGATAATTTTATTTGTCCTTCCCAGTCCAGATTTTTTCTGGCTTTTGATATTTCTATATCCCTTTTAATAAGCTCTTTTTTCCCCTTGGCTATATCAGCCGCATGAGCAGCCAGTCGGGCAGCAATCACCCCTTCTCTCATATCTTCCTTATCTGGCAGTCCCAAATGCTCAGCCGGTGTTACACAACACAGAAAATCAGCCCCGTAAAAAGCAGCCCATGCTCCCCCTATAGCTGCTCCAATATGATCATAACCAGGAGCTATATCCGTAACCAGAGGTCCTAAAATATAAAAAGGAGCATCATGACATAAAGTTTTTTGCAAATCAACACAAGCCTTTATTCTATCTAATGTCATATGCCCCGGCCCTTCTACCATCACCTGCACCCCGTATTCCCTGGCCTTTTTGACCAATTCACCTAAAATAATCGTCTCTTCAATTTGGGACGGATCATTGGCATCTATTACTGCTCCCGGCCTCATTCCGTCACCCAAACTTAAAACTGTATCATATCTGGCACAAAGTTTTAAAATATCTTCAAAATATTCATAAAAAGGATTTTCTTTGCTGTGTTTTTTCATCCAGGCGGCAGTTATGGCCCCACCTCGGCTTACTATTCCCATAAGCCGGGGATTTTTGTCAAGACAGGCTAAGGATTCCCGGTTTATACCGCAGTGGACGGTTACAAAATCCACCCCGTCTTCAATATGGGTTTCTAAGGCTCTAAACATATCCTCTTCCGTCATAGCCAAAATATCTCCATACTTTTCTTCAGCTTCCGCCGATGCATGATAGATTGGAACAGTTCCCACCGGCACCCCAGCAAGCTCAATAAACCTTCTCCTTATGTCATCTCTCACAGGTCCCAAACTTAAATCCATTACCGTATCTGCTCCGCTCTTCAAGGCTGTTTCAAGCTTTTTCATCTCCTCTTCTACGCAGGAAGCCTCTTTTGACACACCCAGATTGGCATTAACCTTGGTTTTTAGGCCTTTGCCAATCCCGCATACCTTTAAATCCTTATGTTTCAAATTGGCCGGAATGACTATAAAGCCTTCTGCAACCCCCTCTCTTATTTCTTCCGGTGGCAAATCCTCCATTTCGCTTACTTTCTTCATTTCAGGGGTAATTTCTCCTTTTCTGGCTCTAATAAGCTGAGTCATCATATTATCACATCCTATTTAAAATTATTTTTTATATAGTCTTCTGCCAGACAGGCTGCTTTCCGCCCTGAAAGAAGCATACCTCCAAAAATCGGACCCATACGCGGAGTTTGCCACAGTGAGCTTACACTCATTCCGGCAGCTATAAGCCCTGGGGTTACAAAATCAGTATATTCTACTACCAGCTCTTCCCCTTTTTCCGCCCACATAGAAGCGGTTTTAATCCTCATTCTATCATCAATCGGCAAACTGCTCCCTGATTTATCAAGCCAGGTATTTACCACCCGGGCATCATGTCCGGTAGCATCAATTACCACCTTTGCTCCAACCGTTAAGGGATCAACATGCATCCCCAGGTTTACAACCGGTGTCCAGTTTATAACTACCCCGCACACCCGGTTTTCCCGGACCATAACATCTTCCGTGGTTATACCGTTTAAAATTTTGGCTCCTGCTTTGTCGGCTTTGAGAATAAGGCTGGCCACCGCCCGGTAGGAAGGAGCTACCAGATAGCCTTTTTCATTTTCCCGATATTCTATGCCCAACTCATTCAAAATATCTCCGGCTTCTTTTTGAAAAACTATCTGGTTAAAAAGCATTCCTCCTCCCCACATGCCTCCGCCCGGAGAAAGCCTGCTTTCAAAAATTACTGTTCTTAACCCTTTAGACGCAGTATAATAACCTGCCGTCAGCCCGGCCGGTCCTCCTCCTACAATAGCCACATCACAATCCAAAATTTCGCTGGTGAAAGCATAATACTCATCAATAATAGAACGCGAGATATTAATATCATTGATAGCCATTACAATTCCTCCCCATTTTTTAACTCAAATACCAGGCAGCGTGGGGGACTCATTTTCGGCTAAATACTCTTTATTCAAAAATCTATACCTCTTTATCCCCCCTTTCCATAAAAAAACCTGACGCACCAGAAAAGGCAAGCGTCAGGTATAATAATCCTGTGCTGCGCTCCCTTCGCTGGTATTATCCAGTTCAGGTTCAAAGGGTATAATCTCAGCCCTGCGGCACCCCTGCGCATACCTGGTATTTTGTTGTTTATATTTTATATACTATAATCCAAGGCTTTCATAAAATCAATCGTTAATTTTATAATTTTTACTTCAGCCTTTTGAACCGGCTTACGGATCAGTTTATCAGATGAAACACAGTCTAAAGATACGGCATGTTATATTGAAGAAAGGGTAAAATAATATTACTGGTTATACATCCCATCAGGCAGTATAAACTATTATAACAAGGTATTCTTAATTCTACGATTTAATCGTAAAGCTAACAATGGCAAACAAATGTTAAAATCATTTAACCCGGCCTTAAATGATTTGAAATAAAATCGAACATCTAGTAACATTAACAAAGCATTGATAATAAAAATCGTTAAAAGTGCTTCATTAAAGAAGCACTTTTGTGTCCTTAAAGGAGGGATTTTATATGAATAAAAACAAAAAATATTCAGCTTATGGCTTGCTTATATTATGGGCGATTTTAGCTCTGATAACTGCCACTGGATACTTAACCTCAAATATAGATAATGCAATTGCAGCAGAAGAAATTAAAAAAGATAAAGCCGTGGTTAAAAAGGTTGACAATATTGAACCAGAACAAAATATCGAACCAGAAAAAGAAAAAAAAGCCAAAAAAGAAGAATTTAACGAAGCAAAGGAAGAAACTGACGAAAATAAAAAAGTCTACAAAACATTAACTATGGTAGCTACTGCTTATACTGCTGACCCGGCTGAAAACGGTCCCTGGGGGGCTGTAGCTTATGACGGTCAGACCTTAAGAAGAGGCATAGTAGCAGTTGACCCTAATATTATACCTATGGGAACCAGGCTTTATATTGAAGGCTATGGTGAAGCAATTGCAGCTGACCAGGGCAGTGCCATCAAAGGCAATCGTATTGACTTATTCATGGATTCTAAAACAGAAGCTTACAACTGGGGTATGAGAACCGTAAAAGTTATTGTTTTAGACTAGCTAAAAAGGAGCCCTTAACTGCTAAGACAAGGGCTCCTTTTTACTTTTTTTCAATACGGCTATATTTCAACTCCGTTTCACGAAATTTGTAAGCTTTATTTTTTAAACTAAGGTTTTTCGAATCATAATTTTGTAGAACTATACCACCTTAATCTGTGTTAAAATATCCCTAAAAATGTAGTTCATTAAATCCTTAGACGAATCGGCTTCTTTCATGTTTTCATCAAATAAAACCAGCTAATGCAGAAAGGAGTATTTTTTTGCCTCAAATAAACATTAAAGATAAAAATTTTAAAAACTTCACAAAACTTGATTTCAATATTGCTGAAAGAATTAATATTGATTTAGCAGAATCTGATGTAATTGACAATTTGGGAAATTTACAAAACCTTACAAGTGTTAGAAAGTTATTTCTGGGAAAATTTTCAGAAGAAGACTTGTACAACATGATTGAATCAATAGGAATGTTAGACCATCTCAAATCTATGGGATTCTCTGACATTCATCTCGTTATCGATAAGGATGAAAATTACATAAATTACTTAAAACTCTATTGGAAAGATGAAAGCCCTGAAAATCAGCTCCTTGACCTAAGGGTAAGTGAACATATGTTTATGCCCAATAAAGTTTTCTTTGAAGAAGAAGATGAAGTCCAGCCTTATGACATGATTCTTATAGAATGGCTGTCGGCAAGAAACCCCCTCGGAGTCTTTGATGAAAAAAGGCCTCAACTGCCGGGGCAGAGCAGTCCGGGATTAGGTATTCTTAAATACTGTTTTAAAATTCTTTACAATGTGTCAAGCGAAATTTTTAAAGACGGATATTTCGATATTCCCAACCATATACACGGTGCTATTATGTATTCAAAAAAATTCAAATTTTTTGATCCTGTTCAGGAAGCAATGCTCAGAGCAATAATGAGAGACCTTGAAAAATACTCACTTTCCGACATTTCCTGGGGCATAATAACAAAAACAATTATAGATCTTGATGAAAATATACCTGCAGTATATGAACCTAGCGAGCAGGTACACTATATTTCTGATAGAATGAGAAAATATTTTGAATCAAAAAAATATGTTACAACATTTAAAAAATACTACCAAAAGATACTACCAAAAGAAAAAATATCGCCTTAATTATAATGAGATGCTTCGTAAACGCGAAGAAGTTTTGCTTACAACAAAAATTGAAGATCTTTAAAAAACTTTCAGCAGTATATTTTAATTTATTGGGAGGTTGCTAATAACATTTTAAAACATAACAATAACCCCTGTAAGCATTGACAACAAAAGCTTACAGGGGTTTTCTTAACTATTCCCATTCAATTGTTCCCGGCGGTTTGCTGGTTATATCATATACTACCCGGTTTACCCCTTTAACTTCGTTTACTATCCTTCTTGCCATAATATCCAGAAGTTCATAAGGCAAGCGGGCAAATTCTGCTGTCATGGCATCATCACTTACTACCGCCCTGATAATTATTGGATAGGCATAGGTGCGGGCATCGCCCATTACTCCAACACTCTTTATCGGGGGAAGGACAGCAAAAGCCTGCCATAATTCCTGTTCTAACCCAGCCTTTCTTATTTCCTCCCGGACAATTGCATCTGCTTCTCTCAAAATATCCAACTTTTCTTTGGTTACTTCCTCTAAAACCCGGACACCAAGACCAGGCCCCGGGAAAGGCTGACGCCATACAATTTCCCGCGGAAGACCAAGCTTTTCACCGATAATCCTTACTTCATCCTTAAATAAGAGTCGCAAAGGCTCCAAAAGTTCAAATTCCATATCTTCAGGAAGGCCACCTACATTATGGTGGCTTTTTATAGTATGGGCAGTTTTAGTTCCGCTTTCAATTATGTCGGGATATACGGTGCCCTGCACCAAATAATCTATTTCTCCCAGCTTAGCTTTTTCTTCTTCAAATACCCGGATAAATTCTTCGCCGATAATCTTGCGCTTTCTTTCCGGGTCAGTCACCCCGGCTAATTTTTTTAAAAATCTTTCTTCCGCCTGAACAAATACAAGATTCATGCCCATTTGATTTTTAAAGGTTTCAATTACCTGCTCTGCTTCTCCCTTACGCAAAAGACCGTTATCTACAAATACACATACGAGCTGATCTCCTACTGCCTTATGAACCAGGGCAGCTGCCACAGAAGAATCAACTCCACCGCTTAAAGCGCATAAGACCTTTTTGTCTCCAACTTTAGCCTTTATTTCTGCTATGTTTTCAGCAATAAAATCGCTTAAATTCCAATCCCCTCTTAAGCCGGCTATTTTAAACAGGAAATTTTTAAGTATTTCCATACCGAAAACCGTATGTTTTACTTCCGGATGGAACTGAACTCCATACAGTTTTCTTTCCGGGTAGCTCATGGCCGCAACCGGGCAGCTTTCAGTATTGGCAATTATCCTGAACCCCTCCGGCAAACGGTTTACCGAATCGCCATGGCTCATCCAAACCTGCATTTCCTTATCTAATCCCTCAAAAAGAAGGTCATCTTCTATAACCTTAAGATAACTGCGTCCATATTCCCTTACACTGCTTTCCCCCACTATTCCGCCCAATTGATGAGCCATAAGCTGCATACCGTAGCATATACCCAAAACAGGTATACCCATTTCAAAAATACGCGAATCACAGACCGGGGCATCTTCTACATGAACGCTTGAAGGCCCTCCGGTAAGTATAATCGCAGCAGGGGATTTAGCCTTAATCTCTTCAAAAGAAATATCAAATGGAACCATTTCACTATAAACTGATAATTCCCTTACCCGTCTTGCAATAAGCTGATTATATTGTCCTCCAAAATCTAAAACTAAAACTAACTCCTTTTTCATCGCTACACCTCTACTTTTGATAAACTGAAGGCTTTAAAATACAAATATCCTGATAATTGCGGTATTTTTCCGCATAGTCTATGCCGTAACCTACAATAAACTCATCTGGTATGATAAATCCTACATAGTCAGGATTAATATCTGTAGTTCTGCGAGCCGGCTTATCCAAAAGGCAACAGGTTCTAACGCTCTTAGGCCCTCTTTTTAAGAGCATGTCTTTTATATATTTTAAAGTAAGTCCAGTGTCAATTATATCTTCTACCACCAGGACATCTTTGTCTTTTATAGAATAATCCAAATCCTTTAAAATACGCACTTCGCCTGAAGAAACAGTAGACATTCCGTAGCTGGATACATCCATAAAATCAAGTTCAAGGGGGATATCAATTTCCCTTATCAAATCTGCCATAAAAACAAAAGCACCTTTCAATATTCCTACCAGTAAAAGATTTTTGCCCTGATAATCCTCGCTGATCTTTTTCCCTAATTCCTTCACCTTCTCCTTTACAGTTTCCCTGTCATATAATATTTCCACATCGTTAAGATTCATTATATCCCTCCTTATATGAAGGATTATATCAACAACTTTTCTTCGGTGCAAATAAATAATATCAGAGATCTGTCCCGGCTTTTCTTTCTTTATTTTTTATGTCTCATGGTCTGCCATAGCAGGAGGGAATGGAATAGTCCATCGAAACATATCAAGGCATGGCGGGAGCTTCGGTTGGTGCTCATTCCGATCCAGGAGCTATTGGAATAGGTATTATGGAAGGATAAACAAAAAAAAGGACAAATCCCACCCTGTCACCCCAACGACCATTCAAAGCTAATACTTTAATAACTCTCTTAATGATGAGTCCCCTCTACTACCTTTATCCCCTTGCTCTCAATAGTCCTCTTAATTTGGGCCCTGTTAGGACAGCGGGGGTAATCTTCTTCCAACATCATACAGGAGGAAAGATGAACAACATCTACATCATATTTAAGTAACGTATCTACAAGTCGGGAGACCCGACGCCCCGGACAGCCTCCACAGGTGAAAAAGCCAATCATTTCCACGTTATCGCCATATGACGCAAACTGCTGCTGGCGCGCATTAAAGGCTTTAAAGCAAGCTATACCTGGACATACCTCGGAAACAATTTCACAGCGCACTACTGCAATGCGGATTTTATTTTTATCCTGTTCATTTTTCTCTGCAAACTTGATATATTTTTCCTGTCCCTGCCTGACATCCTGTGCTGTTACCTCTTTCCTTCCGCTGGCTCTAACCTGCTCTTCCACTGCCCTCTGCGCCATTTTACGAACAAAACCAGGAATTTTCTCCATCTCCTTCAAAGCTTCCTCAGACCACTTTAATCCATTTCCCACTTTATGCCCTCCCTTCTTAATCTACCCAACAGCAAACGGTTCCCCGGCCTGCTTTTTGCTTTTCCTTTTAATTTGTACAGTATATTGCAGAAACGTTCCCTTCAACATACTCTGCCCCCATTTTTACGATAAAAACTGCCTGTCAGTTCATTTTTAAGCCGCATAACCGATTTATATATTTTCTATTATAATTATATATTTTCTATTATAATGGATATTTTGCTCTATTTTATTGAAGGACATCCGAAACGGGCTGCCCCCTGTAATTGGTGATTATCTATTCCCCAACTGTATTTTAAGCAGGATACTTGAAGCAAAAGGCGGTGTTATAAAATGGATGCTTACCGCGTTATAACAGAATATTCTGTAAAACTTGAATCTTTTAGTGCATAATCTCTGGATTAGGGGAAGCTAACCGGGAAAGACAGAGGAAACGTCCCTACGTCTTCACATTTCCACGTCCTCTTTAAGTTTTCTGACATTCAATACCCATAGACCTTTTTCGGCGGTTCCGATGTAAAGCCTGTCTCCGGTTTGATTGAAACAAAGGTCTAAAATCCTGGTATCAGTCATCTTTTCTCCCACTTCCACCCAATGGACTCCGCCATTCATACTGTAGTACAGTCCTCCTCTACCTGAAGGGAAATCCCATATACCTAAAGCCCATTCACTGACATGAGCGGGATTATACTCCAGCCGGGTAATTCCTCCCGGCAGGTAAAAACGCTGGTAACCTGTAATCTTTCCTTCATGAGTTGCGGTTACTACTCCATTACTGTAAGCAATGTAGGCAATATCCGGATATAGGGGATGTATTAATACCCCATAATTAGCCGGTGTGTCAAGTTTTTTCCAGGTTTTTCCCCTGTCGGTTGACAAATAGGTTAATCTGTCAACTATATAAATGATGTCAGGATTATCAGGATTAACGGCTATACCCCTAACCGTAAGATCCGTAACTTTTTCCCATGATTTCCCCTCATCATAACTGCGCCATAATCCTCCGCCATTTTTAGATGATTGCCCAACGTAAACAGCATTTTGCCGGGGAACAAAGATAATTTTAGCAATCGGCTCTGATAAACACATAATGTCAGCCTTTCGCCATTCCGCTTCATCTCCGGACTTTATATATACGCTTCCCCTTGCAGTTCCTGCGACAATCGTTTTATGGCTATCTTTTTCTATTAAACAAAAAGCAGAAACTTCCTCATCCAGGCTTTGGACCAACCACTTATCCTCTTTCCTGTAATAAATTTTCCCGCCGGACAGCACATATTCCTCGCCATCAGAGGCTAATTCTATTTTATCTATACTCTGGTCTGTCAGGCCGATATTTCGCCACTTCCAATCTTCCTGGCCAGTCTCATCTGAGGGCACATCATGGTCAGCAGGCTGACATCCTCCTGCAACAAACAACAAAAATACTAATCCCATAATAAATAATCCTTTTTTTATCATAATGCTATTTTCCCCCCTCTGAAGTAATCATCTCTTCAATCGTTACAAACCTGTAACCCCTGCTCTGCAAAGCCTCAATTATCCCCGGAAGGGCCTCAATAGTATTTTCCCGGTTAGTATGCATAACTACAATAGCTCCCGGGCTTACCCAACGGTTTACAACCTGGCTGATATCTGCGGCAGTATTATGTATATCTGCATCTGTAGAATTAACTGACCATAACACTGTTTGCAAACCTATGTCCTGAGCAATCTTCACTATTTTATTATCATAATAGCCACCTGGAGGTCTAAAATAATGGGCAGCTTTTCCCCCACAGCGTTCAATAGCCAGCTGGGTCGAGATTAACTGGGCTCTAACCTCATCGTCAGTTAAGGAATGGCAGTTCAAGTGATCCCATGTGTGATTAGCTGCTACATGCCCCCTTGATGTTATTTCTTTGACCAAATCTGCGTTTTGGTAAATACTGCTGCCTATTATAAAAAAGGTCGCCTTTACATTATACCTGTCCAAAATCTCCAGAAGCTTATACACACTTTCTCCCAGATAATCATCAAAGGTTAAGGCTACCGTTTTCTCTTTCCCCGATCCTTTATATATAACTGGTAACATATTACCTGAACTTACAGCAAAATCCCGAAATCCAAACTCTATATTTTCAGTGTTAACCACCTTCTCAAGCTGCTTAAGATCAGAGTAGGCCTGTCCGTCAATAAACACACACTCGATCTTTTTATCATTAATATAAGCAGCACCCTTTTCGGCATCATACTTAAATCTATTTCCCAAAGATAAGGCAAAAATGCGGGCAGGAATATACTTCGTGCCCTGATATTCCACAGCCCTGTCAGTCATCTTCATGCCGTTAATATAAAAATTTAACCTTTTTAATTTGTTAAAACTGATTGATGGCACTTTATGTCCCGTTGTAAAGATTTCAATATTTCCGCCGTGTACCTGAACCTCTGCCAATCTCAGGAGATTTTCCAACCTGTTTAACTCTACATATGCTTTACCGAACAGGTTTACGATTTCGACAAATGCTTCTTCATCCCCCTTTACCAGCTGTATAAGCTGCATTTCAGGAAGCCAGTTAACAACCCAACCGAGGCTTTCACTTATATTCCTGATAGGTACATAAATAACACCATCCCATTCATAACCTATGTCCATAAATATACCATTCACAAATACATAATACCTGTTTTCCAATCGTTCTTTAGCAAATTCATTGGCAGCAGCAATCTCATTCTGACTTCGGTTTTCATACCAGTTAAAACCATTATCCAGAGTAATTTCACCAGTACGAAAATAAAATCTTTCTGCAGCTATTCCGGCGATTAAAATTAAAGCTATAACAAGTATAATTACCGGTACTTTTTTCATATATACCACTCCACCATAACTGATCTAATACTAATAAATTCAGGTTTAACCCTCCTGCCTTCACCCGGCTGTGGCACCCGTGTCTGATAAACAAACTGCCTCCAACACTCCCAACAGAAAGGAGGCACAAGCTAATGCTCCAATAAATTAATCCGGGTGAAAAGTTTATATCTGAAGAATGACTAAATTGGATGCATAAAATTATTCTAAATTAGAATTTTTCAAAAAATAGTTTGATATAATAATTATTATCATAAAAATAAAAAGGGAATACTCTATGAAGAATACCTTATTGGACATAGTAAATATAAGTAAAGTATACCGCATGGGAGAAATAACCGTAGAAGCTTTGCAAAATATCAGCCTTAAAATCTATGAAAAGGAAATTATAGTCATTTTAGGACCTAGTGGCTCAGGTAAAAGCACCTTGCTGAATATAATCGGCGGCATGGACAAACCTACTTCAGGACAGGTCTACTTCTACGACCAAGATTTAACTAAATTGAACGACCAGGGACTTACCCGTTACAGACGCAAGGAAATAGGCTTTGTTTTTCAATTTTACAATCTTATTGCTGACCTCACCGCGTTGGAAAATGTGGAATTGGCAGCCGATTTAGTTGAAAATCCTCTTTCAAGCATTGAAGCCCTTAAAAAAGTTGGTCTTGACCAGAGAAAAACACATTTTCCGTCACAGATGAGCGGAGGAGAACAGCAGCGGGTTGCCATTGCCAGAGCTATAGTTAAAAAACCTCGCCTTTTATTATGTGACGAACCTACCGGTGCACTTGACCTGGAAACAGGGAAAAAAGTCCTTTCTCTTTTAAGAAAAATAAATGAAGAGCTGCAGACTACAATAGTAATAGTTACCCACAACTCAGCTATAAGTTTTATGGCACATAGGATAGTCCGCATGGGAAGTGGAAAAATAATAGAAATAAAAGAAAACCAAAATCCTGTCCTTCCTGAAAGGATTGAATGGTAATGAAAATTCTCTTTATAAAACTTATACGCACCATCTGGAAAACCAAAGGACAATTTTTAGCTATGGTATCTATCGTAACCATAGGAATATCAATATATATAGCTATTACAACCGGATTCTACAACTTAAGACATTCCCGCGATATTTTTTATCAGGAAAACAACTTTGCTGATTATTATTTTCAGGTGATTAAAGCTCCTGAAAAAATAACCAATAAAATTGAAGCCCTTCCCGAAGTCCAAAAAGTCAGTGGAAGAATTCAACAAGATGTCCCCGTCATAAAAAATGACAAAAAAAGGGGGACAGCACGCCTGACCAGCTACAACCTGCCTATCGATAAGGCAGTAAACCGCATACAGCTCCTTAATGGGCGTTTTTTCGATGAAAATCCCTTAAGCGGCGACATTGAAGTCATGATTGACCCCCAGCATCTTTCAGCAAACAACCTCTCAATGTTCGATAAAATAACCATAATAGCTGATGAAAAACAAGTTCCTCTGACCATAGTAGGAACTGCTACCGGCCCTGAATTCACATATTTAATTAAAGATGCTGCTACTTTAGTCCCTGACCCACAAAAATTTGGGGTTATAATGATTCCTACTATACAGGCTCAAAAAATACTTAAAATGGATGGACAAATAAATCAAATAATCGTTAAATTTAAGCCTGGCATTGACCAGGAAAAAGCAGCTCAAAAAATAGAAAAAATCCTGGAACCTTACGGCAATCTGGCCAGTTTCCCACGCGAACAGCAGCTCAGCCATGCTGCTTTACAGGGCGAACTTGATGGCCTTTTAACAACTTCACGCTTTCTGCCTGTATTATTTCTCTTAGTAGCTGCTGCTGCACAATTTGTTTTAATAAGACGTATGGTGCAAAATCAGCAGACGGAAATAGGGATTCTAAAAGCTTTAGGATACAGCGGCCGCAGTTTGATCATACATTTCACAGGCTATGCCCTTTTAGTAAGCGTTGTAGGCATAATTGCAGGAATAATATTAGGGCTCATTTTTGCATCTGCAATTTCCGACCTTTACGCTCAATTTTTCAATCTTCCCGCTGCCATAGGAGGAATTAACGTAAAAACTATAATTTACAGCATAATACTGAGCCTTTCTACAGGTATAATCGCCGGTATCTCCGCCACCCTTTCCATCGTAAAAATCAACCCGGCTGAGTCTATGCGTCTTAAACCTCCTGTTGTCCGCAGCCACTCACTTTTGGAAAAATGGCCGTGGTTATGGCAAAAAATAGATACTTCCTGGAGAATGGGCCTGCGCACGGTAAACCGTAACCGCATACGTTCCACTATAACATTCGCAGGCGTTGTCATATCCGTAGCTCTTTTAGTGATTTCCATGTTTATGAATGACTCAATTGATTATATGCTCGATCAGCACTTTAATCAGGAAGTAAATTATGATTTTATGGTGCGCTTTTCCAACCCGGTAAAAAACAGTGAACTCGGTATTTTATATGATATAAAGGGTGTAAATAAGGTGGAACCACTTTTGGAAATACCGGTTAAAATCAGATATAAAGACAAACGAGAAAATGCCCTTATAATAGGCCTTATCCCCACAAGCGGGATGCAGTTCCCAGTCCAAAAAAACGGCCATAAGCTTTCTATCCCTGAAGAAGGCATTTTATTAAATGAACAAACTGCCAAAAAACTTAATGTCACTGTAGGAGATGTCATAACAGTAGAGCCTTTAATAAATAAAACCAAATCAAAAACCAGAGAATTAAAAATAATGGGAATCAATCATCAACTAATGGGCGGAAATTCTTTTGTTTCACTTAAACAGGCAAACCAGCTGCTTAATGAAGCTAACACAGCCAATGGAGCAATGCTTAAGGCCGATAGAGGAAAATTTTCTTTAATTGAAAAGGAACTTTCAAATATAACTGGAATAAGTTCTATAAGCAGTCGTCAAAGTGAACGCGATAACTTTATGAGCATGCTGGACAGTTTAATATATTTTATCGGAATAATGCTGACATTTGCCATTATCCTTGGTTTTGCTATAATCTATAATTCATCTATCCTCAGCTTTAATGAACGCAGAAGAGAATTTGCCTCCCTTCAAGCAATGGGCTTTTTCAAGCGCGATATTTCAAACCTTTTACTTAAAGAAACTGTTTTAGAGGCTGCTCCTGGCATAATTCTAGGCCTGCCTGCCGGCTATATAATGGCTCATTCGTACGTTAAATCAGTAAGTACAGATTTATACTCTATGCCGGTGGTGATTTCCCCCCTAACTTACTTCCTGGCCGCCCTTGGAGGTATAATCTTCGTTTTAATCGGACATTATTGGGGCATACGCAGACTTAAAGACTTAAATCCCCATGAAGTTCTAAAAAATATCGATTAAAGGAGTTGATTTCATATTGATAAAAAATAAACACTATTTAATTGGCGGATTAATTTTAAGCATAATCATTATTATAATGTTTGTTACCCATCAAAAAACACCGGAAGTTGAAACAACAGTCGCAAAAAAAGGCAATATAACAATTGAAATAAAAGACTCCGGGACAGTGGAGGCTTTGCTGGAAAGCAATGTCTATTCTCCGCAAAACGGAACAATTCATGATTTGCTGGTGAAAATTGGACAAAAAGTCGATAAAAATCAAATATTAATCCAAATCAAAAATCCCGAATTAGATATGAAACTCTCAGAAGCTAAAATCAACCTGGCACAAACCCAGGCAAATTTAACTTTCGCTGAAAATGCGGTTAAACAAACCGAGTTGGAACTGGACACTGCTAAAGCCAACCTTGAGCGTACTTCCATGCTTTTCCGGGAAAGTGCCGTAAGCAAAGTAAAATTAGAAGAAGCCGAATCCCAGGTAAAAAACCTGGAAATAGCACTGCAAAAAAATATTTCTTACAGAGATTCCCTGGCAAGACAAATAAATGAGATAGAAAAAATTATTGCACAGCTTGAGGAACAAAGGGAAAAATTAACTATAAGAAGCCCTATAAAAGGCACTATTGTTCAACTGCCGGTAAAAAAAAGGCAGCCGGTAACTGCCGGAACCCTCCTGACAGTAGTAGCAGATATGAATTCTCTGCAAATAAAAGCAGATATCTTAAGCGAAAATCTATCAGAAATAAAAGTTGGACAAAAAGCAGTTATTACATCTCCCGTGTTAGGAAATAAACATCTCGAAGGCAAAGTAGCCAAAATCTATCCCCGAGCCGAAGAAAAAAAATCTGCCCTGGGAATATTGCAGTACCGGGTTCCAGTTATAATCAGCATAAGTAAAAATTCTTTATTAAAACCCGGATATGAAGTAGATATTGCTATTACAATCAAAGAACATAAAAACGTACTTATCGTTCCCCGGGAAGCCGTTCGCACTACCGCAAACAGTCCCATAGTAATGAAAATAGTCAATGGTAAAATAAAATACCAACCAATCCAAACTGGACTAAGCGATGATGAAAATATCGAAATAAAAAGGGGTCTAAAAGAAGGAGACCTTATTATAAAAAACGGCAGTTTAGAGCTTAAAGAAAATACTCGTGTCAATCCCGTCAGATAAAATAATAATTAATAATTAAAGGGATAAGCAGGTTAATCCCACTTATCCCTTTAAGTTAAGACTGCTTCTTTTTAACCGTAGTATCCGGAGGAATTATTTTGATATTCCGGTCAAAGTCTTTAAACTTAACTTCTATATTAAGACGGGTATCTTTCGTCTGCTTGTTTTCAGCCTGAAGCACAGCTTTCTTGATTAAACTCTTCTTATAGTCTATCCATATTTTATAGGTGAAATTATGCCATAAGGTTTCTAAAAGCTTACTTTCTACTGTCGGGTTACACATCACCACCAGACATTCCCGCCCGTCTATAACTTCAAAACCTTCTTTAGTGATATTTTTTATATTGCTGAACCTGAAATTGGAAAGTGGATGCAGTTCACTTATCATTAAGTCTTCAAAATTAGTTGTATCACTTTCAATCACTATCCACTTTTCAGCAAATGAATCGTAGTTATAGACAGTTCGGTTTATATAATAAATATCAACCGGTGTGTTAACCATCTCCCCCCTTATATGCGTATTATTACCATTCTTCTCTCCTTCTACCCTGCTTATCACCTCCTTCCTGCCATCTACTGTAAACCCTGAATCTAAACTGTATCTATAGCTTTGAACCTCGGCCATTTTATCTAAAGCTTTAGAAAGTTCGACCTGCGGTTCAAGCTTGGATTTTACATAATAATCATGAGCATAAGGTAAAACAAAAATTAAACCTCCCGCAAAGATAAGCAGAACAACATAAGTAATCAACCTTTTTCGCCTAATATTTATTCCCCCTAAGTTTTGATAAAAATTTGAAAACAAATTAACTGGTATATAAATATTAAATTGAAAGCTGATATATTCTTATTTACACACAAAAGATCGTATCGAAATAATAATTGAATTTATGTAAGGTCATAAGTTATACTTATCCCATAGTGTAATTTTGACTGCTGAATTTTATAAAACCAAAGGGGGTTTACAGGTGTTCAAAACTTATGAAGAAGTAATTGATTTTTGCCAAAAAGAAAACATTCAGATGATTGACTTTAAAATGATTGACCTTATCGGAAGATGGAGACACTTAAGCATCCCGGTCGGCCGATTTACTCCAGATACTTTAAAATACGGCATCGGCTTTGACGGCTCCAACTACGGCTTTGCTCCCGTAGAAAAAAGCGACATGGTATTCATCCCGGATATTTTCACCGCAGTATTTGATCCTTTTACTGAAGTCCCCACCTTGAGCATGATCGGTGATGTATATGTTATTGCAGAGCCCGAAAACTACCGTTTTGACCAGGATCCCCGCACCATAGCGCTTAAAGCTGAAGAATACATGAAATCAACCGGAATTGCCGATGAAATGCGCATAGGGCCTGAATTTGAATTTTATGTATTCGACCATGTAAGCTATGAATCTTTACCCAACAAAACCGGATTCAGCATAGATGTCGAACAGGCTATATGGAACAGCGGAGAAAACGACTATCAAAACTTAGGTTATAAAATTCCATTAAAAGGCGGATATCATATAGCAGCTCCACAAGATGTGCTCTATGATTTGCGTTCACGCATGAGTATGCTTTTGGAGCAAAACGGAATCCCGGTAAAATATCATCACCACGAAGTAGGTGGCCCGGGCCAGATTGAAATCGAAGTGGAATTCGGTCCCATGAGGGAAATGGCTGATAAAACTATGCTCGCCAAATATCTAATCAAAAATATGGCCTTCAAAGAAGGAAAAACCGTTACTTTTATGCCCAAACCGCTCTATGGAGAAGCCGGAAACGGTCTGCATGTCCATATGCATCTCTTTAAAGAAGGGAAACCCGTATTCTACGATGAAAGCGGGTATGCAGGCCTTAGCAAAGAAGCTATGTATTTTATTGGTGGCCTTCTAAAACATGCACCAGCTGTGCTTGCCTTTACCAATCCCAGCACCAACTCCTACAAGCGCCTGGTCCCAGGATACGAAGCGCCAGTAAGCATATGCTTCGCTACCGCTAACCGCAGTGCAGTAATAAGAGTCCCCGCTTACGCCAAAGCACCAGAACAAAAAAGATTTGAATTCCGTTCATCTGATGCTACCTGCAATCCATATCTGGCTTTTTCCGCCATACTTATGGCAGGCCTAGACGGAATACAGAACAAAATCGACCCGGTAGCTGAAGGTTTTGGCCCATATGATGTAAATCTTTACAACCTGCCGCCGGAAGAACAGGCTAAAATCAAATCTCTGCCTAAATCTTTAGATGAAGCTTTAGATGCCTTGGAAAAAGACCATGAATTTCTGCTCAAAGGAGGAGTATTCCCGAAACGCCTCATTGAAATATGGGGACAAACCAAACGCAAAGAAGCCCGTAAAGTCAACGATATACCTCATCCTATGGAATTTGAGCTTTATTATGACCTGTAAAACCAAAAAGAAAGCCGGCATGATACCAACTCATGCCGGCTTTTATATTAAACTGTCATTTTCCTTAATCTTTCATAACGCCTTTTCACCAGTTCTTCTGAAGTTAAGCTTAAAAGCTCTTCTAAAGCTTCCCTTATACATTTTCTCATAATATCCGCTACTTCTTTTAAATCCTGATTAGCCCCTCCGGGAGGCTCAGGAATAATATCATCTATTATACCAAAAGCTTTTAAATCATCAGCGGTAAGTTTTAAAGCAGCCGCCATTTTTTCTACTTCCTTTAAATCCTTCCACAGAATAGAAGCGCTGGCTTCCGGTGAAGCTACTGAAAATACTGAATTGGAAAGCATAAAAAGCTTATCAGCAACTGCCAGGGCCAAAGCCCCTCCACTCCCGCCTTCACCAATAACTATGCTTATAATCGGAACCTTAAGGCCAGATAAAAGCCGTAAATTTTCTGCAATAGCCCAAGCCTGCCCTCTTTCCTCAGCTCCCACCCCCGGATAAGCACCAGGAGTATCAATAAATGTTATTACTGGCCTTCCAAATTTCTCCGCCTGCAGAAGCAGTCTCTTGGCTTTGCGAAAGCCTTCCGGATGAGGCATACCGAAATTTCTCTCTATATTTTCCCGGGTATTTTTGCCTTTTTGATGGCCTATAACTGTAATCGGCACCCCTTCAAAAAAGGCAATCCCCCCCAAGATAGCCTTATCATCTCCAAAAAAGCGGTCGCCATGCAGTTCAACAAAATCAGTAAAAATCTCTTCAATATACTGTCTGCATCCCGGACGATCTGTTTGCCTGCTTAAGACCACTTTTTCCCAGGGACTTAAGTTACTGTATCTTTCTTTTTTCAAATTTTCAATCTTTTCTTCTAAAAGCTTAATCTCTTTTTCCAGATTAAAACCGGTAGTAGAAGAAATCTCTTTCAGCTCATTCAGCTTGGCTAAAATGTTTTCATGCTGTTCTTCAAATTCAAATACCTTTTTACTCATTTCTTCCTCCTTGATGGAGCTTTAACAATAAGGCTAAAATCGATCTTAATTCAAATCGGGGTTTCACCATATCAATCATACCGTGTTCCAACAAAAACTCAGACTGTTGAAAATCAGGCGGTAAATCCTGCCTTATCGTCTGCTTTATTACCCGCGGGCCGGTAAAGCCTATCAAGGCTTTAGGCTCAGCAATTATAATATCAGCTAAAGCGGCAAAGCTGGCCGCAACCCCCCCCGTAGTCGGATGGGTCATGACTGATATATATAGAAGTCCGGCCTTATTAAGTTTTTCGATCGCCGCACTGGTTCTAGCCATCTGCACAAGGGAAAACATGCCTTCCTGAATACGAGCTCCCCCTGAAGCAGTGCAAATAATAAGGGGGAGTCTCTCCTCCACCGCTTTTTCTGCTGCCCTTACGATTTTTTCCCCCACCACACGGCCCATGCTTCCCATAACAAAGCGGGAATCCATTACCCCCAATACAGTTTCATATCCCGCTATTTTGGCTTTACCCGTAATTATCGCTTCCTTAAGACCTGATTTTTCGCAAGCCTCTTTTAATTTCAAATCATAATCAGGAAAACATAAAATATTCGATGAAACCAAATCAGCATCAAATTCTATAAAAGTTTCGGCATCTGTAAGCAGAGCTATCCGCTCCTTTGCCGTTAAAGGATAATGGTATCCGCATTCCGGGCAGACCTTAAAATTATCATAAAGTACTTCCGGATCAACATAGCTAGAACAAGAAGGGCAAAGGGCCTCTTTATCTTTTTCAACTTTCTTCCCACTGGCAACAGTTTGTGCTGATGGGTTTAACTCAAAATATCTTTTTTTAGACCAGCTGCTTTTAAACATATAGCGTGTCGCCTTATCTATTTAGACAAGGCAAACAAAAACTCACCTCCTGCCACCAGCTTTTCATCCACCCTTATTTCCCCTTTCGCCCTGCCAATACTACCTTTAATGGTAATAAGCTCTGTTTTTATTATCAGAATATCTCCCGGAATTACCTGTTTCTTAAAGCGAAACTTATCAACTCCAGCCAAGAAAGCCAAACTGTCCTTATACCTTTCATCACTCAAAATCGCACATGCTCCCACCTGAGCTGCAGCCTCTATCATTAAAACCCCGGGCATCACCGGTTTGCCCGGAAAATGTCCAGCAAAATAAGGTTCATTTATAGTAACATTTTTAACTCCCACCGCACTTTTTCCCGGAATCAGTTCTACAATTTTATCCACCAGCAAAAATGGGTAGCGATGGGGAAGTATCTTCATTATCTCTTCAATATTCATAAAACATCACCTATCCTAATTTGCGCACGACCAAAACTGCATTATGTCCGCCAAAACCTAAAGAATCAGACATTACTACTTTTAATTCTTTTTCTCTAGGTTTCAAAGGTACATAATCCAGATCACATTCCGGTGCCGGATTTTCCAAGTTCAAAGTAGGTGGAACAAGATTATTTTCTAAAGCTAAAACCGAAGCGATGAGTTCAATTGCTCCGGCTGCTCCCAGCATGTGACCGGTTGCTGCTTTAATGGAGCTTATCGCTAATTTATAAGCATATTCTCCAAAAACCTTTTTTATCACTTTAGTTTCCACCATATCATTAAGCCTGGTTCCGGTTCCATGCGCATTAATATAATCTACTTCTTCCGGCTTTATCCCGGCATCTTCAAGAGCCATCTTAAAAGCAAGTACTGCCCCCTCTCCTTCTTCATCAGGCTGCACCATGTGACAAGCGTCAGCACTTGCACCATATCCTACAAGCTCACCATAAATGTGGGCTCCGCGTTCTAAGGCATGATTAAGCTCTTCTAAAACTACTACTGCACCGCCTTCACCCATAACAAAACCTTCCCTTGCCTCATCAAAGGGTCGACATGCCTTGTCCGGCTCATCATTGCGGGATGACAGGGCTTTCATAACAGAAAACCCCCCTAAACCTAGAGGAGTTATAGCTGCTTCACTCCCCCCGGCTATCATTACATCCGCCTGTCCATCCCTTATTATGCGGAAAGCATCTCCAATAGAATTAGTTCCGGTGGCACAGGCAGTAACCGTGCAGCCGTTTGGTCCTTTAGCTCCCAACATTATTGATACCTGCCCCGCTGCCATATTGGGTATAAGCATGGGAATAAAAAAAGGATTAATTCCGCTTACCCCTCTAGATAGCAGATTGCTGTGATTTTTCTCTAAAGTTTCAATTCCTCCTATCCCTGAACCAATCCATACTCCAATTTTACTTTTATCTTCTTTCACAAAATCAATTCCGGCATCTTCTACTGCCATCAGAGCAGCAGCACAGGCGTACTGGACGAATTTATCCATACGGCGTGCCTCTTTTTTAGGTATATAATCTTCTACCTTAAAATCTCTCACCTGGGCAGCTATTTTTACCGGAAAATCATTAGTATCAAAATAATCTATATATCCTATTCCGCTTTTTCCTTTAATTAAATTATCCCAAAAGACCTTTTTATCATGGCCCAGGGGAGAAACCATCCCCAGGCCGGTTATAACTACTCGTCTTTTCAAGATTAAACCACCCCAACCGATTAAGCTTTCTCCCCAATCCTTGCTTCAATGTACTCCACTGCATCCTTTACCGTCTTCATTTTTTCAGCAGCCTCTTCCGGAATTTGAATATCATACTTTTCTTCCAAAAGCATAAGCATTTCTACAATGTCCAGAGAGTCTGCATCCAGGTCTTCTTCAAAAGATGCATCAAGGGTGACTATTTCTTCAGGTACATCCTTAATCTCAATGATTATTTCCTTTAAGACTTCAAATACTGACATATTTTAATCCTCCTTCATAATAATTTGCAATTTTTTATAAAACTGACATGCCCCCATCAACCTTTATTACCTGTCCGGTAATAAAAGAAGCATCGGGAGAGGCCAGAAATGCAACTGCCGCTGCCACATCTTCAGGATTTCCCATTCTTCCAACTGATATTCCCCCGATTATGCGATCTTTAACTTCATCAGGCAGCACATCAGTCATCGCGGTTTTAATATAGCCTGGAGCTACAGCATTAACTGTAATTCCGCGGTTGCCGTATTCCTTAGCCATAGAAAGAGTAAGACCTATAAGTCCTGATTTAGCTGCTGCATAATGGGTCTGACCGGCATTGCCGCTTATCCCTACGACCGAAGAAATATTGATTATGCGTCCAAACCTTTTTTTCATCATGTGTCTTACAGCAGCCCGGCTGCAGTAAAATGCGGAATTAAGATTAGTACTTATTAATTTATCCCACTCTTCATCACTGATGCGTATCATGAGCTGGTCTTTGTTGATTCCGGCATTATTTACCAGAACATCCAGCTTCCCATAAGTATCCACTGTTGTATCTATTAGATGTTGGGCTTCCTCTGAGCGGGAAACATCCGCTTTAACAATAATTCCCTCTCCCCCGCCTTTTTTAACCTCATTTAATACTTCTGTGGCTTCTTCTTCACTATTGAGATAATTTATAACTACTTTATATCCTTCCCTGGCAAGCCTTAGAACAATAGCCTTACCTATTCCCCGTGAAGCTCCAGTAACTACCGCCACCCTATTTTCCAAGCTTTTCTGCCTCCTTCATGAGTTTGTCAAAAGATTTAACATCTTCAACATTTCCCAAAAGCCTTTTCTTATCAATCCGTTTTATGAGTCCGGATAAAACTGTTCCCGGTCCAATTTCAACTAAATAATCCACCTCATTAAGCATATATCTTATACTCTCTTCCCACCTTACCGGCGAATAAAGCTGCTTGGCTAGAATATCAGGCAAATCTTCAACAGGGTTTTCTCTGGCATTAACATTGCTTACTACTTTTCCTCTTGCTGGTTTAAAATTTATTCCTGTCAGACATTCCCTGAACTCATCTGCCGCTTCCTTCATCATTGAACTGTGGGAAGGAATGCTTACTGCTAAAATTTTAGCTTTTCCCCCTATGAAATTAATTTTTTCTGCTGCTCTCTCTACTGCATTTTTCTCCCCTGAAATCACCATCTGCCCTGGACAGTTGTAATTTGCTATTTCTACTATCCCATCTATTTCACTTAAAATCTCTTCAACTTCAATGCTTTTAAGTCCTAAAACTGCAGCCATCGCTCCTCTTCCCAAAGGAACTGCATCCTGCATAATCTCAGCTCTTTTAGCCACCAGAGGCAGAACTTCTTCTAATCTTAAAACTCCGGCCGCAGACAAAGCTGTGTATTCACCTAAACTTAAGCCCGCATAGATTGAAGCATCTAAACCTTGCCTTCTTACTACTTCCAGAATGGCAAGGCTTACTGCTAGAATAGCTGGCTGGGCATAAACCGTTTTATTAAGCTCGCTTTCTTCCCCTTCAAAACAAAGTTTGCTTATCGAATAACCTAGAATTTCATCTGCATTTTTCAAAACATCCATAGCTTCCTTAAAGGTCCAAGCTATTTCTTTGCCCATTCCTACATACTGAGCGCCCTGTCCTGGGAACACAAAACCTAAACGCACCTTATAATTCCCCCCACATCGCTTTTATTCTTAAAGCATGATTTATTATATCTTCCACAATTTTCCCGGCTGGTTTTATCTCATTAATTAATCCGGCAATCTCTCCTGCTAAGATGGTACCGTATTCAACATCTCCATTAAGGGCTGCCGCAGGATATTTTCCCCGTCCTAGCTCTTCGAGTTCTTCCTTCTTCATCCCTGAAAACTCACATTGTAAATAGTGTCTGGTAAACTTGTTGTGAATAGCCCGTACCGGATGATTGGTAACAGTTCCACAAATTACGGTGGCGCGATCTCGCGCTTTAAGAACTTTTTCCTGATAGGCTGGATGAACTTCACATTCTTCAGAACATATAAACCTGGTTCCTATCTGCACTCCTTCTGCTCCTAAAGCAAAAGCCGCCATAAAACCTCTTCCGTCAGCAACGCCTCCAGCCGCAATAACCGGCACATCAACCGCATCACATATCATAGGAACCAGACACATAGTGCTCATTTCACCTATATGTCCACCTGACTCCATTCCTTCAGCGATAACTGCATCTGCCCCTAAACGGACAAGCCTTTTTGCCAAAGCTACCGACGCCACCACCGGTATGACCTTAATACCTGCCTCTTTAAATTTTTCCATGTATATTCCGGGATTGCCCGCCCCGGTAGTAACTGCCGGTACTTTTTCCCTGACTACTACATCAATCAATTCCTCGATATTAGGAAGAGCCAGCATAAGATTTACCCCAAATGGCCTGTCGGTTTTTTCTTTAACCAGTTTTATCTGTTCTTCAAGCCAGGAAGCCTCAGCACCTCCTGCCCCAATAATACCTAGTCCCCCAGCATTCGAAACCGCTGCTGCTAATCTGCCTCCAGCTATCCAGGCCATTCCTCCCTGGAAAAGAGGATATTTTATATTTAAAAGCCTGCAAAGTCTATTATTCTCAAACATCTAATTTCTCCCCCACCTGATTACTAATCCACCAAAAGTAAGCCCTGCTCCAAACGCTACCGTTAAAACAATATCACCAGGTTTAAAAAGCTCTTTTTCCTCTGCTTCTGACATAGCAACCGGGATAGAAGCAGCCGACATATTCCCGAAACGGTCAATATTTATAATTGTCCTATCTTCCGGTATTGCCATGCGCTTCATCGCAGTTTGAATTATACGGATATTAGCCTGATGAGGCACAAAATAATCTATATTTTCATAAGTCAATCCTGCCATTTTTACAAGCTTTTCGCTTACCATACCCATAGTTTTAGTAGCAAAACGGAAAACTTCATTTCCATTCATCTTTATATAATGCATTCTTTCGCAAACTGTCGCTTCAGAGGCAGGAAGCCTTGACCCTCCTGCCGGCATATACAAAAGATCTCCTCCAGACCCATCCGCCCCCAGATAAGATGCTATAATACCAGCTTCTCCTCCTCCTTTACCTACGACTGCCGCTCCGGCTCCATCACCAAATAAAATGCAGGTACTGCGATCAGTATAGTCGGTTATCTTAGAAAGCATATCAACCCCTATGACCAAGGCATAATTATAATCTGAAGCCAGCAAAAACTTCTCTGCGACCGTCAAAGCATAAATAAAACCGGTACATCCTGCTCCTATATCAAAAGCAGCAGCATTTACAGCCCCCAGCCTATCCTGAACAATACAGGCAGTTGAAGGAAAAAGCATATCCGGCGTAACTGTAGCAACAACAATTAAATCAAGTTTTTCCGGTTTTATGCCTGCTTTATCTAAAGCCTTTTTAGCTGCTTTGACACATAAATCAGAAGAAGCAGTTTTTTCATCTCCTATTCTTCTTTCTAAAATACCGGTTCGCTCTCTTATCCATTCATCACTGGTATCAACCATTTTTTCCAAATCTTTATTGGTAAGTATCTTATCAGGAAGGGAATGTCCCATTCCTAAAATCTTCACTTTCACGTTTAAATACACCACCATTAAAACTCTTTTTATTTTTTTCTTTTTTTAAAGAGTTATTACATGATTATGCATAATAATAAATCAGTTTTTTTAAAAAAAGTCAATATATTTTCAGAATTTTCTGGCAAATATCGCAAGCCTGTGACAAATGACAGCAAAAAACAGTAAAAATTTCTATTTAGACCAGAAAAAATACAAAACCGCTTTCAGATATAAAATCTGAAAGCGGTTTTCAGTATTGCAACAAATATATATATCTATCTTAAAGGGGGGAGAGCTAATTACATCATGGGCATTCCGCCGCCACCAGCAGCAGCATTCATGGCATTCATTTCGTCCTTATCCGGAATTTCAACTACTACTGCTTCAGTGGTAAGCAGCATAGCAGCAATACTTGCAGCATTCTGAACTGCAGAACGTGTTACTTTTGCCGGGTCAATTATTCCAGCTGCAATCATATCTTCATACTCACCAGTAAGAGCATTAAACCCTACCCCCGGTGCAGCTTCTTTTACTTTTTCTACTACTACGGAACCTTCTATTCCCGCATTGTTAGCAATCTGGCGTAAAGGTTCCTCTAAGGCCTTCTTGACCAGTTTTACTCCAGTCAGTTCGTCTCCTTCAGCTTCTATATTGTCGAGGACTTTTATAACATTTATAAGGGCAGTTCCACCACCAGGAACAATTCCCTCTTCAACTGCAGCCTTGGTAGCAGCCAAAGCATCTTCTATTCTGTGTTTCTTTTCTTTTAGCTCAGTTTCGGTTGCAGCCCCTACCTGAATTACAGCTACACCACCAGATAATTTAGCCATTCTTTCCTGCAGTTTTTCTCTATCATATTCAGATTCAGTTTCTTCGAGCTGCATTTTAATATTAGCTATGCGGTCTTTAACAGCCTGTTCAGAACCTGCTCCATCAACAATAATAGTTTCTTCTTTCTTCACTACTACCTGACGGGCACGACCTAACATATCAAGGTCTACATTTTCCAGTTTAGCTCCCATATCTTCAGATACAACTTTACCACCAGTAAGTATAGCTATGTCTTCAAGCATTGCCTTTCTTCTTTCACCAAATGCAGGAGCTTTTACAGCTACACAGGTAAATGTTCCCCTCAATTTGTTAACTACGATTGTAGCTAATGCTTCACCTTCAACTTCTTCAGCAATGAGAAGCATGGGTTTTCCGGTTTGTACAACCTTTTCCAGCACAGGCAGAATTTCATGTATAGAGGAAACTTTCTTGTCGGTTATCAGAATGTATGGTTCTTCTAAAACAGCTTCCATCTTTTCAGTATTGGTAATCATGTAAGGAGAAATATAACCGCGGTCAAAGCTCATTCCTTCAACTACTTCTAAATATGTTCCCACAGATTGAGATTCTTCTACAGTAATAACTCCGTCTCTTCCAACTTTATCCATAGCATCAGCAATCAGCTGACCAATTTCGGTATCGCTGGCAGAGATAGAGGCAACTTGCGCAATAGCTTCCTTAGATTCAACCGGCTTGCTTATCCTCTTAACTTCTTCTACTACTGCCTTAACTGCCTTTTCAATACCTTTCTTCATTATCATCGGATTAGCACCGGCAGCTACATTTTTAAGTCCTTCCTTAATCATGGCCTGAGCCAAAACTGTTGCAGTAGTAGTTCCATCTCCTGCTACATCATTAGTCTTGGTAGCAACTTCTTTAACCAGCTGACAACCTAAATTTTCCCATGGATCCTCCAAATCTATATCTCTTGCAATAGTAACTCCATCATTGGTAATAGTAGGAGCTCCAAATTTTCTATCCAATACTACATTTCTGCCTTTAGGACCTAAAGTAACCTTAACTGCATCTGCCAAAGCATCTACTCCTCTTTCTAATGCCCTTCTAGCCTCTTCACCAAATTTAACTTCCTTTGCTATCATCTATTTAACCTCCTTTACCCATTTAATTTATTTAATTACTGCTAAAACATCTCTTTCAGACAAGATGAGATATTCTTCTCCATCAATCTTTACTTCAGTTCCGGCATATTTAGAGAAAATGATTTTATCTCCAACATTAACATCCATCGGAATTCTTTCACCTTTTTCATCACGTGCGCCAGGCCCTACAGCCACAACTTCGCCTTCCTGCGGTTTTTCTTTAGCTGTATCGGGAACATAAAGTCCGCTCTTGGTTTTTTCTTCTTTTACTTCAGCTACTTTAATTACTAAACGATCTCCCAACGGTTGAATCTTCACAAGTATACCTCCTTTTTTATGTTAATATTTTTCTACTCGTTTGTTATTAGCACTCATTAAATGCGAGTGCTAATTACTACCTATAATATTAGGCAAGACTTAATAAGCTTTCAAATAACACCACTTATCAAATCCGCCTAATATTTCCGATTTATATTATGTTCCTTTTATTTTCTTTTTATACCTTTAAAAATCACTATTTCTTGGAACTTTACAAATATTCAATAAACCCAGCATAAACAACACTATTTTTGTCTTTCTACTTTATCCAAAAAATCTATAACCATATCAAGATAATATTCGCCAGCAACCTCGTAATTTTTAACATGTCCTGCCCCCGGAACGATCCACAAATCTGCCTGAGGATAAGCTTTTCTTAAAAGTTCACTATTCTTTAAAGGGACATCAACATCTTTGTTTCCATGTATCAACAAAAGTGGTCTCCCCGCAAATTTCGATACTTCCTTTACAGGGCGCACCTTATCAGCATTCAAACCAGTAAGAAAAGTTCCTATCACCAGAGAGGTTTGATTAAAAGGTATAGACGGGAGACCACTCCATACCGAAAGATTTTCCATAAGGTATGGTTTTAAATCGGCAAAGGGTGAATCTGCAATTACTCCATCTACCTGCTTTTCGCGAGCACCTGCAATAATAGCTGTTGCCGCTCCCATAGAAAAACCATGCAAAACAATTTTTCCGGAAATATTTTTTTCTGATCTGATAAAATCTACTGCCCCCAAAAGGTCATTTACTTCATACTGTCCCACAGAAGTTATATTCCCGTCAGATTCCCCGGAGTTCCTAAAATCGAATAATAATACATTCCAACCATGATCATGAACTTTCTTGACGATCGGTAAAACAGGGACATCAGACTGCAATCTGTTTCTTCCATAACCGTGTGCAAATATAACTGTCCTATCACTTTCAGCCGGAATAAACCAGCCCTTCAAATTTAAGCTGCTCCCGCGTGAGGTAAAACTAACATCCTCAAAATCTAGCCCATAATCATTCGGATTACTTTTTATTTCTTCCCGCTCCGGATGGGTCAATTTCCAGCTAACATAGCCAGAAATTCCTCCTACTGCAACTACTAAAACTAATACTGTAAGTAAACATATACCAAATATTCTACCTTTTTTGGCTTTCCTCTTTTCAACCAAATTCAGCTCAGCCATCTACCCCTTCTCCCCTTATAAAAATTCCTAAACCTAATTTTTAAAGTAGTTCTCCACATTCCCCGGATTTTCCTTCAAGTATATCCAGTCCATGTCCTAATGCAGGCATAATTGCCTCCAATCCTTCCCTTACCCCTTTTACACTTCCGGGAAGATTTATGATAAGGGTCTTGCCTCTTATACCTGCAATTCCCCGCGAAAGCATGGCCCGGGGAGTTTTTTTAAGTCCGTAAAAGCGTATAGCTTCTGGAATCCCCGGCACCAGTTTTTCAACTACTTCTAAAGTAGCATCAGGTGTTACATCCCGGGGAGATAAGCCGGTTCCTCCAGAAGTCAAGAGTAAATCAAGTTTAAGTACATCACAGGCATATTTAATTTTGTCTATTATTATTTTCTTTTCATCTGGGACTATTTCATAGTATTCGCATACATAATCTTTCCCCAACATTTTTTCTATAGTCTTCCCGCTTATATCCTCCCTTTCTCCCTTAAAACCCTTGTCACTCATAACCAAAATTCCGGTTCTATACATCATAACACCTCTACTTTATCTCCTTTTCTTATAGTTCCACCCTTTATAACCCGGCAAAAAAGGCCTTCATAAGGAAGGAGAGATATTCCTCCATAAGTGCGGGTTACAATGCTGGGATGATCCTCTTTCCCAATCTGCATAACCCGAAGGATTACATCATTTCCGACCTTAAGCTTTCCTCCTACCCCTATTTTTACTAAATCAATGCCTTCGATAAGCAGGTTTTCCGCAAAACCTCCCGGTCCGACATTCAAGCCGTGTTCGCAGTTTACCTTATCAACACTCGCCTTATTAAGACAGGTAACCTGTCTATCCCAATCCCCTGCATGTCCATCATTCTCTAGCCCATAATTTTCGATAACCCGGGCTTCTTCTACTTCATTTTTAAGCGTTCCCCTTTCCGGGCTTATGCTTATAGAATACAAAGTCCCTTCAGGCATATAATAGTTCCTCCTTAATCCCTTTCTCTTATTAAATGACCGCTTTTGCCTCCTTTTTTTTCAAGAAGTTTTATATCAGTAATTTTCATCCACCTGTCTACTGCCTTGCACATATCATAAACAGTTAAAGCAGCTACACTTACTGCAGTCAAGGCTTCCATCTCCACACCAGTTTTACCAGCAGTCTTAACTTCAGAAGTTATAATTATCTCATTATGTTCTTCATCTATAGTAAAATTTATATCTACACCTGTAAGCAAAAGGGGATGGCACATAGGAATAACATCCGAAGTTTTTTTGGCTCCCATTATACCTGCCACTTGAGCTACAGATAAGACATCTCCTTTTTTTATTCCACCACTTTTAATCCTCTCCAGGGTTTCTTTTTGCATACATATTTTAGCCTGGGCAACCGCTTTTCTTTTGGTATCCTCTTTGGCTGTAACATCAACCATCTTAGCTCTACCCTGCTCGTTTATATGGGTAAAATCCATCTTTAGCCTCCTATCTGGTACATTTTGCGTTCATTTTCCTTACCCCAGCCAGAACCAAAATTATGATGTCTAGGTTTATTGTTAATAGCTTCTAAAAAAATCTCAGCCAATTCATCATCATTTGCGTTTTGTTTGATAGCTTCCATTAAATCAACTTCTTCCTTACTATACAAACATCCTCTAAGCTTACCATCAGCAGTAAGCCGGATGCGGTTACATTCACCACAGAAATGATTGCTCATGGGACTTATAAAGCCAACTGACCCCTGTCCGCCTCTTAGCTTAAAATATTTAGCCGGGCCGCTACCCACAATTTTATCCGGTAAAGCCAGCTCAAATTCATGTTCTATTCTGGACTTAATTTTCTCACTCTTAATCAGCTTGTCTTCATTCCAAAACTTAATATCTCCTACCGGCATAAATTCTATAAACCTTATGTGTAAGGGATAATCATAGGCTAATTTTGCAAATTCCAGGACTTCATCATCATTAAACCCTTTTATGACCACCGTATTAATCTTTATCGGATTAAGTCCCAATTCCAATGCAGTAAAAATGCCTTCCATTACCGGCTTTATATCTCCACCCCGGGTAATATAGCTGAACCTTTCCGGTTTTAAGCTGTCAAGGCTGAAATTTACCCGTTTAAGTCCAGCCTTCTTCAATCTTGTCGCCATGACCTTGAACTTTACTCCATTGGTGGTAAGAGCAATATCATCTATTTCTGGTATTTCAGCAATATACTCCACCAGTTTTTCGATATTTTTCCTCACTAAAGGTTCTCCACCGGTAAGGCGCACCTTTTTTATACCTACAGAGGCAGCTACCCGGGTAAGTCTGGCCAATTCCTCCAAACTTAAAATATCTTTATGTGTAAGTTTATAATCAATTCCCTCCTCAGGCATACAATAAAGACATCTTAAGTTACAACGATCCGTTACTGAAATCCTCATGTAATTAATTTCCCGTCCAAATCTGTCTACCATTCTTTAATCACTCCCTTTAAGGGAAAATCTCCCGTTTAAAAACAACCTAATTCACAAGCACAAATCTTTATTTTAAGCTCATCGCACAGCTCTCCCACTACTTTAGGGGAGACTTCTAACTCTTCTGCTATTTTGCGAGCATCACTGCAGGTTATTCTGCCATTAAGAGCTTTCTTTTGAATTTCTTCGGCTATTTCCTGTTTTTTTTCCATAAAACTAACCCTCCCTTATTATAAAAATAAGCACCCGGAAAAGGGTGCAATATGACCTTTTAAAAATTACACTCCTTTCCAAATGGGAGGCATACAGGTTTCCCCGCATACCCTATCGTTCAGCCGCCATAGCCTTGAGCCTTAGGCAAAACTGAATCGGAGCTATATATAAATTTATTTACATTATACAACATTTTTCATATAATGCCTATTTAATCTGTCTGGTAAAAAACCATAATAAAATCCTCACTCAATAAAGCTTTTATCTGCCGCCCTTGATAATAATTTCCAATACCTTTTAAGGAGGTTTTTACATAAAATCCAAGTTTGTTCCTCCCAGTTTGTGATATTATACTATTAAATATAATTTCATATCTTATTTATGAATAAAATAAACTAAAGAAAGGAGGTTTTTCTTTGTCTCCTTCCTACTGGATCATAGCCGCCATCATTGCAGGGGTAATTGAAATATTTACAGTTGGCTTCTGGTTTTTATGGCTTGCTCTTTCTGCTCTTTTGGTAGCCTTAGGGGCAAGCCTTAAAATACTGCCTAATTTGGAAAGTCAGCTTCTAGTCTTTGCTCTTTTAACCTTAGTATTCATAATATTTACCAGACCCATAGTTGTAAAATTTATAAAAACCGAAGACAAATCCAGCAATGTAAGCGCATTAATCGGGCAGCACGGCATAACCTTAAGCCAGATAAAACCTTTACACCTAGGTCAGGTCAAAGTAAACGGGGAAGTCTGGACAGCAATATCTGACGAGGAAATTGAGGAAAATACCCGTATAGAAGTAGTAGGAATTGATGGAGTAAAGCTTAAGATTAAAAAAGCTTAACTTAAAAAAAGAAAGGAGAATTTTATGCTCGGATTAATTTTACAGATACTCATCGTTATATTTGTTATCATTATAGGATTATCTTCCATTAAGATAATCAAGCAATCTACCGTAGGTATAGTCGAAAGGCTGGGAAAATACCATAAAACTGCTCAGCAGGGCATAAATATTATAATACCGTTTATAGACAGTTTTCGCCATATTGTTGACCTACGTGAACAGGTAGTAGATTTTCCTCCTCAACCGGTAATAACCAAAGACAATGTTACCATGATGATTGATACTGTAGTTTATTATCAGGTTACCGACCCTTTCAAATATGCTTATGAAATAGCTAACCCCATACTGGCCATTGAAAACCTAACCGCTACCACCCTGCGTAATATAGTGGGAGAATTAGAGCTTGATGAAACTTTGACTTCCCGGGATATAGTAAACACCAAACTGCGCGCCATTTTGGATGAAGCTACTGACAAATGGGGAATAAAGGTTAACAGGGTAGAACTTAAAAACATACTGCCGCCCAAAGACATTCAGGAGGCTATGGAAAAACAAATGCGGGCTGAACGCGAAAAACGCGAGGCAATCCTTATAGCTGAAGGTCAAAAAACTGCCGCCATATTAGAAGCCGAAGGTAAAAAACAGGCAGCCATCCTCAACGCTGAAGCTATAAGAGAAGCCCAAATAAGAGAAGCTGAAGGGCAAAAACAGGCTAAAATTTTGCAAGCTCAGGGTGAAGCCGAAGCCATTCTAATGGTTCAAAAAGCATTTGCCGATAGTTTAGTTATGATAAAAGAGGCATCCGCTGACGATAAAGTCCTGGCTTTAAAATCCCTCGAAACCTTAAAAGATTTAGGCAATGGTCAGGCAACCAAAATTATCATTCCCAGTGACCTGGCAGGACTCGGCGGAGTATTCACAGCCCTTAAAGAAGTTAACAAAAACTAAAAAAACAAAGGGGTTATGTAATTTATTTTAAAAAATGGCATAACCCCTTTTGTTTTTAAAAGTAATTCCAGTTAACCGCTATTTCTGATCTGTCGGTTACAATCCAGTGCACCGGCAGGTCGGCTTCATGTGGATATACATTCTTTACCACCTGGAAATCATAGCAAACCCCGCATAAAAAGGTATCCTTTCTCACCCTGGAAAGAAAACGGTCGTAATACCCGCGGCCATAGCCCAAGCGATACCCTCTAGCATCAAAAACCAGGCCCGGCACCAGAATAACATCAATCTTCTGCGGATCAAACGGCTCCCCTACCGGTTCGATTATGCCGAAAGGCCCTTTGGTTGTCCATTCTTCTCCTTTATATTCTATAGCTTCCATTACCTCTTCGTTTATTACCCGGGGCAAAACAACCGTTTTCCCTTTTTTTCTCTGTTCTTCTAAAAAAGGCATTAAATCCACTTCATTCCTGATGCTTAAAAAACCCATTATCACCTGGGCTTTATTTATTTTTTCAATCTCATCAAGCTTTTTTATTATTTTGCCGCTTAATTCCTGTACTTCTCCTGGACTGAGAGCTTTGCGGCGTCTGCCCATCTCCTGCCTCAACTCATCGCGCGGATTTAACATAAGCTATTACCTCCATTTTAATAAATATGCCTTCTCTTAAGCCACCCATAAAGTATAACTCCAATAATCAACAAAATTAAAGTATATACCTGTCCTAAAGTTAAAAAACCGTAAGTTATAAGGCTGTCGCGGAAAAATTCCACAATAAACCGGTATATAGAATATCCTATTATATATACAGCAAAAACCTGTCCCTCAAATTTCTTACGGGGATAAAGCCGCCATAAAACAACAAACAGGATAAAATTTAAAGCAGAACTGTAAAGCTGGGTCGGATGCCGGGGAAAAGTATCTACCGTTGGAAAAACTACCCCACAAACTGAATCGGTTATATTCCCATAACAACATCCGTTAAGAAAACACCCAATCCTTACAATAGCATAACCTAGAGCTATATAAGGTGCAAACATATCAGCAATTTTAAAAAAAGGCATTTTCTTTTTCCGCACATATATAAAGTAGGCAATAAAACCGCCTATAAAAGCACCATACCATATCAGACCGGACAGTCCTGAAGTAAATAAAACAGCTAACGGACTTATAAGAAATTCTTCACGCTCATAAATCAGTATATAAGACAGACGTCCGCCGATAATCCCTGATATCACCATAATTATTATCATATTTAAAGCAGTATCTGACGAAAGACCTTCCTTTTCAAAAAGTTTACCTACCCCCCATATCCCGATTAAAGTGGCGATTGCCAGCATAAATCCCCAGGAATATATGCTGATATTTCCTATTTTAATTAAAATCGGATGCAAATTTATTCACTCCTCAAACAATTTATCCACAACAAAATTTGTCAACTATTCTTCCAACTCTTTTTATGCCTTATTTTCTACTATTGACGCTATAAAAATATACCAAGTTATCAACAGAGTTATGCACATTATCCACAATATTTTTTCACAAAATTGACATAGTAGCATAAGCATTTAAGTTAAGAGGGGCAAAATCCTGTTTCAAATAGCGGTGATATGCACTACCGGCAATCATAGCTGCATTATCAGTACACAGTTTTAATGAAGGATAATAAAGAGGTAAGCCAAGTTTATCCGCTTTTTGTTTAACTACCCTTCTAAGTTCACTGTTGGCTGCAACCCCTCCAGCCAGCATAACACTTTGCGCATTATATTTCTTTGCTGCCCTGACTGTTTTTTCTGCTAAAACCTCTACCAGAGCAGCCTGAAACTCAGCCGCCATATCATAAACATCAGCTTCCCCTTTCCTGTTAAGCTTGTTCCACAAATTCATGGCAGCAGTTTTAAGTCCGCTGAAACTGAAATCAAAATCATCTCTATCCAAGAAAACTCGGGGTAAGCTGTACTTTCCTGCTTGTCCTTTTTCAGCCGCTTTCTGTATAGCCGGTCCTCCGGGATAACCCAAGTTCATAAACCTGGCTACCTTGTCAAAAGCCTCCCCTGCTGCATCATCCAAAGTTTCCCCAATAAGCTCATATTCTTCCGTCCCTTTCATAACCAAAAGGCTGGTATGTCCCCCGGAAACTACTAAACAAACAGCCGGAAACCTTATATCTGAATGTTCCAAAAAATTAGCATAAATATGTCCATAAAGATGATTTACTGCAATAAGCGGTTTATTAAGCCCATATGCAAATCCTTTGGCAAAAGATACCCCAACTAAAAGTGCACCAATAAGTCCCGGCCGGTTTGTTACCGCTACTGCATCAATATCCTCATAGCTGAGCCCTGCTTCCTTAAATGCAGTATCGACAACCAGTGCAATATTTTCAATATGCCGGCGGGAAGCTACTTCCGGAACTACCCCACCAAACGCTTGATGGATTTTAATCTGTGAGTTTACAACATTCGACATTATATCTTTCCCATTTTTTACGATAGAGGCTGCTGTTTCATCACATGAAGTTTCAATACCTAAAATCTTTACTTCCTGCACCTTTTCACCTCATTAAAATAATAATTTATACTCAGTTTATAAACATTTATCCACAGAATTCTGTGGATAAAAAGTGGATTCTGTTGAAAAGTGTCACTTACAACTTGGATAATTAAAATAAAAGCTTTGTCATAACAATGGCATCTTCTCCATTATTTGAATAATACCCTTTACGAATTGATGTCTCTACAAACCCTACGCTCTTGTATAAATTTCTTGCAACATGATTTGATGGCCTTACTTCTAAGACTATGCGCAAAGCATTTTTTTCCCGGGCTATTCTTTCAAGTTCCTCTAAAAGACTTCTTCCCATACCTTTTCCTCTAAACCTCTTATCTACTGCAATGTTAGTTATGTGGGCTTCTTCGAATACTATCCACATTCCCCCATAACCAGCAATTTCACCTTCATAATCGCAAACCAGATAAACTGCAAAGTTATTTTTAAGTTCTCCAAGATATGCTTCTTTAGACCAGGGAACCGGAAATGATTCCTGTTCTATGCGTACGACTTCATCTATATCCCGTTCTGTCATCTTCCTTATAATAAAAGGCAAATTCTCCATTTACAATTCTCCTCTTCTAAGCCGATATTCTGCTTCCGATAAACGTAAATAAACCGGACTTAAAGTCCATATATCTGCAAAATCTTCTTTTTCTATTTTATCAAAAGCCCACACCCCCATAGCAGCAGCACGTGGAAGCATCAAATGGGGAGGCGGCACAAACATGTTTTCACCAAACATATTTCGCCAGTAATCCTCATAAGGATAAAATCCATCCCCCAGCATTATAACTCCTTTTTTACCTAAAGATTTTTTTTCTTCCTCAATTTTTAAAACCAGCTCTTCCGTTCCCCATGTCTTTTCAGGAACAATCTTTTGCATAATCCCATGAAACTCATAAATCGCACTGTATACCTCATTTTTTCGTGCATCCAAAACGGGAACGATCAGCAAATCCTCCGCATATAGAGCATTAGCTGCCAACATGTCCAAAGTAGATATAGTTACCACAGGTTTACCTGAAGCCAGGCTCAAACCTTTTACTGTCCCCATACCTATCCTGAGCCCGGTAAAAGAACCCGGACCTATTGTAACGGCTAAAGCTGTGATGTCATCTAAAGTGCATTCACAGACCTTTAAAGCCCGATCAATCATAGGAAGCAAAGTTTCAGAATGGGTTTTTTTGTAGTTGCAGAATTCTTCATATAAAACTTTATCCCTGTTTAAAACAGCTACTCCTGCTACCGGTGTAGCACTGTCAACGGCTAAAACCAGCAAGATTTTTCAACTCCTTAAGCTTTTCTTCATATTTTTTTCCACAGGCTTTAAAACTTACAAGCCGACCCTTTTCATAATCATCATCAACTAAAGTGATATTTATGAACAAAGCTTCTTCAGGCAAAAAAAGGCTTGAACCCTTAGCCCACTCTACAAGGGCTATGCCTTCTTTTCCCAGATAATCCTCTAAACCTAAATCCTTAAGCTCTGATTCTTCATCAAGGCGATAAAAGTCAAAATGAAAAATGGGAAATTTCCCCTCATAAATATTCATTAAAGTAAAGGTAGGGCTGGTAACCTTACCTTCATATCCTAACCCCCGGGCTATTCCCCGTACCAGAGTAGTTTTTCCTACCCCTAAATCGCCTGTAAGATAAACAATATCCTGCGATTTTAATAGCCCTGCCAGTTTTTCTCCCAGTTCTTCCATTTTCGCAGCATTCTCAACCACAAGCTGCATCTTTTCACCTCTTTAATATCATTTTTAAATTTAAATTATTTTTTTAAACTGATCTCTTATCATTTTAAAGTCTTCCCAGGTTGGGCGCTTATAAGACTCATTTCTCAAAAGAGCAGCCGGATGGAAAGTCGGCATTATCATAATTCCACCACGCATAAACCAATTGCCCCTTATCTGTGTAATCCTCGCCTTTGGACTTATTATAACCTGGCTTGCCATAGAACCAAGGCAAACAATAATAGCCGGTTTTATTATCCTTATCTGAGCCTCCAGATAACCCCGGCACGCATGAACCTCATCCGGATTAGGAAGCCGGTTCCCCGGCGGCCGGCATTTTACCACATTGCTTATATAAGCTTTTTCACGAGGAATCTCAGCAGCATTAAGTATCCTGTCTAAAAGCTGTCCGGCTCTTCCCACAAAAGGCCTTCCCTGTTCATCTTCATCCTTTCCCGGTCCTTCTCCAATCAGCATAATCCTGCTTTTTTCAGGTCCTTCTCCAAAAACCACCTTATTACAGGTACTGCGCAGACGGCACTTTTGACAGCTTAAAGCTTCTTTTTCCAGCTCACTTAAAGTTTTAACATGAGGATAAGCCTCTCCTATTTCAACTCCAGGGAGAAAAGGCGTATATATCTTTTCCTGGTTTTCTATCTCTATTTCAACTTCTTTTTTTTCACCAAATAAACCGCCGAAAAGATCAGGCTGTTCAGGTTCCATTTTTTTATCCCCTCCCTAAAGTATAACCTCAATAATTATGAAAATTACACGTGATCTAAAGCAAAATTTAAACCGCCTCTAAAGGCGGCTCTTTCTTTCATTAATTATATATCAAAGGAACATAAATTGACGATTTTTTTAACTATTTTCTTTCCCTTAAAAGCTCATAAAGATCTGTAAAACCATTGCCTATCCTCCAGAAGGAAATCCCTCCCAAGCCATAATCATCTGCTACTTTAATCTTTTCTTCAAGGCTCCTTTTATTTTCAAGCCAAATATAATGAAGGTTTCCATACGCGTCATAATATGTCCAATAAGGACTCATGCTATAACTGTCGAAATATTCATTAAGAACATATTTGCTTTTAAGATTCTGCAATTTTGTTGCCGTAACCGTGCTCGCCCTTCCTCCGGCTAAAGACCAATCATAACCATAAGTCGGAATACCTAGAAGTATTTTTTCCGCCGGCATAACTCTTGACATATAATCTGCCACCTCTTTCACCCACCACAGAGGGGCTATCGGTCCGGGATTCGATGTAGCATAGCTGTAATCATAAGCCATCACTACAACATAATCTGCTATTTGGCCAATTTTATCATATTCATAAGCTATAGGCCACTTGTCTTTACCAGTTCGGCCAAAAACCGCCACCGAAAGAGGAATATCCTTACCTAACGCCGTTTTAAGCTCACGCAGAAATATAGTAAAATATGGGCCATCATTAGGGTCAATAAATTCAAAATCAATATTAACCCCATCATATTTATCCCTTTTAACTATATAAACAATATTATCAATAAGGTTCCTACGATTTTGAGAACTGGTTAAAAGCTCATGCAGCGGCTCTTTTACCATCAAGGCTATACTCGCATGACTTTTTATCCCTGCATCGTGTGTAAACTGCAAAATCTGGTCATAATTATCAGCATATTCGTAATACAGGTCTCCTCTTCCATTGGTCCAAAACCATCGAAAAGCTATATCTGTAAATAAATCTACATTCTGCTTGAGCTCATCAAAAGAACGGTAATAATAATATGCAAAGACTTTTTTATGTACATCCTCTTCGGTTTTAAAATTAATCCCTACTTCCCGCTTATCTCCGTCCCAACTGACTTTAGCCCCCAAAGTTTCCGCCAAAAACCTTAAAGGAATATAACTCCTGTTTTTATATATGTAAGGTGCAGCGTCAAAATAATACTCCTTGCCATCAACTATGGCTTTAATACTTCCAATATAAAATTCAATATATCGGTTCTGACAGTTAATAGCTACCTTGCGCAAACTGCCATCCCAGAATACCTCTCCACCGAAAGATGGATTTTCTATAACAAAGCGCACCGGCACCATAACCCGATTATTTAAAATTTGGGGTTCGGTTTCAAAAAAACAAAGCTTCCCATCAATCTTTATTTTTATGTTGTCTGCTGAATCAGCCGAATAAGGAAATAAAAAAAACATTATAAAAAATGCCATAAAAAAAACAGCAGCTTTTTTAAACAATCCTGATTCACCTCACAAAAATATGGATAATTACAAAATTCGTATATAATTGATATATTCCTCCAGGAAAATAAAACCAAATAAAAAAGGCTTTCCCAATAGCGAAAGCCTTCCATTCTTTTTAGCTATACTTTTAGTTCAAATACTTCTTATGGGGGAAAATAGCTTCTAAATCTGAAGCTGGAATATGAACAAGATTATCCTGATTTACTACTGCCAAGATAACCATTTCTTCTCCACTGTATTCCTCCTGATAAAATCCCAAGACACAAACCGTAAGAACATTACCGTCAATATATACTGTAAAAAGATCCCCTTTATTCAAGATTATCCCCCCATAAAACGCCATCAACCATAACATATTTAACCCTGGATTTAAATTCTAGAGGATGGCCGTCAAAAATTACTATATCTGCCCGTTTGCCCGGAGCGATAGAACCAAGATCACCATCACATTTTAAAATTTGAGCCGGAATAGCTGTCAACGCTTCTAAAGCTCTTTCTTCTGATAACCCTTCCCGCACAGCAAGTGCCGCACAAACCCTCAGTTGCTCAATCGGAACTACAGGGTGGTCAGTTATAAAAGCAAACTTTACTCCAGCTTTGTCAAGTAAAGCCGCATTTTTGAAAGCTACTTCTTTCATCTCTACCTTCGCCCGATTAACCAGAAGCGGACCTAAAAATACAGGGACATCTCTTCTAACAAGCTCATCCGCCACCATGAAAGCCTCTGTGCCATGCTGAATAACCAGTTCAAAGCCAAACTCATCTTTTATCCGCAAAGCCGTCAAAATATCATCCGCCCTGTGGGCATGCAAAAATAAAGGCATCTCTTTTCGTAAAACTTTAAAAAGCGGCAGAAATTTAAATTCTTCTTCAGGTGATAAATCACTTTTATCAAGCTTTTTTGCTGCCTTATAAAAAGCCTCCCTCAAAAAAGCAGCGTTGGCCATTCTGGTTTTAGGCGATTTCTTTTCAGCTGTATATACCCGTTTCGGATTTTCTCCTAAAGCAGCCTTTAAAGCACATGGATTTTTACAAACCATATCCATTATGCTTGAAGCCAAATGTTTTATAAAAACCGCCTGCCCGCCAATTATATTAGCACTGCCGGGCATACTTACCGAACGGGTAACCCCCCCCTTTAAGGCATCTGTAAAAGCTAGGTCATTCCAGTTAATTCCGTCTACTGCCCGCAGATGCGGGGTTATCGGATCACTTATCTCATTTACATCATCGCCTTCTATCCGGTATATTTCTTCTTCCAACCCTATATGGGTATGAGCATCAATAAACCCGGGCATTATATAGCAAGAAGAAGCATCTATTACCTTTACATTTTCAGCAAATTCCACATTTTCGCCTGCTGCCTTGATATAATTTCCTTCAATCAGTATTAAATTATTATCTATAAAAGCTTTTTTTTCCTGACTGAATACCTTGCCCTGTTTTATGGCAATCACAAATGCTAGCCCCTTTCCTCTCCTTTAATATCTTATGAACTAAAATCCTGGTCTGTTAAATGTAAAATCCTAGTTTATTATAATACTAGCTAATAGATATATCTCAGACAAGCTCCAATTAATGCCTTAAAAAGAAGAAAAGAGTATTTATCATCCATACATTCCGGATGCCATTGTACTCCTATTACAAAATAATGATTTTCGCTTTCAACTGCCTCAACTACTCCATCGGCTGATCTGGCACTCACTTTTATACCATTCCCAGGCTTATTTACCGCCTGGTGATGAAAGCTGTTTACTTTTATTCTTCCGGTCCCTAATATTTTATACAAAATACTTTCTTCCTCTATAAATATATCATGAAAAGGATAACTACGCGGAGCTTTTTGCTCATGAGACATCAAAGAAACAATATTCTGCACAATACTTCCCCCTGCTGCCACATTAAGCAGCTGGCATCCCCGGCATATCCCTAAGGCAGGTATATTTCCTCCCAAAATCTTGCGTCCCAGCATAATTTCAAACCTATCCCTTAAAGGATTTATTTCCCTCATAGAAGGAGTAGCTGCCTCCCCCCAATAACAGGGATCAATATCTCCTCCACCGCTGAAAATAAAGCCATCGCATATATTTATATAATTGTTGATTATAAATTCATCTTCTACCGGAGCTAAAATAATTCCTATTCCTCCTGCTTTCATGACCATATCAATATAATATTTTTTAAGCCTTAAAAGATTTTCCTCCTCAAAAAAATCACCGGTTATCCCTATAACTGGGCGCAAATAAATCCCTCCCTGTTTCAATTCTTATAAAAATATACTTACCCCCGTTTCAAAATATAAAAATTTTTCCCTTGACTAAAAAAAATTAACCTGCATAATTGATAATGATAATCATTATCAATATTTTTTTGCCCCCCCTTTTCAGGTTAATATGTACCTGAATCATACCTTTCCCTCCCTTACCTAAAGTGAAATAGCCCCGGCTCAAAAGCCGGGGCTATCTTTCAATAACCCTTTCGATTATGTTATTATGTATCATATTTCGGTCAAACCTAAACTTATAAGCAAAGCCTGTTCTACTTTCTTCATGGTTTCTTCATCTAAAGCAGCTATTCGCTGTTTCAGCCTGGTTTTATCAATAGTCCTTATTTGCTCGGCTAAAATAACCGAATCCCTCTCTAAACCATAATTATCTGCTTTCAGTTCAACATGGGTGGGCAGTTTCGCTTTATTAATCTGCGAGGTTATAGCCAGTATAATCGTAGTCGGACTATACTGGTTGCCTATATCATTTTGCACAACTACTACCGGCCTTGTGCCACCCTGTTCTGACCCTATAACCGGGTTCAGCTGTGCAAAATAAATTTCACCTCGTTTAATCATCTATCATATCACTCCAACCATTTTTCTACACCGTTTTTCATAACTTCATCTTCCACTCCCACATTTTCACGCGCAATGCGCAAATTTATCTCTGCCATTTCTATATATCCCTTTTTCATCTGTTCTCTAAGCAAAATTCTTTTACGTTCCCCCAAATAAAATTTAATCGCTTCTCTTATTATTTCACTGCGGCTTTTATCATCCGCTATCATTATATCTTCAACCTCAGCCAAAAGATTTTCTGGAACCGTTATTATTATTCGCTTTGAGGCTATCAAAACGAGCACCTCCAAATTACACATGTATAACCGATAGCAACATTATATCTAAAATGAAAAGGTGCTCGCAAATCCAATAATTTCTTTTTATTTATTCACCTATAAAAATACGGGGAACGCGTGGCCCTATACAGGATAGGACCTCATAATTTATCGTTCCAATTATGGAAGCTAAATCATCAACCGTTATTCCATCTTCCTTTCTCCCAAATAGAAGGACTTCGTCACCTTCTTTTACACCCTCTACCTCACTTACATCAAACATACACTGATCCATACAAACAGTTCCAATCAGAGGCACTTTTTTCCCTTTTACCATCGCCCATGCCTTATTAGACAAAAGCCTGCTATATCCATCAGCATATCCTACAGGAACAACAGCTACCCTAGTAGGAACTAAACAGCGGTAAGTCCGTCCATAGCTTACGGTATGCCCGGCTGGAAGCTCTTTTATAAAACTGATTTTGCTTTTGAGCCGCATAACTGGAATTACTTTAACTCTATTCTGATCGACTTCCCTTGAAGGATAAAGGCCGTACAAAATTATTCCTGCCCTTACCATGTTAAAACGTGCTTCAGGTAAATCAATAAGCGCTGCACTATTGGAACAGTGTTTAATAGGAATTTTGGTTCCATCCTTTTCTAATTCACTTACGAACCAGTTAAAGCGAGTAAGCTGTTCATAGGCAAAACTCTTATCCCGAACATCAGCAGTAGCAAAATGAGTAAATATACCTTCTACCAATATGCCCGGCAGGGCAATAATATTTCTTACAATGTCCAGGCTTTCCTCATCAGGTAAAAAGCCCAATCTTCCCATACCAGTATCTATTTTTATGTGGACTGCCGCTTTTTTTCCTAGTTTAACCGCAGCCCTGGATAAAGCCTCTGCCATGTTTAAATTAAACACTGTGCAGCTTATGTCGTTCTCTATTATAATTTCAGCATATTCAGGCGAAACATATCCCAAAATAAGTATAGGTGTTCTTATATTTTCTTCCCTTATATTTAGAGCTTCATCCAAACTAGCTACTCCGAAATAATCGACCCCTTCCTTAAGGCAGACTTCACATACCTTGAGCATACCGTGTCCATATGCATTAGCCTTTACTACTGCCATTACTTTAGACCCTTCAGCCGCTTCCCTTATCTGACGCAAATTATGTCTTACCGCCTCTAAATCTATTTCTGCCCAGGTAGGTCTTTTATTATCCATCTTTTCTTACCAGGGATTTAAGAATATCGTTACGGGTAATAATACCGGTTATTTTCCCTTCTTTTACCACCGGAATGCGATTTACCTTCTCACTCTGCATGAGGCGGGCAACTTCACTTACCGGGGTATCTTCTTCCACCATAATTACCCGGGTAGTCATTACGTCTTGGACCTGGGAAGCAAAATACTTTTTAAGATTGTTATTAAATCGTATGGGATTTTCTAAAAAAATAATACTGTCAAATAAAGTAATATAAAAAGGAACTTTTAATTCAGAAGCCTTAACCATCAGGTCTTTTTCTGTAACTATACCCAAAATATTTTCATCGTCATCTACAACCGGAATACCGCTGATTTTGTTTTCTACTAAAATTTTGGCCGCTTCTTCAATAGTAGTATCAGGTTTAACCATAATAACTTCACGGGTCATAATATCTCTAGCCAACATATATTCCCCTTCTTTCCTGAATATTCATTATTTATTATCAATTATAAAACTTGGCATACCATAATATTCACCAGGATCTGATATTATATTATTTAAGATAACTCCATCTGTTTCAAAACTTCAGGAACAAACTCTATTATATCACCAGCTACAAGGCCACGCTCTCCTTTTGCTTCAGCTGCTAAATCCCCGGCCAAGCCATGAACATATACTCCAACTATCGATGCTATTTGCGGATTTAACCCCTGCGCAATAAGTCCAGCAATGACACCGCATAGGACATCTCCACTACCTGCAGTACCCATTCCTGGATTCCCCGTCATATTTATATATGCATCACCTGAAGGAAGGGCTACTATCGTTTTATTGCCTTTCAAAACCAGAGTTACCTGCCACTTTTCTGCAAATTCCCGAGCAATCTCCAGGCGGTTAACCTGAATCTCCTTTATGCTTTTTTTAATAAGCCTTGCCATTTCCCCCGGATGAGGAGTTAAAACTACTGGCACTTGGCGACTAGCAAGCATACTTACATCTTCAGATAAGGCATTAAGCCCATCAGCATCTATAACCAGAGGCACTCCTGATTTTTCTAAAACAAAGCGCAAGACAGACTTGGCCTCCATATAACGTGACATACCACAGCCTATTGCACAAACTGAAGCTGTTCCCAATAGATTTTCAATAGCAGGTATAGCCTCTAAGGCAATTGTAGACTGTGCCGTCTCAGAAAGCGGAGCCGTCATAACTTCGGAACGCATACTGGCTACAACAGGGAGTAAAGACTCGGGAACCGCAGCTGTTACCAATCCAGCACCGGTGCGCAAAGCTGCATAAGAAGCCATACTTACAGCCCCGGTCATTCCTGCTGTTCCTCCTATTACCAGTGCATGTCCATAAGTGCCTTTGTGCGATTCAGGATTGCTCTTATTTATGTACGGTTTTATCATTTCCCTGGTAATAAGATTATTCTTTAAGTCATCATTATCAACAAGTCCTCGGGGTATAGATATGTCAGCAACTGTTATGTTGCCTGCAAAACTATGCCCCGGTTCCAAAATAAGCCCTAACTTGAGAGCAGCAAAAGTTACCGTCCGATGAGCTTTTACCGCTGTATTATGTACCTTCCCTGTATCAGCCTCTATCCCTGAAGGTATATCTACCGCCACTACTAAAGACCTGCTTCTGTTTATAATATTCACAACTTCAGCTTCAAAATCACCCAAACTTCCCTTAAATCCTATTCCGTAAATGCTATCAACTATTAAATCCGCATTGAGAAGGCTGTTTTTAAATATCTGCAAATGATCTGGTGTTAACAGAGGATAAATACTTCCTTTCATTTTTTGTAAAACTTCATAGTTTATCCTGGTATCTACAGTAAGTTCTTTTTCTTCACCCAGTAAAAATGTTTCGACTCTTGCCCCGCCGTTTATAAGCTGCCTTGCTATAACCAGCCCATCTCCGCCATTATTTCCTTTTCCAGCTACAACAACTACCTTCTTCTCTCTTATATCACCTAATACTTCTTCAATAACTTCAACTGTTCTTATTCCCGCATTCTCCATCAGGACAATGCTTGGAATTCCGTATTCGCTGCTTGCTCGTTTATCAATTTCTTTCATCTCCGCTGCTTTCAAAATCTTCATTTTCCCCCACTCCTTTCGTAGCTATCACAGCAGCTACCGCCTGATACTTTGCATGTGAAAGGCTTAAAGATAAATTTTCTATCCCTGCCTGTCTTTTTTTAAGCAAAGCATTGCCATATAAAACTATGTTCGGTCTTCCACCACTGTCTCGAACTACTTCCACTTCGTGAAACTTAATACCTTTAGAAAAAAAAGGATGCAGTTTACGCAAAGCTTCTTTAGCCGCAAACCTTGCTGCCAGCGAAGGATATGGATTATTTTTTCCCATACAGTATTCTAGTTCATTCGGAGTAAAAACCCGTTTTAAAAAACGCGGATTCCTTTCAACCGCTTTTTTTACCCTTTCAATATCTACTATATCTATACCTATTAACATATAATACCACCTATATTAAGATTAAAGCTAAGTTTAGTTTATCCAATAAGAGGTAATAATCTCCAAAATTTATATGTAATTATACTGCAAAAATAATAGCCCCGAAACCTTTTAGATTCCAGGGCAGGGTGCCTCTTTGAAACTATTTTTTATTCCCCTACTTCCGCTAACTCCTTCTTTTCCTGTTCAGTCAATATCTTATCCATATCAAGCAAAATTAAAAGCCTGTCATTGATCTTGCCTACCCCTTTTAAATACTCTGCAGTAATTCCCCCCATAACAGCAGGCGGAGGTTCAATACTGCTTACCGGTAACCGTAAAACTTCACTTACTTCATCTACAATTATACCTACTGTTTGCCCTTCCACCTCTACTACTACACTACGGCTTTCACTGGTAATTTCAGATTCTCCCATGGCAAACCTTTTCTTTAAATCAATAATAGGTATAATCTTACCACGCAGATTGATAATTCCTTCTACAAAATCAGGAGTCTGAGGCAATTTTGTAGGAGTAGTCATAGGGATTATTTCCTGCACTTTAGTTATTGGAACGCCATATTCACAAGTTGTCCCACCTTGTTTTAAAGTAAACACCACCAGTTGAATTTCATCAGCCATTTTAAAACCCTCCCTCATCCAGCCTGCATTTTGACAACAATTCAGACTTTTATATTTTATAATATACATTATATTTAACATATTGGGTATAAAATCCTTTAAAATATAACAAATAAAACTTCAATTTTATATTATTCAAACCCTATCTTTAAATTTAAAACACTCGTCTAAAACATTTTTTAACTGTTCTTGAGTAAAAGGCTTGCTGAGGTAGTAGTCGCATCCTGCTTGACGACACTTTTCAACATCTCCTTCCATAGCATAAGCCGTCAAAGCAACCAGTGGTATATATATATTTCCTGTTTCCCGTATAATAGAAGCAGCTTTATAACCATCCATAACTGGCATCTGCATATCCATTAAAATAACATCCGGCACTTCTGTTTTTAAAACTTCAAGACACTTCTGCCCATTTTCCGCAGTTATCACTTCATACCCCAAATCTTTAAGCATATAGCTTATAAGCTTTCGGTTAACAGCTATGTCCTCAACCAGCAAAACCTTTTTGCCTTTAGCACAGGTTTTATTATTTTCTAAACTTTCATCATTACTTTCAAAATCATTTTTTATACTATTTTTCGCCTTTTTTAAAGGAATAGAAAATGCAAAAATAGATCCCTTTTCTCCATTTGGCTCATACCATATACTTCCACCCATAATTTCTACCAGCTCTTTAGTTATAGCCAACCCCAGCCCGGTGCCGGTGTTTTCTTCCCCATAATCATTAATCCGGACAAAAGGCTTAAATAACTGTTCGACATCTTCTGCTTTAAGTCCTCTGCCCGTATCGCAAACTAAAAAACACAAATTAAAATCCAGGCTTTCATATAATTTCTCTTTTCCCCGTTTAACCTCTAGCTTTATATACCCTTCGTCCGTATACTTAACTGCATTTATCAAGAGATTGTTAAGCACCTGTCTTATGCGTATTTCATCACCTATTACACTTTCCGGCACATCATCAGATATGACCAGTTTAAAAGCTAAACCTTTCTTCTTGAACTGAGGCAACAAAGATAAAAAAGTCTGTTTTATCATATTATGAAGATCAAATTCATGCCGCTTTATCTCAATCTGTCCTGCTTCAATTTTAGATAAATTAAGCACATCATTTACCAGACCTAAAAGCTGATTAGCACAATAATATACAGTTTCTATACCTTCCCTTTGCATAATACTCAAAGCTTCACGTCTCATCAGCTCGCAAAAACCCAGAATTCCCACCAAAGAAGTTCTGATTTCATGGCTTATATTAGCTAAAAATTCAGTTTTACTATAGCTAACCTCTTCAATTTTATTTTTTTCATACAAAATATCACTAATCTCTACCCCTGAAAACACATAATATTCCCGGCCTGTACTATCTATTAAAAAACCGGCATGGATTTTAAAGCTTCTAAGCTTGTCCCCTCCAGTCTTAAAATGAATAATTTTACATCTTTCAGAAGAATTCAACAATTCCTGTATTAAATTCAACTCCTCCTCTGACAGTAAGGTAAAAAGACTTAAGCCTTCCAAATTTTCTCTTCCAACATTCCATAAATTTCTAACCCCCCGGCTGGCCTTTATTATATTTAAATCTTCATCAGTTAATAGAAAGAAAGACTCTAGAATTTCCATAATCCCTGTCATCATATTTGAACCATTATAATTTTCATGAAAAGATTTTAAAAAACCATTAAGCCAAATATGCAAAAGTTCACCCCCTTGTATTGAAAACCGTTAAAACATTAATATAAATAATTCTAATATATAAGTTTAATTATATTATTTTAACCATCTTTTTCCTGTCGAATTATAATTTCTGAAAAGAACAAATTTATTTCATATCGCAAAAATATTTACAAAAAATTTAAAAAATAAAAAAAGGAGCAATCTTAAAATTAGATTGCTCCTTAACAGCTAAGGGGGAATTACTCTTTTTCTTCTTTTGCCAGCTCTTCGTTTACTATTGCTAATTCCTGTTCTAAATATCTCTTATAATCTTTAAGGTTAAAATCATAAACAAAACGTGGGTCTGCAAACCCTCCGAACCAGCGACCAAATCCTCCAAACCGGCGACCAAACCCTATTCCCCTGCCGCGTCCGAAACCAAAATAACCTCTTCTAAGCCCTCTGCCGCAGGGGCCAAGACCTCTGCCTGTCATAGGCCCATAGCCTAAAGGCCCAGTTCCATCAAAACCTGGCATATTTTACACCTCCCTTTTTTGGTCATATGTCTATTTTAATTGTAGAAGGTTTATGGGCATATGTCAATATTTTTTTTAATCAATTAAACCTAAGGCTCGATAAACAGCTTCATCAACTTCTCCAGTAGGTTCAATTCCATGAGTTATCTGAAAATATTTAACTGCCAGTTCAGTCATATTCCCATATCTTCCGTCAGCCCGATCAAAAACATAACCCAAATCTTTAAGCCTCGCTTGTACATAAACCACCTGCTGTCCCAAACTTCCTTTTTTTAATGGTTTCGGTGCTACTTTTTCAGGATACATCTTACCGTTGTTAACTATCCTCACTGTAGTCCCCCAGGGAATGAGAGGATAAAGTTTTTCCACATCCCGATTAAACATTCGTATACATCCATGTGAAGCATAACTGCCAATTGAACCTGGTTTATTGGTGCCATGTATCCCGTAAATTCCCCAAGGCACATTAAGTCCCATCCATCTGGTGCCAAATCCATTGCCCCAGTTTAAAGATTTATGAACTATCTTCCATTCTCCAATAGGTGATGGAGTTGAATTTTTGCCTACTGCTACTGGATAGCTTACTATCTTTTCTCCATCCTGATAGAGCATTAATCTGCGAGTTGCTGTATCAATAACTATTACAACTCTCCCTTTCATTTGCTCCTCATCTTTAGTAAAACAGTCCTCACCCTTATCTTCTTCCATCAAAACAAGCCAAATCTTCTTATTGACTACCCCACTATCTTCAAGTTGATTGGCTATTTGAAACAAACGCACTGCCTTTTCTGTTTCAGCATCATAAACTCCATCAGGCAAAATATCATATCCCAACTCCCTAAGCCTTGCCTCTAAGAGATAAACTGCTTCACCTCTTATATTAGGTTTTTTAAAATAAAGCACCGGAAAATCAGTACGATTCACCACAATTCTTTGACTATTATCAGAAGATATGTTTAAATCCGGGGCAGCCTGGACAGGAAGGGAAAAAGCCACAGAAAATAAGTTCAAAATAAAAACAAATATTAAAACTTTGTTATTCATTTATAACCCCCATAAACTCATTCTTCTTTCGCTATATTTTATCCTCAGCCCTATTGTCTTATAATAAGAAAAACCTGGCATAGCCAGGTTTTTCTTTTTTATCTTTCTCAAGCCATTGACTCCGGACAAAATCTTTCAATCCCGAGCAAAGCTGCAGCTCCAGCACCAGTGGTACCGAAAAAAACAAGCGGTTTCCCTGTATTGTAGAAATTGTCGATAGTTGCGTTGCAGATAGTGCTGCCGGTAGCAAATATAACGTCACAGGAAGCAATATGTTCGCTTAAGTTTTCTCTCCCGTTTTGAATTAATACCCCGTTTTTGTTTTTTCCTATATTGTCAGAATCCAGATCTAATACAGTAAGGGAAAATCCCGCATTATTCAGCGCCTCAGCCAGGGCAGGCTGGTAGCCTACCATAAGGATGCGGGGATTGCCGTATTTTCCCTTAAAATAATCGGCTGCTTTTTGGGCACACAGCTCAGGTCCCTCATTGCGGCAGTGCACGGTTTTTTCAGTTTTTCCTGCATAAAGGGCAATAGCATTTAATACAGCAACATATACCGCACGCTGAAAGTCGTTTTCCAAGTCAAAAGACAAAACTTCTTCCAGAGTCCCTTTAAAATCTCCTTGAGCGCTGGTGAAAGCCTGTCCCCGGCATCCCATAACCGTAGCTTCAAGGAGTTTTTCTTTGCCTTTCAAAAGTACATAGTCCTGACGCTTAACTGCACCAATGGCATCTTCCGGCTTTAAGGGAGAAGCCTTAACTTCCACTTTCGCCTCTTTCAAGCCAAGAGCGTCTGCCAGGTGGATAAATTCTCTCTTCAACTCCTCAAAAAAGTTCTTTCGGCGGTTTTCCAGCATTTTTTAACCTCCTTAACTGGGATTGACTGTCAAGTTATTTAAAATCTCCTCTGGAGAACCTAACCTCTTTAGCTCCCCATTCATAATAACAGCAATTCTGTCGGCTAATTCCCCCGCTTCTGCATAATTATGGGTTACATAAAGTATAGTAAGCTTAAGTTCTCTTTTGAGCTGCTTCAGTTCTCTGCGAATACTGCAAGCAGTCGCCGGATCAAGGCTAGATAAAGGTTCATCGAGGAGAAGTATCTCCGGTTTCCTAACCAGGGCACGAGCCAGCCCCACCCTCTGTTTTTCTCCACCGCTAAGCTCTTTGGGGTAGCGATCTTTGAGATGAGATATATGCATAAGCTGCATAATCTCTTCAACCCTTCTTTTTACCTCATCTTTTGGACATTTTGCTGCCCGCAGGCTGAAGGCGATGTTGTCATAGGCGCAAAGATGAGGAAAAAGAGCAATATCCTGAAACAGATACCCAATTCCGCGTTTTTCCGGGGGAATTAAATTCATATTCCGTCCGTTGAAATACACTTCCCCTTCATACGGAGTTAATCCAGCAATAACATTTAAAAGGGTGCTTTTACCTGCACCGGTAGACCCCAAAAGCACCATAAGTTCTCCATCTTGTATAGTTAAATTTATGTTTTTTAAGCAGTAGGAATTGGCAATATTTTTAAGACAGATTAAAGCCATTTTTACCTCCAGGCTCCGGTAGTCTTCTTTTCCAGCCATATAAAGATATATTCAAAAAATACAGACATAATTGATAAAACAATTAAGCATGTCATGATTATGTCTACTCTTATCAAATTTTCCCCGTTCATGAGCAAAGCACCAATCCCAACTGGAATGGCAAACATTTCAGCTGCAATTACCGACCGCCATGCCATGCCAGCCTCAAGACGCAATCCGGTAAATATGTTAGGCAAAGCCAGTGGAAATATTACATGCCAGAAGATAAACCAGTCAGAAGCACCTAATGTCCTGGCAGCTTTTATATATTCAGCTTTAACTTCCCTTATTCCGGTAAAGGTATTATAGGCCACCGGAAAAAAAGTACATATAAATATAAGGGTTATAGGTAGAGCCTCATTTATCCCTATCCAGAGCATTAAGAGTGGAAGCCAGCCCAAAATAGGAATAGGAAAAAGCATGCTTATCAAAGGCCTTAAAGCATACTCGGCAATCCTGCTTATGCCCATAAGAATACCTATAAACAGACCGAAAAGGCTCCCCAAAATATAACCTGCAAGAACCCTCAGCAGACTTGCCTCCAAACTTTTAAGAAGTATTCCGTTTTCTAAAAGGCGAAACATTTCAGCCAGCACCCGGCTCAAAGGGGGAAATAAAGGGGTATGGGCAAGATTCCCCGCTATTTCCCATAAAGAAAGAAATATTATAACAGGTATCAAAAAAAGCACATCTTTTTTTCCAATCTTTAGCTTCATCCGTTTTAAGTCACCTTCTACTCATAAGCAACAATTTCTTTAGCATCAAATGATTTTGTTATATATCCCATGGCATACATTTTATCTATAACTGCCTGAATTTCTTCTATTTTGATATCTTCTGTACATCTCATATTAGCCAACGAAGAACGAACAAGCCCAGGTGTTACTTTAAGTTCGGCCTCCGGCGTTTTCATCTCTTCTTTTACCATTTCTTCCCCTGTATTCAAATCAGCCGCGATAATCTCTGCTGCTTTGTCAGGGTTTTTATTTATAAACTCGAGGCTCTTCCGGTTAATTTCTCTTAGTTTTTTTACTATTTCTGGATGATTACGGTACAAATCCTCGGTAACTACCAGGACGCTCCCCTGCATATCAGGCCAAATATCCTGGCTTTTAAAAAGCATTTTCATACCCGGAAAGGAAGCAGCCATAGTCGCAAAATGCTCCGGAACAAAAACAGCATCCACCCGACCGCTCTTCAGAGCCATAAGCTGTTTGGCAGCATTCATGCGCACAGTGTGTTGCATAATTTTTTCCCGGTTAAGATTTTCTTTTTCTATTAAAACTCTCTGCAAAAAATCAGTCACAGTTCCTTCACGGCCGTTGGCAAGCAATACATCATCTCTTTCTAAATCTTTCATTTCCTTTATTTTAGCCTCATTTACAACTAATCCATATCCGTCTTTATGGGTTCCGGCAATTATTTTTATGGGAACTTCGCCATTAACATAAGTATAAATAGCAGGAACTAAACACATATAGCCAGCATCAAATTCTCCCCGTGCAAAAGCTGCAGCTACACCTACTCCGCTGGCGTACATCTTCACTTCATCAATATCAAGTCCGGCATTGCTAAAAAGGTTCATTCCCCGTGCCAGGTAAAAAGCAGCCGCATGGTCAGTATATTCAACTGCTACATTAAACCGTTTTTTTGAGGATTCTACTTCGTTCTGACAGCCGGTTAGAGAAAAAACAAAAAAAATAACGAGTAAGACGCCGAGCAATCGTTTCAAAAATATCTCCTCCCATTTATCCATTATATTTTACCCTAAACAAAGGAAAAAGCGGTTTTAACACCGCTTACAAAGTTTCAATTACATTATACCATATTGAATTTATGTCAGTTTTTATTTTTTCTGAATATTCCGCAGGAATTGCAAGATTTTTTATAGAGTTTCTAAAATCAGGGTCAAAGGGTAGCTCTCCCCATAAAGGTATCCCTTTTCCCCGGCAGTATTTTTTTATTTCTTCGCTTTTTTCCGGGTTTAAATCTTTTTTATTTATTACCACCCCGAATTTAACTCGAAAATGCTGACAAAGCTCAATAACCCGCATCATATCGTGAACAGCGGACAGAGTAGGTTCAGTTACGATTACTGCCAGGTCAACATTGCTCAAAGTTGCAATAACCGGACACCCTGTGCCGGGAGGCCCATCGATTATTATATATTCCATTTCTTCTTTCGCGGCCGCCTCTTTCGCTTTTTTTCTAAGCAAGGATACCAGTTTGCCAGAATTTTTCTCTCCAATCCCTAACTTTGCATGTACCATCGTCCCGTAACGGGTAGCAGACTTAAAATAAGTTCCGGCCGGATGCTGTTTCATCTCTACTGCTCCAACCGGGCAGACATAAGAACAAACCCCGCAGCCTTCGCATTTATGAGCTAAAACCTCATAAGATGTCTCAATTGCTGAAAACCGGCAGGATTCCAGGCATAAACCGCATTCTATGCATTTTTCCTTATTTATATATGCCTTATTGAGCCCATAAAACGCTTCCTCATTTATTTTTTTCGGCTGCAAAAGGATATGAAGATTGGGAGACTCCACATCACAATCGCATATAATGCAAGGAGAAGCTAAACTTATAAAAGAGGAGCTTAAAGAAGTTTTGCCACTGCCGCCTTTGCCGCTTATTACTGCTATCTGTTTCATTTTTTTATCAGCTCCTTAATTCCTGGGACTACAGGTTCAAATATATTCTGATAATCTTCGATTGTTTCGCTGAAAAGCTCCCCTTTTGAATAAGCATGGGCTATCCTGCGGTCAAACGGTATCCTGAGTAAAACTGGCAGGTTTTTTTCCTCTGCAAACCGGTCGATAATGAGATTCTCCTCTTGCCACTGGTTTATTATTATCCCCGAAGGTATCGACATTTCCTTCATCAGCTCTACCATAAGCTTAAGGTCGCTTAATCCAAACGGAGTAGGTTCAGCTACTAAAAGGCAAAAATCCACTTCTTCCAGCGTTTCCATTACTGAACAGGAAGCTCCCGGAGGAGCGTCTAACACAGTAAGGTGCCCGGGAACTATATTTTTTTTGACTGCAGATATAACCTCAGGAGTTGAAGTTTCCCCTATATTAAGCTTGCCTTCATAGAATAAGATTTGTCCGCTGCTGTTTCCTCTGAAAACCTTTCCTATTTCATAATCAATCTCCCTTATAGCGTCAAACGGGCATACCTTGCTGCAAAGTCCACAGGAATGGCACATCTCCGGAAATACCAAGATTTTGTCCAAAGCTGCTGCCAGAGCATTAAATGCACAGGCTCTGGCACATTTACCGCAGTTCTTACATTTTTCTTCATCTATCTGGGGAACTTTTTTGACAGCTGGATACTCTTCTTCTATTTCTGGCTTCAGAAAAACAGCTGCATTAGGCTCTTCCACATCTAAATCCATAAAAAAAACCTTCTCATCACGCGCGCGATAATAGGCAAGATTAGTGGCAACAGTAGTTTTTCCTGTCCCCCCCTTACCACTGGCTACGGCTATAATCATCTCTGTTCACTTCCTCTGGCAGGATTATTATTTTATTAATGGCTGCAGCCATGTCCTTCTCCGTGATGCTGGCAGGTTTCATCAGTGGAAACCAGATTTCCAGCCAGGTATTTTTGGACTACCTCTTCAGCCTCGCCACTTACTCCAGTCACAGTCTTTATATTTTTTTCGGCAAAAAGCTCTTTGGCTCTACTACCCATACCTCCGGTTATCACCACATCTACTCCCTGCTTTTTGAGAAAGCCCGGTAAAAATCCCGGCTGATGTTCAGGATTAGGAATAACCTCTTTAGCCACAATCTGGCCATTTTCCACTTTAAAAACAGCAAAGTCCTCACAGTGTCCAAAATGCTCAGAAACTTTATTTCCCATGCAAGCAACTGCAATTTTCACTTTTTCCCTCCTCCGCGAATATTAATTATTAGGTGCATTAATCTCTTTCAACTCACCGCGGGTTAAAAGCTCAATATTTTGTTTAATATTTCCTTTTACCCCTTCATAAATCTTAGTTCCAGAGGTTTTTATCACCCGGAAAGCCTTAGGCCCAATAGTCAAAGTTATAACTGCATCAGGAGAAAACTTTAAAACATTACTGGCCGCATTAACTCCACTTCCCGACTCCTGCACATCATTGGCAACAAAAGTAGTTTTCCCACTTTCGGTATCGTGAATAGCAAAATAGGGACATCTCCCAAAACGGTCGTCAATAAGAGCATCAGGGCTATTGTTACTTACCGGCATAACTATCTTCATATCTGCTAAGCTGCCTCCTTTATAAAATAATTAACATATGTCTATTTTTAATATTACTCCTGTATCGGGCATATGTCAACAAATCTTTTTCATTTTGGAACAACCTGGAAATCCATAAATTATTTCGACCCGAAACAGTTTTTAATTTCGGGATGGTTCTAAAGTTTAAATGTATTTTATGTTCGAAATATATAAAAACAAATTATTTCTCCGACTTTTCCTGGCGTTTATAAATAGATATCTAATATCTTTTTATCAGCTTACCTGCAAGTATAATGGTTTCACTAATCCCCTACGTGATTATAAAGTCTGTCTTCATGTTATATTTTCTATCTTCCGTTACTCCGTTATACATTTACAGTTTCACAAGAAAAGTCCTCTAACTAAAAAACTGCCAACAATCACCTTGTTGACAGCCTAAAATCCGGTATATCCATATTAACTTTGCAAACCTTATAAGTCGTCTGATTGTTCAATTATATGGCGGGTAAATGCCAAAGCAGTTGGAGTTATTGCACATCCTCCACGGGCAGTTTCTCTTAAATCAGGAGACATTTGCCTGCCAACCCTGGACATAGCCTCAACCACTTCATCAAAAGGAATAAAACTAGATATACCGGCTAAAGTCATATCGGCAGATATAAGGGCAACTGCTGCCGCAACAGCATTGCGCTTGGAACATGGCACTTCTACTAATCCTGCCACCGGATCACATACCAGACCTAATAAACCTTTTAAAGCAATAGAAGCAGCGTCAAAACACATTTGTTCTTTTCCTCCACTCATAAAAACAGCTGCTGCCGCTGCCATAGCTGCAGCCGAACCTATCTCAGCCTGACAGCCACCTTCTGCCCCGGAAAGAGTAGCATTAACCGCTATAATCTTACCTACTGCGGCAGCTACTAACAGACCTTCTATAGCATCTTTAAGCTTGAGATTTTTTTCTTCTTTTATGGATATAATTACCCCGGGAACCACTCCACTGGAGCCTGCCGTAGGTGCTGCTACTATCTTGCCCATAGCAGCATTAACTTCGCTTACTGCCAGTGCATAGCTAGCTGCCTTAACTATTTTCCTTCCGCTTAAAGTATCAGCCTGTCCATAAATACTAAGTTTATAAGCATTTCCTCCTATAAGCCCCCCAACCGACCTTATATCGGGATTTAATCCCTTTCGTATGGATTCCTCCATAACCCTAAAGTTTTCTTCCGTTAAGCGCCAAATTTCTTCTACATTCCTTCCGCTTTCCTCTGCCTCTGCCCTTAAGGTAATTTCAGGTATACTGAGCTTATACTCTCTGCACAAGTTTAAAAGCTCAACTGCATGGTTAAACTGATACATATTTGTCCCTCCATTTTACCTGCCATCAGCATCTATGAACATAATCTGTTTTATAGTAGGAATGGCCTGTATTTCTTCTAAAATTTCCGGGGTTACTTTGTTATCTGTTTCTATAACCATAGAAGCTAAACTTCCCCGGGATTGACGAAAAACTTTTAAAAAAGCAATATTTATATCATATCTGGCCAATATAGAAGAAACTTTAGCTACTGTCCCCGGCTTATCTAAATGCTTATTAATAATAGTAGGATACTCCGCGGTAAACTCCATTTCCATCCCGTCTATATTAGTTATAAGTATCTTGCCCCCACCGATAGAAGACCCAATAAGTTCATGTTTTCTATCTTCATCATCCTTCATTACTATTTTAACAGTATTAGGATGAACATCACCCAAATCCACCTGATGAAAAGCAAATTTCATTCCTTCTTTTTCAGCTATTTTATATGAATATTTTATTCTTTCATCACAAGGGCTCATCCCTAAAATTCCGCCTAAAAGGGCTTTAGCCGTTCCATGACCTTTATAAGTTTGAGCAAAAGAACCATGCAGGTAAAAATCAACTTCAACTATTTTGTCTTTACATACACGACGCGCAACACTTCCGATTTTAGCTGCCCCGGCTGTGTGGGAGCTGGAAGGACCCACCATAACTGGCCCTATTACATCAAATATGCTGACTGCCATAATAATCACTCCCTGCCTTTTAGTCCCTTCCCCCCCCACTTTTAAAAAAGCAGAGCACAAGGCTCTGCTTCGATTACGCCTTTATTTTATTTCCATATTTTTCAAAATACACAAAATCTTCTATAGCTTTACGGGGTGGAGCTTTCCCCTCTTTAGCCGGATAGCCAAGCGGTATTACCTCTACACTTTTAACATCTTCAGGCAATCCTAAAAGCTCATCTAAAGCCTTATGATCCAAACTTCCTACATGAACCGTTCCCAACCCCAGGTCATGAGCTGCCAAACATAAATTCTGGCAGGCAATTCCTACATCAAACATATACCAATCGCCTTTATCAGTTTTAGCTACTCCATCCTTAAACCCTGCTAATCCAGTTCTACCGCAGACAATAAGCACCACCGGAGCTTCTTTTACCCCTTTAGCAGCAGGATTATTCGGTGAAAGAATAGACGCTATCTTATCTTTAGTGCTGCTGTCTTTTACCACGATTATCTCCCAGCACTGGGTATTAGCCCAGGAAGGTGCCCATCTTACAGCTTCTAAAACTTCATATAAAAGATCATCTGATACCGGTTCATCAGTAAACCGTCGTATACTGCGCCTGGTTTTTATACATTCGCGTGTCTCCACTATCATTCCCTCCCATACTTATAGATTAAATCTGTGAATTAATATTCGTCTATACGCTAAATTATAACATATAGCTTTATATTACCCTATTATATCAATCTAACCTTTTTCATAAAAACTATTTTTACCCGACATTAAGTTCAGCATATGGTTCTTTAATTTTTGCAGACTTAAGGAAATAAAAAAGCTGGCAGCCGATAAAAGAATAATAGTAGCCCCGGAAGGCAGATTAAAACAAAAAGAAAAATAAAGTCCTCCGGTAGTAAAAATAATTCCTAATATAACTGCCAGAAACATCATATGGCCAAGCCTCTGGGTATACTGCCTGGCAATAGTAGGTGGAATAGTCAACAAAGCTATTACGAGGATTATTCCTACTGCTCTTATCATGACTACGACTGTTAAAGCTACCAATAAAAGAAGCAAAATATAAAATCTCTCAGTTTTAATCCCTGCTGATCTGGCAAACTCCTCATCAAAAGAAACCGCTTTAAATTCTTCAAAATAATAGTATACAATAGCTATTATTATTATATCCAGAATACCCGTAAATATCAGGTCATTTACCGGCACCATAAGTATATTGCCAAAAAGATAACTCATAAGGTCTGCTGTATAACTATCACACTGCTGAACCAAAATAATTCCTATCGCCATACCTACTGCCCACATAATACCTATTATGGTATCTTCCTTTTGTTTTGCCTTGTAGCTTATCATTCCCATTCCTAAAGCAGAGACTGTTGTGAAAGCAAAAGCTCCCCAGAGTGGATTTATTCCCAGAAAATACCCAAGTCCTATACCCCCATAAGCAATATGGGCAATACTTCCGCTTATAAAAACTATCCTTTTTATCACTACATAAGTTCCTACTATACCACAGGCTATACTTACCAGAATACCAGCCAGCAAAGCATGACGAATAAAATCGTACTGTAACAAATACATAATCAATCACCTACTACACCATCATGAGGAGGAAGTACTCTATGCGGAACTCCATGAGCAATCAATTCAACAGGGCAATGATAAACCTTTTCGATAACTTCAGGGGAAATGGTTTTTCCTTCATTAAAATACAAGGTTTGATTTAAACAGGCTATATTATTAACATATTTGGATACCGCGCTTATATCATGCGAAACCAGTATAATAGTCATTTCTTTGTTCAAATCCCGCAAAATCTCATAAAATCCTGCCGCAAATCTTTGATCAGCACTAGCCGTAGGTTCATCCAAAAGCAGGATATGCGGCTCTAAAGCCAACGCTCTGGCCACCAAAACCCGCTGCCTTTCTCCTCCGGAAAGTTCCCCTATTTGTCTGTGCCGATAATCATACATTTCTACTTTTTGGAGCATTTCATAGGCTTTTTCCCTGTCATATACAGAAAAACTGCGCCCTTTTTTATGAGCAATACGCCCTAACAGTACAACTTCTTCTACCGTGATGGGAAAATCATAATCAAAAAAAGAATACTGAGGAACATATCCTATATATTTAGAGTTATAATTAAGTTTCTTCCCTCCGATCTTTACTTCTCCATAGGTAGGCTTTATAAGGCCGGCTAACACCTTAAGAAGAGTAGTCTTTCCTCCGCCATTAGGTCCTATAATCCCCAGAAAATCCCCTTCCTCTACCTCCAAATTTACATCCCTCAAAATACTGCGCCCATTAATAATTACCCACAAGTTTCTTATCTCAATTACATTAAACTCATCTGCCATTTTCTTTTTGCGCCTCCATTGCCTGCGCCAAAACTTCAGCTACTTTTAACATATAATTATAATTGGAAGGCAGAGGATCTATAAGCTCGACTTTTCCATTAATTTCCCTAGCTATAGCCTCAGCACTCCGGGTGCTGTGCTGCGGGGTAGCAAAAATTGTTTTGACATTATTCTCTCTAGCAATTTTTATTATTCGGGCAATATCTTGAGGGGTAGGTTCTTTTCCATGTTCCTCAATCGCAATTTCTTTCAGCCCATAATCCTGCGCGAAATAAGTCCAGGCAGGATGGTAAGTAATAAATATTTTATTTTTCAAGCCTGCAAATTTACCAGCAATTTTTTCATCTATACTCTTCAGTTCAGATTTCAATGCTTTATTATTCTCTTCATAATAACTTTTATTTTCCGGATCTATTCGGACTAGGGCTTTACATACATTATCTGCCTGCAAACAGGCTAATTTGAGGGAAAGCCATATGTGGGGATTGTCGTCTATAATATTTATATCCCGTGAAGTATCAACTATAAGCAAATCGGGATTTACCGATTTTATCTTTTCGTACCATGCTTTTTCAAAAGGAAGATGGCCTACCATAAAATAAACATCTGCTTCGCTCAAGGCCTTAAGCTGCCCAGACGACAATTCGTAATCCTCCGGCGTTGTTCCCGGAGGTATCAACACACTCACTTCGACCTGTTCTCCTCCTATTTTTCTAACCAATTCTGCTTGAGGTAAAATGCTTACAAAAGCCTTAATATTTTTAATTTCAGGCACTTCTTCCTTATCTGCTTCTCTAAAACAGCCGCTTATTTGAAATATAAAAATTAAAAGCAACAAAAACGCATTCAAAATTTTTGTTTTCTTCTTCACATCCTATCCCCCCATACTATTTTTTGAGCTGCACTCTCTGCAATAACCTCCTATTTCAAAATAATGACTCTTAATGGTAAAACCGTATTCTTCAGCTATACTAATCACTTCCCCGTTAAGGGGACAGATATTCAAGCTATAAACCCGTCCACAGGAAATACACCGCATATGATGGCCATGTTTTTCAGCGAGTTCATAAAAAGCAGGTTCACTTTCCAGGTAAAACTTATTGATAATACCTATTGATGTCATCAAACTTAAATTGCGGTAAACAGTGGCAGTAGACATATCTGACCTGACTTTTTTTACTTCCACAGCAATTTCTTCTGCAGTCAGAGGGTTCCCTTTCTCCATTAACACCTGTAAAATAAGTTTTCGCTGCGGAGTTATTTTATAACCATTACCTGATATTTTTTCTAGAAGCTTCTGCAAAATGCGCCACCACCTAAATGATAATAATTACTATTTAGGATTATAGGACATCTTACCACATATTACAAATATTTTCTTAAAATTAATTTGTCAAAAAAAAAGAGGAACCTTTCTCCTCCTATCTTGCCCAGTCTATTAACATAATCGATGAATGGGTAAGCATCAATATTATAAGGCTGGCCAAAATATTGCCTAATAAAACTGCAAAAAAAGTAGACTTAAATCGTATATCCAGCAAAATAGCAAGCAAAGTCCCAGTCCATGCTCCCGTTCCCGGCAGTGGAATACCAACAAATAAAAAGAGGCCCCAAAAACCATATTTTTTCACCTTACTGCTCTTGCGCAAAGTCCGTTCTATAAAATTATTTATACGATGTTCAAAAAGGTTTCTGCTCAGAAAAAAATTAAAAATAGGGCGCACCGCAAAAAAAACTACCGGCACAATTAAGGTACTCCCTATGATACATAACCCCGCTGCTTCTAAATAGCTCATTCCCAAAGCTATACCCAGAGGAATTCCCCCTCTAAGCTCAACAATCGGCAGCATAGAGGAAAAAAATACGGTTGCTATGACTTTATAATCCATTGCTTTTTACCTTCCTCCGCCATTTATAACTCTATTCCTATTAATAATAGCTTCAAATATCTTTCCTGCCAACTATCTTTTCTATCTACTATAACTATAACATTCTCAGGTCTTTGCATATTACCCAACTCCAAATCCAGGCTTTTAAAACTAAAAAGTAATTCATCCTTAATTCCTTTAAACAAACTTTCAAACAGAGCAGTCAAAAATTTTTCCTTTTGCCCCCTGATCTTCTCATTGCAGTAACTTAAGCCATATTATAAAACTGAACAAAGACAAAACAGTATTAACCACTATTGTGCCGCTGGCCAAATCTTCATCCCCGTTCATGCCTGCAGCCGTAATATAAGCAGCAACTGCGGTAGGACAGGACATAAGGATAATCAAAACCTTATCTGCCAAGCTGAAATATCCCTGAGTCCAAGACAAATACAAAAATATAAACAAAGGCATTATCCCAAGCTTTATCATACTGCTTAAACCTATTACCAGTTTACTACTCGAAATACCGCTGAAACTTATAGTAGCTCCAATAGCAATGAGTGATAAAGGCATAGTTACTCCATTTACAATTTCAAAGCTTCGTTTTATAAAAACCGGAAAATTTATGGGGAAAACAGAAAAAATTATTCCCAAAACAGCAGCTATAATAAGAGGATTAAGAATTATCTCTTTTATAAAAAGCCTAAAATCAGTATTATTCCGGTTTAAAACTAAAACAGTCAAAATGTTAACTAATGGAGCATTAAAAGCCATAAGAACAGCGGCCACCGGCAAACTTTCCCTTCCTAATGCATAATAACATACAGGAAGCCCTACATAAGCCACATTGCTGCGAAAATTATCCACAACAAAAGTGCCCGTTTGTTCTAAATCAAGCTTCAAAAATCCAGCTAATATGTAGCTTAGAAAAACAGTCAATAAAATTGCAACATACATCAAGACAATGCTTTTTAGATTAAAAACATCATAAAAATTTGACAACGCTATTTGATAAAAAAGCAAAAGTGGAAGAAAAATATTAAATATAAGTCGGTTAGAAACTGCGATAAAATTTTCATCTAAAAATCTCATCCTTTTTAAAAAATATCCCAAAAGTAAAACAATAAAAATCGGTAAAACAATAGATAAAATTTTCAGCATAATTCCTCATCCTCTGCCATGTTTATCTCCCCATTTATAATACCAGAAGATTCTTCAATCCTGTTCTAATTCTTTATTCATATCTGCCCAACATTCAAATAATTTTAGCACCAAATGAATCTTATAGGCATATAACATATAAAAAGCATGAAAGGTGGACCAGGCTTGTACAGAATTTATTCAACTGGCCCCGTAGAAAACGCGGCTGGTAACGCTTCTACCAATGTATGGGTAAAAGTGCTTAATGTAAGCTCTAAAACAAAAGTAGAAGTAGAAATAAAAGCATACAAGCTTAACGGAACAAAAACCGAAATTGACAAGGCCAGCTTTACCGTGCGTCCCAACTCCTCCGATTTCGCCATATTTGATATTACCAACATAACAGAATACGAACTGCAAATACAGGTGAAAAACTCCAAAAGCGCCTTAGTAAGCGTATGGGGTAAAGACAGCAATGCCGACCTGGTGGCGAGCCAGCGATTTACCCAGAAAGAACTTAATATTATATTTGAAGGTCCAAAATTAAAATCGCTATCACCTACCGCTCAAAATAGCCGAAAAATAAATTCAGCTGTCCGCAGAAACAGATAAGCAAAGCTTCACCGCCCTTCAACAGCAAAAGGATGGGAAAATCAAATCCCATCCTTTTTTAAAAAAATTAATAAAACCTATTTATAGTCAGAGATAATTATTTATAATAATATATACAATCTAATTTCTTTATTCTCACCATCATATTAAAACTCTTTGCAATATGTAACAAGGAGGCTTATTAAAATGGGAAATCAACTTTTAGAAAAAAACATGATCGAAAATCACTATCGGGCGCTTAAAATACTGATCATGGTAGGTATTTTAACGACCGCAGGAACCCTTTTCTTTTACTTTAAAGGACATACCAGCTCTACCTTAACACCGGTATCGATGAGTATTTATATGGGTAATTATGTTTTATGGACTCTGATAACCTTCTGGGTCGTAAAAAAATACTCGGTCGCTCCTTGGACTAAATATTTCGTAATATTAATACAATTCTTTCTTTTATTCACCTGTCGTATTATATCACCGGTTCATGAAACCGTCAATCTTATGTACATAGTTTTAATCTTTTCCCTGCTCTACTTTGATGTAAAGCTGGCAATAACTGCAGGGGCATTTATCATAATAGGAGACATCATAATTTTACAGGCTATGCCTCATCTCAAACCACCCTTTAATGTTCTGGGAATAAGATATGTATCCTTTGCCCTAGCATCAGTAGCCGCTGCTTTCGGAGCCAAGGCAACACAACAACTGCTTATACTTGCTACTGACCGGGAGGAAAAGGCAATCAGCTATAATGAACTTTTAAAGCATGAAGCAGAGAATATAAACATAAGCTCTCAAAAATTGGCTTCTACTTCTGATGAACTTTTCAAAACAGCCGAAATAAGCAAAGAATCTTTTACTCAAATTAACCACGGCATAGAGGACATAGCTTCTACCAGCTCTGAACAGGCAGGACAGATTGAAAAGGCTTCCCAGACTATAAACCAGATGGTTCAGGCATTGCATGATATAGGAGAGGAAATTGAAAAAATAAGCAAACTCTCCCATGATTTCATTCAGATTGTCAACACCGGACGTAAAACCATTGAAAATCAAACAACCACTCTGGCAAAAACCTCAGAAATAAGCAAAGAAGCAACTTCTGCAGTGCAAGCCTTAAATAAACAGTCAGAGGAAATTGGAAAAATTGTACTTACCATATCAAATATCGCTGATCAAACCAGCATGTTAGCCCTTAATGCCGCCATCGAAGCAGCCAGAGCAGGAGAAGCTGGCAGAGGGTTTGCCGTAGTAGCAGACGAAGTTCGCAAACTGGCAGATGAATCGGCAGCAGCCGCCGCCAATATCCAGAACATTATCCGTGAAGTACAGAACAATACACATAACACGGCAAGCAAGATCGAAGAATCCAACCAGGCAATAGCAGAACAAATCGCAGTTGTAAATGAAGGACATGAACTGTTTAATAAAATAGACCAGCATTCTTCTATAATAGATAACGCAGTTCACAACATTTCCGCAACTATTGAAGAATTGATTGCCTCAAATGATGAAGTGGAACGCAATATTCAAAATATATCTACAGGTGCTCAGCAGCTCGCCGCTGCATCGGAAGAAGTTACTGCCATAACCAATGAACAGCTTAAAATAATAGAAAATATATTCGAGGCTGTCCAAACAATAAATCAGATGGCAGCCAAACTTAAAGAAGATGCTGATAAACTGCAAAATCTGTAAATAAAAAAAGGAGGAAATCCTCCTTTTTTTATTTACTGGCATAATTCATCCGGTAGGCCGGAATTATACTTAAAGAAATTCCCCTTTCTTTGCCTTCCCGGCTTAAAATCATTCATCGCCTTATAAACTGCATCTACCTGGCTGAGAGGAACCTCAATATAACACTCTTCTTTTCCTATTTCAATTTCTCCAATTTCATTTAAAGATAAAGCTGTATTATCAACTAAAAAACGAATTATATTATCAGCATCTGCACCATGAACTTTCCCCCAAGGAATCTCAACATTTACCATTTCCAATTCTTCAACAGCCCCATTTTCAATCTCTTCAAGCCTAAATTCCTGCCATATTATGTTTAAAAGGGTTTTTACTAAATCCTCCGTCCTATATTCCTTCATTAATTTTAAAGCCAAAACAAAACTCATTTCATCACTTTTCTCCGTCATCTTATCTTTTATAAGCTTTTCCATTCGCAAGAGTTGCTTTTCTTGGAGCTTTTCATTATTCACATTCAAAATATCTCGCTTTATCCTTTTACCGGTATAATTTTCAATCGCTCTGAGCCTATTTATCTGTTCCGGTTCTACTAAAGTTATGGCAGTTCCTTTTCTTCCCGCTCTCCCTGTTCTCCCTATCCGGTGAACATAGCTCTCAGGATCCTCCGGTATGTCATAATTAATTACATGTGATACATGCTTTATATCAATTCCCCGGGCAGCAAGATCAGTCGCTGCCAGGATTGATATGCTGCGGCTGCGAAAAGCAGACATAACCCAGTCTCTTTCCCTTTGCGACATATCCCCATGCAGACATCCCGCTTCATAACCCTTTTTACGTAAAATCTTCGCTAAATTAGATGTGCTTATCTTCGTGCGGCAAAAAATCAAACAGGCAGATATTTGGCTGTTGTCTAAAACAGCACATAAAGCTTCATTTTTAAAACCAGGTTTTACCATATAATACTTCTGTTCAATCATCGGGACAGTTCGTTCAGGAGATGGAATAACTATAATTTTAGGATTTTGCATGTATCTGAAAGCAAGTTTTCTTACTTTTTCACTAAGGGTAGCTGAAAAAAGAAAAGTCTGCCTTTCTAAAGGGCAAAATCTGAGAATTCTTTCTATATCAGGCAAAAAGCCCATATCCAGCATTTCATCCGCTTCATCCAGCACCAAAAACTTCACTCCACTAAATGAAATAGTATTACGCCGAAGATGATCTAGTATTCGGCCGGGAGTTCCCACAACTATTTCCGGTCTCTTCTTTAAAGCATAAACTTGCCTTTCAATCGGCTGCCCTCCATATATTGCTACAACACCGATCATCATTTTTTTACCTAAAAACGATATTTCACGCATTACCTGGACTGCCAGCTCCCGGGTAGGACACAAAACAAGAGCCTGCAATCCTGCTCCTTTTTCTATTTTATTAAGTATAGGAAGTCCAAAAGCAGCAGTTTTTCCGGTACCTGTCTGTGCCTGCCCCATTATGTCCTTCCCTTTTAAGGCCCATGGTATAGCTTCAATCTGGATAGGGGTAGGACAAATAAAACCTTTAGCCTTAATCATTTCTAAAAGCTCTTCTTTTAGCCCCATATTGCTGAATTCTTTATTTTCCAAGTAAATAATGCCTCCTTTGTTGTGCGGATATGTTCCCAATGTCTTTATAAATATACCATACTTGCCCTTTTCCATCTATGTAATATTTTGATCTTTTGTGCATAAACCCTTTTCATATCGGCAATACTATTTCTCGGAGAAAAATTTTATTGGAATATTTTTACATGTGTTTCATAGCTATTTTATATAATTCAAAGGAGGAATAGAATGAAAAACACAAAAAAAATTCCGAATACTTTTTTCGTCATACTAATATGCGGAATTATCTTCCTTAACCCGGCAGCCAGCAGTGCAGCTCCTTTAGAGGGATCAAATCCCAATGATTACATAACCGTAGAAGAACAGCAGAATGATTTAAATGCAGAAAAAAGTTATGTTGACAGTTCCTTTTCTTATCCAAATAAAATAAGCATCGAAATAGATGGCCAGTTAGCCAATCTTCAAAATTCTGCATTTATAAATGGCGACAACCGCGCTATGATTTCAGCCGAAGATGCAGCCCTTCTCTTTGGTTTTTCCCTGGACATGGCAGACTGCAACCAGATATGGCTCAAAAAAGAAGGGATAAGCTGGTCTTTTCGCGCTAACGAGCTTCAGGCACTGCAAAATGAAGAAACCATAATACTGGACACTGTACCTGTAATCATAGAAGGAGAATTTTTCCTTCCCCTGCGTTTGTTAGCGGAAGAAGCAGGGTATGCTCCTTTTTATAACCCGGCTAAAAAAATCTTAACCCTTAGAAGTGCTGGCTTTACAAAAATTTCCGACAACCTCCCGCTCTGGGGAACATTTAATGAGGTGCCTGTTTTCAATGATCTTTACCCCAACCATAAAATCATGACAGGTTACTATACAACACTGCTTAGCAAATTGCCTAACCGCACTGATAACATAAATTTAGCCTGTCAAAAAATAAATGGACAGGTTCTTTATCCCGGGCAGATTTTTTCATTCAACCAAATTGTAGGGGAAAGAACTCCTGCCGCAGGCTTTAAAAAAGCCCCTGTGTTTGCCGGCAAAAAAGTCCTGCCTGGAATAGGCGGAGGAATCTGCCAGGTTTCCAGCACACTCTACAACGCAGTTTTAGATATTCAGCTTAAAGTAATAGAGAGGCATCCCCACAGCATGAAAGTAAGCTATGTCCCTTATGACAAAGATGCTACTGTTTCCTACGGTATACAGGATTTCAAATTCTGCAATACCCGAAATCACCCGATACAAATATTAGCTCAAGTTTTGGATAAATATGTAATAATTGCAATCGCAGAAGTACCATAAAAATTTAACAAAGGAGCAGAAAATGAAAATAGCACTGTTAGCACCCATAGCATGGCGCACCCCTCCTGAACATTACGGTCCATGGGAGCGGGTAGTATCCCTTCTGGCTGAAGGGCTTGTTAAAAAAAATATTGACGTAACCCTTTTTGCTACCGGCAACTCTATCACTGCCGGCAAGCTTGCCTGGATATGCCCGTACCCTTATGAAGAAAACCGGGATATAGATCCTAAAGTTTGGGAAGCCCTGCATATCTCTCATTTATTTGAAGAGGCAGAAAAATTTGACCTTATTCACAATCACTATGACTTTTTGCCTCTAACCTTCAGCCGTTTAGTAAAAACGCCGGTTTTAACAACCATCCATGGATTTTCATCTGATAAAATCTTGCCGGTATATCAGAAATATAATAAAAACACTTATTATGTATCAATAAGCAATGCTGACCGCAGGCCTGAACTGGAATACATCGCCACAATCTACCATGGTATAGATTTAAACGAATTTACTTTCGTGGAAAAACCCGGAAAATATCTGGTCTACTTAGGGCGTATCCACAAAGACAAAGGGACAACTGAAGCAATACAAATTGCCAGAATAACCGGAATGAAGCTTTATATAGCCGGAATAATTCAGGATGAAAATTACTTTGAGGCAAATGTAAAACCTTATATAGATAACCGCAATATAGTATATTTAGGCTCAATTGATCCATATAAACGCAATATCCTTCTAGGCAATGCTTATGCCCTTATTCATACCATAAACTTTGCTGAACCTTTTGGCTTAAGTGTGGTTGAATCCATGGCATGCGGCACCCCGGTCATAGCATTTAATCGCGGTTCCATGTCAGAAGTCATAAAAGACGGAATAACTGGATTCCTGGTAAATAATATAGACGAAGCAGTCGACAAGCTCAAATATATCAGTTGTCTCAATCGGGCTGACGCTAGAAAATGGGTAGAAGAAAAGTTCAGTCAAAACCGAATGGTAGAAGATTATATCAAAGTATATGAAAAAATTTTAAAAAACAAAGATAAGGGGTGTCCATAAAAAAACACCCCTTTTTCTTTATCCTTTGTTAAGGAAAAATACCGAATATGTCCCGGCTCCCACATGAGAACCTATTGCAGCACCAATTTCGGAAATAACAAAATCCTTGCACCCAAATCTCTCTTTGATCATTTCTTTAATCTCCAGGGCTCCTTCATAATCAGCCGAATGATTGATTCCTATAAGCTGATAAGGCAAGTCTTCCGCAGCCCTTTCTTCCATAATTTCCAGCATCCTCTTTTTAGCTTTTTTAAGCCCTTTTACCTTTTCTAAAGGTACTATTTTACCATCTACAAAGTGAAGTATAAGCTTAATATTAAGCAAGTTCCCCAAAACAGCAGAAGTAGCACTTACCCTTCCGCCTCTTTTGAGCATTTCAAAATTGCCAACTATAAATATGTGTTCTATTCTCCTTACATTATCCTCAATTTCTGCAATAACTTCTTCTTTGCTCTTACCGGCTGCTACTGCTTTAGCCGCCCTTATAACCGTAAGCCCATATCCTACCGAAGCACTCTTGGAATCAATGACTGTTATCCTTTCCGGGGCTACCATATCCCGCGCTATACAGGCTGATTGATAAGTACCGCTCAGTCCGGATGAAAAAGCAATATATATTATCTCATCATCTGTTTCTTTTATAACCTTTTCAAACTCCTGCTGAAACTCAGCCGGATTTATCTGCGCCGTAACCGGAAGGACTCCTGGTTTTGATATTAACTCATAAAATTCCTTCGGATTAATATCCAATCGATCCCTATAAGTCTTGCCGTTTATAGTTACCGGCATATGAAACATCCTTACTCCAAGCTTCTCAATAACATCTCTATCCAGGTCACAGGCATTATCCGCATATATTCTTATATTTCCCACTTGCCTTCCTCCCACATAAAAAAATCAAAAGCCAGAATCATTATCCAACATTTTACTACTTCAAATAGATTTATACAACCTTTAAAAAGCTCTAAAAATAGTGAAAATAAGGGGACTGATTATCCCCTTATAAAAAACAGCTTATTAATCAATGCTATTATATCCATTTATTATTCCTCAAAGCAAAAACCACCATTTTTCTCATAAATCTTTCTTTTAAACCTTTAGGGCTATCCAACTGCATCATTTCCAGATATTTTACGGCAGACCGTGGAACCGGCCTTAAGAGCTCTAAAAATAAACCACTTGTCATTTTAAGAGGATAGCCGGTAGAAAGTGCTTTTAAAGCTTTGAGAGAACCGCCAAGTATTATTTCATCTTCGGTTAGATCAGTTCCGAAAGGATAAGGCTTAAAATACCCCTGTTTTTGATAAGGTCCCAAAATGGAAGCAATCTTTTCGGGAGTATTGTTTCTATACTCAGGAGGTATATCATAATTTTTAGGTATAAGTTTGGCCTTTTTCGCTTGTTCGAGGAGCCGATCCTGGAACCTGGAATCAGCAATCTTAATCATTTCCATTACCACTTCTTTATGTGGCTTACCTCTTATATCGGCAATCCCATATTCGGTAACGATAATATCCCTCAAGTGTTTAGGAACAGAACAATGTCCATACTTCAAAACTATATTAGATTTGAGTTTCCTCCCTGTTCCCTTGGTGCTCTTAATCATAATTATAACCCTCGCATCCGGCAAAGCATGACCCATAGCTACGAAATTATACTGTCCACCTATACCGCTTACTACTCTTCCGTCTTCAAGCTGGTCAGAAGCTACTGCCCCCAAAAGAGTAGCTACCATGCCGGTATTTATAAAGCGGGCATCTTTGCGCTGAAGTGCTCTTAACTCTTCTCCCCCATACAGTTGGTTAACCTTATCAACCCCTGACATGCCAAAAAGTTTCCTCTCTTCTTCACTCATCGTATTAAGCGCATCATAAAAAAACTTAGGCCCTATAAAAAATGCTCCTAAAAGAATCTGCCCGTTTAAAAGCCTTTTCCCTAAAATTTTTCTGATTTCTCGGCGCGCTCTGTCATCATTCATATCAGCAGAATATCTTTCTTCTCCATCTATGATAAAACCATCTTCGAACCTTAAACCAGGCTTTAAAATACCAAAATAGGTCAAAAAATTAAAATCTTTTTGATTAATTTGGGGCTTAATAGCTTCCATCTCTAATAATTTATCTATTATATCTTCTCTTATATTATCAGGATCTAATTCTTCCGCGTTTATAAGTTTCATCAAAGGAATGCTTTCAAAAACCCGGCGCTTTAAGATGCCATTTTTATACATCTGTATAAAAGCATCTATAAACATTTCAGAGGAACCATAAAGCCCTTTTTGCAAGGGTTCCAGTCCGCCTATTCTATCAATAAGCTTGCCATATCTTCGTGGGATTTCCAACTTATTAATAATCTCCCTGTAAACATCATTATGTTCATTCCGCATAATAAGCCCGGAAACAATTGAATCCCCTAATGCTCCAATCCCTACCTGAATAGTTCCTCCATCCTTTACTAAGGTACTTACATTGAGACCTATCGCATAATCAGATAAAGCAACCGCATCCTTAGGGGGAGCAAAAAGCGCATAGTCAAAATAAGGCCCTTCCAATATAATATCAAATTTTTCCGGCCCTACTACTGCATCCCCATACATAAAGGGCATATTTTTGTTTACTTCTCCGATAATAGCTACTTTTTCTCCACTCATTCTTTTTTTCATTGTTAATTCCATAGCTTCCAGGGTCACATCAGGATTGCAAGCAGTGGAATACATCTTTTTTCCGTTAATTTCACCAGAAGCTAAAAGTATTCCCACAACATTAACTCCGAATTCAGATGCGTCACGGGGAATATGAGTGTAGTTAGAGGCCAGGTGGTTTTGTTGAAGTTCAGCGGAATGCAAATTAGCTCCTGCTTTGCAGAAAAACTCGTAGATTTCCACATTAGAAGGAAGTTCTCCTTCCCTATAATCAATTATATAATCAAAGTCTGGTACTCCAGCAAAAATTCTTTCTGATAAAGGTTTTAAAAATCTTCGTTCAATTTCTGATTGGCCGCGCGGCTTCTCTAAAGAAAGAGCGGTAACAATTTTAAGCTTTATTTCAGGATCTTCCTTAGCCCTTCGATAAAGTTCATTAATAAGTCTGGCTGGTTTTCCTAAAGCTAAGGTCATAGCAAAAGTAATATCTTTGCCTACATAATTAATAATCTCATCGACACATTTTCGCACATCATCATAAATAGCTCCCTCATTCGGTGTCATTAAATCACCTGCCTCCAAAAATTTTACAAAATCATTAAGGTGTGATGTATTTAATAATATTTTATTAGCCTGCAAAAAATTCCTGCTTAAATTTTGCAAAATTTTTATTATTTAGAATTATCAATTTATTTATCTAAAAAACCGCTCAAATACAAACAATGCATACATATTGCTTAAAATCAATAAAACGAATTTTCTGAATGTGAATTTTTTCTCCACTAAATTACATTTGTGTGATATTATTATGGTATACGGGAGGGTGAAGCAAAATCTTCCCTTATTAACAAAAATATCTAAAAAGGAGTGGGAATGTAATGAAAATCGCTGGCAAAACCGCCATTGTTACCGGTGGAGCTTCTGGTTTGGGAGAGGCTGCAGTTGTTCGCCTGCACAACGCTGGTGCCAATGTAGTAATCGCTGACCTGAATGAAGAAAAAGGTAAAGCATTAGCTGAAAAATTAGGAGAAAAAGTTGTTTTTGTAAAGGCCAACATGACTTCAACTGATGACATTAAAAATGTTTGTGCAACCGCCAAGGAAAAATTTGGTGCCATTCACATTCTGGTAAATAACGCCGGCGTAGGCGCAGCCGGACGCACTATCGGCAAAGATGGTCCCTATAACATTGACTGGTTTAGGATGGTTATCGAAATCAACCTGATCGGTGCTTTCAATATGCTGGCACACGCTGCATTTGAAATGGACAAGAATGAACCAGATGAAAGCGGAGAAAAAGGCGTTATAATCAATGTTGCTTCTGTTGCTGCATTCGACGGACAGATCGGACAAGCTGCCTATTCCGCATCTAAAGGCGGCGTAGTTGGAATGACCCTGCCTGTCGCACGCGACCTGGCAAGACACGCTATCCGCGTATGCACTATAGCTCCTGGTATATTCGATACTCCAATGATGAAAGCCCTGCCTGAACCTGCTCGTCAATCCTTGGCACAGCAAGTTCCCTTCCCGCAGAGACTCGGTAATCCTGATGAATTCGCAATGCTGGTAGAACAAATCGTAGTAAATGGCTACCTGAACGGCGAAACCATCCGCCTCGACGGCGCAATCCGCATGCAGCCTAAATAAGCTGATATATTTTAAAGGGGTGGTTTAAACCACCCCTTTTTATCATTTAAAAGCCTCTCTTATCCTTCTGAGTCCTTCTTCCAATATGGTTCGAGGACATGCTATGTTGATGCGCATAAACCTCTTCCCCGCTTCACCAAACCAGTATCCCGGATCTAGAGCTAATTTGGCTTTTTTTATCATTATTTGATTCAATTCTTCATAATCAGCACAAACAGACCTGAAATCAAGCCAAACCAGATAGGTGCCTTCCGGTTTTATCACCTTTATCTGCGGCATATTTTCTTCTATATAACTGATTAAAAAATTAAGGTTGCCCTCAAGATAAGAAAGCAATTGGTCAAGATATTCTTCCCCATAGTTATATGCGGCTTCCAAAGCTACCATGCCAAAGGTATTAATATGCGAAGCCCGATGAATATTAAGCATTTTCTTATAACAAGCTCTATATTCAGAGTCAGGAATTATAACCACCGAAGTCTGAAGCCCAGCCAGATTAAAAGTTTTGCTGGGAGATACAGTCGTTATGCTTTTTCGTGCCAGTTCAGGGCTCAAAGAAGCAAAAGGAATGTGTTTATACCCTGAATAGACCAAATCACAGTGAATTTCATCCGCCACCACTATAACATCATTTTTTAGACATATTTCACCTAAACGAATAAGTTCTTCCTTTTTCCATACCCTTCCTACCGGATTATGCGGACTGCAGAGAAAAAGCATTTTAGCCTTTTTATCTTTGACTTTATCCTCTAAATCATCAAAATCCATATAATATCTTTCATCTTTAAGAAGCAGATTATTTTCTATTATTATACGCTTATTATCACCTATTACATGATAAAACGGATAATAAACCGGAGGCTGAATAATAATTTTATCCCCTTCTTCAGTAAAAGCGCGAACGATTAGATTTAATCCTGTAACTACTCCGGGACTGAAACACAGCCACTCACGCCTCAAATCCAGATTATGCCTTCGCTTAAACCATTTAATAACAGCTTCATCATATGCATCTGTCTTTCTGTTATAGCCAAAAATCCCCTGTTTAGCCCGGGCAATCAAGGCATCAATAACCGGCTCTGGAGCCTTAAAATCCATATCCGCAACCCACATGGGAAGGAGGTCTTCTTCCCCAAAAATATCCTTTACTCCGTCCCATTTCATACTCCCGGTGTTTTTGCGATCTATAATCTCATCAAAATCATAAGGCATAAAGTTCGCTCCTTAAAGTTATTTATTCACCTTAATATAGTATACAATAAAACCTCCTTTCTACTTATCTAAAACCAAAACTCTACAGCTCTTATGGATCCTTTTAGATGTAGTATAAGCGTCTGCCATTACTAATAATAACTCAATCTAACTTCCAATCTTTGCTGTAAATAAGTTAGATCCGACATAAATGCAGCCGAATTTAAAATTTTATTTTTTATATTAATATGCTTATTAGCATTCCCCAGCCCACAAAAAACAAGGGAAATCTTATCTGCCTCCTCGCGTTTCATTATACAGAGACAAATAAAATCCCCCTCATTCACCATTATCAATCTCAAATTCTAACGCTTCATAGTAAGACCAATTCGTCCTTTTTTAACATCTCTGATAAAACTTATGCCTCAACCTTATTCCTTACCGAGACCATTTCTAAAGGATGGCGGACATAGTTGTGTGAAAGCTCGGAAATATGCACAAGTCCGCTTTTCTTTACCTCCATATCCACAAAAACTCCAAAATCAACTATATTGGTAACTGGTTCCTCTAACATCAGCTATCTAAAGTTTTGCCTTAATTATTCCTTCAATATTCCGTATTAATCTAACTAATAACGGCTTGACCCTCCAAATCCGGAGATTATGCACTAAAAGATTCAAGTTTTACAGAATTACTCATAAATGCTTCGTAAAATCCATTTGGAGTCATAAAATTTATACTTCCATTTCTTCGGCGCTGATTATAAAATTCCATATATTCTGTTATAACCTGGTAAGCATCCATAAAGCTGTCAAACTCATTTTGGCTGTAGCACTCATCTTCTAAAATTGCGTGGAACGATTCTGTATGAGCATTTATATTGGGCGTTTTTACAGGGATTCTTTCATGGAATAATCCTAATTCTTCCATCGTTTTTTTAAATTGGTTAGCTGTAAATTGTGGCCCATTATCTTCTTTATTTTAGGAAGCTTTATTCCTTTAGTAAGTTTCCTTTTTATTGAGGAGTTCTTTAAGACTTTGACAGCGTCTTTAGCTGTGCAGGATAATCCCAGATGATAATCAATAACTGAACGATCAAATACATCTATAAGTGACAATTGAAAGAAAAATACGTTTTTTACGCTGAGGTTTAAGAATATTAAGCTCCTTACAAAGTCTGTAAACTTTTTTACGGTTTATTTTAAGGTCATAATCTTCTCTAATACAGATGGTAAGTTTGTTATAACCATAGGAAAAGTCGTCACCGCAAACTAATTTGCACAAGAACTCTTTTATTTGTTCATCAGGTATTTTTTCTCCTTTACCGGTAAGGGAATACCCGGGAACAGGTCTTCCCCCATTGTTTTCAGGAGCAGTATATTCTTCAGACTTATTTTTCTCTGAAATGCTGCATCTTCTGGATATATTTTCATAATATGTGGATGGACAAAGCCCGATTTCTCGCTTTCTTTTTGCCTGATCTTTAGGTAATGGATTTAATGAACCTGTTTGTTTGATTTTTCGCATCCAGTTTCGAATAGTGTTAGAAGAAATATTATGTCTGCGTGCAACCAGTGCTATATTGCTAATTTCCTGACATTCTTTTATTATTTGTTCTTTAAATTCCCAGGTATATTCTCTTTTTTTATATTATTAATTACCCCTCGTTTTTAGTTCTTATCTTATCACTTAAATGCTTTTTCTCCAATTCGGTTAGGGGGCTAGATAGATAATTACAAATTACAATTATTTCAGTAATTTATTATACTGTCATCACTCAAAAAATAATTTGTTTTTCTCAAATCCATTCTTTAAAATCTCCAATTTAAAATTAAACACCATTAAACTTTTCTTTTTGGATTGACTTTATTTTTTTTTTTGGGTTATTTTATAAACAATAGAAATAAGTGGTTATTGTTTTAAAAGTTGTAAGGAGGTGGTTTAATTGCTTGTTTGAAGACTAATTAAATTCAATAAGTTTTAATAAAGTATATAACCTTAAATTACACCAGCAAATTGACCAAATTTTGTTCATAAATATAAAAACAAAAATATAAATAGCTTAATTCACGCACAAACCTACTCATGGGTGTTAAAAGGGAGGTAATAAAGTGTGAGTGTTCAGAAATCAAAAAAAATTTATTGGAAGCAACTAATTGCAACTATAATCATGTTATCATTAATAACAACCCCAGCATTAGCCGGATATGCAGCAACTCAATATATTGATCAAAAATTCAAATTAAACTTTGTTGTTCTTAACAACAAACATAATAAATATATGCTTAAAAAAGCACTTGCAGATGACAATGTTAAACTACTGATAAAAACATTAGCTGGTGACAATTATGTTATCAAAAAATCAAAGTCTTTATAATGTACATTAGGAAAGAAAATCGGTAATATAGTAATCTTATGGCTTAACAACAACGTAAGAATTGCATATTCGAATACTGATGGAAAAACAAGATATACTGCTGGAATTTTCTCCTCATCAGGTAAAAAAGTCGATATATATGATATCGTTGATGGTCAAGTTATTTATTCCGGATCTGTTGAAGCTACCGGCGATGAAATTAAAACTACTATCAATTCAAATTCTGATAATCCAAAGGTTAGTATTGAAAAACAAAATGCAGTTATTAAACTATCCAAACATAGTGCATGTGTTAAGGTATGCGATGCTATAACAAGCTTTGGATGTAATGGTTTCGGCGCCTGGAAATGTGCAGTAGTTTGTGGTGGTCTAGAAAACATTCCATGTGAAGTTATTTGCTTCGCAATCTGGTGGGCTGTATGTTACGCTTTTGATAAGTATAAAGATTGTGAAAACCTTTGCACATCCTATGGTTATTAGTAACCAGTTCAAATCATGATAGGACTTTAGAAGTCCTATCATGATGTTATTTTGCTTCTTAAAACATAACAAATACACCAAAATACAGTTATTTTAATATATTAATAAACGAAAATTAACTTTTTCTACTAACATTCTCACAAGGAGGCAAAACTAACACACTATGTGGCATATATATTTTATCTTTATAATCATTTTAATAATATTGTTTTTTTAAACAGAAAGTCAAAAATAACCGCAAATTTTTTCTTAGGCTTTATAATCATGATGATCGCTACTCTATCAGCTAACATAATAAAAAAGTATAATAATGCTTTTCTGCCAGGATTAATTACCGGAGTATCCGTAATATTAATCGCCTATTTTCTTATTTATAAATACCATGAAAAACGCTTTAATTCAATAAAAAAAACTAAAAGAGGGATACGCCGTGATTGAAAAAAATTTTTATAGATACACTACTGCTCTATGTTTAATTAACACTTTATTGCTCATTTATACAGCCTGGACTAAATATAACCCTGCAAACACAAACTGTGAGTCGTGTAACGGTAAATTCCTTTTTCTTCCTATTTCCGATGCTGGCATAGCTTTAATCGGAGCCGGAGCTGCATTAATGCTTTGCTTGTTAATGTCTTTATCACTACGGTTTAACTGGTGTAAATACTTAAGCTTGATAATTGCTGCTTTGTGTGCAGTTATCGCTTCTGCATTACAATTTTCTCAATTCAAATGGGCCCCGCAAATATGTTATTATTGTCTGATCTCAGCCATTATATTTTATGTTATATTTGGAATTTTAGCATACACTGTCACATTTAACCACATCATCAACCCCAAAAACTAACATTTTAGCACTTCTCAGGATAAAATCTCAAAAACAACAATCATGTCTTTTCTTCAGACATAAACAGGTGTACTTATAAACCAGAAATTATTTCCATAGGCCAACGCATATGCCAACGCATATATAAAAATTAACACCAGCACCGCAAAGATTGCAGGACTGCGGGTTCCTTATTCCAATAGGAAACTTCCTTCTTATTATGCAGCTATTTTATTTATAAAGTCGGATAAAGGAGCAGCCGTAGCCGATTTCATATGATGATATGATGGTATGCTGGAACCTTTATCCGGCAATCTTTTTGGAATGCAAGCTGTTCAAAAACATCCTGGAAAAATAAGTGTGAAGAAATCAAAACAATATTTTAACTCCCTATAAAAAGTTCTAAAATACTATCGCTATATCCTCATACTCAAAGCAATTCTCCCTTTCTCCGCATCCACCGATAAAACTTCCACCTCAACTACGTCTCCTACCGTCACTACTTCCATAGGATGACGCACAAAATGGTGTGATAATTCGGAAATATGAACAAGTCCGCTGTTTTTTACCCCTATATCAATAAAAGCTCCAAAATCAACCACATTGGTAACTGTACCTTTAAGCCTCATCCCAGGCTTTAGATCTTCCAGAGATAGAACATCCTGTCTGAATATAGGCAGAGGTAGCTCCTCCCGCGGATCGCGCTTAGGCTTTATCATATTTTCAATCATGTCCTCCAAGGTAGGAACTCCTATTTCAAGCCTTCCAGCTGTTTCCGCTAAATCAAGCTTCCTAATCTTTTCTTTAAGTTCTTCGCTTCCCAGGTCATTTAGTCCCATTCCCAGATAATCTAGAAGCTTTAAAGCAGCCTCATATGATTCAGGATGTATAGCTGTCCCGTCAAGTGGGTTATCTCCTCCTTCTATGCGCAAAAACCCGGCACACTGTTCGAACGCTTTGGCTCCCAACCGTGGAACTTTCAACAGTTCCTTACGATTTTTAAATTTTCCGTTTTCTTCCCGGTATTTGACTATATTGTTAGCAACTGTGCTGTTAATCCCTGCTACATAGCTTAAGAGGGAAGCAGAAGCAGTATTGACATCTACCCCTACATAGTTAACAGCTGATTCTACCACCCAGGTCAGCTTTTCCGCTAGAAATTTGGGATTCACATCATGCTGATATTGTCCCACCCCTATAGATCTAGGCTCGATTTTTACCAGCTCAGCCAGAGGATCCTGCAGCCTGCGGGCGATAGATACTGCGCTCCTTTCAGCCACATCAAGTCCGGGGAATTCCTCTTTTGCCAGCTCAGAAGCAGAATATACGCTGGCTCCTGCTTCATTAACAATAATATAGGCCAGGTTATACTCCTTGTTTTCCTGAATAAACTCAGCCACAAACTGTTCAGTTTCCCGGGAAGCCGTTCCATTTCCTATAGCGATTATATCTATCTTGTACTGTCTTACTAAACGGATAAACTCCTGCTTGGCTTCAGCCACCTTCTGTTGGGGTAAAGTAGGATAAACCACCCCTGTTTCCAGAAGCCTGCCGGTCTCGTCCACAACCGCCCACTTGCATCCTGTTCGATAGGCAGGGTCTACCCCCAAAACCATCTTATCTTTTATCGGCGGCTGCAGGAGTAAATGTCTAAGATTTTGAGCAAAAATTTCAACTGCATGTTCCTCAGCCTTTTTAGTAAGCTCATTTCTTATATCCCGTATAACTGAAGGCTCTATCAAACGTTTGTATGCATCTTCTGCCGCCTTTTGCATATAAGCATCATTAGCCAAGCAAACCGCTCTATAACTTTGCCTGATATGATTCAACATTTTATCTACATCAACCTCAACATCTACCTTTATATATCCTTCCCTTTCTCCGCGATTTATAGCCAATATCCTATGAGGTGGTATTTTGTCTACCGGTTCACTGTAATTATAATACATGCGGTAAACCGAATCCTTTTCTTCATCTTCAGCCCGGCATACCATAATCCCTGTTTTTCGCAGATAATTCCTGACATAGCCCCTTATATCCGCATCATCTGCTATTTCCTCCGCAATTATGTCCACAGCTCCTTTCAAGGCATCTTTTATTGTCACCACCTTTTCCGACAGATATTTCTCTGCTTCTTTTTCCGGATCTCCCTTTTCATACCTTATAAACAAGGCTAAGCCCTCCAACCCTTTTTCCCGTGCAGCAGAAGCCCTGGTCTTTCTCTTCGGGCGGAACGGCCTGTATATATCTTCCACCGCAGTTACATTGCGGGCATTAACAATGCTTTTCTCAATATCCAAAGTAAGCTTACCCTGTTCTGCAATAAGCCTTATAACTTCGGCTTTTCTTTCTTCCAAATTCCTGTACAGGCGCAAAAGTTCCTGAATTCTGCGTATCCCAGTTTCATCCAGGCCACCAGTAACCTCCTTGCGGTAGCGGGCAATAAAAGGCACTGTATTATCATCATCCAAAAGTTTAACCGTATTTTTTATCTGTCTTATATCAATCCCTGTTTCCTCGGCTATCCGGGCTAAAATCTTACCTTCCATTTTCTCCTCCTCATTTTCCAAATATAATCTCTCGGCCACGCCTGATTGCTTTATTATTATATAAAAATTACCCATAAAAAAATAAGAAAATAAGCAGCAAAAACAATGCGCCCAGCCATAAAATACTTATTTTATATTAAACAATAAATTTATCTGCCCTGGCAAAGCCATTCCTTTCTACAAATAACCCCCTTATTCAGTAACACTTTTCCAACAACACCAGTATTATATAGTGAAATCAAGGAAAGGAGGGATAACATGCCTACCCGGATATATTTTACCCCTGAAAAAGACGCTTATATTGCCCAATACTACCCGGATACCAACTTTGGCAACGTACCTTATCTCTATACTAACAGATACCAGGGGGCTAACGATGAATATCAAAGCCTGATAAAATTTGATTTATGCAGCCTGGGATGTAATCAAATTCCCCCCAATAGCGAACTTATTTCAACCAGATTATATCTAATGATCTATCGCAATGAAATCCCTTGTACCACTAGGCTTTACGCCTATAGAATAATGCAGTACTGGGATGAAAACACCGTTACCTGGAATAATAAACCTATGGTTGATTATTCCCAGGCAGTAGGTCATGTTGATATTGACGCCGGATACTTCGGATGGGTAAAGATGAAACTGACTCATAATATAGTTCAAAAGTGGTACAACGGCCATTACAGGAACTACGGGCTGCTGTTAAAATGCAAAGAACCATGTGACAGTCTTATAGGCTTTTACAGCCGGGAATTCCATAATCCCGATTACTGGCCCATGTTGGGAGTATGTTATTATCAAAACTGCTGTAAGGAAAATGAAATAATTTCTATTTGAGACTTTTGCATAACTCAAAAAATCAATATAGCAAAAGCAACTATTGAGTAATAGCATCACTGCAATATAACAGTTAATGCCGATTTTAACAGTTAAATTACATTCTATTATAACCAATTACAGTAATTGGGCATACTTCCCCCTTTGAAGGGAGAGTTCTTTAAAAACCTGATAAAATGCTATGCTGCTGACGACTTAATATTATTTTCCTGGTTAACTGATATTACAGCCGCAATCATTGTTATTGCACAAAGATAAGCATGAGCTTCTACTTTCTTAATCTTACGTACGGTTAACCCGGTTTCTAAGCCTAAGTTTTCTTTAAAGCGGCTGAAGCAACGTTCCGAATAGGTGCGCAAGTTATAAAGTTTTTGCCATTTAGCAGTACCCTGGTGGGGTGTGCAAAACAAGCGAGGATTGTCCTTAACTCGGGTTTTTACTACCATTCCATAGTTGCTTTCAGAACACCAGGCAGAACCAAAAGGACAATTACATTTACCCAAGACATGAGGACAGCGGAACTTGTTTTCACCTTTGTAAGATCCCCAGTATACCATCCTGTAACCAGCAGAACAGATGGGGGTTCCGTTCCAATCCAAGCCTGTTTTAGGCTGTTTAGCACTCCGATTGTTGAGTGCAATAATAGCTTGAGCCTGATACTTATCTCTGATTAGTGAATATACATTGTTTTGGTCATAACCCGAATCCATCAGGTAGTAGCATATCCGGGAATGTATATTCTCAGCAGTTAGTTCCAGAATCTCTTCAACTACACTAGCATCAGTAACATTGGCTGGTGTTACCTTAATAGCTACAGGAAGCCCAGATTTTACGTCAGTTACGATATGTAGTTTATAACCAAACCATTTTATGGGGTTACCATTAGTATCACTCTTAATACCCCAGTTGGCTGATTTCCCATCCTTGGCAATCTTCTTGTTGGGTACTGCCTTTTCATAGGCTTCAACCTTACTGGAGTCAATGGCTACAGCACTAAGATCGAGTAGTCCCATTTCTTCGGCTTGGTTAACTACTGATGAAAACAAGACTTTAAGGCAATCATCTTCTATGATCTTGGAGTAAAAACGGCTAAAAGAGGCTATACTGGGTGTCTTTCCAAAAACCTCAAAGCCACAAACGTAACGTAAATAGCCATCATACTTAAGTCGTTCGACCAGTTGGCTAAAACTATTCATGTTCTCCAGACGCATAGCAATTAGAGCATTTAGCATAGCATAAGTCGGATATGGTTTCGGACCAGATTTACTGTCGGATCTGTTAAATTTGTCAAGAACTGGTTTATAGTCAAGGGTGTTAATTATTTTTTCAAGTCTAGATTGAGGTTGAATTTTTAATGCATCCTCAAAGGAAAAAACACAGCCTTGTCGAATATACATAAGTGACTTCGCCTCCTTGCATTTTGGGTTTCGTCACCTATAAAATTCGGCAAGATAAGGGGTGAAGTCCTTTTTTTACCCCTTAAAAATTCCAATATTTCTTGGGTTAGTTAATATGAAAAAGTCTCATTTAGTTAACCTAATAAACCTGCAGTACCATTTTTTTATAATTTTGCATATTTAGAAACAATATGCCTTTTTGTATAAGATCTGCATCTAGCACAGGCAATTATGAAAAACTTAAAAGGCGGGAAAATTACCCGCCTTTTAAAACTGCAAAAATTATATTTAGCCATTAGATAAATTTTCTGTCATTTTTCTATTTCCAATTCTCATATATAACCCCAATATAAAATTAACTAAAAGCTTTTCTCTTACACTCAAATTGTTATCTTTTCTAACATCTATCTCTTAAAATATATAATCTAAGAATAAATTCCAACCAAAAATTCATTTAAGCTTGTTTTCTTTTTATATTTTATTTTATAATATTTCTAGATTTGGCAAATAAAGGAGGGGTATAAATTGCCTGTCTTGAGAAGCAACTGAATTAAAAACAATCATTATTTTACTGTAAAAGGGATGGGAATATGAGGAAGTTAATAATTGGATTATTGATATGTTTTATAGCTATTTACTCTAATCCTTGTTCAGCCTTTGGATTAGAAGAAGATTTGTATGGTAAAGAAATTATATTAAAAGAGTATCATCTTGACAATAATTTAGATAATATATTGAAAGATGCACAAATCTTTAATGAATTACCAACAGGAGAAAAAATATCTGCTTTTGTAAATGGGCAAAAAGTTAATTGTTATGTTGTCAAAGAAAAATTTAGAGATATTTTAAACCTCCAAACCAATCAAATTGAAAATATTTATCGAATCACAGTTTTTGCTACAGACTCATACACAGACGAAAAAAATCGAACTGACCCCGCTATAACAACCCGTGCTTATGTGCGAGCATATTTTGCAGGAAGCCAGACTAGAGATGGAATGACTTTTAATAGAATATCTAAATGGGAAGGTAGATATGATAGGTTGGATAATACTGTAACATATACTACGACAAAAGTATATGCTAGAGCTTTTGGGGAAACTTATAACGGCACAACGATAGGTAACTCTCCTTTTAATACTGCTTTTACTTCCAGAAATATTGATACTCCCGGACAGTGGTATACATTAAACCCCTATTGGAGTAATGAATATATTGTTCAAACCCCTATTATGGGACAAATGGGTGGAACATATATCGAAATAAAGCGTGGTACTTCTAATCCTTGGACTTTAGAAGTCAGAATACAAGATTATGGTTTACAAGACTGGAGTTTTGGAGGCTAGAAAAAAACTGATGAAAAAACAGACTTCTTTCTGGTTGATAATAATAGCTGTAGCTATCCTTATCTTATCTATATATATTATTTATAAATCCCCTACTGATAATGAACAGATAATTTTCGTCGGCCAGGGGCATGAATGGAAGGCCAAGATGGTAATGACTATAAAAGGGAATGAAGCATCAGAATTTATGGAAATAAAATACATTGGTTCAAATCCAGACGATATCGGAGAAGTTTTTTTCATTTATCAAATGCCTGGAAACAGCGTCAGTGGAAGACGTCACCTGGACAGAGTAACTAAAAGTATTACTTCACATACGTCGAGCCAAGGAGGATTCATACCCAACAATTCTGGAGACAATATAAACCTTAGAATCGAGTGGAATAAAAAGGAAGAAATTTTTGAGCTACAAAGGAAGTAAAGCATCAATATAATTAAAAGGATTGGCTCTTGCCAACCTGCGTCAGGCAGTGGAAAAAGAACAAGAAGGAAAAGCAGGGAAACAGCTTGATGCAGCTACCCGAGAAAAAAAGCTGGAATAATTTTAAGCAGAAGCTAATAAGCCAAGCAAAAATTGAATATAAAAGCTGATTACATTATCATTTCAAGCAGAGAGGCAGGCTAAAAAACCTGCCTCTTTAAATACTATTCTTTTGCCATTCCAGGATTTTGCCACCTTTGAGCAATACCCTGGGTTAAGCGATCTATGATAATAGCCAGAGCCACCACCACAAAACCAGCTTCAAAGCCCTTTCCAACTTCTAATCTGTTGATGGCTATCAAAACATCATAGCCTACTCCTCCGGCTCCAATCATACTGCAGACTATGACCATAGCTAAAGCCATCATCGTCGTCTGATTTATCCCTGCCAAAATTGAAGGCACAGACAGTGGCAGTAAAATCTCCTTCATCAACTGCCAGCGATTAGCTCCAAACGCCTCTCCCACCTCCACCAGATTGTCCGAAACCTGTCTGATTCCCAAATTGGTAAGTCGCACTACCGGAGGAAGGGCATAAATAAAGGTAGCTAATACTGCTGGCACCTTTCCCAAGCCGAATAACATTAAAACCGGAATAAGATAAACAAAACTGGGCAAAGTTTGCATCGCATCCAGTAGGGGAGTCAAAACAACTTCTACCTTGTCTTTTTGCGACATCAAAATTCCCAGAGGAATACCTAATAAAACCGCAAGCAAAACTGCTACGATAACTACCGCTAAAGTCTCCATTGCAGCTGACCAGTAACCGAATATTCCTGCTGACATCAACAGTAAAGCAAGAATTATACTCGAAACCAGTTTCCGCCTGCAGTACCAGTAAATTAAAGCTACCAGCACAATCCAAATCCACCAAGGTATAAATACAAGTAAATTGTATACAGTTAAAATCATGCTCAGCAAGCCTTTGCTTATAGCAGCAAATTGCGCCTCTCCAGCTACATTCAGCCAGGCTATAAATGCATCAATATGACTGCTGATATGATACTCCATACTTTCCGGAAACATAAAGCTTAATCCCCCTGTATCCTGCATTATCATCTTAGGCCGAAGCTATTTTAGAAGCTCCTGCTGAAAGTTCTTGCATTCTATTATGGTCCCCGACAAATCTCTGCACATATTCATTGGCCGGTCTAGCAATTACGTCTTCAGGAGAGCCTATCTGAACAATCTTTCCTGCGCGCATTACTGCCATACAATCCCCTAACCGCACGGCTTCATTAAGATCATGGGTAACAAACAAAACCGTCTTTTTAAATTCCTTCTGCAATCTTATCAATTCATCCTGCATCTCTCTCCTGATCAAAGGATCCAAACCGCTATACGGTTCATCCATTATCAGAAGGTCTGCATCCTGGGCTAATGCCCTTGCAATCCCTACTCGCTGCTGCATTCCACCTGACAAATTATGAGGATAACGACTTTCCCAGCCGGTTAATCCCACCCGTGCAATGACTTCTCGCGCGATAGCTTCTCTTTTATTTTTCTTAACCCCTCTTAGCTTCAATCCGAAGGCCACATTTTCTAAAACCGTCCGGTGAGGCAATAGCCCATAATGCTGAAAAACCATAGCCACCTTATGCCTTCTAAATTCAATAAGTTCCTGCTTTTTCATCTTCGTTATATCCAAACCGTCAAACATTATCTCACCGTGATTTGGTTCAATCAACCGCAATAAACATCTGGCCAGTGTAGATTTACCACTGCCAGACAAACCCATAACAACAAATACTTCCCCCCGCTTAATCCTGAAAGAAACATCTCTTACCGCAATAATTCCCTTTTTTTCTTCAATCATTCTTACATCCTCAGAAGTAAAACTACAACCTGTTAAATTATCTATTCCAAAAACCTTCCATAAATTTTTTACTTCCACCAAATGTTTTGATTCATCCATCCTATTTCATCTCCTTTAAGGCTTTTTCCACTTTTGCAGCAACATCGGCCGGCAACCATGCTTTCCAGGTATCCGGATACTGCTCAAAAAACCAGAGAGCTGCCTTTTCAGCACCTTCTTTGCCGCCACCATTGTCCTGCATATAGGCCAAAACAGCATTATTCTGTTTCAAAGTTGTTTCATAGTTTTTAAGAAACTCGACTACCTCAGGTGCTTTCTCCTCTAATCCGCTGTTTATAGTTATGGTAACCTTACTGGGCGGGAAATCACATCCATAATCCTTTTCCCAAACTTTTTCATCATAAACAGGTTCTTCCAGCTTTATCATGTCATATTTACCCATAATCCAGGTAGGCTCCCAGTAATAACCTAACCACGGCTTTCCTTTCTCATAAGCTGAAGCAATTGAGGTAGCTAAAGCTGCATCTGATCCTGATGAAAAAACATTATAATACTTGCTGAGTCCGTAAGCCTCCATTTTCTTTTCATTAATGGAAGTAACTACCCAACCGGCCGGGCTGTTATAAAAACGGCCCTTACCGGGTTCTTCAGGATCTTTAAACAGCTCCCAATATTTTGCTAAATCCGTTACCTTTTTAAGATCAGGTGCCATAGGTTCTATTCCACGCTCAGGATCACCCTTTATGACATAAGCCGGAACATACCAGCCTTGGCGGGCATCTGCGAAATTATCTCCCAAATCCTTAACATTTCCGGAAGCTATCATCTTGGCATAAGCTTCTCTAATATTATCCACCCAGGTTTCCATAGATATATCTATATCGCCTCTTTCAAGCCCCTGCAAAATAATCATGCTTTCCCCAAAAGTGTAATCAACGGGATAACCATAGCCTTTTTCAATAATAAAACCTGCAATCCGATTATGTACGAGAGCACTATCCCAGCTGTAATCTCCCAATATAATCTTAGGCTTAGTTTCTCCAGCAGGCTTGTCGGTTGTCCCACAGCCCATCCCGGCTAAAACCATCATTGCCATAAGCATAAGTAATCCAGACACCTTCAACATTTTTAATATCTTTTTACTACCATCCACCATCTTACCCATCATACAATCTATCCCCCTTAACTATTTCGTTAGATTTATTTTTGTTCACTAAATCATTATAAACTTTTTTCTTTTGCATAACAACCTGTCCGCAATCATAAGTTGTTAGTCATTTCAAAAAAAATAACCGATAATAATCCTAGTTCATTTTTTATCTTCTTCTCCCTGTACTAATTTTTCAATAGATGATTTGCTTTCTGAAGAACCGACAAAAACCAACAAATCACCCTCCTGAATCAACATCGCCGCATCCGGTGAAAAAATCTCCTTTCCATCCCTGACTATTCCTAAAACAGTTGCACCTGTTTTAGTCCTGAATTCAGCCGAGGACAAACTTTTTCCCACCAAACAAGAGCCTGGTTTTACTTCAATCTCTTCAATCTTTTCCAGCCTTCCGAACATTTTTGTAGTATAACTTACTAAACGGGATAAAGTTTCTGCAATCTTACTGTCAATACGATTTCGCTCTTCCATAAGCCTCATCAATTCTTCACGCATATTCTCGATAGTATAACGAAACTCAAACTCCCGAACAAAAGCTGCTGCAGCATCTTTAGATCCTACAATAATGCCTTTTCCCTGCTTTACTATCACCACATTCATGCTCTGCAGTATTGCTACTGCTCTTCTTACTGTTTCCGGAGAAGTATTATACTGTCCGGCCAGAGTTGAACGGCCATAAAGTTTTTCCCCTTCCGCATATTCATTGCGGGCAATTTTTTTTGCTATATCAAAAGCTATTTGTTCATAGCGCGGCGGCTTTAAATAACTAAGCATTTCCTTTCCCTCGCGATTTTCTTCATTACTTGTTAGACCCAAATCCTTCATAATCAATGCCCTCCATAAAAACAAATCCAAGCTTAAAACAAATTGATATACATTTTATTTTCTAAAAAATTATATAATTATAAAGTTTCATGTCAAGGTTCTGAACATAAAACAGGACCCCCGCAGTATTAGCAAATGAAAATTTTACATATTAACTAACCCAGAAAAATTTAGTTCTTTGTCAAAAAAAGCTTCATCCCGAATCTTATCGTATATTTTAAACAGCCACCAAAAAACAAAACATATTGGATTATATTTCCTTCATTTTTTTGCTTAAAAAATGAAATTATTGCAAAACTCTCAATTATATGTTTTCTTTAACTCTTTAATTTTTGTCTCGGTATCTTTTCTAAGCTTTATTGTCTTTACTAATCTTTCTCCAGCTTTTCTAGATTGCTCTAATGCTTTGTTATCTTGTAAAGCTTCACCAGCTTTAAAAAGACCTAATACTCTAACCATATCTACTACCCTATATCCCAAGGCTTCTAACGGTTTAGACATTGCTTCAGGAGTAAAGCCCATATCTTTTTCGTCATGCTGTTCACAAACCGCTATTACAACAGCATATTTACCTCCCAATACCTCATTAATACCCAGCCAGCAAGAACGGTCATCTTCTGCAAATACTTCAAAACAATAACATCTGTCAATAAAAGCTTTCATGTCAGCTGATATATTATAAAAGTAGGTAGGTGATCCCAAAATAATTCCATCTGCTTCCAAAAGAAGGGGATATATTTTTTGCATATCGTCATTAATTACGCATTTTAAAGTATCCTTACAACCTTCACAACCTGTGCAATCTTTTATGGAATAATCTCCGAGAAAAATTAATTCTGTTTCTGCACCTTCTTTTTGGGCCGCTTTAATAGCTTCTTGTACTAAACAAGATGTATTTCCTTTTTTTCTTTTACTGCCAATAACCCCCAAAATTTTCATTAACGATAAAACCTCCCTCAATCTAAATCAATAAATTTTCAAGCTCTTTTACAGTGCTGACAACATAATCCGCTCCCGCCTTTTCAAGCTCTTCCCTGCCTCCATAGCCGTAAATTACCCCTATGGCCTTTATATTATTGCGATGAGCTCCGATTACATCATGTTTTCTGTCTCCTATCATCACTGTTTTTTCTAAGTCTTTAATATCCATAACCCTTAAAGCCTCTTTGAGGACTTCTCCCTTGTCTACCCGGGTGCCGTCAAGATTGCTGCCTATTACATCAGCAAAGTAATGAATCAAGTTAAAATGCTCCAATATTTTGCGGGCAAAAACAGTCGGCTTAGAGGTTGCGACAATAAGCCTTCCACCTTTCCTGCAAAGCTTATCTAAAAGCCCTCTTATCCCTTCATACACCTGATTTTCATACATTCCCCTGCAGGCAAAATATTCCCGGTAAAACTCCACCGCCTGATAAGCTTCTTTTTCATTAAAATTGTAAAACTCCATAAAAGAATGAGCTAAAGGAGGACCTATAAATTTAGTAAGCTTATCTAAATCATCCTCTTTTATCCCCATCTTATTTAATGCATACTGCACCGATTTAGTTATTCCGACTTTAGGGTCCGTCAATGTTCCGTCCAGGTCAAACAGTATATTTTTATATCTCAACATAATGAAAAACCTCCATACACATAAATCACGGGGCATTCCCCCGTGATTTGATTTCTATAGATTTTCTTTTCTTTTGGCCTCCCACCTGTCAATTTCCCACTGCCAGTATTTATTACCTTCTCTTATAAAGGCTTCCTGATCCATTAAGTCCTGCGTTATAATCCTCATCGTCTCTTCTTTTATAATACCATCACGAACATACTCCTGACCAGCCCGTCTAGTTGCTTCTAGAATTTCCTCTTTCTTTGCCTTAAACGGCGGAGCAACTAAAAACTCGGCAGCCGGACGGTATATTTCGGCTTTTATATTTAAAAGCCCCCGTCCCTCCATAAACTTAAGCCACTCATGGATAGGTTTAAAATGATCCATTTCCGGAAAACCGCATACCGATATTATAATCTTGTCCTTGCTCTTTTCCTCATAACGCATAGGATGAGTACAAATTCCGTCTTTAATTTCAAAAAAAGGCTCTGCAAAAATCATTGTTCGGTCTAAAAAATTCTTAAACAATGCTGTAGGGCCGAAAAAATACATAGGAAAAGCCCATACCTCTAAATCCGCCTCTTTTAAAATTTCGATAATTTTCGGCATGTCATCTTTAAGGGCGCATTTACCCGGTGTTTTCGTCCAGCAGGTATAACATCCCGTGCAAAACTTAATATCATATTCATTAAGGTTTATAAGCTGAATCTTTGCTCCCTCATCACGACATCCTGCAAGAAAAGCGTCTAAAAGCCAGTAAGTCTTGGATATTTTTCCTCTCCGCGGAGAACCGTAAACAGCTGCTATTTTCATAAAAATACCTCCCCTTTTTTAAAAGAGGTATTCTATTTTGTTTGATAAATTCCTTCTTTGAAATAAATATCAAAGAAATTTCATTCTGCTTTTAATTTAGCTCCGCAAAAAGGACAGAAAAAATAATTTTTACCCCCTTTAGTCAAATCTCTTCCACAATAAGGACAAAACCGAAAACTTTCTACCTTTATCTCCATTTTTCCATCAAGTACTTTTCTCAACTGTTCCAGAGTAATCGGAGTTTTAAAAACCCCATCAACCCCTTTATCCTCATAATCTTCCAGATGTAGCGGGGTGCAGGAACAAAGGTAACACTTAATGCGCGGAAACTCTTTTTTTATCGCGAAAACTAGTTTATCTCCTGTTATATTTTGCATGGTGAAATTAACTATAACCGCATCCGGGGCATAATTTTTAAGATACTCAAAAGCAAAATATTCATCTACCGCTTCCGCCTCATAGTCTAATTTAGTAAGCTGGTCTTTAAGAATATACCTTTCCAACCGGGAATCATTTATAATTAAGACCTTCTTCATAAAAAGCCCCCCGGTATAAAATATTATTCTCTTTTTTCGCCCTTTACTCCTAAAATCCTGCACCAATCTCTACATAAAATTAAACTGAAATCCAGCCGCCGTCCACTACCATAACCTGTCCATTTATAAATTCAGCCTTATCCGAAGCCAAATACAAACAGGCTTCCGCAATATCAGCAGCCCTTCCCAATCTTCCTGCCGGAATATCATTTATTAATTCAGCTATTTCTTCCCGATCAAGCTCCGAATCCAGCATCTCTGTCTGTACCGGCCCCGGAGCAATAGCATTCACCGTAATTCCGGAATACCCTGCTTCCCGGGCTAAGGATTTGGTAAAAGCAATAAGCCCTCCTTTGGACGCCGCATAGACAGATTCACAGGAAGCCCCGGTTATGCCCCAAACTGAAGCAATATTTATTATCCTTCCATATCTGCGGCTTATCATGCCAGGTAAAGCCCGGCGGCTGCAGAGAAAAGCCCCTTTGAGATTGATATTAATAACCCTGTCCCATTCCTCAACTGCAGTATCAGTTATCAGCTTCTTAAGTCCCACCCCGGCATTATTAACCAATATATTTACTCCTCCCCAAGTTTTTTCTATCTTTTCAAACATAGCCTCTACCTGGGAAGGTTCTGCCACATCTGCCTTTACTGCTATCACCTCAAACCCTCTTGTCCGCATTTTTTCAAGCAGTGCAAAAGCAGCTTCTTTTGATGAATTATAATTTATAGCTACTTTAGCTCCGGATTCAGCTAGTTTTTCAGCTATTGCCGCCCCTATCCCCCGGCCTGCACCGGTAACTAAAGCTATCCTTCCCTTCATGCTGTCACTTCCTTATGCTGTCTTTTTTCTTTGGAAAAATATAATTTCAGCAGAACCTTTTATCGCAGATTTTATGTTAAACTATTTTAAAAAAGTAAATTTATTATTGTCTTTTCCTTTTTTAACAATAAAATATGGAAATTAAAACACCTTAATTAAGAGAGAGGGATAGTTCCCGTTATTCTCAGCCTTTTAGTATCGATAATAATATAAAATCGGTATATTAAAAGAAAGGTGGATTTCCTATGCTTAAAAAAATCCGAATAACCGTCATTTTTTACTTAATCACCCTTTTAATATTGATGTATCCCCTTTCTGCATATGCACTGGGTGATTACCATTATGCCTTTTTATACAAAAACATCCCGGTTGAGTTTAACGGTCAAAAAAGTGTTTTAGTCCTGGAATGCAAGGTATATCTTTTCTACGATCGCATCATATATATCCTTCCTGAAGAACCGGTAACAGTTATGCTCCAAAGTCCAAACAGCACATTGGTTAACGTAAAGTTAAGTGCAAGACAAAAAGATGACTATACTGTTACCATAAGTGGTGTCGTAGCAATAAGAAGTAATCACATGTTCAAAAACCAGTATTATTACAAAAATATAGACATATATGTAGATGTTAAATAGTCTTCCAGCCGGGTATAAGAGTTCATGCCCGGCTGTCATTTTTTTATTTTTCCTGGCTAACCATGAATAAGCTTAGGTAAGCACTTCGTGCAGTACCATAATGATTCTCCTCTATATTTAACCGCAATCATATAAGCTTCATCCTCACTTCTTCCGCAGGATTCACACTTTTGGGGAATATAATCTATATTCTGCGTTTTTTTGTGTTCTTTGACCGCTATCTCAGAAAAAGCTGGAGCCTCTCTGGTTTCTAATGTCAAAGCACCTGTAGGACAAACTCCAATACAAAAACCTGCTCCATCGCAAAGTTCTTCTCTTATTACCTTGGCTTTGCCATTAACTAAAGCTAAAGCACCTTCAGCACAAGGGCTTATGCAATTGCCGCATCCATTACAAAGTTCTTCATTAATCTTTATAATTTTTCTTTTAACCACTCTTTAACTCCTCCTTCTTTTGCTGCTTAGATAACTGTCATTAACATTATCTAATAATGTGTCCCCTCCACTACTTTTATTCCCTTGCTTTCAATAGACTTCTTAATGTCATCATAATGCGGACACTTAGGATAACTTCCTTCCATTATCATACAGGAAGAAAGATGTACTACATCTTATTATCCGTTATATTAGCGATAAAAACCTGCCAGACTTCAAAAACCATATCAATTACTGTTACTTTGCTTCAATCCTTCAGAAGGTGCTGTATGAGGAATAAATAAACTTCCATCTCCAATTCCTTTCAAGGTTTTAGCAAACGAAATCACCCAGAAAAAGAACAAGAGTAATGTTAACAATCCAGCATAGCCATGCACCAAACCAGAATTAAAATAATGTCCTACCTTAAGAGCAGACATAGTATAAACTGCTAGTGGAAATACAAAAGCCCACCAGGAAAGAGAAAAAGGTATACTACCCTGCTTAACATAGTCTATGGTAAGAACCAAAACCTGGACAAAAGCCCAGAATCCAAATCCCCATAAAATAAAGGCAAAGATATAAAGTATGTCAGGATTGACAATAAAGCCTAACATTTTTCCGGTATCAGCTATACCCATAAGTGACAAAACCCCAACTCCTACCGGCCCCAGTAGTATCCAGAAGCTGGGCGTCATACCAGCCGGAGACAAAGCATGCCTAACCAGGCGATTAAAAATAACACTGCCGACAAAAATAAAAAGGAAAAATCCAACCCCATAAAAAGTTAAGTTTATAAGCCAGGCCGTGTTAGCCCAGGCAATGCCTTTCTGATAAAGCATAGCCACCAAGGGACTTCCAACCAGAGGAATAATGATATTTCCTACTGGAGGAATAAACCAGGCAAAATTCATCATCTGTGGAGAAGTATTTTCTTCCTTCATCATGATAAAAGTAGCCCATACGCCTATTAAAAAGGCTCCCAATATCCCTACAATCCAAACAATTAAAAGAAATTTTAAAATAAACTCAGCAGAAAAAAAGCTTTTCCCCATCAAGTTGACATTGGTAGCAACAACCATAATGGCAATAGGCATAGTTGCAAAAAAATTGCGCAGCAAGGGATGATACAAATCCTTTTTAACCTCATCATAATATAAAATCCATCTTAAAATCCACGGAATTAAAAAAATTACAAAAAGCGCTGCAGTCAACCATGCCAGAATAACTCCCAGATTATAAGCTGGAATCCAACTTTTTCCCCATATATAAACTACATTAGCTAATCCTCCGGTTCCCATAACCGCAGCAAACCAAGCTGGAGAAAAGTTTTTAATAATACCCTCTCTTCGTAGCATTTTCATACCTCCTAATATTTAATAATCTCGTATCAAAAGTCATTATATACCCCTTAGGGGTATATGGCAACAATTTTCTTAAGCCTTTTTTATTTTTTTAATTTTTTTATATAATTATTAATCAGCCAGGAAACCTGCATTTAGCACCAAAAACAAAGAGGACGGCTCTGATGCTTAAAAACCGTCCTCTTTACTATTTTTTCAACCTGCACCTACTTTTGCCTGGCTATTTCATGAACCGCTTTTATTACTTTTTCTATCTCTTCCTCCGTAGTAAAAAATCCTGGACTTAAACGGCAAGCGCCTTTTTCAAAAGTCCCTATAGTTTTATGGGCTAGAGGTGCACAATGCATACCTGCCCTGGTGATAATACCGTACTCGTGGTCGAGAACTAAAGAAACATCTCCACAATCTATATCTTTAATATTAAAAGCTAAAACAGCAGTCTGTTTTTTGACATTCAAAGGCCCGTAAATCTCTATCCCAGGGACTTCCTTAAGTCCGCATAAAAGCATATCCATAAGCTTTTGCTCATGTTTTCTTATATTTTCAATTCCGGTTTCCAGTATAAACTGAACCCCTGCCAAAAGCCCTGCGATGCCTGGAGTATTAGGAGTTCCGCTTTCTAAAAGGTCCGGCATTATGTCAGGTTGTTCAAGATATTCAGATAATGAGCCGGTTCCTCCATAACGCAGAGGCTTTATTTCTATATCCGGCCTAACATAAATGCCTCCAGTTCCCTGCGGGCCTAATAAACCTTTATGTCCCGTAAAAGTTAAAACATCGATAAACTGCTTTTCCACATCTATTGATAAAACTCCAGCCGTTTGTGCAGTATCTACTATAAATATAATTCCATGCTCCCGGGCGATTTTGCCCACCTCTGCTATGGGCATAATGGTTCCGGTAAGATTAGAAGCGTGAAGCATACATATAACTTTAGTGTTAGGCTTAATAGCTTCAACTATCTTCTTCGGATCTAAACTGCCATCAGAAAAACAGGAAACTGTTGTCCACTCTATACCTTCTTCAGCTAAGGCAAAAACCGGACGGGCTACCGCATTATGTTCCATGCTGGTGGTAATAATATGGTCTCCCGGCTTCAAAATTCCCCTTAAGGCAGTATTCAAAGCATCAGTTATATTAAGGGTAAACGCAATCTGCGAACTTTCTGTAATATTAAAAAGCTGGGCTATTTTTTCCCTGGCTTCCAAAAGCACCGAACCGGCTCTTAAGGTCTGCTGATTGCTTCCCCGACCGGGATTGGCTCCTAAGAAGCGGTTAAAATAGTCTACTGCCTCATATACTGCCTCTGGCTTAGGGTAAGTAGTAGCAGCATTATCCATGTAGATAATATTCAAGCGAGCATCTCCCCTTTTTAAAAGAAACCTTTTATAAAGTCAAACTCTTATGGGCAGAGGTTAATATTTCCACCGCCGTGTACATGTTAGTTACGCTTCCCACCTTCAACTTATCTTTCATCTGATAATAGTCTAAACAGGTGCCGCAGGAAAGTATATTAACCCCTTCCTCTTCCATAACCTTTAAATGCTCCAGAACTGGGGAACCTTCACATGCTAAAAATACTCCGCTGTTCATAAAAATTATATGCTTAATATCGCCTTTCATCTCCATTAGAGTATAAAGAAAACTTTTCATCAAAATCTGCCCTAACTCTTCTTCTCCTTCTCCAAACAAACGGCTTTTTATAAGGATAGCAATCTCTTTCTTCTCTTTACTTTCCACTGAAGCCGTTGTCATTTTATACATATGAATATAAAAATCCCCACCTTTTTCTTCTACTTCATATTCATAACCCTGGCTTACCGCCAATTTACTTACATTTTCTAGTGCTACCTTCTGATTTACTATAGTTGTTATTTTATAGCTTCCATCATTTTCATCCATCGCCCTCTTGGTAAGAATAACCGGCTGGGGACAGTTAAGACCTCTGGCATCAACTATTTTCTCCATATAAATACCTCCCAAATTATTCCTCCTCTTCTTTTAAGGCCGCCTTCTCCAGTTTACGAATAAGCTCCTCTAAATCAAAATTATAATCCTTGCTTACTGCTTCTAAAGTGTTAAAAAGATGGGAACACATAATACAACTTCCCACTTTTTCTTCATAAGAACGAAAAACTTTTTCGGTTTCCGGATACTTGTCAATCACATCTACTACCAACATTTCTTTTTCAATCACATCAAAGCCTCCTTTTATGATTCAAACCCTAGCAAAGCTGCTCCTAAAGCACCAGTAAACTGGCAAACATCAGGAATTATTATGTCGCAACCTAATTCCCTCCCTAATGCCCTTCTGATACCGGCATTGAGGGCAACCCCGCCGGTAAAAGCTACTTTTTCCTTTATTCCTACCCTTTTAGCCATAGCTGCTACCCGCCTTGCCACCGACTCATGTATCCCGGCAATTATGCCTCCTTTAGAAACTCCTCTAGCCATAAGGCTTACTATTTCTGATTCGGCAAATACTGTGCACATGCTGTTTATAGTAACCTTTTCCTCTACAATCTCTGCTACTGAAAGCTCACTCACATCCATCCCTAAAGTATTGGCCATAACCTGAAGGAAACGGCCGGTTCCTGCCGCACATTTGTCATTCATGGCAAAATCTACAACTTTACCCTTTTCATTTATCCTTATAACTTTGCTGTCCTGTCCGCCAATATCTATAATCGTTCTTACCTCCGGATAAAACTCGGCTATTCCTCTAGCATGACAGCTGATTTCCGTAACTGCTTTATCCGCTTCATCTAAAGCAACCCGACCATAGCCAGTAACTACTATCGCATTAATTTCACTGCGTCTTATCCCTGAAACATCTAAAAGGTGCTCAATTATATTATGCCCTGCATCACGCGGACTCCAGCCGGTAGGAAGCACTACCTTAAAGCTCCTGTCTCCAGCCAGCATAACCCCTTTGGCTGCAACTGAACCAATATCCAGCCCTATGCTTATCATCCTGTTACCATCTCCAACAATGCTTCAATTCTTATCTTTAAGCTTTCCAAATCTGAATTAGAATAGTCGCTTTCCAGATGCAGATAAGGAATCCCCTTGCCTTTTACCATTTTTTCTACGGCATATGCCTCAATATTGTAAGTATGACATGCCTGCCAGGTTAAATCTATAACTGCATCTGCTTTAAAATCATCAATCATGCGCCCTATAAGCTCAAGACGATAAGCGTTAGGGCTCATACAGGAGCAGGGAATCTCAATATACTTATGAGCCAAAGCCACAATCGGGTCATCAAACTCCTGGCTGGTCAGGAGTTCTAAAGTTTTATAACCAGAACAGTTTTCCATGGCAACTACTGCTGCCCCCAGCTCCTCAGTAATTCGTATAACCTTTTCAGTGCCTAAGCCTACCGGGCATCCTGTTAAAAGCACTCTAGCCCGGGGACGTGGACGGTTTACTTTCTTTTCTAAAAGCCTTTTCTTAAAAGTTTCCAGCATATTCGTAACTTCATTTTTATCTGCAGTAAAGCTACGCGACCAGGTAACGGTTAAAAGCTCCAAACCGCTTAACGGAGGCGGATCCATCTGGTTAAGATCGCATATATCCTTGGCAGCACGGGTCTCAGCATTTACTGTATCAATAGCTTTCCATATAGCTTCATCTTTTATGTCAACTTCTAATTTTTCCTCTAAAAATTTCTTAAGTCTGTGCAGTTCCTTTATCCAAAGCTCAAGCCCGGCTTCGCTGTCTTTCAGATGGGGAAGCTGCATAACATGAACTGGCTTAATCTCCTGCATAATCTCAAACATCTTCTTTTTGCCGTCACAGGTAGTTTCCCCAATAATTACATCAGAAAAATGAAAGAATGGGCAAGTATCTGTTGCTGCAAAGCCATAGGAAGATTTTATAAGCGGACAGAGATTGCGAGGCAAAACTTCCTCGGCTGCGGCAATAGGTTCTTCTTTAGTCCCACAAAGCCCTACTGGAATAGCTCCCGCCGCCAATATAAGCTCTTGCGGACAGTAAGTGCAGTAAACACCTACTACCTTCCCTCCCTGTTCCTTGGCTTCCTTTATTCTCAGCAAATTTACTTCCCTTATGCTGGTAAAATCTTTAAGTTCAACATTTGACACTGTGCTTTTTCCTCCCCTTTCATGTCTAAAATCAATATAACACACAAAGTATTATATTAAAAATAAAAATAAGTTATACCAGTTAAATAAAATTAAATCTTAAGTCAAATAAAAAAGGCATCTCCTGTTTGTCCAGGAAATGCCTTTTAAAATCTTATCAAAATTTTTATTTTTAGAAATCGCCTAAAGCTTCTTCAGGGACTTCAATAGCAGTTGCATCTTCCCCTTCAATCATTCTCCTTATCGCAAATACCTGCGGTACTACATTCATAACATAGAATTTAGCAGTTGCCACCTTGCCTTTATAGAAGCTAGCATCATAATGGTCTTCTCCCAATTCTTTGAGCTTCTTATTGGCTAACAAACCCTGTTCTAACATCAGTTTCCCACAATAAACCATAGCGCTGGCATGTAATATGCGGGTAGCATACAGCGGCATCATAGATATTTTACCTTCACTTAAAAATTTATTAAGCTGTCCTAAAATAGCCTGATATTCAGCATAGCAGTCAGACAGCATCTTAAATTCTTTTTCAAATTCCGGATTATTCTTATTATTTTCAATAAAGTCGCTTATTTCCTTAAGCCACGCCATTAAATACTTTCCGCCACCCATGGTAAACTTACGGGCTACCAGGTCTAAAGCCTGTATATAGTTAGTTCCTTCCCAGATGGAGAATATCTTTACATCTCTTGCCAGCTGGGCTACCGGATATTCTTCAATAAAGCCGTAACCGCCATAAGTCTGGATAGCTTCTCCACACATAAGCCATGCCATATCCGAAGTATACGCTTTACACAACGGGTTATTCAGCATAAACATATGGTGGGCATATTCTCTTTCTTCCGGATCCGGGCTTTCATGAGATAAATCAACATAATAGTAAGTTTTGAAAAGAAGAGCACGACATGCTTCCACCACTGATTTTTGCAAAAGAAGCATACGGCGGACATCTTCATGTTCAATAATCCTTACTCTAGGGCCTTTAGGATTAGTAAGCTTGGTTCCCTGTACCCTTTCCTTACTGTAAGCTATTGCATTATAGCAGGCAGCGGCCATAACACCTTGGGCAAGAAGCCCGGTATTGAGCCTTTCCTCATTCATCATGGTAAACATCTGTTTCATACCCTGTCCTTTACCGTCTTCACCCGGGGGATCACCTATAAGCCAGCCGTAGCATTTGTCATTTTCGCCATATGATAAAGTACAAGTAGCCGATCCTTTAAGCCCCATCTTATGCTCAATACCGACTGTAGTAACATCATTCCACTCGCCTAAACTCCCATCTTCATTTACCCATATCTTAGGAACGATAAAAAGGGATAATCCTGCCGTACCTTCGCGAGCTCCTTCAATTCTGGCCAAAACCAAATGTATAATATTTTCTACTATATCATGATCCCCAGCAGTTATAAACATTTTGGTTCCCTTAATCTTATAAAGCCCCGGAGTATCTGTCGGATAAGCTTTAGTAGTAGCTGCTCCCACATCCGATCCGGCTCCCGGCTCGGTTAGATTCATGGTTCCTCCCCATTCTCCTGAAAACATCTTAGGTAAAAATCTCTTTTTAAGCTCAGGTGAGGCATATTTCTGTATAACCCCGGCCGCTCCGGCTGAAAGTCCCCAGTAAGTTGGAATTGCCGCTGAAGCAGCTATAATCATTTCTCCCATAGGAGCATATATAGCCCAGGGAAGATGACCTTCCACTTCACGGTCGGCAATCTGAGGGCCTAACTCTGCTTCCATACAGGTCTTGTAAACATTTTTGAACGATTCGGGGGTAACAACCTTGCCATCGATAAACCGGGCACCTATCTCGTCGGCATCTTCATTGGCCGGAGCTACTACATCGCGGGAAACTTTGTAAGCAACATCAAGAAAAGCATCAACATCATCAACTGAATAGTAATCTTTAAATGCAGGATAACTTAGCAGTTTTTCTAAATCCAACCATTCTTTAAGAACAAATTTAGCATCTCTAAGGTCGTAAAGAAAATTGGTAGCAGCCATCACTTTCCCCTCCACAAAAATTAATATTTATTATGCTTTATTATATTTTATAACCTTATGCTATATTGGTAAAGAATTTTGTTTGCAAATTAATATTATATAAAATTTTCAACATTAAAGTATAACAAGCCTTTTCCTTAATACTATTTCCTTAAAACTTGCTATTACCCTTAAAAATGATAAAATAATGAAAAAACTGCAACAATTCCGGAGGTATTATGTCTGCCATCTATTTTTACCGCATCTATGAAACAGGAACAGAAATAAACCTGGACAAGCTTGAACAGGAAATATCCGCCGATCACAGCATAAGTCGCCGCCGTTTTTCCCGGGTTAAACCAAGTTCTATACAGCTAGATACGCCTCCCCTTCTTATAAATCTCGGCACCTTTACATTCAGCCTGGAAAAGCAAGAGATACCACTCATTGCTAGGGCTAGGATTTATGACATAGGAGCAGTCAGCATCTGTCTGTTTTTTGAAGATAGAAATCACTCTGATAAAATCCCCCTTGAAGACATTGCCCTTTATTTTTCCGGTCAGCAGGGCTTAGACCAAGTATTCAGCCTTTATGTTGACATGCTGATAAATACTTTAGCTTCTTATTTAGAAAAAATAACAATAAACCTTGATTTTTACGAAGACTACATCATCTATTGCATAAACAATAAAGAAGAAATTTCTGACCCTATGATTATTCTTATGGGAGAAAAAACTAATTTCAGCCCTCAAATGCGACAGCAAGTCCTGAATAACACTTTATCCTACAGCCAGGACGATTTTGCAATCATCAGCTGGGATTCCGCTCTTTTATGCGATTCTGAAGACCCGCAAGACCTGCAGGACTTAATCGAATTTGCTAATGTTCAGCTTTTAAAGCTGCGCTACTACGATAATCTGGTAGCTCGCCGGATGGAAAAAATGTACGATGATATTGAACAGGCAGAAAAACTATCCCGCTATGCCCGCCTACGCCGCTACCGGCAGATTATGTCCGAACTCATGGAAATAATAGGCGATATTACCGAAGTAACTGAAAAAATAAAAAACTTCATCAAAATAACTGAAGACATATACTATGCCCGGGTCTATGAGACTACCCTCAGGGTTTTAAGAACAGGTCAGTGGTCGGAAAGCTTAAATCGTATGATCAGCGTAATTTATCAAAATTATTCCCTTCTGAGCAACGAAGTTAATATTCAGCACTCCAACTTTTTAGAATGGATTATAATAATCCTTATTGCCTTAGAATTTATCTTCGCTATTTTGCAGAGTATTATCTAAAAACTTCACAGGCCTTATTTTTAATTTTCTTTATTTTCTAAATTAACTTTCGATTATGCCTTTTTTCTATATTTCAAATAAATAAAAATAATAATTTGTCGTTTTAAAACCCGAATAAATAGGTGTTCGGGTTTTTTATTTTGGTATTTTTTTGCCTTAAAACTTGCCTTATTTATATTTGTGAAAAAATGTCAAATTTAATTATGTATTGACATAAAAATATATATATGTAATATTTATAGTTGATCTTTTAATATCTTGTTAAGGAGGCAAAATGTGAAAATTAAGGAGGTAAAACATGAAAAAAAACTTTAAATCCCTAGCTATTTTTATTCTTTCTTTATTTTTTCTCAACATCAGTTCACTTCTTCCCGCTCTAGCAGAAACAGCTACCCCTCAAAGCGGCAACCGCTATCCGATAGTCCTGGTTCACGGGCTCGGCGGATTTGGTCGCGACGAAATGCTCGACTTCAAATATTGGGGAGGCCTTTATGACATTCAAGAATACCTCAAGGCCCATGGATATGAAGTCCATACAGCCGCAGTAGGCCCTGTTTCCAGCAACTGGGATAGAGCGTGTGAACTGTATGCACAGCTGGTAGGGGGCACAGTCGACTATGGAGCAGCTCATGCTGCCAAATACGGACATGCAAGATATGGCAGAACCTATAAAGCATTTATCCCAGATTTAGGAAAGGTTGATCCGGAAACCGGCGAAATTAAAAAAGTTCACCTCATAGGGCACAGCATGGGTGGACAAACCATTCGCACTTTAGTTCAGCTTTTAGAACAAGGAGCAGAAGAAGAAAGATCCTACACCCAAGATAATCTTTCTCCTTTATTTGCCGGCGGCCACTCCTGGGTGCACAGCATAACTACTATTTCCACTCCTCACGATGGAACCTCACTGGATAACGCAATAAATAAAGGAATGCCCTGGCTACAGAGCTTTATTGGATTTATGTCAACACTCAGCACCCCCAACCAGCTTTACGATTTAAAACTCGACCAGTTCGGTCTTACCAGATACCAAGGAGAACCGGTTGATGCCTACCTGAAACGCGTTTTCGAAAGCAGCTACTGGAAATTAAACCGTGACCTTTCCAACTGGGACTTGGCGGTTGAAGGTGCTCGCGAACTCAATGGCTGGGTCCAGGCACAGGAAAATGTATATTATTTCTCTTGGGCAACCAACGCCACCCGCAAATTCCTTTTTGCTGACTATCAAGTCCCAAAAATCACCATGAATCTCTTTCTAGTGCCTTTTGCTCTGCATATAGGTTCATATACCCGCAATGTTCCAGGGCAGGTTCCTATAGATAAAACATGGTGGCCTAACGACGGCTTAGTAAGCCTTATATCCCAGAATGGCCCCAAGATAAATTCGACCGACCAGATAATAAACTATGATGGCAATCCACGCAGAGGGGTGTGGAATTACATGGGAGTTTTAGAAGGGTATGACCACCTAGATATAATAGGCATCGGAACTCTGTGGAATCCATGTCCCTGGTATCTTAAACATGCCCAACTTTTAGCATCACTTCCTGCCGACTATGCTGAAGTCCCGGAAAAAGACGATGAAAATACTCAAACTATTCCGGAACATGAGCAGGATTTAACCTCTGAAGATAATTTAAACCCATCATTCTCTGAAACAACCGAAGAGCAAACAAATGAAATTCCGGAAAAAGACGATGAAAATATCCAAACCATCACAGAACATGACCAAGATCTGACTTCCGAAGATACTTTAAACCCGTCATCTTCCGAAACAACTGAAGAACAAACAAATGAAGCCCCAGAAAAAAACGATGAAAATATCCAAACCATCACAGAACATGACCAGGATCTGACTTCCGAAGACACTTTAAAACCTCCATCTTCCGAAACAACTGAAGAATCAACAATTTCTGAAAATTAAGCATAAACTTCCGAACAAAAAAAGGACGGAAAATTACCGTCCTTTTTTACATTCAAATCTATTATTTCCAGTAAGGCAAATAACGTTCTACATCTATTCCATGACAATACATCCAGTCTATAAATTCCCTATAATCTCTTTTATTCCACATATCATCAGAGTTAATAGAAAAACTCCACCACTTGGTAAGTTTTTCAAAAGCTCTACAATACAACATAAACTTCCACCTGCCTTTTTTCCAAAAGCCGTTTTAGAGCAGTTCTTTTTAAAAACCAAAAACGGGCATTATCTTTTAGCTTAAAGATAAATTGCCCGTTCTAAACTTCTTCTCCACGCATAATCATCGCCTCTCTTTCCTGTTTAAGGCTTAATAAGCTCTAAACTTCTGAGAGACCTGCTTTCTAATTTTAGCTTATAAAGAAATACTTATTTTGTCCAGTAAATTGAACGATGCATACAATATTCTTTAATCCTCTTTATTAATTTTGACTTGGACAAGTTTACTTTTGTTCCTTTTCCAAATTTTCTTTCAGCCTTTTTAATCTCTCTCCTGTTAAGTTGGAATATTTTATAATCTCCACATCATCCATTGTAATAAGCCCTTCATTAATCATTCCGTCAATCGCCTGCAGATATTTTTCAATATACTCCACACTGTCAACTATTTCTACTATAACCGGCAAATCAGATGATATATCAACAATACGGCTGGTTACTATCCGGCTGTTCGCACCGAAACCTTCTATTCCTTTACTAACTGTAACCCCGGCCATATCCAATTCTTTTGCTTTTAATACCAGAGCATGATAAAGCGGAATATTCCTATATTTTTCTCTTTCCCCGATAAAAATCCTAAGCCTTTTCGCCGGTCCCGAAAATTTAAATTGACCCATCTGAGCCACCTCCATTATAAAGCTTTAGCCAGAACAAATCCTAAAAAAGTAGCGGTTAGACATAAAAATAAGTTCAATGCTATATTTAATAAAGCATAAAAATAAAGTCCATCCTTTAAAAGAAGAACGGTTTCAGCCGAAAAAGAAGAAAAAGTGGTAAAAGCCCCGCCAAAACCTACTACCAAAAATAAACGCCAGTTGGAAGATAAACCTCCTTCGATACCTTTAACTACTAAATATCCAACTATAAGACATCCAATAACATTTACTAGAAGTGTCCCATAGGGGAAGAAAGCCCCCCACTTGGAACTTGCCATAGTAACCGTAAAATAGCGGGCTACCGCGCCTAATATTCCTCCCGCAGCTACCAGCACTAATGGGACCACTGCCCGGTCACCTCCTGCGATTATTGAAAATACTTTATGTCCATTCTCCTCATATGCAAAAAAATAAGCTGTTTACTCTAAACATAATAAATAAACAGCCTCAAAAAAACAAATATTTTATTTTATATCAGCTTCCATCCCTAATCGTTAAAATTAGCCTTAAGCCACTCCTTAATTTCATCCCGCACCTTGGCAAAAACCATTAATATCTCCTTTTCGCTCCCCTCAGCCTTTGCAGGATCAGGGAAACTGTGGTGCAGGTATTCTTTCCCTCCCGGTATATAAGGGCACTCTTCTTTGGCATTGTCACATACGGTAACTACATAATCAAACTCCATACCGATAAATTCATCTATACTTTTGGAGCGATGTTTGCTGATGTCAATTCCGATTTGCTCCATAGCCTTTATAGCATAGGGATTAACCCGAAAAGGTTTAGTTCCAGCACTAAATACTTCATATTTATTGCCATACATAGCCCGCATAAGACCTTCCGCCATCTGGGAGCGGGCTGAATTCTGGGTGCACACAAATATTATCCTCTTTTTTTCTGCCATTCTTTTTCCCCCTTAATTTAAAACTGTTTTAATTTTAAATTTTAACCTCATTTTGTAAATTCACCTTCATATATTTTGTAAAAAATTTTAAAAACCCAAAGGGGCAAAAGCCTTTGTCAGACTGCCCCTTTTTCCTCACTGAAATATTTTTTCCTCCATCTTAAAGCTATATTTACCAGCCAGATCATAACTGGCACTTCAATTAAAGGACCTACTACAGCGGCAAAAGCTTGCCCCGAATTAATGCCGAAAACAGCTACCGCTACCGCAATTGCCAGCTCAAAATTATTGCTTGCTGCCGTAAAAGAAAGTGCAGCAGTCTGAGAATAGTTTATTCCCAATCTGCGGGAAATAAAGAAAGAAACCACAAACATAATTACAAAATAAATAAGCAAAGGCACCGCAATCTTAAGAACATCTAAAGGCAAAGTTACGATATATTCACCTTTAAGAGAAAACATCACAATTATAGTAAAAAGCAAAGCATAAAGAGCAATCGGGCTTATTTTAGGAACAAACACTTTGTCATACCAGTCAGCCCCTTTAGCCGGGCGCAGGAAATAACGGGTCAAAAATCCGGCTGCAAAAGGAATACCCAGGTATATTAATACACTTTTAGCTACCTCCCCCATCGACACCTTTACTTCCATACCTTCCAATCCCAACCAGGTAGGAAGTACAGTTATAAAGATATAGGCATATACCGAATAGAATATTACCTGGAAAATAGAGTTAAATGCTACCAAAGCAGCGGCATATTCATTATCTCCGTCAGCCAAAGTATTCCACACTATAACCATAGCTATACAGCGCGCAAGACCAATAAGGATTACCCCTACCATATATTCAGGATGATTAGGAAGAAGGATAATAGCTAAAACAAACATCAGAATAGGTCCTATTATCCAGTTCTGCAAAAGGGAAAGTCCTAAAACCTTGCGGTTTTTAAAAACATTACTCAATTCTTCATACCTTACCCGGGCTAAAGGAGGATACATCATAACAATGAGGCCTATAGCAATAGGTATGGAGGTAGTTCCTACCGACAGGCTGTTAAGCCAGTCGGCAAAACCGGGAAAGATAAACCCTAAACCTATTCCTACAAACATGGCTAAAAATATCCACAAAGTAAGAAATCTATCCAAAAAAGAAAGTCTCGCACTCACAGACTGTTCCATATTAACACACTCCCTTATTTTAATTTCTTGCTTCTAGTGCATGTGCAATCACCGACTGCACTACCTTGCCGCATCACGTTCCGGCCGGATTAGTCTCTATACATCGGCATCCTGTATTAGCCCCGGTATGGTTTTGTATATCCTCAAGTGTACTGCAGCATTTATCTATTGCTACATGCTTCCATATTTCTTCATCTGTTATGTTCTGGCAGTAGCATATAGGAACAGGCGAATTTTCTTTAAACCACACAGGAACGTCAAGTTTATCTTTAGGAATAACTTCTCCCAAAGAAGTATAATAGCCAGCATTACACCCAGGAGAAAGACAAAGATAGTATTTTTCTTCCTTTACTTCAATCTCAGGACATAAGCTTTCTACAGTTCGCTTGGGAACCTTTCTTCCCTTAGTATTACACCAAGGACACTTGCTCTCATCAAAGCTTACAATTTCTATCCCAGTTAAGCCAGCCATGCAAAGTAACCTCCCATAATTATTATCACTATACCTGCCGCTTTTTCTAAGATGTTATTCCATCTGGCAAAAACATCCATACGTGTTAAAACCCCGGTAAAAGTCCCAGCTGCTACAATAGGAACACCTCTCCCCAATGCATAAACGAAAAGCAGGGTAGCACCATAAAGCCACTTGCCGCTAGCTAAAGCTAGAGAAAGTATAACTAAAAGAACCGGAGTTCCACACTGCGATCCCACCAGTCCCATAACCAGCCCCAAAAAATAGGCTCCGGTTATACCTTTTGCATTATCTGTGTAATTCAGCAAATTTCCGCCAAAATTGAGGTTAAATCTTAAAACACCCAGAAGGTTTAATCCTACTACAACACATACCGCAGCTACCAGATAATAGATTATACTTTTACTCATTCCGAAAATCCCACCCACAAGAGCAATAAAAAGTCCTAAAAGCATAAAGGTAGTAGCTGTTCCCAGAGTAAATGCCAGGGAAAGCACAAAACTTTTCTTCCTTCCTGTTTCCTGTCCCCCTACATAGGCTACTATTATAGGCATAATACTAAGGTTACAAGGACCTATACTCGTTATAACCCCGGCTATGAAAACCAAAAAATAACCATAAAGAGAAAACTCCTTAATTATCTGAGGCAGAATTTGATTAATCCACTGTTCCATTTTTTCTCGCCACCTTATCAAGTTCTGCCCGCAAAGCTTCTTCTTCAATAAGCCCTATGTTGTGGTAACTTACATTTCCTTTGGCATCTATTATATAAATTGTAGGAATATACTTTATTTCATATTCCCTCATAAGCTCATAATTTTCATCTTCATCAACACTTATGTTTATAAATCTTACCTTCCCTTCATATTCCGGCTTTATCCTGTCAAAAATCTTCTTCATCTCTACACAGGGAGGACAGGAAGCGGAGCTAAACAAAAGCCACATACTCTCTCCATTTTCTTCAGCTTCTTTTATTTCCTGAACAGCAGTCTTGCCCTCTCCTTCAGGCAAGTTTTCCTTTTTGAGAGACTCTTTATACAAATAAAAAAAAGCCAACAGTAAAACAACAATCAAAATCAATATGATATTTTTATTCTTAGCCATATATGCCGCCCCTCCTTTTTCAATTTAAAATTCCAGCAGGCAGTTAAAATTTTTCCTGCTGGAAAATATTTTTTACATTTCTTCTTGGATGATTTTTTTTATTTCATCCCTCTTTAAAACCTTGCCGGCTGCCTTAACTTTACCATTAACAACCAGAGCCGGAGTCATCATAACCTTATAGCTCATGATCTTCTTAATATCTTCCACTTTAGATACCTCTGCTGCCACATCCATTTCTGCCAGGGCATTTCTCACTTCTTCCTCCAGCTTCTTGCACTTGGCACATCCAGTTCCCAAAACTTCGATTTTCATATTATCATCCTCCTCAATTTAAAATTTTAGCCAAAGAAAAATCCATAAATCCAGCCAGTTAAAGTCGCCATTATCACAACCAGGATAAAATAAGCCAAAGTTCTTTTAAATCCCATAATTCGGTTTACCACCAGGAGATTTGGTATGCTCACCGCTGGACCCGCCAGAAGAAGAGCTAAAGCAGGTCCCTGATTCATTCCCAGATCAACAAGTCCTTTTACGATAGGAACTTCCGTTAAAGTGGAAAAGTAGAATAAAGCCCCTATCAGGGAAGCGGCAAAATTGGCCCCAAAAGTATTGCTTCCTACATATCTGGCAATCCACTCCGGTGGAAGAACTGCCGTAACCATACCTACAAGAAATACTCCTATCAAAAGAGTAGGAACTACCATCTTAACCAAGCTCCAGGTCTCTTCCATCCAGGAGTTAAACTCCCCTTCAACAAAATAGTGATGAACCATAATAGCCAGTGAGTTAATAAGCCCAATATCTATAGCAACCTTAAGCCAAGGTTCCAGCTTGCTGGTGCTTACAATAAGTATAGCTACCATAACACCAAAAAATACTACTAAAAACTTACCTGACTTCTCACTGCTTTCTCCCGGCAGAGTCTCAATTTCACCAAGTCTTTCTTTTTCAGAATTGTGAAATAAAAATGACATTATTATACCTATTACTATTGAAAAAATAATTGCCCCAACTCCACGAGCTAACCCCATATGCCAGCCGATGGCCGCTCCAGTAAGAGCAATTGCCAGTATATTTATGGCAGGTCCAGAATAAAGAAAGGTTACTGCCGGACCTATCCCTGCTCCCAAACCATAAATACCGGCAAACAAAGGCAAAACCGTACATGAACAAACCGCAAGAAGCATTCCTGATACAGAAGCTACTCCATAAGCTATCCATCTTTTCGCCTGGGCTCCAAAATACTTGATAACCGCCCCTTTGGTAACCAAAACTGCCATAGCCCCGGCTATAAAGAAAGCGGGCACCAAACATGTTATAACATGGGCGGAAAGATAATTTAAAAGCTCTTTTACGCCACCTTGAAGCATAGTAATTATAAAATTCATGACTATTTACTCCTCCTCTTGCAAGTTTCATTTGCTCTCATGTTTTTTACTTTAATCGCACAAGTATCACAGCCTTCTATTTTCTTCATCCGTTTAACTTCTTCTTCAAATCCCTCCACTTCTTCTAAAGGAAGATTCATAAAAAGGCAAAAATCATCTAAAACCTGGGTAAAAAAATCCCGGTTAAAGGTAAGCATCCTTTTTTGGCCTTCCCTGCGTTCCGTTATAAGACCTGCCTGCCTTAGAATCTTGACATGCTGGGAAATACGCGGCTGGCTTATCCCCATTATTACTTCCAGGTCACAAACACACAGCTCTTTTTCGGCAAGAAGCCTTATAATCCGCAAACGGGTAGGTTCGCCAAGCGCTTTAAAAACATCTTCTATCATATGTTCACCTTCTTTCTCTTCAGGGAATATTTTTTGTTCAGGAATAAATATATAAATATATGCTTATATGCTAATATCATTTTAAAACTTTCTCAAAAATAATCAACAATATTGTCTTTATCAGCAATAAAACTTATTTATTTGATAAATAAAAAGGCTTTAAGCCGAAACGCTTAAAGCCTGCTTTTCACCAATATTAAACTTTAAATTTACTTATTGTTGCCTGAAGTTCCTGGACTATATTGGCCAAATTCTGGGCGGTAGCCGCAACTTCTTCAGAAGAAGCCGTCATTTCCTCTGAAGAAGCAGCTACTTCTTCAGTAGCCGCTGAATTTTCCTCAGCAACTGCGCTCGCGCTTTCAACTTTTTCTACCACCAAATCCTTGGCCTCTACAATCCCCTGCATCATTTTGTAAGTTTCATCCATATATTCAGGAACTTTATCTACGGACTCCAGTATATCATCAAATGATTTAACGGTATTTTTAAGTATTTCAGTCTGATCTCCCACCAGTTTTTCAACTTCCTCTGAAGTCCTTGTAACTTCAGCCGCATCCTGAGTTATGGAACTAATCAGATTAACTATTTTTTCGGCAGAATGCCTGGATTCTTCTGCAAGTTTACGCACTTCATCCGCTACCACAGCAAAACCGCGTCCGGCTTCCCCCGCTCTGGCTGCTTCTATTGCAGCATTAAGAGCCAGAAGATTGGTCTGTTCCGATATGCCGGAAATAAGATCGGTTATACTGCTTATCTCCTGAACAGACAAGGTTAAAGTATTCAACTTATCTACTACTATCGCAAAAGCATTGCGAATATCATCAATAGATTCTTCCAACTTATCCAGTTCTTCCTTGCCATTGTCTGCCTTCATTGCAGTATTCTCCGCTTCTTCTTTTACATCTTTTAAGGATTTATAGACATTATCAATACTGTCTATAACCTGCTGCATAGCATTTGATATCTCCATCAAATCCTCAGCCTGGTTCACCGCCCCTTTTGCCACCTGCTGTATGGTAGTGGCCACCTCCTGAGAAGAAGCCGACATTTCCTGGGATACTGCCGCTAAAGATTCAGAATTTTTCCCTACATCCGCAGTCCTACTTCTTACATCACCTATAACGGAACGCAAGGAATCCTGCATTTGCTTAAATGCCCGCACCAGGCTGCCTACCTCATCATTTATCCGCATAAATCTTTCATCTATATCTTCTGTAAAATCAAGCTCTGCCATTTTTCCCACATGCCCTATAGCAGCAATTATCGGTTTAGAAATAATATTACCCAAACCATAGCTTATCAAAATACCTATAGCCAATATCACAAGGGTAAAAATAATATTGTTCTTCTGCAGTTTGCCTACTTCATATAAAAATTCTGCTTCAGGCACAGTTACGGATAAAATCCAGCCGGTGCCTTCTACCGGCATATAGGCATTATAGATATGATCATTATTAAAATAATAACTTGAAAAGCCGCTTTTTTCCTTAAGCATCTTTTCAAAGGTCTTGGCTGCCGTCTCCATGCTTTTGTCTTCTTTAGCTTTTTCGATCGGATTAAGCTGGTCAATTACCTTCTGCCGGTCATAGTGGGCAATAACTGTTCCTTTTTCATTTATTATGTATGCATAGCCGGTCTTTCCAAATCCCATGTCATCTACCATTTCACTCAAGGCATCACCGGCCCGTCTGCCAATCAAAGCCCCCACAATCTGCCCATCTTTCTTTATAGGAGCAGCAAACATAACCACCGGCTCTCCAGTAACCCTGCTTATAATAACATCTGAAACTGCCGATTCACCTGATAAAGCTTTTTTCACGTAATCCCTGTCTGCCAAATCCGCTACCGTCCCATCATCATAATAAGCCTTGCCATCAGGATGCACGATGCCCAGTGCCAAAAAACCGTGCTGATCCTTGGCAGCTTTCAAAACAGGCAACTGTCTTTCCAACACCATGCTTTCTATATCTCCCTGCGCGCTTATCGTCTCTAATATTGCTTTCTGCATTTTTATTCTATCCGCAACCAATTTTGCATCCTCTTTAGCCGAAGTTTCAAGGGCAATTTGGGCCTGTTCCAAAACTGCTTTTTCCGCTCCTTGAGTAGCTATAAAACTTAAAATAATCGACGATAAAAGCAAAACAGCTGACAGTGCAGCGATAATTTTAGTCTTTATGCTCCGCATAATCCAGGCTCCTCCTTCAAATAAATAATTATGGAAAAATTTTGCAGTCCAATCCTAATTTTCTTTTCTGACTTATTTTTTCATTTTTCTACAAAAAATTCATATATTATATTAAATAATACATTTAGGCAAAATAAAAAGCAAGATATAAATCTTGCTTTTTCAATACATTATTTTTATATATCCAAAATAACTGCCGCCCTTTTAAAAATGGAACATCTTCTCCACCGGCAAAACAAAAACAGTTGCCATCCCTTCTTCCAACTTTTTTCTACTACTCCCTTCCTCAATTTGCTGTAAAGTCTTCTTCTGGGTGTATTCTTTTATAATCTGCAGCACAATTTTTTCTTCATCATCATCCACACCACTTATTATCGTAGTATTACCCTTTTGCAACCAGCCGCCTGAGCTGGAAATCTTAGTTACCCGAAAGTCTCTTTCTGTAAGTTTTTCAATAAGCCCGGAAGCTATCTGGTCATTCACCACCGCTACTATCAGCTTCATGATTTATCAGCCCCTTTCGCCGCTTACCATCGAACCGTAAGCATTAATAATATCACTCCTGGTTATTATTCCCAGTAGTTTACACGGACATTCACGGGATACTACCGGGATATGACCTATATCCTGCTGTGCCATTTCCTTCATAACCGTTAATATCTTATCCTCCGGTCTGACTGTAGCAAAATCCCTCCTGGTTACCTGCTCAACTTTGCAATCCTCTTTCCCTTCCTTTATTCCATTTAATATGTCTTCATAAGTAACAAGTCCTAAAAGTTCCTCTCCCCTGAGGACAGGGAAAACGCTAAAACTGTATTCCAACATTTTCGTTCTCGCTTCCTGCAAAGACATGTCTGCATTGACAGTCACTACAGACGTTGTCATTATATCGGAAACTGATATATCCTTTATCTGATCCAAATAAGCTTCTTCTCTGACATTGAGTCCCCTACGGGCAAGCTTTTCAGTATATATGGTTTCCGGATAAATTCCTCTGGCTGTCAAAGAGCTTATAACACACACAACCATAAGCGGTAGGACAACCATATAATCACCGGTCATTTCAAACAGCATTATAATCCCGGTAATTGGAGCCTGTGACATACCCGCAAAAACACCGCCCATGCCCACTAGAGCATAGGCTCCTGCCGGAGCAGTATGAGCAGGGAATAAACCGTGAACAATATAGCCGAAACTGCCACCCAGCATCGCTCCCATAAAGAGACCAGGGGCAAAAACCCCTCCTGATCCCCCTGAAGCTACCGTTACCGAAGTAGCAAAAAGCTTTAAGAAAAGCAGGCTGAACATAAGCAGCCAAGCCATATCATTTTTTAAAACCCCTTCTATGGAATCATACCCTACCCCAAATACCTGAGGGAAACTCAGTCCGACACATCCGACTATAAGTCCTCCAATAATCGGTTTAACATAAGCAGGAATCGCTTTTATATTATCGAATACATCTTCCGTCTTGTAGAGCACTTTTATATAAAGTACGGCAAAAAGCCCTGACAGTATTCCTAAAAGCAAATAAAAAAACATTTCTTCCAATGATACTAAACTGTAAGGAGGCACCCTAAAGGCCGGATAATTACCTAAAAAAGCCCTACTTATTATAGAAGAAGTAACTGATGATATAACTATGAGTATAAATCGATTGGTAGCAAACTCACCCAAAATCAGCTCCTGAGCAAAAAGCACACCCCCAATCGGTGCGTTAAAGGTAGCTGCTATCCCTCCTGCTGCCCCACATGCTACTAAAGTCTTCAAAATACTTGGAGGAAGCCTTAATATTTGCCCTACTGCAGAACCTATGGCAGAACCTATTTGTACAATAGGCCCTTCCCTTCCGACCGATCCTCCCGATCCTATGCTGATAGACGAAGCTAAAGCCCTGACTACCACAACCCGGGGATGTATTATTCCATCCTTTTCGGCCACTGCAGCCATAACTTCCGGAACTCCATGCCCCTTAGCCTCACTGGCAAAAAAGTAAACTATAGGTCCTACGATAAGACCACCAATGGCAGGAATAAGCATAACATAATACGAACCCATAATACCGGATAATATCTTTTCTCCACCATCAAAAAACAGCAGGTGGAAAAATTTAATCATCTTTTGAAAACCAATAGCAGCAAAGCCTGTTCCTATTCCAACTAAAGCCGCAACAATTATTAAAAATGATGAATCAAACCAAAAATACTTTTGCCTGTAATCCTTGATAATTCTTTGCACCATACGCACCATTCCTTTATCAAATTTTTTCTATAAACATCTGCTGAAAAATGGCAAGCAAAAACTGGTTCTATTGTAAACAGAACCAGCTTAAAGTATATAGTATATAAATTAAAACCCCATTTAATATATATGTAAAATCTATCCAATATTATATTCATCACTTCAATCTTTAATTATATCACATTATTTCATAAAATCACCAGGAGTTAAAAATAAAAATTTAAAAACACAAATAAAGGGCAAAGAGCTTCTAAAATACTCTCTGCCCCTTGCTAATTTAAAATTATTGTCCAAGAATAACTTTCAAATCTTCTTCTGCCGTTGTTACAGGCTTAAGACCGAACTTGTCTGACAAAACTTTAAGCACATCTTCCGAAATAAAAGCCGGCAGGCTCGGGCCTATCCTTATATCTTGAATACCCAAATATAACAAAGTAAGAAGAATGGAAACCGCCTTCTGTTCAAACCAGGATAAAACTAAAGATAACGGAAGTTCATTTACATCGCAGTTAAAAGCTTCCGCTAAAGCTAAAGCAATCTGAACAGCTGAATAAGCATCATTGCACTGTCCAACATCCAAAAGCCTTGGAATACCGTCTATTGTTCCCAGATTTTTATCAAAGAAGCGGAATTTGCCGCATCCTAAAGTTAAAATAACTGTGTCTTCCGGAGCTTTTTCTACTATCTCGGTATAATAGCTGCGGCCCGGTTTAGCTCCGTCACAACCGCCCACCAGGAGAAAATGTCTAATGGCTCCTGCCTTTACTCCTTCTATAACCTTATCTGCTACACTTAATACCGCATTGCGGGCAAATCCAGTCATAACCTGTCCCGAATCCATATCTTCCTCAAAACCCGGCATTTCTAGAGCTTTAACAATAATTTCGCTGTAATCATGGTTTTCAATATGTTTAACCCCCGGCCAGCCTACCGGACCTGCAGTATATATGTTTGCCTCATAAGATTCTTTAGGCTTCTGCAAGCAGTTGGTAGTCATTAATATAGGCCCCGGAAAGCTTTCAAACTCCCTGCGCTGGTTCTGCCAGGCCGTGCCGTAATGTCCATAAAAATGAGGGTATTTCTTTAATTCCGGATAACCGTGGGCCGGCAACATTTCGCCATGAGTATATACATATATGCCTTTGTCTTTTGTAGCTTCTAACAAAACCTTAAGGTCATAAAAGTCATGGCCGGAAACTAAGATACACTTGCCTTTTTTATGCCCTAAAGGAACTTCAGTTGGAACAGGATGGCCAAAAGCCTCAGTGTTTGCCTTATCCAAAAGCTCCATGGTTATAAGATTTATTTCTCCGGATTTAAGAAGCATATTAAGCCATTCTTCCATGGTAAGATTTTTGCTTCCGATAGTTGACAAAGCTTCATAGACAAAAGAATAAATCCTTTCATCTTCATGTCCTAGAACTCGAGCATGATAAGCATAAGCTGCAATTCCCTTTAAACTGTAAAGCAAAGTTTCCTGCAGAGACTTAATGTTAACATCAGGATGATCGCTTATAAGTCCTATCTTTTTAGAATCAGCTATAAGTTTTTCGATGCTTTCCGCAGGCTGGTAACTTAACGCTGGTTCATCACTGTTAAGCCGTCCTAACTTAGCCTTAAGTCCATCACGCGCTGCCGTCACTTTTAAAATATAATCCTTTATTCTTTCCGGGTCAAAATTTACATTAGTTAAAGTAGAAAATAACGCTTCCAATACCAATCCATCAATCAAATCATCTTTTATTCCCTTTTCCCTTGCCTCAACCTCTACCAGAGCTAATCCCTTAAGAGCAAATGTAAGTAAATCCTGCAGCAAGGCGACGTCTTCCTTTTTGCCACACACCCCCACCGAAGTACAGGCTATTCCTTTAGCCGTTTGTTCACACTGATTACAGTACATTCCATCTTCCTCCTCTTCTTTATTTTTATTTAAGGGGACATTTGGATTATTTTTACCTTTTTTGTCTAGTTTAAGCTAAAAATTTTACTTTATCAAATCAGCCAGAGTATGCCGGTTAAGTTCTTTCAGCATTGCCTTCTGCGCCCGTTCCAATTCGCGTGAAATCGGACACTCAGGCTTATTAGGACACTGGTAGCCGGGAAGCAGACATACATTAAGGGCAATCGGCCCTTCAACCGCGGATATAATATCGGCCAGAGTAATTTGATCTGCCGCTTTTGCCAGCCTTATCCCTCCGCTGTTTCCCCGCTGGGTAATCACAAGATCTGCCAGTGCTAATAGTTTCACCGTTTTCTTCAAAAAATCTTCTGGAATATCTTGTCTTTCAGATATTACCCGGGTGGAAATCAACTCCCCCGGCTCAGCCTTGGCAAGTTCCAGCATAGTTCGTATAGCATATTCACTCTGTCGCGTTATTTGCAATTTCCTTACCCCTTTTGTGGATTAATTTAGTCCCCTTTATTATCTATACTATAAACCATATCATCTCATTGCGCAAGAACAAAAAACGATTCTCACCTTTTTAAAAATCCCGAGCCCTGTAGAAACGAAGGGAAAGCAAAACAGACACTACCTGCACGCACAAAAACAATAAAATAAACAGCCCGGCTATAATCTCAGCCCTGACCTCCATCAACCCCGACATTCCCCCCGGGAGTCCACTTCCCGCAAAATTTGACAGCACAGGCATAACTCCTCCAAAAATGAGAAAAAATACGATAAAATTAACCAGCCGCGATTTCATATAGCCCAGTTTAAAATAAAAGGGAAAATAAATACTGCCCAAAAAACCTATTATCAACAAAGCAGCTATTGCTTTCACCCCACTTAGCTTTGCCAAATGCACCGGCAGGGGTAAGATACTTATGACCCAATAAAGCAAAGCATAAAACACCATCATACTAAGTGCAAAAACATAAACTGATAAATAACGTGCCCATACTATGGTATCACGTTTTAATGGCAGACTGTTTAATACCATATCAGCTTTGCTTTTATCATCATAAGCACAGGCCGTAAGCAGCATAGCATAACTCAGAACTATAATACTGGCTACGTCTCCGTAATCCCGGAAAGCTATAACCATGACAGCAACATATAAAAAAGCAAAAAGGAAAGTTTTTTTCTGAAGCAAAAAATCTTTCAATATGAGATTATACATTTTCTTCCCTCCCACTGAAATAGAGCATAATATCTTCCAAGGTAGGCTTTTCTAAAACTGTCCTGCCTTTAAGTTTTCTTGCCATATTTTCTTTATCAAAAGCCAAACCGGTAAACCCAAAGCGATTCTCCCTGATTCCTATAAAATATTTCTTTATATCTGCATCCAGCAAATCCTTTTCTCCCTTTACCAGCACATATCTATCCCACAATTCTTCTTTGGGGCTGGAAAATACTATCTTCCCCTCATTGATAAACGTTATATAATCTGCTATCTTATCCAGATCGGAAGTAATGTGAGTTGAAAAAAACACCCCTTTATTTTCATCTTGGATAAATTCGCCCAAAATCTCCAGAAGCTCATCCCTTATAATCGGATCCAGTCCGGAAGTAGGCTCATCCATTATCAAAAGCTCAGCATTATGCGACAGAGCCACTGCCAGGGAAAACTTCATTTTCATACCTTTGGACAAATCTTTAATCTTCCTCTTAGGCGGAAGAGAAAACTTCTTCATATAATGTTTAAAAATCTTGTCATTCCAATTAGAATAAAAAGGGGCTATAATCCTTTTCATTTCACTCACGGTAAGTTCCTCATAATAATAATTCTCGTCAAAAACAAAGCCTATCCTGTTTTTTATCTCCTGTTCATTTTTTACATGATCAAGCCCAAAAACCTTAATATCTCCCCTGTCTTTCCTTAAAAGATTGAGAATCAGCTTTATTATAGTACTTTTTCCCGCTCCATTTGGACCTATAAACCCCATAATATAACCTGGTTCCAAGCTGAAACTTACTTCCTCTAAAGCAAAGTCGCCAAAACTTTTGCACAAATTTTTCACCTCTAAAATAGGCGCCATCTTATACCTCCTCATAAAGCAGCTTTAATATTTCCTTAAGTTCATCTAAAGTAAGATTTATTACCCGCGCTGCTTCAATAGCTTCCGTAAATTTTTCTTCCACTATCCGCAGATACCTTTCTCTCAAAATTTCCTTATTTTGCGCCGCAACAAAACAGCCTTTGCCCGGCACAGTAACAATATATCCTTCATTTTCCAGTTCCTGATAAGCCCTTTTAGTAGTAATGACACTTATTTTAAGCTCTTTAGCCAAATTCCTGATTGAAGGCAAAAGTTCATTGGGGCTTAATTCTCCGCGCATAATCATATCTTTAATCTGGCGGGCAATCTGTTCATAAATAGGTTCAGGAGAGCTGTTAGAAATAATAATCCTCAATTAACCACCACCCGTTCGGAACATTTCATCTATATCGTTTATATGTGTATATATTCATTATATACAGCTGATGAAACAAAGTCAATCTAAAAATATCTCACTTGTTTATTTAGCAAATTATGATAATATAAACATGTCACATCAAATGTAGCAGAAAAAGGAGGAATTGATATGCCTTATTTCATAGCTTTTCTGCAGACGGTGGACCCGGAAAAAGATGCCGCCATTCTTGCTGAACACAAAGCTTATCTTGATAAATACATCAAAGAAGGCAAAATATTCGCCAAAGGCCCTTTTCTCGACCACAGCGGCGGGCTTATCATCTACCACACCGAAACAGAAGAAGAAGCTTATCAAATCGCTTTGAACGACCCGGTTATAAAAGAAAAAAGCCGAACCATGATTTTCAAAGCCTGGAAAAGCACTTTAGGGGAATAGAAAATAAGAAGTCGGGCAGAGTATTCCGCCCGACTCTAAAAATTAAATTTCAAAAAAGATCTATTCTCCTTTTTTGCTGTATTCCCCGATAAAAACGCTTTAAGTTTTCTGGAAGAACATATTCTTTTTCTTCTAAATCTCTTTCCTTTCCCTTACCGTATACTTCATTTAAAATAGCTTCTACAATCATTTCCTTAGGAGCCTCAGTATATTCTTTTCCTTTGTAAACCCATACCCTGCAGTCAACATCAGTTCCGCATAAATCACCACATGAAGTGCAGGAACTCTCCTTCACTTCCATCTGAATATCTCTGCCGTTAACCCTTATAGTAGGCGAACTTACAAACTTATACTTATATGCCAGATCTTCATTTATTACATTAATTTTGTTAACTTCCACTTCTATGTCGTCTTTTTCTAAAATATTTTTTACTTCTGCTAAAGCTGCCTCCAAACTAGCATCTGTTCCCTGACACCGCTCACATACGCTCAAATCAAGATATAAAAAATCAATTACTACTTTCCTGGTTTCATCTGTGTTCATGTTCTTCCTCCTTACAATTTTAGAATGCATTTTTAAGTATACTTAAAACATCCTGTCTGTTAAGCTTCTTAAACCTTCCCAACTCTTCATCTGTTACTGCCTTTTCCGCCATTATTTCAAGATCTTCCCTTTGGATTCCCACCTCATTAAGTCTTGATGGCAAACCTAAAGCTTTAAAAAATGCTCGGGTTTTCCCAATCCCTTCCTTGGCCATTTCCCATTCATTATTACCTGTTACTCCCCATACATTAATTGCATAAGCCGCAAACTTCCCTACCGTCTGCTCGTCTAACACATACTCCATCCAGTAAGGAATAAGAATAGCCAAACCTACCCCATGAGCTATATCGTATAATGCGCTTACTTCATGTTCTATCATATGGGTAGCCCAGTCGGTAAGCTTGCCGGTCGACAAAATTCCATTTAAAGCTATAGTGCTTGCCCACATAAGATTAGCCCTGGCTTCATAATTTTCAGGTTCTTTTAAGGCTATGGGAGCATAATGAATACAAGTTTTAAGTACAGATTCCGCTATTCTGTCCTGCAGGTATGCACCTTCATTAGCACTGAAATACTGCTCAAAAACATGGCTCATTATATCAGCAACTCCGGCTGCAGTCTGAAGAGGGGGAACGGTGCAGGTTAAAAGAGGATCCAATATGGAAAATTTAGGCAAAAGGTGACTGCTTCCTACTCCCTTCTTTGCTTTAGTCTCATCATTGCTTATAACCGCATTTCCATTCATCTCCGAACCGGTAGCAGCCAAAGTAAGAACTGCTCCTATCGGCAAAGCTTTCTCTATTTTAGCCTTGCGGGTAAAAAAGTCCCATGGGTCACCATCATAAAAAAATCCAGCAGCTATAATTTTAGCACAGTCGATAACACTTCCTCCGCCAACTGCTAAAACCATATCCAAACTATGTTCCCGACAAAGTTTTATTCCTTCTCGGACACTGTCAAGGCGCGGGTTGGGTTTAACCCCGGAAAGCTCTTTGTATTCTATGCCTGATTCCTTTAAAATATCTACCACCTGGTAATAAATCCCGTTTCTCTTTATACTTCCTTCTCCATAAACTAAAAGTATCCTCCGGGAATAAGGTACAATTTCCTCTCCCAGCTTACTTATCTTTCCTTTCCCGAAAATAATTTTGGTTGGATTATGAAAAACAAAATCAAGCATCTTTTAATCTAATCCTCCTTTATTTGTTCTTCCCTGCATTTTTTATTTTTCTTATCTTTGTACATATTATAATCAGCCTGCCTAAAAAGCTCATCGGCAGATATCTTGCTATCTTCCCTCAAGGCATATCCTGCTGATATACCCGGTTTCGCAACTCCTTTTCCCAATTCTTCCTCTGTAAACCTTTCCTTAATCTTTTCAGCTATATCAGCAATGGTTTCCTTATCAACATCATATAAAATTATCACAAATTCATCCCCGCCTATGCGCATAACCTCATCCTTTTGCCGCACACAGGATCTTATAACCTCAGCAGCCCGAATTATAAACTCATCTCCTGCCAAATGTCCCATAAAATCATTAATTTCTTTGAGCCCATCCAAGTCGCATATAATTATTCCCACCTTTTTCTCCTTATCCTTATCAATTTCCTCCATCTTCTTCAAAAAATATGCCCGGTTAAAAAGCCCTGTTAAAGGGTCATGCAAACTCAAATATCTGAGTTCCTTTTCTGCTTCTTTGCGAACTTTTATTTCCTGCATAAGCTTATTAACCAGTCGCATGTCTTTGCTTACTGCTACAATCCCCACTAAATCGCCGAAATTATCTCTCACTGCAGTAAAAAAATTTCTGGTAGGTATTTTTTCACCTGAAGAAGTTACAAAATTGAGTCTTCTATGTTGTTTATCAAACTTCTTTATACGGTTCAAAACCTCCATCAGTCGATCTTTTTCCTCAACCAGGTCAACTAATGAAATCCCTAAAACTTCTTCTTTCCTTTTTTTTAAAATAATCAATGCTCGTCGATTAACTTTTACTATTTGGAAGTTATGATCCAGCAAAAACACCATGTCATTTATATGGGATAATATATCCTCAGCCACCATACCGTAATTAAACTGCATAAGCTTATATTTATTAACTGCATAAAGAATCCCGCCTGCCCAAAATACGCCCAGGAAATGTGCTATCCCCGGCGTTTCGTATTTTAAAGCAGGTAAAATCAAATTAGTTATTAGCCCTGAAACCAGGATAATCATACCAAAAGAAATTATTAAATATGCCTGCATTTTTTCACGCTTAAAACGGCTTTTGTTTCCCCATCTATAGATCAAAATAAACATAATCAATGCATATAAACCATAATAAAAAATGTGAACCCAGTACCACGGGTTATCAAGGCGAATAATCTCCACCGTGCCGTAGTTATAGAAAGCAAAATCAAAAGCTGTAAGCTTTCCCATCCAAGATTTATAAAGCTCCAAAAAGGGAAGCAAAAAAATTAAAAAATAACCCCCAATCTTAATCTTTTCAATTTTTCCTGTAAGTTCGAGACCAAACAAAAGTAAAAATAAAGGCAAAAGTATCCAGCCAATAGAAGATATTCTAAACCACATCCAGGCTGTCCTGTAATCATCTGCTGAATAAAAAAACGCATAGCCAAAAGACCAGATTACAAGGCAAACACTCACCATCATAAAAAGCCAGTTCGCCCTGGATCTAGGATTCAAATTGAGCGCAAAAACCCCCAGCCATATATAAAAAACACAAACCAGAAGTGAAAGTATGCCTAAAGTGTTTATATCCCTTCTCTCCCCTTTCATAATTCCCGAATAATCTTTCTCCCTGATTTATCATTATTATACGATATTTTCATAAAATAAAATAAAATAAAAAAAAGGGCAATCTCACCATCAACAGTAAGAACAGCCCTTTTGCATGTCTTCTATTACAGCTTAAACATTTTTACCAAGGCAGTGAGTTCTTCTGCTTTATTGAGCAGCAGCCCTGCCATTTCGCTAACCTCTGCGTCTTTTCTGGCTGTATTTTCACTTCCTTATTTTCCACCTATAACCTCCAGAAAAATTTCCACCAGCTCAGGATCAAATTGAGTCCCGGCATTTCTCTTTAATTCAGCTACTGCTTCCTCACGGCTTAATGCCCTGCGGTAAGGTCTATCGCTGGTCATGGCGTCATAAGCGTCCACTACCGCAATAATGCGAGACAAAAGCGGAATCTCTTCTCCTTTAAGCCCCCTCGGATATCCTGTCCCATCCCAATGTTCATGGTGAGATAATATGTATTCAGCCACTGATAGGAGCTCAGCTGTATTCTGGGCTATGCGGCAGCCGATTTCCGGGTGTTTCTTCATTTCATCCCATTCTTCATCAGAAAGAGAAGCAGGTTTTTTTAAAATTTCTTCCCTGACCCCTATTTTACCTATATCATGTAAAAGAGCGAGAAGTGAAAGCTCATCTATCTGCCGGGAGGACAATTTAAGCCTTTTTGCTATACTTATACCCCATTTCTTCATGCGCTCCGCATGTTCTCTAGTTTCTACACTCTTTTCCATCAATGTGGAAAGTAATGCATCAAGAATAACTTTGCGGCTGCTTCTTTCATTTAAAAGCTTATTCCTATACATCATTTCTTCAGCTTCTTTTATAATCTTATCTATCGGGTATTTTGCTTCATTCATAATTGCAAAACCAAACGCCATACTTAATTTAAAAGGCAGATTTTCAAGCTTCTCACATTCTTCTTTTATTTTTTCAATAATCTCCTCAGCATCTGCCTCCGAGCTTGCAGGAAGAAAAATCAGAAATTCATCGCCTCCCCAGCGGGAAATTATATCGCTTTCCCGGCAGCTTCTTTTTATTGCTTCAGCTGCCTTTTTAAGCATAATATCTCCAAATTTATGGCCTAAAGCATCATTTATAACTTTGAGATTATTTATATCGGCTACGATTATAGTTAAGGGAACATTTTCCGATACAGCTATTTTATGTAAGTTTTCATCTATAAATCGACGGTTGTAAAAACCGGTAAGAATATCATGGTATGTCCTAAAAATAATTTCTTTTTCGTAATCTTTATTTATCAAATATTGGCAAACTATGTGTGCAACTACTTTCAAAAGTTCAATATCCTCATCTTTCCATACACGGCAACTCGTACAATCATCAAATCCAATAAAGCTCATTTTGCCATCCTCTTTGCAGATTGGAAAAACCAGAATTGATTTTATATTCTGTTCTTTTAAAATCAAGCTGGTGTATTCATCCGGTATATCATCTATATTTGAATAGTTAATGACTTCTCCCCTTTTTATCTTCTCCATCCACCAGGCAAACAATGCTTTAGGAAGCTTCTGCAACCTGTCCTTTTGCGGTTCAATACCGGGCGCATTCCACTCAAAAGTATTGCTTATAGTTTGACCATCATCATCCTCTTCAAAAATATAAACCCTGCTGACACCTGTTTCAGTTCCCAGGATCATAAGGGTCTTTTCTAAAAATGAAGCCTTTTCTTTTTCTTCCAGGGCCAAGATAGTTATCCTGCTTACTATTTTTTCATATCTCAAGCGATGTTTCAGTTCTTCTTCCATTTTTTTTCGTTCGGTTATATCACATCGTGAGCCCACAATATATTTTATCTTGCCTTCCTCATAAACAGGGGTTAAGTTAACATTCCATATCCTTTCCCCACCCGGCAAAAAAAGCTTTTCTTCATAGCTCACCGGAGATTCAGCCAATATGCAGCGCATATAATTTTCCTTTACTTTTCTTCCAATCTCCGAACCTAATACTTCTTCCGGGGTTCTGTTTTTTAGATCTTCATTTCTGAATCCGGTAAACTCCTGATGGGCACGGTTAGACACAATGTAATAAAATTCTCCGTTTTTAAATTCTGCCAGAAACAAAGCATCCTGGATACTGTTAAAAATAATCTCTAAAGGTCTATTTTTTAATAATTTTCCTATATTACTTTTATTCTCCATAAGTCCCCACTCTTTTTTAAGTTCTCAAGCAATTTTGCCATTTTTTATCTAATTTTATCACATTTTGTTTTATTTTGGTAGTATTTTATGTTGCTTGTGTATTTTTTTAAAAATATAAAATATTAATCAAACATAAGCTTTTTATCCTAAAATTTCTTTTTGCATCCATTCCCAGATATCATCGAAAACCTCTTTCCTGTTAACTTCATTAAACAATTCATGCCTTTTTCCGGAATAAAGTTTCATACTCACCTTTCTGCAGCCTGCATCCAAATATATGTTATAAAGCCTCTTTACCAGCCTGCCGTATTCCCCCACCGGATCCCTATCGCCCGCAATGATAAATACAGGCAAATCCTTGGGAATTAAAGATAACCTCTCCGGCTTATACAAATTCAAAAAAGCTTTGGCCAAATAATAAAAAAATCCGGTAGTAAAAACCTCCCCACAATATGGGTCTTCTTCATACTTGCGGACTTCTTCCTTATCTGTACTGAGCCAGGAAAAGCGGCTTTTATTATCCTTTATTCCCCGGTTGAAACTGCCAAAGCTCATAAAATCTAAAAAACGGCTGCGGTGCTTTTCTCCTCTTACCGCTCTTTCCAGGCTTGCCAAAATATATCCTGCTTTTGCCTTAATTGTATTCATAGCCGCCGAACCGCATAATACTGCCCCGTCAATTTTGTTCCCATATCTTATCATATATTCCTGGGCTATAAAAGAACCAAAACTGTGGGCTATTATAATTAAAGGTAAACCTTTATACTTTTCTCCCAAAAAATTTGATATTATATATTCATCCTTGACTATTTTATTAAAACCATCTTCCCCTATGTATCCTATATCCTCTAATCTTTTTGCCGTCCTGCCGTGTCCCCGATGGTCATCAGCGTAGACAACAAAACCTTTTCTATTGAAATACTCAACAAGCGGATAATACCTTGCTCCGTGCTCTGCCATGCCGTGGAATATCTGAACAACACCTCTAGCTTCATCTACTTTATCCCAACAGTGAAGATAGATGTCACTCCCCCCTTCTCCCCTTATAAAAGTTCCGTGATAGTTATCAGCCATAACAATACCCCCCTTGACTTATTAAGGATTTATTTTAAACTTTATTATAAACGATAAGCAGGTGAAGAATTTATGCAAAAAAAACTTACAAAATGGATAACAGAATATATCGAACATTATAAAAATCAGCATATGTCTGTTACTATATGGAATAAGCCTCTGATATCATTTGTAGATGCAAAAGACAAAAGATTTTACAACCTCAAAGAAACCGTAAATCCCGCTCATCTTATGCCGAACGACCTTCTTCCAAACGCCCGGTCTGTTATAGTATATTTTGTTCCTTTTACACATAATGTAACTAAAAGCAACCTGAATTCAGGCATAAGTTCAAGAGAATGGGCTTATGCTTGTGTAGAAACTAATAAATTGATAGCACATATAAACAGGTATCTACATGAAAAACTGAAAGACTATGGCTATACATGCACTAACCTTCCTGCTACCCACAACTTTGATGAAAAAAAACTCATAAGCAGCTGGTCTCACAGGCATATAGCAGAAATAGCAGGTTTAGGCGGATTTGGACTTCATCGCCTGCTCATAACTGATGCCGGATGTAGCGGAAGATTAGGAAGCATTGTAACAGATATTCCGCTTAATGTTGAGCCTGTGCTACCTAAAACTTACTGTTTATATTATCTTAACGGCAGTTGTAAAAAATGTATAGAAAAATGCCCTGCCGGTGCCCTTACTCTCGAAAAATTCGACCGTTTTAAATGTTATGAATATTTGTTGAAAAACGCCGAGCTTCATGCTGATATCGTATTAGCTGATGTATGTGGAAAATGTATAAGTGGAGTTCCTTGTTCTCACAAGAATCCCGTAAGGGAGGATGAGTAAAAAATCACCAATATTTCAATAAAAAACTTCATCAAGCATAATTTTTAAAATTTAAATCTATATGTTAAAATAATGACACAAAATATTCTTAAATTATATATTAAGAAGGAAAAAATAACATGAATAAAAAAGAAACCTCATTAAGGCTTTATCTTTTACAACCACTCCAACGATTCTTAAATTCCGAACTTTTGAGCAGCCAGCTGCTTCTGATCGCAACTGCAGTTGCTCTTATATGGGCTAATTCATCTTATGCCGCAAGTTATTTTGCCTTATGGGAAACAGAATTAAGCTTTCAAATAGGGAATTTCATTTTATCCGACACTTTAGGCCACTGGATAAATGATGGTTTAATGGTTATCTTCTTTTTTGTCGTAGGCCTGGAAATTAAACGGGAATTTATGGTCGGCGAGCTTTCCAGCTTCAAAAAAGCCAGCTTGCCCATGTTAGCCGCATTAGGCGGCATGGTGGTTCCCGCCATTATATATACTTTTTTTAATGCTGGCACTGACAGTATGAGCGGCTGGGGAATACCTATGGCAACAGATATAGCTTTTGCTTTAGGGGTGCTCATGCTTCTGGGAAATCGAATACCTCTGCCCCTTAAAGTATTTTTATTGGCACTGGCCATAGTTGACGATCTGGGTGCCATTCTGGTAATTGCTCTTTTCTACACAGAACAGATTAACTTAACCAGTCTGTTAATAGCTCTTATTATATTAGGCGTATCTGTTTTCTTGAATTATATCGGTGTGAGAAAAACCTTTCCCTACGCTTTACTCGGAATATTTTTGTGGGTAGCTTTCCTGCAGTCCGGAGTACACGCTACAATCGCCGGCGTCTTAATGGCTTTTACTATTCCATCCCGGGCCCAATTAGGTGCTGAAGAATTTAAAGAGGCAACTCTCAATCTTGTCGAACGCTTCCCGGAAAGAGAAATCAATATTATGTGTACTGACAAAGAACAAAAAGAAACCCTCTACGAGCTAAAATATATAATCAATAATATCAATACTCCGCTTCAGCGGTTGGAAGATGCCCTACATCCGATAGCATCATATTTTATAATCCCGGTTTTTGCCCTGGCCAATGCCGGAGTCCCTTTTATCGGCAATGCTGTTATTAATTTCTTAAATCCAATAACTTTAGGTATAATATTAGGGTTGGTACTAGGTAAACAAATCGGCATCACCCTTTTCTCCTGGCTGGGAGTAAAAGTCGGCATAGCCCATCTCCCGACCGGCATAAGTTTCAAACACATTTACGGAATAAGCTGCCTTGGCGGTATAGGTTTTACTATGTCGCTTTTTATCACCAACCTGGCTTTTGCAAATCCTGTCTATATTGAAGCAGCCAAAATAGGAATTTTAGCTGCTTCCCTGATTTCAGCTGTTATAGGAACAACATTTTTAATGCTCACTACTGATAACAAAAAAAATAAAACAAACTGCTCCTTTGAATGAGCCAAAAAATAAAAAACCCGTATATATTTCAGGCTGTTTCCTGCCCGGCGGAAACAGCCTTTCTATCAGATAACCAGCTTCATAACTTCCGCCACCTTAGTCCAGTCTTCCCTCAAAGCTTCAGTTCCCATAAGGGTTCCTATATGTCCCCCGGGAGTGAGTATCTCAATGATGTTTTCCTGAGGAGTCTTTACATATTTGCGGAGGGCAAAAGCCTGCGGCGGAGGTGTAATGTGATCCTTAGCCCCTGCCATAATAATTATCGGACACTCGATATTGCCAAGATCTATTCCTCTTCCCTTCAACTTCCATACACCCGGTTTAGTAAGGTTGTTCTCTTTAAATATATTTTTAATGGCATCAAGGTAAAATCTCCCCGGCAGATAATGAGTTTCTTCATACCAATTTTCAAAGCGAATGAATCGCTTTATACCATCTTCATCACATTTATCAATCATCTCCCAAAGCCTTTGATATTTCCGCACATAATGTTCATCAGCCTGCATGCTTTTAAAGCCCATCAAAATATACCTTCCGTCCATAAGACCGTTGCCGCGGGCAACCAGGTATTCAAAAAACTCCATAGGAAGTCGAGCATATTCAATAATTTCTGAAGGGGCAGCATATACATCAATAGGTGAAGCTGCAATTACCAAAGTCGCAATTTTCTCCGGATATAAAGCAGTATAGATAGCAGCTTGCCACCCTCCCTGGCACTGCCCTATAATGTGTATTCTATAAATCCCGGTACGCCGCCTGATCTCTTCTACTGCTTCATCAGTGAGCCTTATATAATCATCTATCCCTAGTTCTTTATATTCCGGCGTTGCCGAAAGCCATTCGGTAACATAAACATCATAACCATAGCGGTGAAAAACCCGAACCAGACTTTGGGCAGGAGAATAATCAGCTAAGCATGAGTGGTGTCCCGCCTGGGGAGGAAGTATTAATATAGGTCTTCTAGCCTTCGGATCATCAGGATTGGGAAAATGACGCAGTCTCAAAGTCTGATGTTCATAAATTATATTGTTATAGGTGCACCATCCGTTTTGCGGATTTTTAAGGCTGAAAAGAATATCATAATAACGCATAGTCTTCCGATATTTATCCGTCCAAAAACCCAGCGGTGCAAACATCAAAGACAAGCTTTCCTTATACCAGCTTAATATCCTTTCATTTTTCACATCAAGATTCATATTATACCCCTTCCTTCCTTACAGGCGTATCTTATGGCACAATACAGCTTCATAAACCTCCCGGGTCAATCTTGTATATTCTTCCTTTTCCGCATCAAATACAAAAAGCTCCTCCTTCACATAATCAGGATTAAATCCTTCTTCTATATATCGTGATTTGTTTTTTCTAAGGCCTTTATCAGTCCGGGAAATTCTTATAAAAGAAGGTATTTCATAGCGTGGCAGATGATTTTTCAAATGTGAAACAAACTTGCCCCAATTAAGCTTCTCCCCTTCAATCAGCTTGATTACCGCCAATCCCGCTCTTCCTTCATAACCTTTTACATCTATCCCTACGACTAGAGCATCGTCTATCGGTCCGAAAAACTTTTTAATAATATCTGCAACCTGATGGGCAGATATGGTCTTCCCCTTCCATCTATACACATCATCAAGCCTTTGCACAAACTCAATGTAGTCATCTTCATGAAGTCTTACCAGGTCACGGGTATTAAAATATCTGTCCCCCTTTTCAAAAACACTGCGCATAATCCTGATGTCTGTTTCTTCAAAATTGTTGATATATCCCTCAAACCCAGAGTATTCACCAATTTTTAAAAGAAGAACCCCGGTCTCATTAACCTCAGATTTTACCGCATAGCCATTATCATCAAAGATTATACGGTCTTTATCTTTATCATATCTGACAACTTCCCCCAGTCTCAATCCGGCTAAATTGAGACAACCGCACATGCCCGGCCTTTCTTCTAAATTTATTAAAATCCCCACATTTTCAGTTGTTCCATAAATTTCAATAATATGCTCAATATTAAACCTTTCCTTGAAAGGAATGAACAAATCTGCAGCCATTCCATTGCTCAAAACTTTTTTAACCCCATGTTTTTTATCCAAGTCTGAAGGCTCCTGACTGTAAAGATACTTAAACATCTGCCCGGTTCCTAAAAAATAAGTAGTTTTATATTTATCGGCATCCTTCCAAAAACTGCTTACTGAAAAGTCGGGGGCAAGCACCAGAGTACTTTCACTGGCCATCATGGCTGCAAAGGCCCCGGAAAATCCACTGTTAAGCCAGAAAGGGATACACGTGTATCCTATTTCATCAGAGGCAAGATCTGCATATATACGAACTGTTTCAGCAGTTAAAAGCCAGCGGAAATGATTTAAAGGAACTACCTTACGCCCTGAAAAACCGGCTGCTGTATAAAGATAGACAAACGGTTCAAAATTTTTAACTGCAACCTCTGGTTTATCAGCCTGGGAAGGAAGATCGGCGAGCAATTGAGGATAAAAAAGAATAGTTCCCGGATAGCGAAGTCTTGTAAAGTCTTTTGCCTTTTCCCATGCATCCGTGAACTCCTCTCCCACCACTACCATGCGGGGTTCGCTTAAGCTTATATCTTCAGCCAACTTTTCTTCTTTTAAATCGGTAATAATTAAGGCAGCTACCGCCCCCAGCCTGCTTAAACCTACAACCATAGCCAAATAATCGGGAGAATTCTTCATCAGAAGGGCTACCACATCGCCTTTTTTTATGCCTTTAGAGGAAAAAAAGCAGGCAAATTTATTGGCTTTCTCATCAAACAATCCGTAGTTTATAGATTTATCTTTATATATAAACGCCGGAAAATCCGGTTTTTTAGCTGCAATTTCTTCCAGTTTGCAGCCCATACAATAATCAGGATTTTCTTTTAAAAAATTTAAATACCTAAGGTATTCTCTGTCTTTTTCGTTTTCCATATTTCCCTCTCCATTTTACTTAATTTGTTTTTTCACCTTCATTTATATCATTCGAATTCATCATCTGCATAAAAGAAAGCCAGGGATTAAACGATGCATTTCTCATATTTTCCACAGAGCTCATTACAATTTCCTTGGTAACGGTATACATTTGCTGCTGTCCTTTGCTTGCCTGCATCAGAACCGCATCAAACCATTTCATCTGTTCATCAAGCATTTCCTTACTCGTTTTCATATAGTTTTTCATCATTGAATGGCTCTTTTCCTTCCATAATTTTGAACTTTCCGCCGCAACTTTCCATAAACCCCAGTATAATTCTGACATCTTGGCACCAGATTCCCACATCTTCTCCATTTTTTCTCTTTCCAGTATCATATACAACCTCCCCCTTTTTAATTACTAAATACCTTATAAGGTTAATGTTTCTTTTAAATGAATATTTTAACAGGTATTCATAATTCAATTTTAGTTTATTAAACAGAGCTTAGTCAATCCGCATTGTATACACCTTAATGCTGTCTTTATACATAAAAATAGCATCTTAATATCCATAAAATACAAATTAACTTAAAAATCAGGTTAAAAAAAATATAAAAATTTATAAATCCTTTTTAATGTTCCCCCCGGCCATTCTGTCAATTAACATCATGGAAGCTGTAATCCGCGACTTCCAATGCTTCAGCTTTAATGGAATTGTAGACGGAATGCTCATCGTGGGCGGTCCCTGGAACATTATGAACGGAATTGCCGGCATTCTTAACATTATAACCATCTCCGGCTGGGCTGGCATCTATATCTCTCAGAACCGCAAGCATCGCGACATGATTTGGCCTGACCAGCTTTGGTTTTGGATAATCGCTTACGATCTGTGGAACTTTGCTTATGTTTATAACTGCGTGCCCGATCACTCTTTCTACGCCGGAGCAGCACTGCTCTTATCCTGCACCATCCCCGCTTTCTTAAGTGGAGGCAAAGGAGCATGGCTGCAACACAGAACCCATACCCTTGGCGTATGGATGATGTTTGTCATGACTTTCCCCAACTTCGTAGATACTTCAATGTTTGCAGTAAAATCTTCCCACAACCCGACAGCCTTGATGATAGTAAGCGGATTAGCTTTAGCTTCTAATGTGGCAGTATTTGTATACCACTATTACAAAGTCTTTAAATACAAACGCAATATCCTCAAAGGGGAAGAAGTGCATACCGATCTTGGTTCTTACAAAGACTTAAAGAATCTAGATCAAACTGCCGAACCTGCTTTAGCTTAAATTCTCCCCCACAATATATTTAATTTTCATCCATTAAAGACTGGATACTCCTTCATAATTACTGAGTCATCCAGTCTTTGCATTTCTTAAAATATGTGTTTTCTTTTTTTATTTGTAAAACTTTGTCATCCAAAATAGAGGATTATAGCTTATTTTATTGAATTGTTTAAACCATAATAAATAAAAATTTTTATAAAATAAAATCTCTTTCTCTTTTAACCTATTTTTCTGCTATGTTCTGCACCTTAACAATCTCCAGCTTCCTAATCTCAAATAAAAAACTAATTAAACATCTTCTTTATACTTATCTGCTTGCGGAAAATCTGCCTAAATATTTCATCCCGATATTTTTCCTGCAGGTCAACAAACTCAAAAGTATAGTGAGTTCTTCTATTTATCTTAATCCTTTCGGTTATTCTCCCCGAAACCGGCACATTTGTTCCGTCTTCAAACCTAATTATAACAGCATAAATATCATTTTCATCAATTTGAACATTTTCTTCTTCAAAACTAAAATCCAAACTTTCTCCCGATATAGCCGTAATTATTATTCTTTTCACCTGTTTATTCTTTAAATTAACCAAATCTCCACTTAACATCCACAAAAGCTTAAATGCTGAATTAGCTTCTAAAGGCGACAGTTCCTTCAACAGAAGTCTATTATCCTCAATTTTTTCATATTTTTTAACTTTAAATTTGTAAAGTATATTTTGCCTCTCAAAGGCTAAAATCAAATTTTCTACATAAAGATCATCTAAATCATCAATAAAATTTACTGCCAAAAACAAAACTTGTTCAGCTTGCTTTAGGACGAAACCACTTAAAGTATAAATTCTCTTATTTGCCCTAAACAACAAATTGGCAGGCATCACTATATCATCAAAAACCTGCTCAGTTGCGGTTAGTCTCGCATTTAATATTTCTATAGCTATATCTGCTATCTCGGGGTCAAAATCCTTTCCCCTGCATCTTTTGATTTCTAATATCGTTTCCTTAATATCCATTTGTTTTTTATAACTCCTTTCAGAAAGCATCGCATCCATGGCATCTGCCATTTTCAAAATTCTGGCTCCTTTAAGATCAGCTCACCTTTTAATTGCCTGGGATATCCTGTGCCGTCCCATTTTTCATGATGCTGTAATATCCATTCATCAATATGGCTGTCTCTATCAAATAAAAACATATACCTAGCTAAATATTGACCAATTCTAACATGCTTTTTTATTTCCTCATATTCTTGTTCTGTTAATTTTCCCGGCTTATTCAAAATATCCTCGTCAATAAAGATTTTACCTATATCATGTAAAAGAGCAGCCAAATAAATTCTAGTCAAATCTTCATCAGAATAATTTAGTCTCTTAGCTATCTGTACCGCCCAAGAAGCAACATTATATATATGGTTTACCATAAAAGAAGATCTATTTTTAAATACTTCATGAAAAAATATTGTATTCTCAATAGTAATCTTATAAGATATTTTCATTTGTTCCAGTCTTAATATTTCATATATATTGTTTTCTATTATTTGATTTAGTCTTTTTATATCAAAATCATTTATTTCTTCCGCAAAATTACCCAGATAAACATACCCCAAAACCCTGCCATTTTGTTCAACCGGGATATAAATTTCATGCACAACATTTTTTAAAAGCATATTTTTGTCATCATCTTTATGTTTTTCAATTGATTTTCTTAAATTTAAAACATCAGCAAATTGACATTTTTTGTTAATCTCTAAATTTATGTATTCAGACAAATTATATTCTATGTTTATATTATCTCTCTTTACTTCCAATATTCTAATCACCATGTTGCTATATAAGGCATAAAGCAAACAGCAGTCTATATTATTTTTTTCAATAAAATCAAGTAATTCCTTTTTAAATCACTCGGATACAAACTTAGTTCTAATCTTAACGCACGACCAGACACTGTCTCACCCCTATTTCCATATAAATATTCAACATAATAAATTTTTCATTAGAGCACTCTACTTAAATTTAAACATAAAAACCTCTCTTAAACAGCACTAAATATTAAACACATTTTAAAAAAATTTTTTCAAAATATCTTCTGATATTTTCCAAAAACATATATTGATTTTTAAAAACCCTTTCCATTTTTGCTTCCGCAAACCCACATAAAATCTACATGTCATTTTCCGAGAGGTAATAAAGTTTTTCCGTAAGGCAGTATTAGATTTCCTATAATTCACCAAATACACCTCAAGTTTGTGTGAAAAAGTTGTTCCAAAAGGGGCAGGGTCAAGGATAAAAGGAAAAAGGAATAAGTGCGTAAACCTTGATTTTTCAAGGCTTACCACTTATCCCTTTCTTAGTTCTGTATGAACCTGTTCCTTAATCCTTTTTCCTTTTTTCTCCTCAAACGGAACCACTTTTTTCGCATGAGGGAAAGGTATAAATGAGAAATACATTTTTTCGCATGGTCGGGAGTAATAAATTATTCTACCGTCACCGACTTGGCCAGGTTTCTCGGTTTATCCACATCGGCTCCTCTGAACACCGCCATGTAATAGGCAAACATCTGCAGAGGCACTACGGAAACTATCGGGGTTAAGAAAGGATTCATATCCGGCAAAAGTATCTGCTCCTCACATTCCTGACATTCTTCCTGCAGGTTGTGTTTGCAGATAGCAATCACCACTGCCCCTCTGGCTTTTACTTCTTTGATATTGGACATAGTTTTTTCAACCAGTTCATCCTGGGTAATAAGTGATAAAACCGGAACTCCTTCGCTTATAAGTGCCAAAGGACCGTGTTTTAACTCCCCGGCCGCATAAGCCTCAGCGTGGATATAAGAAATTTCTTTAAGTTTAAGGGCTCCTTCCATGGCAACCGCATAATCAAGGCTGCGCCCCAGGAAAAAGGTGCTCTGCACATCACGGTATTTGTAAGCGAGCTCCTTAAGTTTTTCTTCCTGTTTTAATACCTCTTCCACCTTCTCATCTATATTTATTATTTCTTCGGTAATCTTCCTTATCTCTTCCTCAGCACAGGTTTTTCTCGCCTGAGCCAGGTAAAGTGCTAAAAGATACATGATTAAAAGCTGGGTGGAATAAGCCTTGGTAGAAGCCACAGCTATTTCCGGTCCGGCATGGGTGTAAATAACTTCATCTGCCTCCCGGGCAACCGAGCTTCCCACCACATTAGTTACCGCTAAAACCTTTATGCTGTTTCTTTTAGCTTCTCTTAAAGCAGCCAAAGTATCAGCGGTTTCTCCTGACTGGCTTATAACTACCATAAGGTCATTCGGCTGCCATAATATTTCCCGGTACCTGAATTCAGAGGCAATATCTGTTTCAACCGGGATCTTAGCCAGCTTTTCTATGGCCTTTTTCCCCACCAGTCCGGCGTGATAAGCGGTGCCGCAGGCTACAATATAAATTTTATTTATTTTTTCCGCATCAATCGCCAGATTATCTAATTCTACCCTACCGGCTTTTATTTTTCCTCTTAAAGTCTGGCGCAGAGCCTCCGGCTGCTCGTGAATTTCTTTAAGCATAAAATGCTCATAGCCGCCTTTTTCTGCTGCCACCGGATCCCAAGGAACTTGATATATCTCTTTATTAATAGAATTTCCGCTAAAGTCGGTAAACTCTATCTTTTCCGGCGTAACTACGGCAAATTGATTGTCTTCCATAATATAAACTTTATTAGTCCTGCTTAATATGGCAGGTATGTCTGAAGCGATGTAATTTTCCCCTTCTCCTATTCCTACGATAAGGGGACTATCTTTTTTGGCTGCAATAATCTTATCCGGCTCATCCTTTGATATAACCCCAATGGCAAAAGAACCTTTCATATGCTTAAGGGCCTTTCTCACCGCTTCTTCCAGGGAATTATCATAGTATTTTTCAATAAGATGAGCAATAACTTCAGTGTCAGTTTCAGAAACAAAATCATGCCCTTCCAATATCAAATCCTTGCGCAGCACAGCGTAGTTTTCAATTATGCCGTTGTGCACTACGGCAATCCTACCGCTGCAGTCAGTATGCGGATGAGCGTTAGTATCGCTCGGCACCCCATGGGTAGCCCAGCGGGTATGGCCTATTCCGATACGGCTTACCGGCATTTCCCTTAAAGCACTTTTTAAATCAGCAAGCCTTCCTTTTTTCTTTACAATCTCTATATGGCCATCTTTGTAAAAAGCAACCCCGGCTGAATCATAGCCGCGGTATTCCAGTTTGCTTAATCCATCTATTATTACCGGCAAACCCTGATTTTTGCCTATATATCCCATAATTCCACACATAAAAAAACCTCCAGATAAACTCTTTTACATTTTTTTATATCTAACTCCTCAAGTCTAAAATTATTTCGAATATGAAATAGTTTTTAACTCGAGAACCGTCCCCAAGTTAAAAGGTATTTCGGTTCGAAATAGTTTTTAAATTGGGAACCGTCCCCAATTTAAAAAACTGCTGGCTGGCTTTTTGTCCTGATTATTGCTAACCAGTTTTGTAGCCAGACTTACGGTGGCAGCACACCGGGAGGCACCCGCCGACATTTCGATAAACCTCCTCCTCGTCACCCGGATTGGCCGGGGCAGGCGCTTTTTGCCCTTTAAAAGGGCTTTTTTAAGATTCTCTTTCTATAACCTGTTTTATCTCTTCAATCACCTCCTTTAAGAGATCTTCATCATGTCCCTGAGCCATAATTCTTACTAAAGGCTCAGTTCCCGAAGGCCTTACTACAAGTTTGCCCCATTCTCCCAGTTTTTGCTCAGCCTGCTTTAATACTTCAGCTACTTCAGGTTTATTCAAAACCTTTTCTTTATTCTCCAATCTCACATTAACCAGAATCTGCGGATATTTTTCCATTTCTTCTGCCAGCCTGGAAAGCGGCATTCCGGTTCTCTTTACTACCTCTGCCAATTTTACGGAAGTTAAAAGACCATCTCCAGTAGTTGCATGTTCTAAAAAGATTATATGTCCCGACTGTTCTCCACCTATTACCGCACCGGTCTCCTGCATCTTTTCTAAAACATAGCGGTCTCCGACTTTGCAGCTGTCAATTTCTATATTCTCACGTTTAAGCGCAATTTCTAATCCAATATTGCTCATAACCGTGGCTACCACCCGGGAAGGGGTTAAAATTCCTCTTCTTTTCATATCTAAAGCACATATGAGCATTATCTGATCACCGTCAAGTTCAACTCCCCGCTCATCAACAGCCAAGCAGCGGTCAGCATCGCCGTCATAAGCTATCCCTAAATCAGCCTTATACCGGCGTACTGCTCTCTTAAGGCTTTCCAAGTGGGTAGATCCGCATTTGTAATTTATATTTACCCCGTTGGGCTGGTGGTTTATAGATATAACTTTTGCTCCCAGGCTTTCCCACAAAAGCGGGGCTGCTTTATATGCGGCTCCATTGGCGCAGTCAACCACTATCGTAAGACCGGTAAGTTTTTCATCTAAACTGTAAATACCCTTAATATATTCTACATACTTATCTACTGCTTCATTTATCTCATAGACCCGTCCGACTTCTTCTCCGGTAGGTCGCGGCAGATCATAGGTACCTTCCAAAACCAGCTTTTCAATTTTTTCTTCCACTTCATCCGGCAGCTTATATCCATTAGGACCGAAAAATTTAATCCCATTATCTTCTACCGGGTTGTGGGAAGCAGAAATTACAATTCCACAGGAGGCCTGATAAATCCTGGTAAGATAAGCAACCGCCGGGGTGGGAATAACCCCCGCAACAAGCGCATCGGCTCCCGTAGAACATATACCGGCAATAAGAGCTGCTTCCAGCATATCTCCGGATATACGGGTATCTCTACCTACTAAAATACGAGGTTTTTCTCCATCATTTTGTTTAGCCAAAATATAGCTTCCTGCCCTTCCTAAATCAAAAGCCATTTCCGGAGTAAGTTCATTATTAGCAATTCCTCTTACCCCATCTGTACCGAATAATATCCCCACGCGCTTTCCCTCCATAAAAATAATTAAGAGTTTTAAAGAAGACTTCCTCTTACTAATTCCTCTCCTTCTATCTCGATTCTTTTCTGAGGAGGAGCATATTTTTTAACAATCGTTTCCGCCACTTTTAATCCGTCTACCGCCGCGCTTACTATTCCTCCGGCATAACCTGCCCCTTCCCCACACGGATATATGTCAGATATACTTACCGAAGTCATATTTTCATCCCGCATAATCCTTACCGGAGCAGAAGTGCGCGTCTCCACAGCGGTTAAAACAGCTCTTTCATCTATAAAACCGGGCATTTTTTTATCCCAGTAATGAAGTCCTCTCCTTAAAACCTCGCAAAACTCAACAGGAAATAAATCCCATAGGTTAGCAGGAGTAACTCCAGGTTTAAAAGTTGCCAGGCTGTTTTTAAGCGAATAAGTAGGCTTTTTAGCCAAAAAATCAGTCATTTTCTGAGCTGGAGCTTTATAATTGCCTCCCCCCAGCTTAAACGCTTTTCGTTCCAATTCTTCCTGCAGTTTCATCCCCCCTAAAGGCTCATTATTCCAATCTTCGGGATATACCGTAATTACCAGAGCGCTGTTGGCTATCCCGGTATCCCGGGCAAAATAGCTCATACCATTGGTAACTACCTGCCCTTCACCAGAAGCTGCTCCGATTACATATCCTCCCGGACACATGCAAAAGGTATATAAAGAACGTCCGGTTTCTTTATCCCGATAAGTAAGATGATAATCAGCTGCACCTAACCGGGGATGTCCTGCAAAATCACCATACTGGATTTTATCAATCAATTCCTGCGGATGTTCTACCCTTACCCCTACCGCAAACGGTTTGGGGGTTATCTCTATACCTTTTTTCATAAGCAGGCGGTATATATCACGGGCGCTGTTGCCTATCGCCAGAACTAAAAGGGAACAGGGAACCTCGTATTTATAATTTATTACTATGCTTTTTAGACACTTTTGGTTAATATTTATGTCTGTAAGCCTGGCGTCAAAATAAAATTCACCGCCCAGGCGGATAATCTCATTGCGCATTTTCTTAACTATTTCCCTTATCACATCAGTTCCCACATGTGGCTTTTTAAGATACCTTATCTCAGGATCAGCCCCAAAGCGGACAAAAGTCTCCAAAACATAATTTACCCGCACATCCCCTATGCGGGTAGTAAGTTTCCCATCAGAAAAAGTTCCGGCTCCGCCTTCACCAAACTGGGTATTTGATTCCGGTTCCAGTTTCCCTTTCCGCCAAAAATCTTCCACCGATTTAATCCTGCGCTCCATATCCTGTCCCCGTTCAATAACCACCGGTTTATATCCATGTTCAGCCAAAAACAAAGCACAAAATAATCCGGCCGGACCGGAACCGACAATTACCGGTGATAAAGGAAGAGAAATATTACCCGGCTTTATTTCTTCCTTTTTTTCCTCTTTAATAATAGAAACATCCGGAGATAATGAAACAAGGGCCGGAATATCTATATCATCCTCTACCTCCACATCTACGGTATAGGTAAAATAAACCTTGCGCCTGCGGGCATCTACTGCTTTTTTTATCAGAGTGATTCCCCTTATATTTTCCATTAATATCCCTGATTTTTCAGCAGCCGCCTTTTTTATTTCATTATCTTTATGATCCAAATCAAGCCTTAAATCCCGTACTCTTATTCTCATCTGCATCACTCATTCTCTTTTTTCTTTATTTCTATATTTACCAAAACCTCATCCGGATAACCCTTTACCGCATCCGGCAAAACAAGCTTAGCCTTATAGCTGCCTGAAACACTTTGTCCTTCCACTCTTACCGGTAGGGTATTAACTTTTTGTAAGTTCTCTAAAAAATAAGGATCACCTATCAAGGTAATCTTATCCGGAATGACCGCAACAGATTTTATTTCATATCCTGCTTCCGGATTTCCTTCTAATATTGGATTTACAGACACTTCCCTGCTGGCAACTTTGTTTCCAACCGCTGCATAAACCGTCGCCTTTTGTGGAAGCAAGGTTAACTCTTCCCGCACTTTTCTGCCGTTACTGTCTATTGCCATTAGAGGAACTTCAAATACTTTTGTCCCGTTTATCTCATTCAGGTTAACTTCACATAATACAGAAGCTACCCGTCTTAATAAACTTTCATCTCCTTTTATGAGACAGGTTTTCGGTGAAATTTCCAAACCAAAAAGTTCATATCCCGACGGTAAAGCTCCAGTAGTCTGCAGCTTTATTTTAAAGACATGTTCATTTATTTTTCTTATTCTGACCCTTACTTCTTTTGGCTCAACAGCAGTTAAAAGTGCCCCTTTTAAAGTCTGCACCTTTACCGGAACTTCATGAAGTCCTTCACCTAAACCATTTAAATCCACATAAGCCTCAACTTCTTCCTGTTCTTCCGTACTTCCCCATATTTTGACTTTAACCGTGTCGGGGCCTTCGGCTGTCAATCCTTCCCCTAAATTGTAGTATCTCAAATTTACCTCCTTCACATTATGCCTGGTAGGATTTTGTCCTTCATTAACCACATAGATCCATAAAAGAATTGCCAAAACTACCGATAAAATCTTGAGCCACGTCTGCTTACTCCTTTTTGCCTTTTTCATATTCTCCCACCCACCTCTTTATAAGACTGCTCCTAAAGCTGTCCTTGCGCAAGAGTTCTCTTTCCAGAAGTTCCCTTAAACTTTCTCTGTCAAGGAAACGATAAAGCTTACCTTCCATAGCAACTGATACCGACCCGGTCTCCTCTGAAACCGCAATAGCAATAACATCTGAAACTTCACTTATCCCCAGAGCAGCGCGATGACGCGTTCCAAGTTCCTTATCCACAAAAGGGTTGTCGCTTAAAGGCAAAAAACAGCCTGCTTTATAGAGCCTTCCATCGGATATAACTGCTGCTCCGTCATGCAGAGGTGAATTGGGAAAAAATATGTTTACAAGAAGGCTTGAAGACACTACAGCATCCAGGGTAGTCCCGCTCTCTATGTATTCACCAATCCCAGTCTCCCGGGTAAGTACGATTAGAGCTCCTGTTTTATTGCGCGACAGAACCGAAACTGCATCATTTATTTCACTTATTATTTTTGCATATTCATCTTCATCCATCATAAACCGACTGGAAGCAAAAAAACTGCCTCTTCCTATTTGTTCTAAAAGCCTTCTTAACTCGGGCTGAAAAACTACCGGCAAAGTAACCGCAAATACCAGCCATAATTTAGAGAGAAGCCAGTTTACCATATCCAGGCGCAAAAAACCGGCTAAAGCTGAGAAAATCAAAAGCAGAACTAAACCTTTTAAGAGCTGCTCAGCCCGGGTTCCCATTATAAGTTTTAATATCTGGTAAAAAATATAGGCAACAATTGTTATATCCAGCAGGCTTTTTATTATATTAAAAGGGCTGGCAAATACCCCTGACAAAAAACTCAAGTCCAACCTTTACGCCTCCATTTCAGGTGTCTTAACCCACCTGGCCTGTATAATGTAAAACTGCCAGAACTCCTTCCCCGACCTTTATCAATGCCTTAGAAGCAGATAAAATATTAGATACAGCATAAGGGTTCCCTTTTTCCAAATCCGCATTATTAAGAGGATATTCCAGTCCTTCAGTACATACCTCCCTGGCTGTGTCAGTCAAAACCAGAATAGAAATAATATCCCCTTGTTTTCCGCTTATCTCCAGTTCATCAGCCGTTAAATACAAAACATAATCGGAAGTGCAGTGTTTTATTTTCATACCTTTCCTAACATATTCTATCCCCAGATAAATATTGGATAAGGCATGATCAAGCCTTCCACCCAAAGTTCCCAAAAAAACTACTTCACTTGCACCTTTTTCTTCAGCTAAAGCTAAAGTCAACTGAGTATCAGTAAAATCCTTACGCCGCGGATATTTACGAAAAAGCACCCCTTTTTCCATAAAAGACTGCTTAACTTCAGAATTTATCGAATCCATATCACCTATGACCGCATCAGGTATTATACCCGCTTTATAAGCATAATTGGCTCCACCATCCGCACAAAATATAAAATCTGCTTCCTTTACAGCTTCTAAATAATCTTTAACTTCTCCATATTCTCCATTAGCCATAATTACACACTTCATCCATCTCTTCTCCCGCTTTTATTTATCATATATAACCCATAATAACAATTTTATATTATGTCCTACCAGGTATCAATTACCCCAGCGGGTAATTTATTGATATCTAAACACCACTGTTTTTTAAATTGACAAGGGTTTAAGGCTTATTTATAATTCAATTATCGAAGATGGCAAAAAGGGGGGAAAACAGTGAGCTACATTATAACAGACGAATGCATCGCCTGCGGGGTTTGTGCCGAAGAATGTCCGGTAGAAGCTATATCGGAGGGCGAAGATAAATATGTAATCGACCCCGAACTGTGCACAGATTGCGGCGCATGTGCTGATGTATGTCCGGTAGACGCACCTCAACCTGGAGAATAAAATACAAAAATATACAAAAACCCGGATAACCGGGTTTTTCACTTTTTTTATGCCTTAATATCCGATTTAACAACCATGTTGCGTCCACTCTTTTTAGCTTCATAAAGGGCAGCATCTGCCTCTCTTATCAGATCATCTATCGTTTTGCCATCTTCAGGCTTCATGCCGGCAACCCCAAAACTCGCAGTGATTTTTATATCCCTGTTTATTTCAGGTATAAATGCGGGGGTTAATTCAGTAGCCTTGCGCATGCGTTCAGCTATTTTAAAAGCCTGTTCCAGTTTAGTTTCAGGCAGACAAATTATAAATTCTTCTCCCCCATAACGACCTGCAAAATCATATTCCCGGCAAGACCTAATCAAAACCGAAGCAAAATTCTTAAGCACCGTATCTCCAATCTGATGTCCGTATTCATCATTAACTTTCTTAAAATGGTCTATATCAGCTATTATGATACCCAGGCTGTCCCCCTTACGCTCCGCTCGTTTTATCTCTCCCTCGAGCCTTTCCATAAAGGCACGGCGATTTAAAAGACCGGTAAGATAATCGGTCCTTGCCATTTTTAAGATATCCTGTTCCAGCTTTATGATGCGTTCCCCTATTTTCAGGCGGTATTTCAGTTCTTCCGGATAAAAAGGTTTGATCATATAGTCATCGGCACCCGATTCCAATCCTTTTACTATATCTTCCCTGCCGGACTTAGAAGTCAAAAGTATTATATAAACATAGCTGCTCATTTTCTGCTCGCGTATATACCTGCAAATATCTATGCCATCCGCTCCCGGCATAATCCAGTCTAAAATAGCAAGGTTTGGCCTATCTTCCCGCAGCAGTATTTCTAAAGCTTCTTTTCCATCATTTGCTACCACTACTTCATATCCCCACGCCTTTAAAGTCCCTTCCAGCAATCGGCGTGATAAGCCGTCGTCATCAGCGATAAGAACTTTCGGCACTTTTTACCTCCAAAAATATTTATTAACATAACTAAACTATTATATCTAAATCAAAAAAATCCTTTAAATTAAACATTAAAATATTTTAATTTTAACAGATTATAATTTTAACCCTTTTAAAGGATGTACAATATGTTCATAATCCCGAAGCGATTCTTTTTGCATACTTTTTCTCTCATCATTAAGCATATCAAAATCATCTTTTATAAAGTTTACAATATCCCCATTTATCGCTTTGTCCAAAGCCATTTTCTCTAATATTCCCAAAACCTCTTTTTTATTCATACCCTGACGGTAAGGCCTGTCTTCACACACAGCGGTAAAAACATCAGCTACTGCCATTATCTGAGATCCTATCGGCAAGTCCTTTTCTTTAAGGTGGAAAGGATAACCTCTTCCGTCCAATCTTTCATGATGAAAAGAAGCCCATTTATTTATAATAGTTAACGATTCAATCTTGCTCAAAATGCTGTATGTATAATAAGGGTGGCGTTTTATAACCAAAAATTCCTGCGGGCTTAATTTTCCCGGTTTTTCCAAAATCTCTACCGGAACTGCAATTTTGCCTAAATCATGCAAATAACCGGCTACTCGCATTAATTTACATTCCGTATCGGAAAAACCTGCTTTTTCCGCCAGTCTCTCCGCTATTAAAGCTACTCCGCTGGAGTGGCTTGCATTTAAAGGACTCCTGAAATCAACAATTCTCGAAAAAAGGCGGGCAAAATCCTGCAGCTGGTTAAGGGAAAGATCTATGACCGCCGGGCTCAAATACCGCTTTAAAATTAAAGGAATTTGGTTAGAAACAACATCAAGCCAAAAGTATTCACACTCTGCCAGCTCCAAAAAGGCATCTACATGCTCAGGAACAAAGGCAATCCCCCGGTAATGCTTTATTTTACTGCATATGTTTTCTTTTTCCTCCAGAATGCAGGCGGGGTTTTTTATTAAAACTGCAATCCGATCGGCTAAATGGATGATATGGCTTTCTTCCGGCACTTCAAAGTTGAAAACCTTTCTCCCTTTTCCGCCCATCCAGGGGACATGATGATAACGTATTATCTCTGCCGCAAACTGCAAAGGGGCAAACTGGCGCAAAAAAAGATACCCTACTTCTGCATGCTTATGAGTCAAATAATCTTCGAACTTTAAGGCCAACAGCCTCTCCTGAATCGATATAGCTCCAATATCATGGAGTGCCCCGGCCATTACAATCTGCCTTTTGTCTTCGTGAGAATAGCCAAGCTTATCTGCAATACTGTAAGCAATATAAGCTACCTGCATATGATGGTTAGCTACGGCATGATCTACCAAATCTAAGGCTTCAGAAAAACCCAGCAATATGTCTAAAAGCTCTACCTGAGGCCGATCCACAATTACCCACACCCTTCTTCATCAACATAATCCCTCAAAATCAAGTTGTCTTAAAGCTTCGTACAAAATAATCGCCGCTGAATTGGATAAATTAAGCGAACGCCCAATGTTTTTCATGGGAATACGGATTTTATTTTCCGGGTATCTGCCCAATATTTCATCCGGTAAGCCTTTAGTCTCACAGCCAAAAACCAGAACATCATCTTTTCGGTACCTTACCTGATGATAAGCCTTTGAAGCTTTCGTAGTTGCTAAATATATGTTGTGGCCTTTAAGACATTTCTCTACTTCGTCAAAGCTTTCCCATATATTTACTTTCACCTTATCCCAGTAATCGAGTCCTGCTCTCTTAAGGTAACGGTCTTCTAAAGAAAAACCTAAAGGTTTAACCAGGTGTAAAACAGTTTCGGTAAGCGCACAGGTGCGGGCAATATTTCCTGTATTTTGAGGTATTTCAGGATTAACCAGGACAATATGCATAACATTCCTCCAACTTATCGTTTGCAAATAAAATTATACATAACTTTGCCAGTTATAATAAAGCTTTATACGGGCAAAATATAAAAAATTTCTGTTAAAGAGAGGTATAAAAATGTCCTGTAAAAAATGCCCAAAAAGCTTTCCAGCTTTTCTACTCATCACCTTATTATTAAGTATAGGTTTAAGTTTTAGCGGATGTTGCAAAAAAGAAGCTAAAAAATCTCTGCCCCCTCCCAAGTTGGCTCCAGAGGTCGCCAAGATAAAAAACAATGAACCAACTATAACCCTTTACCGCAGTGCAACTGGAGCTAAAGAAAGCCTACCCCTTGAACAATACATCAAAGGGGTAGTAGCTGCCGAAATTGGAGATAAATTTCCGATGGAAGCACTAAAAGCACAGGCTATTGTAGCACGAACCATGACTATGGCTCTAATTGAATATGAAAATGGAACCAGAAAGCTTCACAATACTGACGCCAGCGACAACCATACTGAATTCCAGGCATATGATCCGTCCAAAATAACCGATAAAATCTCCCGGGCGGTAGACTCAACCCGCGGTCAGTTCCTTATATCTGATAAAGGCAAATATGTATATGCCCTTTTCCATTCTGCTTCTAAAGATAAAACCGCGGATATAACCGAAAGCTTTCCTAAACTAAAAAATAAAGCGCCATATTTGGTTCCTGTTTCAACTAACGGGCTGAAAAATGCCCCCGAAAAATATAAAAATTGGACTGTCCAAATACCGCGCAGTGAAATAAGAGCCATTATGGGAAACAAAGCCGGATCGCTCGATGATATACGAATAAGTAAAAAAGGTCCCTCAGGACGGGCACTTACAATATCGGCAGGCAAAGCATCCATACATGCATCTGATTTAAGAGAAAAAGTAGGCTTTGACCGACTTTTTTCCACCCAGCTGAGCAAAGTATATGCCAAAGGCAATTACATCGTTTTCAAAGGAAGCGGCTGGGGACATGGAGCCGGTATGGAGCAATGGGGCGCATATACTATGGCCAAGGAAGGTAAAAATTCTTCTCAAATTATATCCCATTACTTTCCCAAAGCCAGGTTGATGAAACTTTATAATTAAACGGGACTTTGACCTCTTTTGTATTCATTTAAAACGGCAGTATATATGCCGATAATTATAAGAATTCCTCCCACCCACTGATACCAGAGGGGGTTTTCCCCAAAAAATATATAAGCAAGAACACTGGCTCCCACCGATTCTCCCAAAACCGATACAGCTACTATGGGAGCCTTTACATATTTTAAAGCCCAGGTAAGAGAAGCATGTCCGCCTATCCCGGGAACTAAAGCTAAAAGAATAAACCACAACCAATCGAGCGACGAATAGCCTGTAAGTTTATTATCAAAACCCAGATTTAAAAACAGAAGGGGTAACGCAGCAGTCAGAGACACTAGCCCCATATAAAAAAAGGTTTCAACATTATTTCGTATTCTGCGGCTTATTAAAAAGTAAAGAGCAATAAAAAATCCGCTCAAAAGCGAAAGCATATCCCCCAAAAACCTGCCATTTTTTAAATCTCCGCCGGCAATGAAAACCGAACCTGTAAGGGCTATAATTATGCCGGTCAAAGCCTTAAAACTGAGCCTTTCTTTCAAAAATAAAAAAGAAAAAACAAGTACAAATATCACCTGCAAATTGGTAAATAAAACTGAACTCGATACACTGGTATAATCAAGCGAAGTTATCCAAAATGCGAAATGAAAGGCCAGGAAAAATCCTGCCCCTATAATATAAGCAAAACTTTTTTTAATAACTTGGACATCAGATGGTAAACTGTTGCGAAAACTTAAAACAAAAGCAAGAAGAGAGGTAAATAAAACCCGGTAAAAAGCAATAACCAGGGCATCTGCAGCGCACAGCCTTATCATGATAGAGGCAGTCGACATGCATAAAACTCCTAAAAAAACAGTTAAATATACCCTTGCCATTCTCATCTTTATTCTCCCAAATCCCCCAGATAAGACATAATTACCCTTTCATCATTTTTAATCTCTTCCGGCATTCCTTCCGCAATCTTTCTCCCGTAGTCCAAAACCGCAATACGTTCGCAAATATTCATAACCAGGTTCATGTCATGTTCTACCAGAAGCACAGTTATTTTAAGCTCATCTCTTATTTTTCGGATTAAATCCATAAGCTCTTCTTTTTCAGCCGGATTCATTCCCGCCGCCGGTTCATCCAATAAAAGCAAAACAGGATCTAAGGCTAAAGCCCTGGCTATCTCAAGCCTTCTCTGCTCGCCGTAAGAAAGAGAAGCTGCATATTCATGCCTTTTTTCATATAAACCGAGCATCTGTAAAAACCTGTCGCTTTTTTCTTTGGCTTCTCTTTCTGCCTTTTTTTCTACCGGCAGCCCCAGCAAACTTCCCCAAAAACTGATTTTTTCAAGGCCAAAGGTTCCGATTTTGACATTATCCTCTACCGATAAACGGTTAAAAAGCCTTATATTCTGAAAAGTGCGCGCAATACCTAAAGAGGCAATTTTATAGGGAGGAAAACCATTGATCTTTTGTCCATTGAAAATCAGATTCCCCGCGGTAGGAACATATATACCGGTTATTATATTGAAAAGGGTAGTTTTTCCAGCCCCATTAGGCCCTATAACCCCAAATATTTCACCTCTAGTTATCTCCAGGTCAACTCCATCTAAAGCCCTTAAGCCTCCAAATTCCTGGGTTATACCTTCCAACTTCATGATTTGCTGCATGTTTCCACCTCTTTTGTCTGCCAGCGCTTCCTAAGGTCATATACCCTTATATCACCCATAATTCCATTAGGTCTAAAAATCATCAAGATAACTAAAAGAGCGCCGTAGAATAATAGGCGATAGTCTGCTACTATCCGCAGCATTTCCGGAAGCACGGTTAAAATAGCTGCTCCTATTATCGTGCCGGGAATACTTCCCATCCCTCCTAAAACAACCATGTTAAGTATTTCGATAGAACGCATAAAGCCAAAATCCTGAGGAGCAATATACCCCATATAATGTGAATAAAGGCCGCCCGAAAGACCTGCCAAAAAAGCTCCAACAGTAAAAGCCGCAACTTTCATTCTCGTAGTATTAATCCCACATGCTTCAGCAGCTATTTCATTTTCCCTTATTGCATAAAGTGCCCGACCATATCGGGAATTAAGCAGCTTAACATTAAGCAGGGTAACTACGATCACAATAACCATTACCAGGGAAAAAGTAGTGAACTGCTGCATTCCGTATAATCCTACCGCTTTTCCGCCCGGTTCAAAATTAAGAAAAAATACCCGTATTATTTCAGCAAAGCCGATAGTAACTATAGCTAAGTAATCGCCTTCTAAACGTAAAGTAGGGATCCCAATTAAAAACCCAAAAAAAGCAGCCATAAGGGCTCCTGCTATTAATGCCCCAATGAAACTCACCCCATAATGCAAAGTTAAAATAGCTGCAGTATAAGCCCCTATGCTCATAAATCCGGCATGTCCCATAGAAAGCTGTCCGGTAACACCAGTTACCAGATTAAGTCCTAAAGCTAAAATTATATTAATGCCTATAAGCACCATTATTCGCAGGTAATAAGCATCAATATGCTGCATAAACCAGGCATCCATTATCTAATCCACCTACACTTTTTTTATTTTCTTCTGTCCCATTATCCCTTGCGGGCGAATGAGTAAAACCAGTATTAATATAGCAAAAGCTATAGCATCTTTATATGAAGAAGAAAGATAAGCTACTCCAAAAATCTCCAAAACCCCTAAAATAATACCTCCCAGCATGGCACCGGGAATTGAGCCTATTCCTCCCAATACAGCAGCCGAAAAAGCCTTGAGCCCTGCCATCATTCCCATATACGGCCATACTGCATTGTAGTATATCCCAACCATAACGCCTCCGGCAGCTGCTAAGGCTGAACCTACAGCAAAGGTAAATGAAATAATGCGGTTTACATTTATCCCCATAAGACAGGCCGCATCCAGATCCTGTGAACATGCCCGCATCGCTTTGCCCAAACGTGTTTTCTGCACCATAAACTGAAGGCCGGCCATAAGCACAAAAGCAACCAGAAGAATCACTATCTGCAGGGAAGAAATCTCTACTGAACCTATAGTGTAAGAATGAATATTTAACACTTCAGGATAGCGCGTGGTGTTAGGTCCCCTTAAAAGCACCATAAGTGTCGATAAGAAAATAGAAACCCCTATAGCACTTATAAGACCAGAGAGGCGCGAAGACTTGCCGCGTAAAGGACGATAAGCTATTATTTCCACCAGGATTCCTAAAAGCATACAAAAAATCATAGCCCCAATAAGGGCTACAAATATATTCACTCCAAGTACAGTAACCAGGAACAACCCGGCAAAAGCCCCAAACATATAAATTTCTCCGTGGGCAAAGTTAATCAGCTGAATAATTCCGTAAACCATCGTATAACCCAGGGCAATCAAAGCGTAAGTACTGCCCAAAGTAAGCCCATTGATAAGCTGTTCCCAAAACATCTGGTTCCTCCTTGCCACAAACTGTTAGTTAATAACGAATAACTGCTCAAAAATTAAAGCATTTATTCGTTATTAACCAATCGTGCCCTGTCCTTTAAGGACAGGACACTTATATATATTAACCCTTATTAAACATTAACTTCAATCTTATCTAAAAGTTTAAATTTTCCATCTTTTATAGTAATCAGGCAAACCGGACTCTTCACCGGTTCACGGCTAGGAAGGAAAGTAGTTCTTCCGGAAACTCCCGGATAATCTTTAAGCTTGGCCAGTTCATTTTTAAATACCTTAGGATCAGTGCTCTTTGCATCTTCCATAGCTTTAGCCAGTATCATAACTGCATCATAATACTGGGCAGAGAACATATCCGGCTCTTCCTTATATTTTTCCCGGTATTTTTTAAGAAAAGCCTCGGTTTCCGGGCTAGGCTGATCGCTTGAAAAACCACAATAAAATATAACTTTTTCCTCAACTGCATCTTTGCCCAATTTAGCCAAATCCTGCCCGTAAAGCCCATCTCCGCCAACCAAACAGATGTCAAAATTCTGCTTCTTAACTTCGTTCATTATAAGAGCTGCTTCCGTATAGTACCCGGTAAATACAAGAACATCAGCTCCGGATTTTTTTAGTTTGGTAACCTGAGCGGTAAAATCAGTTTCTCCATCATTTATGCTGTCTTCCAGCACAATCTTTCCGCCTTTTTTATTTATGGCATCTTTAAACACCGGAGTCAAAGCCGTGCTGTAACCGTTATTAAGCGAAGTTATAACAGCAAAGTTTTTCCATCCTTTTTCGTTCATCATCCAGTCAACTACTGCCGGAACCGCAAAAACATCTAAAAGGGTATTTCGAAAGACATAGTCGCCGATTTCAACTACTCCCGGACCGGTAGCTCCCGGCGAAAAGAGAACTACTCCATTTTTCTGGGCAATATCGGCTGCTACCTTGGTTAATCCAGTGCAGGGATCACCTACCATAGCTACAACCTTATCCCTGGTTATATACTTGGTAGCAATAGAAGCAATCTCAGCACTGTCACCTTTATTATCTTCATAAATACCTTCAACCTTTTTCCCTAGAATTCCGCCCTTAGCATTAAGCTCTTCAATAGCCAGCTTCATCCCTTTTTCCGCGGGTATTCCATAATTGGCAACCGAACCTGTTTTAGCTCCCAAAAAACCCAGCTTTATTACATCTTCTTCTCCATTCCGAGACATTTGTCCGCCTTTTCCGCAACCAGCGGCTACAAAAAGAAAAACAACCATTAAAATTAAGGCTATGCCTTTATTTCTAAGTTTATACAAAACGCGTCCCTCCTCAAATATATTAAATCATTTAATGGCAATGCCTTCTATCCCTTCTGCATCCCTCCCATATAAAAGCATAACATTTTATTATTCTACATTTTTTATAAAAATCCTGCATTATATATTTTAAAATAAAAAAAAGAGACAAACCTTCAAAGCTTGTCCCCGATTATCATCTGATATTTACTATTTATACCGTAAAAAGCTTTACTGTTTCATTCAATTCTTCAGCAATTCCATTTAAAGTCTGGGCAGTAGCTGCAACCTCTTCTGACGAAGCCGTTAGCTCTTCTGAAGCTGCCGCAACTTCTTCGGCGGCTGCTGAATTTTCCTCAGCTACTGCGCTTGCGCTCTGAACCTTTCCTATAACCATATCTTTAGTAGTTACAATCCCTTCTAAAGCCTTATAAGTTTCTTCCATATAAGGTGCAATTTTTTCCACTGTTTCTAATATATCATCAAAAGACTGAATAGTAACCTTCAATGTCTCTACCTGCGCATTTACCTGATCCTTTACATTGTTTGAAGTGTTTATAACTTCTTCCGTATCTTTAACGGTTGACATTATGAGATTACTTATCTTTGAAGCAGATTGCTTTGATTCTTCTGCTAATTTCCGCACTTCTTCGGCTACTACTGCAAATCCTCTACCATATTCCCCCGCTCTGGCTGCCTCAATAGCTGCATTAAGTGCCAGAAGGTTAGTCTGTTCCGATATACCGGAAATAAGCTCAGTCACACCTTTTATTTCATTTACAGATTCGGTAAGATTGACTACCTTCTGTACTACTATTTCAAAGGCTTCTCTTATGTTATTGATAGATGATTCCAGCTTGTCCATTTCTTTCTTGCCTATTTCAGCCCTTCTGGCTGTTTCCTTTGTTTCATCAGATACATCCTTTAACTTTTCATACATAAATTCAACGCTGCTGGTAACCTTGGTTAAGGCATCTCCTATATCAATCAAGTCCCGAGCCTGTCCTTCCGAACCTTGGGCCACCTGCTGAATAGTATTAGCCAGTTCCTGAGAAGATGCCGAAACTTCTTCTGAGGTAGCGGCAAGGGTATCCGCGCTTGCACCTAGCTCTTCCGCTTTCTTCTCTACCTTAATAATCAATTCTCTCAAAGTCGTTTTCATATTGGATAATACTGCTGCCATAGCTCCGATTTCATCCTGCCTACTTTCAAAATCCTCCGCAATTTCCACCTGAAAATTGCCGTTGGAAATGTTTTCGGCCCATCTTTCAAGCATGCTTACTGGGTTAACAACAGAAAATTTAATAACCAGTAAACATAAAACAGCCCCCAAAAATACAACTAATAAAGAAATCATTATCATAAAATTTACTGTTAATGATCCCCTGTGCAGAATAAAATTTAGCAGAAAATTATTAACTGCAAATAAAAAAATCAAAATACCCGTAAAATATAAAGTCAGCTTTAATTGTAACCCATTTCCTTTAGCCTTATTTTCCACTTCCTCGCACCTCTCAATATCTCGAGCTTCTTTTACATTCACCCAATTTAACCCCCAAAATATTCCATCACCATATCAAAGCTAAACTATCTCTCACCTCCTATAAAAAAATATAGAAAGGTACTTTGTAAAACAATCTATAACCTTTAGAAAAGTTTCACCCCTCTTTCTGGGTAAATTATTATATTATGTAAAAATATCAAGATTGTTGCCAATATTCAGACATTTTTTTGCGTAAACTACATCTCATTGCTTGCAAATATGAATATATATATGAATAATATAAATCATGTTTTAAGACTAATCAGCTTTTAAATCTTCGTCTGCCGCAAAGCTTGGCTTCTTATTAATTCAATGAATATCTCCACTACTTCCGGATCAAACTGAATCCCTGCATTTCTTTTTATTTCCGCAAGAGCTGTTTCCACACTTAAAGCTTTGCGATACGACCGGTCGCTGGTCATAGCGTCATAAGCATCAACTACAGCTAAAATGCGACAAACCAAAGGTATTTCCTCCCCTTTTAAACCTTGCGGATATCCTTTTCCATCCCAGCGTTCATGATGACTCAGAATATAATCAGAAATAGAAGCTAATTCCGGAATATTTCTCGCAATCCTATAGCCTATTTCAGTATGTTTTTTCATTTCCTCCCATTCTTTGTCGTCCAAAGGCCCCGGCTTATTCAAGATACTTTCTTTTACGCCTATTTTCCCAATATCATGCAGCATAGCCAGAAGGGCAAGTTCATCCAAATCCTTGTCCTCTAAACCCATCTTTTGTCCAATAAGCAAACAGTATGTTTTGAGCCGTTCGGCATGTTCCTCTGTCTCTGTACTTTTAGCTGCCAAAGTAGTCAGCATAGTATTCATAATTTTATTACGGTAACTCTTGTCTTCCAACAGTTTTTGACGATACATCCCTTCTTCCGCTTCCTTTATTAACTGTCTCATACTTCCTGAAGGTTCATATTTTACTGCACATCCCATAGCTATGCTCAGAGGAACCTGGTCTGTTTTGGCTCGCAGACATCTCTTTCTTATTTTTCCCATAACTTTCCTGGCCTCTTCAGCCGAAGTGCGAGGCAGCAGGATAAGAAATTCATCCCCGCCCCAGCGGGCTACAACCGCACTTTCCCCACAGATCATCTTTATTACTCCCGCTGTTTTTTGTAATAATTCGTCTCCTTTCTCATGGCCAAAAACATCATTCACCAGTTTAAGCCCGTTAACATCAGCCATAATTAATGCCAAAGGCAATTCTTCAGACACATTCATCTGACTAATTCTTTCTTCCATGAAGCGGCGATTGTAAAGCCCGGTAACGACATCATGATAGTTAAGATAAATAATTTTTTCCTGATTTGCCTTTTCCTTTCTTATATCGCGAAAAACCACCACTGCTCCGTAAACATTCCCTTTTTCGTCTTTGATGGGGGCAGCACTAGCAGCAATGGAAATCCTTTGCCCTTCCTTATTTATCAGGGCTGTATAGTCAGCTAAGCTTACAGCCTTTTCTGTCCGCAGTACTTTTGCTACCAGATCCTCAACTTCCTCTCCAGTAGTTTCTCTTATCATCCGAAAAACCTCGGCAAAAGGCTTCCCTTGGGCCTCTTCTTCACTCCAGCCAACTACTTCTTCTGCCACCTTGTTCATAGTCTTTATCCTGCCTGTCCGATCAGTAGTCACTACCCCGTCACCAATAGAAAGAAGGGTAATCCTTAAAAGTTCTTTTTCCCGGTATAATTCTTCTCTGTATTTTTCCCGCTCAGTAACATCAAAGACAACAGAAAAAAGCAAATTTTCCCCTCCATAACTTACCGGACAGGAATAAACATCTACCAACCTGGTTTCTCCGTTTTTTAGACGATGAGGAGCCATAAAATATCTTCTTTTTCCCTGTAATGCCATAAAATACTGTTTTTTTACTTCTTCAGATGGCAACATGTTGATTTCGTAAATATACATGTCTAAAAGTTCTTCCCGAGTATAACCGTAAAAATTGCAGGCTGCAGGATTGGCAGCTGTTATTTTGCCATTGTAAGGTTCAATAAACAACATTACTGCAGTATGTTCATCAAACATGGCCTGTAACAGTTTGGAAAGTTCCTCTCTTTCTCGCTCTGCCTGTCTCTGCTCGGTTATATCCCGGCTAGATCCTATCAGGTATTTGGGGGTTCCTCCTTCCCCTACTGTTGTAAGCCTTGTCCTCCAGATCCTTTTCCCTCCAGGAAGATCAATGGTCTCTTCATAGATCATGCCGGAACCCATACCATCAACCTTATTATAGCTGTCGACAATCTTTTTCCCTATTTCTTTTCCAAACAATTCAGCAGGGGTTTTTCCTTTTATATCCGCCAGACTAAAACCTGTCATCTCCTGATGAACTTTATTGGTACGCAGATAACGTAACTCTCCTTCTTCCAACCCGAGCATGAAAATAGCATCCTGACTGCTGTCAAATACAGCTTCAAATTCTGTTTTTAAATCCTGCACCTCTCTTTTTTGGGACTCAAATATTTTTATCTGTTCCATTTCTGAAGTTATTTCCTGAAAAATAGTTATTAAATAGTCTTTTTCCAGGGCAAAGGCAGTTATTTTATACCAGTGTTTAAGAGGTTCAACATGCCAGATAAACTCCTGTTTTTCTCCTATAAGAGCCACTTTAGCATAGAACTTTATCCAGTCCCAATTATCATCTTCCATGCCCGGAATTACTTCCGTTATCTTCTTTCCCAGAATAGCTTCTTTTTTCAACCCTGTCATTTCTTCAAAAGCGTGATTTACATCAAAAAATATATAATCTTCAGGTTCGCCTTTTTTATTCAATATTATTCGGTGGCAGGAGTAGGCAAATGGCATCTCTTCCAATATTTGTCGTGCAAATTTCTCCTCCATAAATTTTTACTTATTTCACGCTCCCGATCAGAATTCTTTAATAACTCATAATTATATAACCTTATTTTCAGAACGGATAAAACTAAAATTAATCAATAAAAAAAGAGCAACATCATCTGACAATAATGCTCTATAAATCTGCTTGATCTTGACTGCATATGCAGACAAAAATAAATATTAATAATTTTTCCGACAACAAAATAGCCAGCATCACTTTCTGCTGATTTACTGATCAATATCTATACAAAAATTTGTCAAAATATATTCATTGCCACCCAAAATGCCATAAAATCTAATAAGAGTTAGTATAAAATCAGCCTATTTGCTTATAGTAACTTTCGGTATCTTTTTGGTTTAATTTAGTTTCTATAAGTAACTTAAAATAAGCTTTTTACAATCAGAAAGGAGGACTTTATTTTGTCTACAGTGCTAGGAGAACGCCTTAGACAACTGCGCAAGGAAAATGATTTGACTCGTGAAAACCTAGCTCAAATGCTCGATGTAACACCAAGCATTATAACTTTTTATGAAAACGGAGCCAGAAGCCCAAGTCTTAAAGTTTTACTCTCCTTAGCCGACTATTTTGAAGTTTCTCTCGACTATTTGACTGGCCGAAGCAATAATCCCAAAATAAACCAGCCTGAAGCGATAACCGAAGCCGAAAAAAATCTACATCAAATTACGACCCAGCTTTCGGAAGAATCTCTAAACGAGCTTCTTCAATATGCCAATTATTTGAGAATAAAACAAGTACTAAAGCCTTAGTTTTTATCTAAAATTATTTTCTGTTTTATCACATTTTAGTTTAAAACATAGACAAAATTTTGACAAGGGGGATTTTATGGTTAACCAAAAAATTTTTGCCAAAAGACTGCGCAATTTGCGGAATGTCCATGAATATAGCCAGAAATATGTTGCTGAGCAAATAGGCTGTAGGCCAAGCACAATAACTAATCTAGAACGGGGAAATTCCTCTCCAAGTCTCGATATGGTAATAAAGCTGGCTACTTTTTATGAGGTAACAGTAGATTATTTAGTAGGTTTATCAGACTTTCCTCATCCCATATCCAATAAGGTAACCGCCGCCATAAATCAAATAGAAAACCCGGAAGAGGTGATTGAATTTTTACAAAATACTATAAAAGAAGAAGATCCCAATTACAAAAAAGTAAAAAATCTCTTAAAAGATCTGGATGATGATTCAATAATTGAATTAAAAAAATATCTTCAATATTTACATATAAGACAAATCCTGGACGCCGGACACAATCCGATTCCTTCCGGAGAATCTAAAGAAAAACTTCGTTTATAATCCTTATCTAATTCAAGCAACAGGAAAAGAAACAAAATCACCTTTTTCCGTTCTTTACTTGATACAAAACTGCCGACCAAGATATGTATAATATCCCGGTCGGCAGCATCATTATTCTAAATTGGGGGCTTTCTTAGATCCCACTTGAAATTTAAATCTGATATTAATTAGTGTCCAGGCAAATATTTTTACCTCATCCTATATCAAAGCAAATACCAATATAATTAATTACCAAATTAAAACCAAAATTTCCTAAGCGGTACATCCCTGTATTCACTAGCCTGAAGGAACAACTCGACATTAGGGGCCAGACAATACTCAGCAATATTTTTTTTAAAAAGCAGGTCAAAACTGCTTAATCCTCCATCTTTAACACCAACCAGCAAATTATTTTTCTGGGCAAAAACCTGTGTAGCTGCTATTCCAGTCCAGGTGATTTTGTATATAAGCTCTTCGGTTTTTCCTTCGATTTCACTGCACAGATAAAAACGGCACAAGAGGGTTCTTAAGGGATAAATAGTGCAGATATTTTCTTTAAGAAAAATACAGGGGTCAGGCTTTAATCTTAAAATCCCCAATTCTCTTTTTTCTCTCTGAAAATATTTATGAACAAATTCTTCATAGCTTATGCCAAGGTAAGCCTTTATTTTTTTGAAAGATATAATATCGGGAATGACATAAGCAGTATTACAGCAATTTATTTTACATCCTTTGCAAATATTATTCTGTTCGGCATAAATTTTAGCTACCTCCTCATCGTCACACAGCGGCTGCCAGGCGTCGAGAAGATCCTGCAGATTGGCATCATCAGCCACATGGGCTATCTTTATCTTTCCCTCTTCATAAATAACCTTTACTTTGCTCATTCCCAAATAACATCCTCTTTTATTACCCGGGCCGGATTGCCTGCTACCATAGTGCGGGGAGGAACATCTTTGGTAACTACCGCATTATTGGCTATTATCGCCCCTTCTCCAACTGTAACCCCTTTTAAAATTACCGCCCGGCACCCTATCCATACATGATCTTCTATCCTTATAGGAGCTATCTTTGTCCTGGGAACTTCTCCTCTAAATCCCAACGGATGGGAAGAGGTATCCATAAAGAGCACATGCCAGCTTATAGCACAATTGCTGCCTATACTTATTTCCTTTACCGCCAGAACATTGCTAAAATCGCCTAAATAAGTATTATCTCCAATATATATGCGGGCATTATCACCTAAAGACAATCTAACTTTACGCTCCAGCATAACATTATTGCCTACATGAATTTCTGCACCTTTGCCTTTAAATATTTCCCCGGCATTGCGGGCCCTTAAGTTTTCTCCACAGGTAGTAAGCTGCCTTTTTACTAAAAAAGTAGAATAACGGTCATAAAAATTTTGAAACATCCCCTTCACCGCCCTGTCGTATTTACTGCTTTATTTTAAGAATAGCATCCCGGGCCAGCTTGTCACAATATTCATTCAGCTCATCCCCTGCATGTCCTTTAACTTTTTCTATTTTCACATTGTTAATCTGCATCAAACGGATAAGCTCCTGCCATAAATCCTGATTGGCAACCGGCTCTTTTTTGCTGTTTTTCCATCCGTTCTTCTGCCATTTTCCTATCCAGTTATCTTTAAAAGCGTTAACTATATATGCACTGTCGGTGTATACTGTAACATCCCAACCTTCGACTTTAAGGGCTTTTAATGCTTCAATCACCGCCGTCAACTCCATACGCTGATTGGTAGTTTCTTTGTCGGCTCCGCTTATTTCCTTTCTGTGTTCTCCACAAAGCAAAACAGCACCCCATCCGCCCGGACCGGGGTTGCCTGAGCATGCTCCATCTGTATATATTGTTACTTTCCCCATTATCTACTCCTTATCATGATGCGGATTTTTTCCCACAACCTCCACCGCTTCGGTCAAAGCTACCAATATAGCTGCTGAAAGGTCAACATCCATATACTGTGCTCGCACAAAAACTTCTCCTCTCTCAGTCGAAACATATCGCGGCTTCAGCTTGTTAAGGGCATAAGCAATCATATCCGCCCTGCATTTTTCACACTTGCAAATGTTTTCTTTACTGTTTAAAACCGTATCCAACTTATCCCATGCCATTTTTTCCACGATATTGACTACCTGCACATTTATCGTCCCCTTATATGTCAAAAATAGCCTTGAGTTCATTCAACCTGCGGATATGATAATCAATATGAGAAAGTTTTTCGTCAGCCTCAGGAGCAAGCCATATCGTAGTCATACCCGCATTTTTGGCTCCCCACATATCTGTTAAAACATCATCTCCTATATGGGCAACACAGCTGTTTTCCGCTTTAAGCTTATTTAAGGTAAAATTGAATATCTCTATATTAGGCTTGGCAAAACCTACTTCATCCGAAAAAACTAAATAATCAAAGTAATCAATTATCCCGTCTTTTTTCATGAGTTCGCGCAAATTCTTCCCCGGGGTTATACCTGTATTGCAGATTACTGCCAGTTTATATTTAGATTTAAGCCGAGGCAAAATTTCCTGAACATCATCATTTATAACCGGCGGAAAATCCAAAAGGGTTTCGGTATAAATATTATATGCTTTATCTTCCATGTCCGGCATAAGCTCAACGCCTATTTCATCCAAAATAATAGCAAGATGCCCGCGGGGAGTAATATCTATCCCTTCTTCCCGCTGCTTTTTGTTTGCCATATCCCAGGCTTTCATAAAAGCTCTTTTTACCTGCTTCCTTTCCACCTCAAAACCTATTTTTAAAAGATAATCCCAGAAAAGATTAATCCTCTTTCTCCCAGCTTCTTCATTTTCAGGCGGTTTATACAGAGTATTCCAGAAATCAAAAGTAATTGCTTTAAACAAAAAGTTCACCCCAAAAATTAAGTTTACTTAATAAATACAACACCAGGTTGGAAAATCCTGCTTCAACGGTGCAAACACCTGTAAACAGCCTAAAAACTTCAAGCATTTTCAAATAAAACCAAATAACATAAAAATTAAGAAGGGCAGTCAAATTGCTACCCTTCATCTTTTATGCTTTATGCCTCTTTTATCTTAAGATCAGTCTTTTCTGCCTGTTCCACATATGATTTTACATCACCGTCCAAAAGGGCCTGATTATCTTTCTGTCTTTCCTGATTTATCTGTTTTGCCCTGTCTTTATTCATCCGGGAATCGGTAGTATAAAACCCCGATCCTTTAAAAACTATACCGATATTTTTGCCTATAAGCCTTTCCACCTTCCCTCCACAGGTCGGACAGGTTTTTAAAGGATCTTCAGTAATGCGTTGTTTGATTTCAAATTTGCCGCAGTTTTCACATTTATAATCATAGACAGGCATCATGTTCACCTCATTTCGCTTAATAATTCCTAATATAATATTTATAAGCCAAAATATAAATTTGTCAATCAGAAGTTATATGCCGTTAAAAAGGCTCATATACAAAGCCAAAGCCATCACTCCATTCCATATCCCATGAGCCAAAGCAGACACCAAGATGCTTCCACTCTTTTCATATATATAGCACAGAACAATTCCTCCTATACTCAAAGGAACAGCACGCCATAAATCCCAGTGAGCCAACCCGAAAACCGTTCCGGCTAAAACCATTCCCAAAGCAGAACCGGTATATTTACGAAAAACAGGATATATCATACCCCTGAAAAAAAGCTCTTCTGACAAAGGGGCCATAACAGTTCCAGCCAGAAAAACCAACAAAAACTGGGGAAAACTCTTTACTGTCCTTATTATTTCCTCATAGGCCTGGGGATTTAAGTCAGGTTTAAGATAATTTACAAAAACACTTAATAAAAGAATAACTGCTATAAGAAATAAACCGCCTCCCAAGCCGTAAACCAAATAAGAAAAAAAGGAAACATTTTTAATACCAAGGTCGCTCAAGCTTGCTTTTCTTACTCCCAGAGCAAAAAATAAAATCAAAGAAACCGTGACAATGAACTGCAGGAAAAAGCTTAACATAAACAAGTTAATCTCATTGGCTTCCATCCCTTTTGAATACATAAATTTCATAATATCAGGCACAAAGTAGTTAAAAATGAGTCCAGTTGCCACTATTCCCACATAAACCAGGATTATATCCAACCATCCCCAGGTAATTTCCTTTTTGTAGGATGTCAAACCTACGACCCCTTTCACAGCATCATTTTTCATAATATTCCCCCAATGAATCAACAAACTGCCGGGCGGTCCTGCCTGAGAATCCATGGTGGCTTCTTTCCCATTCTATCGCTTTAGTTTCTAAAAGCTGGTCGGATATTTTTAGCCCTCTTTTTCTGGCCAGATTTTTAACTATATTAAGATAAATCTCCCGGTTCGGTTGAGGGATTGTAATAATAAGTCCAAAGCGGTCAGACAGAGACAACTTTTCTTCCATAGAATCAAAAAAATGCACCTCTTCAGAAGCTTTAGCCCGGTCGCTGAAATATTCTTTCACCAAATGGCGCCGGTTAGAAGTAGCGTAAATTAAAACATTAGGATTCTTTCCTTTAAGGGTTCCCTCTAAAACAGCTTTAAGCCCTTTGTATTCAGTTTCATAATCTTCAAAAGACAAATCATCAATATAGATTATAAATTTAAGGTTATACTTCCCAAGCTCGTCTACTACTTCAGGCAGTTCATTCAAATCTTCCCTTCTGACTTCTACCAGCCTCAGCTTAGTCCCACGGTATTTATCCAAAAGCGCTTTTATCATGGTAGATTTACCTGTCCCCCGCGGTCCATAGAGTAAAACATTGTTGGCAGGATAACCTTTTAAGAAAAATTCCGTATTCTGACATAGCCTTTTTATTTGGTAATCCAGTCCTAACAGATCATCTATATAACAGCGGTCGGGATTTTTTATTCCAGTAAGGCCTTTTCCTTTTTCCCAGGCTAAAGCTCGATAAACAGAAGCTATACCCCGCGAATTTTCAAAATAATAACGGGCAAGATGCGGCAAAATTTCTTCCCAATTTTCTTCCTTAAAAAATTCCGGATATTTAGCATCACGAGGTTCAGAAAAATCTGGATAAACTGATTCGGGATAAATTTTATTCCAAGGGAAATCATATATCTTCTTAAGCACAGCCAAATCCCGGGCTGTCGCTTTAATCAGGTCTTTATTTATCTTATGCCATGCTTTATGTTCAGCTGCCCGTGAAAAAGGGTTGTCATCATGAAGAATAAAATATAATAAAAAGTCTTTAAAAGTGGTCTCTTTTTCATAAAGCATGAAAATAAACTCGTGATAACTCTCGAAAGCGTCTAAAGAATCTTCTCCATACTTTAAAATATTATCTATGGTTTGCAGTCCCCTTATAACAACCGGTTCTTTTAAAAAATTACGATATATGCTTAAACCAGCCAGATCATATCTTATCTCGCGATACAAAGACTATTGCCCCCTTTAATCTTACGCTGTTTTCAAAAAAATCAAACTTAATAAAACCAGGAGCGAATGGGTAAAGAAGAATAAGGCGCTTATGCGTTCAACTGGCCATAAAAACAAGGACTTAAAAGGCAGTTTGCCCTGGAAAAAGTTTCTGAATCTCTTGGCCGTAAATAAAATATGCAAAAGTTCAAAACCGGCAAAAAAAGCAGTAAAAAAAAGTAGCAGAGGATTTTTAATCACTGTCCACGCAAGCAAAAAATAGATAAGCTCAAACACCACCGAAAATAAGAGCATAAGCCACAAATCAGTTCTCGCCTTAACCTTGCGCGCCAAAATCCATTCACCCAGGCTTTTTATAAGGCTTAGCTCAAACTCCTGCGGTTTACCTATGATTATCTTGTAAAAATAAAAACTGTACCCCAAAAATATAATAAAAGCAAAAATAACTAAAACCGAAGTCATCTCTTACCAACCTTTCCAAGTTTATGCACAAATAAAAACCAGTCATCAATATGACTGATTCTAAGATAACAGAAATATAAATTTTTATCTATCCTACTTTTTGAGCATCAGCAAGATCTAAAGCCTGCTTTATACGACTTAAAACATATTCCCTGTCTTCGGTACGGTTTACATAGTCAAGGTCATCTGCCTGAATTATCAAAAGTCTGCTCTCACCAAAATTCGAATAATTTTCTTCATAAAATTTATTCAAGGTATCCCAGTATTCATATTCTACTTCCAACTCATCAGGCCTTCCACGCTTTCTTATCCTGCGCACTGCTTCATCCGTGCTGACCCTCAGATAAACCAGAAGCTGAGGAGGAGTTACATAATCCAGAAGAACATTCAAAAGATTATTATATACTGCATATTCTTCCGGATTTAGGTACCCATACTCTAAATACATGCGGGCAAAAATCTTGTCTGAGTAAATAGAGCGATCCATCACCACTCCTCCTATTTTCATAGCCTGCCTGTACTGCTTAAAACGGTTGGTAAGAAAATTAGTCTGCATAGGAAACGCCCATTTTGCCCGATCATGAAAAAATTTATGCAGAAGCATATTTTCATCTTCAAACATCTCACTGAATGGCTTAAGGTTAAATTCCTCACTTAATATTTTAACTAAGCTGGACTTTCCCACCCCCGTTACTCCATCTACAACTATCTTAACTCTCTTATCGCCTTCCACCACTTGTTCTCCTTTCCCTGCAAAATTTGCTGTTTTTATAATTCGTGATTAATGCCTGAATTCCTACTTCTATTCTGAAATCCTTTCAAGTCTAAATTTTTTTGCTATTCTGTCCCCTCACTTTCCAATATTTGAACAGTGTTTCTTAGCCGGGTTTTAAGCCTAACTCTTCCCTTCCATAGGCTGGCTATATGTTTAACTGTATTATGAGCATATTCCAGATTAAGTTCGCGCCCATCCCATTCGTGTTCAAGCATAAGCGTATTATTTCTTCCTATCTCTGCAACCTTAATAACAGGTATGGTATTTACCCCGGTATTAGCAATCAAAGTCTCTCTTATTTTTTCAAAACCTTCCTCATCTGCAATTTCAGTAACTACATAATCCCGCCCGCTCTTTTTAAACTGAAAAAGATTAAGCTCCCTGCACAGCTCTTTATCAAAATATCGGCGCAAGAAAGATACATCCCTCTCTTCATTTCGCACTTCAAAAATAAAATCAGTTCCATTTTTCCGTGCCAATTTTTCAAATATTTTAAAGCCCAGATGATAAGGATTAATGCCTCCTTCTATCGCAGCAATCACCTGATTATGTCTCTTTAAAAACTCTAAATATAAATTATCAGGCAAATCCATACTGCTTAAAATCTGATAATGCCAGTAGCTGGCCCAGCCTTCGTTCATAATTTTGGTCTCCATCTGAGGCAAGAAATAAAGACTCTCTTCCCTCACCATCATGACTATATCCTTTTCCCAATCCTTTAAAGGAGCATGTTCATATATAAAAAGCAAAAGGTCATCTTCCGGCATCAAAGGAATTTTATTAAGATCAGGCATTTTCACATTATAACTGTCTTCCAGGAGGGGATGTTCACTCGGTTTAGGCATAAACTGATCTATAAGCCTGGCTTTTATTTCTTCTTTGCTTAAACGCTTTTCTCCCACAATCCTTACCGTCTGAAAACGTATAGAATGCACAGCATCAAGTATCCTCTCAACCTTAACATACCCTATGCTGGGATCAGCAATATAAGTTCTTATCTTATCCGCATGGGTTTTAAACATTTCTATGGTGTTTTCAGCTCTGGTGCCTGTTTTAAAAAGTCGGTTATTTTTAAAAAAATCATTATGCCCATACACATGAGCCATGGTAAGTATCTGTAGAAGCACGGTATTATCTTTCATAAGATACGCCAAGCAAGGATTAGAATTTATGACCATCTCATAAGGAAGTCCGGTCAGATTATAGCGATAGAAAGTTTTCTTCCGCTCATAAGCTTTGCCAAAACTCCAATGGGGATAACGGGCAGGCATGCCTGAATACGCCTCATACCCTATCATCTCCTCATATGAGCAAAGCTCAAACTCCTGAGGATAAAAATCAAGCCCTTTATCCCGGGCGATCTCCTCTATTTTTTGATTATATTTAATGAGGTCATCTATTATATAATCACACCCCACCTTATCACTCCTTCTCGGCGACCGTTAATATTTTTTTAAAGGCAGGCCATATGTCTTCCTTGCTGCTCAAAATAACACAAACAAAATTTGGAGCATTTATGACCTTCTTATATTCACTTAACATAGTACTGGCAGGACTCCAGGAAGAAACAATTTCACCATAGCCGAACAAATTACACACCTCAGCAAGCTCCTTAGCCTTTTCTACTGCTCTGGCTATATCTTCCGGCCAGTTATCACCATCACTGCAGTGAAACGCATATATATTCCAGATCTCTTTGTCATACCTCTCATTTATAATTTCCAAAGCCTTTTCATAGCCGCTGCTGATTATAGTCCCTCCTGATTCTCCCCTATGAAAAAAAGAATCTTCATCTACCTCTTTAGCCGTAGTAGTATGATTTATAAATACTAGATCCACATTGGCATAACGATAGCGGACAAACTGATAGAGCAGGAAAAAAAAGCTGCGCGCCATATACTTTTTACTTAGATACATGGAGCCTGAATTATCCATAATACATATAACAACAGCATTAGACTCCGGTCTTATGTCTTCTTTTACCCGTTGATAGCGCAGATCTTCCTCGCTAAAGGGGAATCTTTCTATTTCCTCATCCAATCCTAATTCCCTTAATGTCCTCTCTGCAGCTTTCTTCCGCTTTATCCTCTCCATCATAGACCTTTTTTTGTTAAGGCGCGGGGGAATCCCTTTTCTCTGTATCCCCCACCTCTTAGTGCTTTTTTCTGATTGAATATAGGAGAACTTCTTTTTTTCCATATACGGAAGATCTAAATCTTCAAACATATATTCAATCAATTCTTCCAAAGTGATTTCAGTTTCATAAATATCCTCACCCTCTATACTTCCTGCTCCATTCCCTGCCTGGGGAATCTCTCCCCCTCTATTTCCCGGAATTCTCTGACCTCTCTTTTCATCACCCTTGCCTGAGGCTACCCCCGGTCTGTTTTCTCCATAAACAAATCGGTATTCCTTTATTCCTCTTATTGGTATTTTAAATACCTTTTCCTTACTTTGCCCAATGATACTTTCTTCTGCCACTATACTGCCTATATTCCGCTTTATGGAATCTTCTACCAGCTCTCTGTGCCTCCTGCGATCCTCAGCGCTCCTGTCCCTTCCTTCACCTTCAAAATCCCGAAAGACAGCCATAAAACCACCCTCAGTCTCTCCACAAATTATTAGCTGCATACTTCAAAACTACATTACAGCAGTGATCACAATAACCGTTCCTTTTCATCTCTTCTACCATCGCATCATATTTGCGCTTTTGTTCCTCATCCCTAACTCTGGCACTGGTAATAACACGGGAAATTTCGCGCACCGAAGCAGTCAGTTTCTTTTCAATAGCCTCTCTTAAAGGTTCATAACTTTCATAATCAATTTTCTTTTTATTGCGCAAAAGGGAAAACATATAGGAAGTAACATCATGCCTGAAGCCTTTGGCCGCATTTCCTGTAAGTCCTATCTGAGCCTCGATAGATTCCATAAATTTTTCATCCGGTTCCAACTCTTCGCCAGTATTCTTGTCTTTGAGCTTAGTTTTATTTACAAAAGCTTCTGCATGATCTAAATAATTGTTAAATAAAGTTTCTGCCTGTTCACGATAACCATGAATAAAGGCTCTGGTGATCTCCTTTTCTAATATGCGGTGATACTCTTTCTTTATGGTATCCTTAAGATACCCCAAGAGCTTCTGTTTCTCATCATCCGGCATATCAGTCGCTTTAACCGATTTTATCAGGGATTCCATAACAATAATGGGATTTATGCAATTATGAGGAGATTCAGATAAGGCATTATCTATAGCCTTCATAATAAAGCGGGTAGATATACCTTTAAACCCTTCCTTGCCCGCTTCTTCTCTTAACTCCTGAATATCAATCCGCGGCTGAGCATCTTTTTGAACTATCTCTTCCCCATTGTAAATACGCATCTTAGTCATTATATCTACCTTGTTGGAAGGATTAAGGCGGCTTAAAATGGCAAACATTGAAGCCACTTCAATAGTATGAGGAGCAATATGAGCATCAAACTTGCTCTGTCTCAAAATTTTGCGATATATCTTTACTTCCTGGTCTAATTCCAGACAATAAGGAACCTCTATCTTTACTATGCGGTCTAAAATAGCTTCATTAGTGTTATCTGATTTAAATTTGTTCCATTCCGCTTCATTAGAGTGAGCCAGAATTATGCCATCAAAATAAATCATAGGTCCTTTTCCGGGAGAAGGTATTGATTTTTCCTGAGTAGCGGTAATTATGGTATGTAGATATTCAACATCATTTTTAAATATCTCAATAAACTCTACAATACCACGGTTACCAGCATTAAAGGCTCCATTAAGCGTTAAAACCCGCGGATCATCTTCCGGATACAAATCCATTTTAGATATGTCTACCGAACCAATAAGCACCGAGGTATCCTGATTATTAGGGTCAACCGGAGGCACAACCGCTATCCCTTTACGCGAACGGACAGAAAAATCAACCGTTACTACCCCGAATTTTTCATATTCCCCCTTATATTCATTAATCAGGCGATATCTGCATATCGGACATAAATCCCCTTCAATCTTTACCCCTAAAATCCTTTCAAATTCAGGCCTTAAGTGCTTGGGAAGCAGATGCAGAGGTTCTTCCCGCATAGGACATCCCTCTAAAGCATAAATAGGCGGGCTGTTTTCCAGGGCTCTTTTAAGGCTTTCCATAATAGAGGATTTTCCGGACCCTACCGGTCCCACCAGATACAATACCTGTCTCGATTCTTCACCCCGCATAGCCGCAGAATGAAAGTACCGGACTATCTCCATAATGGTTTTATCAATCCCAAAGAAATCGTCGGCAAAAAACCTATATCTTTTTATAATATCATGCCCGTAAATACGCCTTAAACGGGGGTCATCCTCCGTCTTTACGACTTCTGTCCCCGGTTCAGTAATGAGCCGGTACATCCTTTCATGAGCCAGCATCGCTACATCTTTGTTTTCTTTAACTATATTAAGATAATCCAGAAAAGTCCCTCTAAAACTCTCATGTTTTCTTCTTTCTCTGTCTTCTTTAATCAGGCGGTTAAAGTCATCAGACATCTAATTGTCCCCTCCCTTAAAAAAACTTTCCCCATTAAAAACTAAAGAAAGAGCTTCTAATGTTATATTTATATGCTCTTTTTACAAGATATTGATTTACAAACATTTACATCTTGTTTAAAAATTTACCAACCAAAAAAAATCAGCATAAAGCTTTATAAAGCTTTATGCTGATTTTACCGAAAAATATGTTTATTTTTAAATCAACTTTTTTCTAACTATCCCAAAATCTCATTCATTTCCTTGACCACTTCATGCAGGTCAGCGGTAAGGACATAGTCTGCCATAGTATTTATAGTCGCATTTTCATCTGTATTTACAGCTGCAATCACTTTAGCATCTCTTATACCTACGGTAAACTGAACCTGTCCGGATACCCCTAAAATAATGGCCAGTTCCGGCTTGCATATCTTTCCGGAAAGTCCTACTACGTGCTCTTCGGAAAACCATTTCTTATCGGTGGCTACCGGTTTGGAGCAGGCAACTTCCGCTCCAATTTTGGCAGCCAACTCCTCAATCATAGGAATGTCATCTTTGCTATTAAGACCCTGCCCTACTATTACTAATTTTTCAGCCGCAGCAATATCAACTGTATCAGCAGCTTTCGGCTTTACTTCCAGCACCTTCACCGTTGAAGCGGGAATAGTTATATCGATCTCGTTTATACTGCCTCCGCTTCCGGCAAATGGAGCAAAGCTGCGTGGAGATACAGCTATAACCTTTTTATCCCCGTTTATGTACTGGGTAGCTACAGTTGCCCCACCTAAAGCATTGCGCTGACATTCAATCTTATCTCCATTAACATTGATAGCTGAAACATCAGTTAAGCATCCGGCTCCTATCTTCTGGGCCAATCTCCCAGCCAATTCTTTTCCTCTACGGTTGGAAGATAGAAGAATAATGTCAGCATTAAGCTTTTCTGCCGCTTCCTTTAAAACTTCGGCAACCTGTCCTACATCAGCCAAGCTTATATCATCATTGCTTAATTTATAAACGTCAGCTCCGGCATCAGATAAAGCCTGCGCCTGTTCATCATTATTTATTACCAACACCTTAGCTGTTCCGCCGATAACCCCGGCTGCTGTCAAAATTTCCAATGCCAAATTAGTTCTATCGCTGAAAACTAAAATTCCTGCCATAAAAGCCACCCCCTCCTAAATCATGTTCTCACTTTTCAGTTTATCAACAAGTTCAGCTGTACTCTTGACTACTACGCGCTTGCGGTCGCTTTCGGGAGCCAAATTGCTTACCGTAGTAATGAGAGCATCCTTGTTTATTTCGTCCAGTTCATCTTCTTCCACTATTTCTTTCGGCTTCTTTCCTGCCTTTAAAATCTGTGTTACCGAAGGAATTCGCGCTTCATTTATGCCGGAAACCACAGTTATAACAGCCGGAAGAGAAACTTCCACCACTTCTTCCGCGTCTTCCAAAACCCTGGTTACCACCGCTTTATTCCCTTCTACCTTTACAGCTCCGGCATAACCTACCTGAGGCCATCCTAAAATTTCAGCTACCCTTGAGCCTACCTGCCCTGAGTAATTATCCCCGCTGCCTTCTCCAAAAAGAATAAGTCCTACATCTTCTATCTGTTTAATCCCTGCAGTTAAAACTTGAGCTATAACGCTGCTTTCAGCTCCGTTAAGATCATCGCCCAAAATAAGAAATGCTTCATCTGCTCCAGCAGCTAAAGCCTCTTTTATTGTATCCTCCAAATCTTCGTTGCCGGCGGAAAGAACAATCACCTTATCAGCCAGCCCATTTTCTTTTAAATTTACTCCGGCCTCCAGAGCATTTTTATCAATGCTTCCAAAAGTAAGAGGCACATCGTCAAAAACCGGCTGGCGGTTTTTAATCCTTATCTGCTGTAGGTCAGGAATTTGTTTCATAGCTACCACAACATTCATCTGCAAAACCTCCTTTGATATTTTTATCCAAACCTGAATTGAACCCCAGAGCCGCCATTGGGATATTTCCACTCTAAAACCTCCGTGCCACATGCTATGCGGCAGGTTCCACATTCCAGGCAGCCGTCAATGGTAAACTCTACCTCACCCTGTTCATTTAAGCTGTAAAGTCCGGCCGGACATACCAGAACCGCCCTCTTTAAGCGCGGGTCTTTTTCCATCCCCGGCTTTATATTGATATGTCTCTCTTTGTCTTCTTTAAAAACATTAAGTCCTAATTTGGCCTTTAAATTTAAGGTTTCGCTCATATTTTCATCACCTTCCGCATATCGCCTGCCATAGCCCAAAGCTGCTTAAAGCCCAGGTATCTCTTAACCGTTGGATAAAGTTTTTCTTTGGGTCCGGCCGGAACCGCATACAAGTCGCGCATAATATTGCCGACAAGTTCCGGGTAGTAATTAAAGAACCTGGGATTTTCCAGAACATGAGGAGCTTCTTTAAAGTTTATGAAATCTCTCATAACAAAACTTGACTTAAGCATATCTTCATATATCGAAAGGGTCTTTGCGCTAAAATCGCCTTTTTCTTTTGCCTTTATAACAGCTTTAGCCGCATAATAGCCTGAAGCTAAAGCATATTCCATTCCTCTTACCGTAACTCCTATATTCATTGCAAAACCGGCCGCATCTCCTGCAACTAAAATGCCATCACCATAAAGCCTGGTTAAAGCTTTATAGCCGCCTTCCGGGATAACATGAGCTGAATATTCAGCAGTCTGTCCTCCTTTTATAAGAGCTGCTATTTCCGGCCGATTTTTAAATTCTTCAAACATAACCGGAATTTCAATACCCTGTTTATTTTCCATAAGCTCTTTGATACTTACTACCAGTCCCAAACTTATACTCTCTTTGTTGGTATATAAAAAGCCTCCGCCGAACATGCCTTTGGTAACTTCCCCCATGAAAAGACGGGCAGCTCCTTCTCCATCGGCAAGGGCAAACCTGTCCTCAATAACTGCCGGGTCAAGTTCAATTACTTCCTTTACTCCTACTGCATAATCCTTAGGATTTCCAGGGCTGCGCAGTCCGGCTTTTTCAGCTGTTAAAGAAAGAACCCCGTCACAGGCAATAACAACATCTGCCTTAAGTTCTTCTCCGCCGGTAATAACCCCTGCTATCCTTCCATTTTCCCGTATTAAATCATCAACCTTGCTTTTAGTTACAATCATAGCTCCTTTGCGTTCTGCCTGTTTGGCAAACCAGCGGTCAAATTTGGCGCGCAAAATGCTGTAGCTCTGATAAGGCTCCTTTTTAAGCTCTTCCCCACTGTAACGGACGGTAATAGAGCGCTCCTTAGCCATAACCGTTACTTCTTCATGGGCTATAAATCTTTCGAATGGTGCCTTTTTCCAAAGGTCAGGATACATATCCCGCACCGGATTTACATAAATGCGACCTCCGGTAACATTTTTAGCCCCGGAATAATCGCCTCTTTCTAAAAGCAAGACCTCCAATCCTTCGCTGGCCAAAGTATATGCTGCTCCTAAACCTGCAAGTCCTCCTCCGACTATTATGGCATCAAACCTTTCTTCCATCCCTACCACCTCACCTTTACCGGAAGATATATTTAAAAGGGGGGAGGAAAACCCCCCTTATGCAGTCTTATTTACTTCCAATAATAACTCCCGCTACTATTTCTTTTTGCATATCAGATACGCCTTCAATCTGAAGACCCATTATGGCATCTCTCCACAAACGCTCTACTTTGTAATCCTTCATCAGGCCATATGATCCGTGAACATTAACTGCCAATCTGGAAATGTCGACAATCTGAGCACAGATAAAATCTTTAGTTAAAGCTGCTTCCTTTGCAAACTGAGCCGGGTTCTTAACATTGTCAGCCAAATAGCCCAATCGATAAGTCAGCCATCTGCATGCTTCCACCCTCTCAGCTATTTCAGCCAAAGCAAGCCTTATTCCCTGGAACTTGGTAATAGGCTGATCCCGGTGCATTTTTTCTTTAGCATACTTGAAGGCTTCACGACAGGCAGCTTCCGCTCCGCCTAACGCACAGGCACTTACTCCTACCTTGCCAAAGGATATGGCAAACTGCAGTATGGCATATCCCATTCCCGGTCCGCCTAATAAGTTTTCTGCCGGAACCTTTACATCCTTAAGATATACATCTAAAAGAGGTCCGCCATGCATTCCTAGCTTTTCCCACGGCTCAGATATAGAGTATCCTTCACACCACTTTTCAACTATAAAACCGCTTACCTTGCCGGTTTCCTCTTCTTTGGCAAATACGACAATCGGCCCCGGATAGCCGGCATTGGAAATAAACCTCTTGGTGCCGTTTATGATGTAATAATCTCCCTCTTTTCTGGCAGTTGTTGCAATCTGTTTCGGGTCAGAACCAGTTCCAGGTTCAGTAAATGCAAAAGAAGCTACTTCTTCCCCGCGGCAAGGTTTAAACATATATTTCTTCTTCTGTTCTTCAGTTCCAAACTTATCAATAGCTCCAAGTCCTAAAGTATGAGCAGACAAAATCATCCCTACTCCGGATGATGCCGCAGCTATCTGTTCCATAGCCAGAACATAGCAGAGATAACCTGCTCCAGCACCGCCATATTCTTCATCAAACGGAATACCAAAAAGGTCAAGCTCTCCTAATCCTCTTATTATTTCATCCGGAACTTTATTTTCTTCATCAATCTGTTTGGCAACAGGTTCAATAAATTTTTCTGCATATTCGGCAGCTGCCTTCTGAATGAGCTGTTCCTCTTTACTTAATGAAAAATCCATAATTTAATTCCTCCCCACCTTATTTTTTCAACATTACGTTTTAAAATATTTTATTCTTGTAATAATTTTATAACGAAAATATAATGTATGTAAATATTAATTTTTCATTTTTATAAAAAAAAATCCCCCAAAAGGGAATTTTGTTAACTAAATTTATCTGTTTTCCTACTATTTATCATTCATATATTTACAACCGCCTGCCGGCTGCGCAGCTTGTTAATCGCCCTTTCCAAACCGTCAACAGTGAGTTCCTCCATCGGGAAAATCTCAGCAATCTTTTTTATGGTAAAAGCCCCGTCAGTCCAGTCCCAGTAATCCCGGGGAATAGGATTAAGCCAGACTGAATATTCGAAATGACGTCTTATTCTCCTTAACCAATCTATTCCTGGTTTATCATTGTAAAGCTCCCAGTCAATTATCCCTCCAACTCTGGTAAGCTCATAAGGAGCCATGCTGGCATCCCCCACTATTATTACCCGATAATCCGGATCATAAGTTTTAAGCACATATTCTGTATCCGTATAATCACTCAAACTGCAGTGAGGCGTATGAAAAAGCCAATCATATATGCAGTTGTGAAAATAGAATACTTTTAAGTCTTTAAAATGATTTGATTTATTAACCGCAGTAAAAAGCTGATTGCACAGACGGCTGTATATAGTCATAGAACCGCCGGCATCCATTAAGAGCAAAACCTTTATACTGTTTTCCCTGGGTCTTTCCCATACCAGCTCCAACCTTCCCGCATTCTGGCATGTCTTGTTAATGGTTCCGTCCAAATCAAGCTCGGTTTTTTGCCCATCTAAGCGGGAGGTAAACTGGCGCAACTTGCGCAGGGCTACCTGAAACTGACGAACCCCTAGGGTTTCATCTGTTCGAAATTCCTGGAACCTTCTCATTCCTGCCACCTTTACTGCCGACAGGTTACGGGACTGCCCCCCTATTCTTATTCCACCGGGGTGATAGCCGGAATGTCCAAAAGGCGAAGTCCCTCCGGTTCCTATCCAGTAGTTTCCTCCATGATGCTCCTCGGTCTGTTCTTTTAACCTTTCCTCCAGCATTCGTTTTAGTTCATCCAGGTCAAGCTGCCGGTTATTGCGCCTCATCTCTTCGGTAATTTCCATTTCCGGCAGCTCTTTATCAAGCCATTCCCAAATTTTTTCGGGCAAACCTTCAGGGGTTTCTACATCTCGAAAATAGCTGGCAAAAGCCAGATCAAAGCGGTCATAATGTGCCTCGGTTTTTACAAGTATTGCACGGCACAGATAGTAAAAACCGGTAAGGCTGGAGCCTGCCAGGCCTTTCTCTAAAGCGTCCATCAAAGTATACCATTCATTCATAGAAACAGGAACACCGTATTCTTTTAAGGTGTAAAAAAACCTGGTAAACATGATACATCCCCTCTTTTAACTAGAGCTTAAACCCGAAAACGGTTGATTGAGCTCCCAATATAAGTAGAGTTGGCATTCTTGTTTCTAGTTTTATTATATACCTCATTTAATACCAAATCTAAATCTTCATTCTTCTTAAGCAGAACTCCCAGGAAAGGAAGATCCTGCTTAATTTTGCTTGGTTTAATACCGCCTACTACCAAAGCCTGCAGCCAGTCGATCAGTTCGCTGGTGCTGGGTTTTTTCTGAATATTCGGGATGCTTCTCAGCATATAAAAGGTTTCCATGGCCTGTTCTAAAAGCTTCTTTTCAATGTTGGGATGATGAACCCGAACTATCTTTTCCATTTCTTCCGGGGCAGGAAAAGCTATATAATGGAAAATACACCTTCTAAGAAAGGCATCCGGAAGCTCTTTTTCCGCATTGCTGGTTATTATTACTATAGGTCTATGTTTAGCCGTAATCGTTTCTTTCGTTTCCGGGATATAAAAACTCATCTGGTCTAATTCCCACAAGAGGTCATTGGGGAACTCCAGGTCAGCCTTGTCAATTTCGTCAATCAGAAGGACTACCTGTTCGTCGGAAACGAACGCTTCTCCCAATTTGCCCAATTTAATATACTGCTTGATGTCGGAAACATCTCCTTCGCCAAACTGGCTGTCATAAAGCCTTTGCACCGTATCATAAACATATAAGCCTTCCTGAGCCTTGGTGGTAGATTTTATGTTCCATATAATAAGCTTTAATCCCAGCGCATCAGCAATACTCTGCGCCAGCATGGTCTTTCCGGTTCCCGGCTCTCCTTTTAAAAGAAGCGGTTTTTGCAACGCAATCGCAATATTTACACTGTTCATAAGCTCTTCAGAAACTATATAGTCAGATGAACCACGGTATATTTTTATTTTTTCTACCACTTTCCATTCCCCCAATATTCATCTATTAATTATACATTTTTAAATCAAATGTTAGCAAAAATATCTTTTATCGTCAATGTGAAAAGAATCTCTTTAATGACTAACAGCAGGAATTTACCGATTATTTATCTTATGTGCATATTTCCCGGCTACAAAACCGGTAGAAAAAGCTGCCTGCAGGTTAAATCCTCCTGTATATCCATCAACATCAATCACTTCTCCGGCAAAAAATAATCCTTTTATCAGTTTGGACTCCATGGTCTTGGGATTAATTTCTTTCACATTCACTCCCCCGGCAGTAACTATGGCTTCTGCTATCGGCCTGGTTCCGTTTACAGTAAAGTTAAGATTTTTAAGAAGCTCTAAAAGCCTTCTTCTCTCCTCACGCGTTATTTGATGACATGGTTTTTCTTTATCTATTCCGCTTAAATTTATTATCACCGGAATAAGCTTTCCGGGTAAAAGATCATCCAAGCCATTCTTAAACCGGCGCCTTGCATATTTAGCCAAATCCCTCTGCAGCCTCTTGTCCAGTTTTTCTTCATCTAAAGCCGGTTTCAGATCAATAAAAACCTTAACCTTCCCCCCTTTTTCCCGCAAACAGCTTACTATATCGCGGCTCATGCTTAAGATTATAGGACCGGAAAGGCCGTAATGAGTAAAAAGCATCTCACCAAATTCTTCATTTATTTTTTTTCCTTTCATGGTATAAGATGCAGCCCTTACATTTTTAAGGCTTAATCCCTGTAAATCCTTTACCCAGGCTTCTTCCACCACTAAAGGCACTAGTCCGGGAAAAGGTGTAATTATTTTATGACCAACCTTTTCAGCAAAACGATAGCCATCTCCGGTCGAACCCGTCCCCGGATAAGACAATCCTCCAGTAGCAATAACAATCGCATCAAAAGGGAAAAACTCCCCTTCTGCTTTTATCCCGGTTACCCTGCCTCCTTCAACGCAAACATCCTCAACCTCTGATGAAAGCCTTATTCTAACCCCTATCCTTTTAAGTTCAGAATTTAGGGCATTAACCACTTCATCTGCATCATCCGAAACCGGGAAAACCCTTTTTCCCCGCTCTACCTTTGTTTCAACCCCTAATCCGTTTAAAAAACGAATAAGATCGTAGTTAGAAAATTCATGAAGAGCGCTGAACAAAAAACGCCCGTTGCCTGGATAAGAAGAAATGAAATTTTGTAAGTCTTCTTCCGCCGAAGTTATGTTGCATCTACCCTTGCCTGTAATCCTAAGCTTGCTGCCCAACCGCGGTTTTTTTTCGAACAAAACCACCTTAGAACCAGCTTTAGCTGCGGTGATTGCTGCCATCATCCCGGCCGGCCCTCCTCCAATCACGCCTATTTCTGCCAAACGATTACCCTCCTTACTTTATTTTTGTTCTATTTTTGTTGTCTAGCAGGATTTTATCTGTTACAATTTTTGTTATATGCAACACTGATCTGGAGGTAATAAAATTGAACAAAACTGCTGCTAACGGAGTACCTAGATATATCTATTTTGTAATTGTAGCAATTTTAGCCCTTATGTATTATTATGCCGCTTTTGTCGACACTTCACCGGCAGAAAATGCAGTAGAAGATTTTTATACTGCTTATTTTAACCGGGATTACGCTGCTGCAGCTCAAAATTTAAGTGTTTTCTGGGCAGTACAGTTTCTGCCGCAGTATCAGTCTTATTCCCCGGAGGAGCTCATTAAAAACCGGGATAAAATCATAAAAGAAATTACTGAGATAATAACTGAAATAGAAAGCAAAAACAAAATCCCCTCCGACCTCAGCATTAAAATACAGAAAAAATACTCAAAAAGAGAAAAAAACAGTGCGGTGGTAGCGTACAGCTTTGTTGAAAAAGGGAAAGAACAGGGAATGGAAGTTGCTATTTTAATTTATGAAAAAGGCGGCTGGCGCATCATAAGTTTTTCTCCAACCGCCCCGGAAGCGATGGAGCAGATTACCAAACAGGATATGAAAGATTTAGACAAACAGTTTTCCGAGCTTACGAAGTCACATTCGAATAAATAATGCCTCAAAAATAACAGGGATGGAAAACAGCCATCCCTGTTTAAATTTTCATTTCAGTTCTTCCGCCATTCGGTGCAGCTCATCGACAGCCTTTTCTAAGCCTGCTATCATTTCAATTATCTTTTCTACCGCCTCTGTCTGATGAGTTATAAGTGCATTTATCTCTTCATTGCCGGCTGCTGCTTCCTCAGTAGAAGAGGATATTAATTCAACTTCATTCACCATTTCATTGCTGGAAGCTAAAACCTCCTGCAACACCGCTGATACTTCCTGAATAGCCCTGTCAATCAGGCGCGCGCCCTCCCCAATGCGGTTGAAAAGGGCCTGGCTTTCCTCAACTGCTTCACACTGCTTGCTGGTTACCTGGTTGGATTTTTCTATTTCTTTAACTGCAGCTTCCATGTCGGATTGGATTTGATTTATAAGGCTAGCAATATCTTGGGTAGCCTGTCTTGATTCTTCCGCCAGCTTGCGTACCTCTTCTGCCACTACCGCAAATCCCTTTCCGGCTTCTCCTGCCCTGGCGGCCTCAATAGCCGCATTTAAAGCCAAAAGGTTCGTCTGGTCGGCTATTCCGCTTATGAGATCTACTATATTTACAATCTGAGCCGACTTCTGGTTAAGCATATAAACGGCCCGGTTTACCGAATCCTGCACACTGCTTCCTTCCTGCATATACCGGTTCTGCCGGTCTAAAGCATTAAGCCCCTGTTCCACTATTTCCTTAAATTCCTGGGACTTAACTGTAACTTGATTTATATCTTCTCCGGCACTTTCTAAAGCATTTACCACCTGTTTTACCATTTCAGCCGTTTTTCCTGCATGATTAGCTTCTTCAGTTGCTGCCTCAGCCATTTGCTCTGCACTGGCATTAACCTGCCTTGCCGTTTCTCCGGTTTCCTCTGCTAAAGTCAAAAGCTCCTGAGAGGAATTTTTAAGCATATCAGCCTTGAGTGCAACATCTCTCCCTGCTCTTCTTAACTCTTCAGCCAGCTTGTTAGCCTTATCTTTATTTTCTATTGATTTTAATAAAAGTCTTCTGGCTACATTGGCAATTATCCCAGCTGCAATACCAAACCATAAGAAGCAAAAATATCTTACCCCTAAAGTAGCTCCTATATTACCTTCCGGGATAACTTGGGGAAAAAGTATTATCCACGCTGTATGCAGAACAAATACAAGAACAGTAGCAAAAACTGTAAGCGGAACGTCGAAATACAAAATACTGAGGCCCATAACCAGATATAGATTGGCAAAAAGCTCTTTTGAGCCATGCATTACACAATCAAACAAAAACATAATAATCCCTACCATCAAAACGGTAAGATACTTGCTTATTCCCCTGGCTGCATTTTTTTTCACCAAAAGATAAGTTGCAAAAATTATTGCCGATGCCATGGCAATCTCCTGCAATATTTTGTTCAAGGCGAGTGATTCCGAACCGGTTCCACTGAAGTAAATCCCTAATGTAGCAAGGTTGGCCAGCACTGTAATTATAATCGTAGCAATAAACATCCGCCGGTGGCTTTTCAACATATTTTCAGTAAGAAGTGTATTATCTCTCATCCCTTCTACCCCCAAGTTAATTTTTGGTTAAATTCGCTTCTAAATTATAAATTCCTGCTTTATTGACAAATTATTCTAATAGAAGTTCATTTATACAAAAATTCAATATAAAATAAATAAAAAAAAAGTCGGACTTTGTTTCCGACTGTTTTTTCAAAAAAATTTCTATTTTCCGACCAAATCTCTACAATCTATAAGGCACCCATGCCCTAAGACACAATCTTTTAAGACCATATTTTTCTCCACAACATTTCCGTCCCATATAACCGCATTATGTACAACTGCCCCTGCTTCTATCCTGCAGCCGTCACCTATAATCGAAGTTCCGCTGATTCGAGCTTCCGGATCTAAAAAAGTCTCTCTACCTGCAAGTATTCTCCCTCTCCCAGTGTTTATAATATTTCCGTTAACCTTTATTTTGACCTTCCCTTCCAGAACATCAATGTTAGCTTTATGATAAGTCTCAATATTTCCCACATCACACCAGTAGTCATCAACCGGCACGGCATAAAAAGGTGCTTTTATATTTACAAGATGAGGAAATACCTGTTTCCCAAAGTCATAAAACTCATTTTCCGGTATGTATTTAAATATTTCCGGTTCAAAAATATATATCCCCGTATTGGCATAATGGCTTAAAGCCTCTTCTTTTTTAGGCTTTTCCTGAAAGCTTCTTATCCTGCCATCTCCATCGGTTATAACTACTCCAAATCTTTCTACTTCCTCTACTTCCTTTATGGCAATAGTAGCTAAAGCCCCTCTTTTTTGATGTTCATTTAAAAGTCGGGTCAAATCAATGTCGGTTAAAGCATCGCCGCTGACCACAACAAAGGTATCATCCAAAAACCACGCACACCTTTTAACTCCCCCTGCCGTGCCCATAAGTTCTTCTTCTTCCGAATAATGCATAGATACTCCAAAATTTTCACCATCTCCAAAATGGTTCAATATCATAGAAGCATGATAGTGCAAATTAGCAATAATATCTTTAAAACCATGTTCTTTTAAAAGGTCTACTATACTCTCCATTAAAGGGCGATTTCCCATCGGTATCATCGGCTTAGGAATATTAGCGGTAAGCGGCATAAGTCTGGAACCAACTCCAGCCGCCATAATCATAGCTTTCATTTCCTCATCCTCCCCCAAAAACTCCAGTCATTTTAATTTACTATACCATTTAAAGCAGCCTCGGGTCAGCCCCTTTAATAATGTAAAAACTTTCAAAAAATAAGCCCATAAAAAAACAGCAGGTCCATCCTGCTCTCAAATCAGGCAAAGATAAATTAATTGCTTTTATTCTTATTATATTCAGGCATATTGGAGCAGCAGATAATCTAAATGAGTTTTAATTTCCTGCAAAATCAAATTAAAAGCCGAAGTCTTCTCTTTTCCCTGAGAAGAACTTTCTTCGATTTTTCGGCTCAACTCCTTAATCTCATTTATTGTTCTCATAATGCTTTCATAGTCATCTTCCATAATATAAAATGCTAAAATACTTAGTTCTTCATACAAATCCTTTACATCCTGTTTCTTATTGGAAATGCCATCCAAATAATTTACCTGGGCTAAGAGAGCCCGATAGCAGTTGCTTATATTTTTTTTATCCTCCTTCATAATCAAAAACCCCTTTTCTTTTCATTCTGCTCCCGGCAGAATGAGGATTAATCTACATATTATGTATTAATATGTAAATTTATGATAAAATATTCCTCTAAATAAGTCTAACTTAATAATTTTATGCCTATCTATAAAATAAAATTATGTTTTTCAGATTTAATCCTTAAGCCTAAACCAATTTTTCTCTTTTCTTTCAAAAAGAATCAAACCAATTTAAACAGCACCCGTAGACAAAAAAGCGGGTGCTGTTCTTTGCTGAATTACTGTATTCTTCTTTTCATCAAAAGGTAGTTTATACTGTCTACTAAAGCCTGCCAGGAAGCCTCAATTATATTTTCGGAAACGCCTACTGTGCTCCACTTACCTGTCTTATCAGAAGATTCAATGAGTACTCTTACTTTAGCAGCAGTTCCTTCATTTCCGTTTAAAACGCGCACTTTATAATCGGTAAGGTGCATTTCGCTTATTTCCGGATAAACCTCAGTCAAAGCCTTTCGCAGGCAGTTATCCAGTGCATTAACGGGGCCATCACCTTCAGCCGCGGTATGGAAAGTCTTATCTCCTATTGTAATCTTTATCATAGCCTCTGAAGTTATCCTGTCTTCCTCGCTCTTTTCCAGTATTATCTTTAGGTTGTTAAGTTTAAAAAAATCTTCATATTCGCCAAAACCTTTGCGCAAGAGCAGTTCTAAAGAAGCATCGGCACCTTCAAACTGAAATCCTTGATTTTCAAGTTCTTTGATTTTCTTTATAACTTCCCGGGTTTTAGCGTCATAGTTGTTTATATCCATATTAAATTCTTTCGCTTTGTAAAGCAGGTTGGACAATCCTGAAAGCTCCGAAACTAAAACCCGCCGATGATTCCCCACATCTTCAGGATTAATATGTTCATAGGTAAGAGAATCCTTTAAAAGGGCGCTTACATGGACCCCTCCTTTATGGGCAAACGCGCCATAACCTACAAAAGGCTGATTATTATAATGCGGCATATTAGCAATTTCACTTATATAGTGGGCAACTTCAGTCAAATGCTTAAGTTTGCCTTCCGGGAGGCACCTAATTCCCATCTTGAGCTCTAAGTTGGGAATCACCGCACACAGGTCAGCATTGCCGCACCTTTCTCCAAAACCGTTCATAGTCCCCTGCACCTGGCGGCAGCCTGCCCTCACCGCTATGAGGGAATTAACCACCGCACAGGCTGAATCATTATGGGCATGTATTCCTAAAGGCACATTTATATGTTTTTTAACTTCTAAAACTATTTTTTCAACTTCCCATGGCATAGTACCTCCATTGGTATCGCATAAAACAACCCAGTCTGCTCCAGCCTCTTCTGCCGTTTTTAAAACAGACAAGGCATAATCCGAATTATTTATATAACCATCAAAGAAATGCTCTGCATCAAATACTACTTCCAAATTGCGTTCTTTAAGATAAGATACGGTATCCCTTACCATTTTAAGATTTTCTTCGAGTGTGGTTTCTAAAGCCCTTGTAACGTGAAAATCCCATGACTTTCCGAATATAGCAATTGTTTTAGCGCCTGATTCCAAGAGGGTTTTTATATTATTATCCTGTTTTATAGGTATTCCTGCTTTACGGGTAGAGCTGAAAGCAGTTATCCGGGCATTTTCAAACTCCAGATTTCTTACTTGCCGGAAAAATTCCAGATCTTTAGGATTGCTTCCCGGCCATCCTCCCTCAATGTAAGCAACTCCTAAACTGTCGAGTTTTTTAGCAATTTTTATTTTGTCATCCAGAGAGAAAGAAATTCCTTCTCCCTGGGAACCATCGCGCAGAGTAGTATCATAAATTGCTACATCAAACCTTTTATCCCCAATCATTTTTCCTCCTTTACACTCATTTTATTTCATCATTCTGATTTTCTCTGCTACTTTATCTCCCATTTGTTCAGTATTAAGCTCAATTTTGCCGGGTTCCATAAGGTCCGGAGTACGATACCCCTCCATCAATACCTGCCTTACTGCCGCTTCAACTGTCTTTGCTTCTTCTTCCAAATCAAAAGAATAGCGCAGCATCATAGCAGCTGAAAGAATAGTAGCTAAAGGATTAGCTTTTTTAAGCCCGGCAATATCCGGTGCACTTCCGTGAGCAGGTTCATAAAGCCCAACCTCTCCACCGATAGAAGCGCTGGGAAGCATACCGATAGAGCCGGTAAGCATAGAAGCTTCATCAGTTAATATATCTCCAAACATGTTTTCGGTAACTATAACATCAAATTGTTTGGGGTTACGGATAAGCTGCATAGCGCAGTTGTCTACATACATGTGAACTGTTTCAACATCCGGATATTCCTTGGAAAGTTCAGTAACCGTTTCCCTCCAGAGCCTTGAGCTTTCCAAAACATTGGCTTTATCAACCGAACACAGCTTCTTTCTGCGCTTGCGGGCTGCTTCATAGGCAAAGCGGACTACCCGCTCAATCTCATAGGTAGAATAGCTTAATATATCAGTAGCCTTCTGTCCATCATCAGCTGTCTTTTCCCTGGTTTTTTCTCCAAAATAAAGCCCACCGGTAAGTTCCCTTACTACTAAAATATCTACCCCTTCTATGACCTCTTCTTTAAGAGTAGAAGCATGAATCAATCCAGGGAAAAGCATACAGGGCCTTAAATTAGCAAAAAGCCCCAACTCTTTGCGCAGAGGGAGAAGTGCTCCCACCTCCGGACGCAGGTGCACCGGCAGGTCGTCCCACTTAGGTCCGCCGATGGCTCCCAACAAAACTGCATCGGAAGATTGACAAAGCTCTAAAGTCTCATCAGGGAGAGGATGTCCCACTGCATCATAAGCAGCTCCTCCTACCAGTGCTTCTTTAAAAACAAATTTATGTCCAAATCTGTCGCCAATCGCTTCCAAAGCTTTAATAGCCTCAGGTACAATCTCTACTCCAATACCATCTCCTGGTAAAACTGCAATCTTATACATTATACGCACCCTTTCCTGTATATTTTATTTAAGCCTTTTCTTTCTGCAGTTTATCTTTTACATAATCAATTAAACCGCCTTTATCCATTATTTCCTGCATAAAAGCCGGAAAAGGAGTAGCATTATACTCTTCTCCGGTACGCAGGTTCTTTATCTTACCGGTTTCCAATTCTACCTCTATTTCATCACCTTCGCTTATAGCATCAACTGCTTCCGGACATTCCAATATAGGCAAGCCTATATTTATACTGTTACGATAAAAAATGCGCGCAAAAGATTTGGCAATAACACAGGATACTCCGGCTGCCTTTATTGCTATAGGAGCATGTTCACGCGAACTCCCACAGCCAAAATTCTTATCAGCTACGATTATATCCCCCGGCTGTACCTTTTTAGGAAACTCCGGATCCGCATCTTCCATACAATGCTTGGCAAGCTCAACAGGATCAAATGTATTGAGATAGCGAGCGGGAATAATTGCATCAGTATCTATATCAGCGCCAAATTTATAAACCTTGCCGGTAAACTTCATTTTCTCATACCCCTCCTTATCATCTTCAAAATCGATTAAACTGCCCAGGGAGGCGTGATTCTGCCTGTTATCGCACTGGCCGCAGCTACTGCCGGGCTTGCAAGATACACTTCACTTTCCGGATGTCCCATCCGTCCTACAAAGTTGCGGTTAGTAGTAGCTAAAGCCTTTTCTCCCTTAGCCAAAATACCCATATGACCTCCCAGGCAAGGTCCGCAGGTAGGTGTGCTTACTGCTGCACCTGCCTCAATAAAGATTTCGATATATCCACGGCGTACTGCTTCCAAATAAATCTGTTGAGTTCCGGGAAGAATAATAACCCTTACTTCCGGATGCACCTTTTTCCCTTTCATAATCTTAGCCGCAATCTCTAAATCTTCAATTCTTCCATTGGTACATGAACCGATAACCACCTGGTCTATGGAGACATGAGCAGCCTCGCTTACCGGTCTTACGTTTTCCGGAAGATGAGGGAAAGCCACCAACGGTTCAAGTTTTGAAACATCATATTCCCGGACTTCAAAATATTTAGCATCTTCATCTGATTGATAAACCTCAAAAGGTCTTTTAGCCCTTTCCTTTACATAAGCTAAAGTTATTTCATCCGGTTCAATTATTCCATTCTTTCCACCTGCTTCAATAGCCATATTAGCCATGGTAAAGCGGTTGTCCATGGAAAGATTCTTTATTACCTCTCCGGTAAACTCCATCGACATATAGCGTGCACCATCGACCCCTATATCTCCTATAGTATGGAGAATAAGGTCTTTTCCGCTCACCCATTCCGGGAGCTTTCCATAATAAACAAATTTGATAGTTTCCGGAACTTTGAACCATGCCTCTCCGGTCGCCATAGCAGCTGCCATATCAGTAGACCCTACCCCGGTGGCAAATGCTCCCAAAGCTCCATAAGTGCAGGTATGAGAGTCAGCCCCTATAATAAGGTCACCTGGTAAAACCAATCCCTGCTCAGGTAAAAGGCAGTGCTCTATCCCCATCTGTCCAATCTCAAAATAATTTTTTATCTCATATTTCCGGGCAAATTCCCGCACTGTTTTGCACTGTTCAGCAGATTTTATATCTTTATTAGGGGTAAAATGGTCAGGAACCAGCATAATCCTTTCTTTGTCGAAAACCTTATCTACCCCTAACTTGTTGAACTCCGCAATTGCTACCGGGGAGGTAACATCATTCCCCAAGACTACATCAACCTTGCAGTTTATAAGTTCTCCCGGCTCTACATAATCTTTACCTGCATGTTTGGCTAATATCTTCTGGGTTATCGTCATTCCCATTTTCCTTAACTCCTCCTTTTTCCGTTCTCTTCAAAAAGGTAACCAAAAATTCAGTTTGGGAACCATCCCCAATTTTTAAATCAAGAACTTCGATTAAGCTGTTTTTCATAATAATACTTGTTAATAGCATTTATATAAGCTTTAACACTTGCCTCAATTACATCTGTGCTTAAGCCTCGACCGGTATAAAGCTTGCCGTCAATCTCAATCTTGGCGATAACTTCTCCTAAAGCATCCTTACCTCCACTGATGGAGTTTAATTTATAATCATGCATCTTGCCGTAAATATCAGTTATCTTATCTATGGCATGACATGCTGCATCGACTGGTCCATCACCTGTAGAGGCAGCTTCCAGTATATTACCCTCGATATTAAGCTTTACCGTAGCAGTTGGAACTATGCTGGTTCCACTGGAAATATGCAGGTATTCTAAGCTGAATCTCTCCGGAACTGCCCTTACCTGTTCATTTACTAAAGCTTCCAAATCATCATCACTTATTTCTTTCTTCTTGTCAGCAATGTCTTTAAATTTAACAAAAGCCTTTTCCAGCTCTTCTTCTGTCAGCTTATAACCCAGCTCCTTTAAACGCTCCCTGAATGCATGGCGTCCGGAATGTTTGCCTAAAACCAGTTTACTGCTTTTTACTCCTACCAGTTCCGGACTCATGATTTCATAAGTAGACCTTTCTTTCAAAACCCCATCCTGATGAATACCTGATTCATGGCTGAACGCATTTTGCCCTACAATTGCCTTGTTGGGCTGCACCGGCATTCCGGTTAAAGTGCTGACTAAGCGGCTAGTTCGGTAAATTTCCTGATAATTTATATTAATATCTTTCTTATAAAAGCTGCGGCGGGTATACAGGTTCATTACAATTTCCTCTAAAGCAGCATTGCCTGCCCTTTCTCCTATGCCATTAATTGTACATTCTACCTGTCTTGCACCGTTCATAATCCCTGCCATAGTATTAGCCACCGCTAAACCCAGATCGTCGTGGCAGTGAACGCTTATGATTGCTTTATCTATATTGGGAACTCTTTCACAAATTGTCCTGATAAAAAGGCCAAACTCATCTGGCACCGCATAACCTACAGTATCAGGAAGATTTACCACCGTTGCTCCTGCCTCAATAACCTTTTCAATCAGCAGAGCCAAATAATCAATATCGCTTCTTGAAGCATCTTCAGCGGAAAATTCCACATCACTGCAATACTTTTTAGCATACTTTACTGCCTCTACTGCCTGCTCCAAAACCTCTTCCCTGCTCTTTTGCAGTTTATATTTAAGATGTATGTCAGAAGTAGCGATAAAAGTGTGAATACGGGGTGTTTCTGCTCCTTTTACTGCTTCCCAGGTGCGATCTATATCTTTAAAATTAGCACGGCACAATCCTGCCACCACTGCTCCTTTTATATTATCAGCAATCTTTTTAACTGCCGCAAAATCTCCAGGAGAGGCAATAGGGAATCCAGCTTCTATTATGTCAACTCCCAGACGGGTAAGCTGATGGGCTATTTCCAACTTTTCATCGACATTGAGGCTTACACCAGGTGACTGTTCCCCATCCCTCAAAGTAGTATCAAAAATATAAATGCGGTCACTATTCGCCACAATACCCCTCCTTTGCAAACGAAATTCATTATTTTAAAAAGCGGGGTGAAAAATATCACCCCTCTTTTGAATTTACTTGCTTTTCTTAAGCCAGGGCATCATATCTCTAAGCTCTCTGCCCACCTTTTCAATGAGATGTTCGCTGTTCTGCCTCTTTAATGCATTAAATTGAGGTCTTCCTACCTGATTTTCAAGGAGCCATTCCTTTGCAAATTTTCCTTCCTGTATATCTTTAAGCGCCTCATACATAGCTATTCTTGACTCTTCTCCGATAACCTTAGGGCCAGTTATATAGTCTCCCCATTCGGCAGTGTCGCTTATAGAGTAGCGCATATAGCTCATGCCGCCTTCATACATAAGGTCAACTATGAGTTTGAGCTCATGCAGACATTCAAAATATGCTATTTCTGGCTGATAACCAGCTTCAACCAGGGTTTCAAAACCGGCCTTGACCAGTTCAGTTACCCCTCCGCAGAGCACACATTGTTCTCCAAAAAGGTCAGTCTCGGTTTCTTCTTTAAAAGTAGTTTCGATAACCCCTGCCCTGGTGCACCCTATACCACAGGCATAAGCTAATGCAATTTCTTTAGCCTTTCCGGTATAATCCTGTTCTACTGCAACCAAACCAGGAACCCCTGCTCCTTCAGTATACATTCTTCGAACCAGATGTCCCGGGCTCTTGGGAGCAACCATAAAAACATCTACAAAATCAGGCGGCACTATCTGCCCATAGTGAATATTAAAGCCGTGAGAAAAACCTAATGCATCTCCTTCTTTAAGATATGGTTTAATTTCCTTTTCATAAACAGCAGCCTGAATCTGGTCAGGAACTAGAATCTGAATAATATCACCCTTTTCTGCTGCTTCAGCAACGGTCATCGGGGTAAGTCCAGCTTCAATAACCGCATTCCATTCAGCTTCGGTTGCTGCGTCAAAGGGTTTTCTCAAACCAACTACCACATTAAGTCCGCTATCTTTAAGATTTTGAGCCTGGGCATGTCCCTGAGAACCATATCCTATTACTGCAATAGTTTTACCTTTAAGTAAATCTAAATTAGCATCAGCATCATAATACATTTTAGCCATTTTTAAAATTCCTCCTTATTATCAATTTTTATCTTTTAACCTCTAGATCCGCCCCTCACCATGGCGATCTTGCCTGTCCTCACTAGTTCTATTATGCCAAAAGGCCTCAAAGAATCCTCAATAGCATCAATCTTGCCCGAATCTCCTGTCGCTTCAATAATTAAAGAATCGCGGCCTATATCTACAATCCTGGCCCTAAAAATCTCTACAATCTGCACAATCTCTGTCCTCACTGTCGCATCAGCCTTAACTTTTATAAGGACTAGTTCCCTTTCCACCCTTTTTTCTTCTGAAATGTCAACAATCTTTATTACATCAACCAGTTTATAAAGCTGTTTAGTAACCTGTTCAATAATGCGGTCATCGCCATTTACTACTATCGTCATGCGTGAAATGCTGGGATTTTCCGTTTCACCTACTGCCAGGCTTTCTATGTTATAGCCTCTTCGTCTGAACAATGTAGCTACTCTGGTTAAAACCCCCGGTTTATTTTCTACCGTAACTGATAATATGTGCTTTTTCATATTAATCAGTCACCCCCTAACATCTCTATAAGTGACTTCCCGGGCGGAACCATAGGATAAACATCCGCTTCGCGTTCTACCCAAAAATCTATAACAACCGGACGATCTTTTATTTCTAAGGCTTCTCTTATAGCCTTTTCCACTTCAGATGAATCCTTAATCCTCATTCCGACAGCTCCATAAGCTTCTGCCAGCCGGACAAAATCAGGCTGGTGGCTAACATCAGTATAAGCATAGCGGCCTTTATAAAATAATCCTTGCCACTGTCTTACCATGCCTAAATATTGATTATTCAGTATACATATGATGACCGGCAATTTATACTGCACTGCGGTTGCCAGTTCCTGAATATTCATCTGAATACTGCCATCTCCGGCTATATCAAAAACCGGAAGATCAGGCCTTGCAACCTTGGCACCGATGGCAGCGGGGAAACCAAATCCCATCGTTCCTAATCCACCTGAGCTGATAAATGTTCGCGGATATTTGAATTTATAATACTGGGCAGCCCACATCTGGTTTTGGCCTACTTCGGTTGTAATTATGGCTTTCCCCTGGGTTATTTCTGATATAACTTCGATTATATGCTGCGGCATAATCCTTTCTTCGGAAGGGGCTCCGTAAACCAGCGGATATTCATCTTTCCAGCGGTCAATCGTCTTATGCCACTCAGTGTATTCTTCTACGGAATCCAAGCGCTGGTTTATTGCAGCCAAAACCTCTTTTACCTGCCCTACAATAGGAACATCTACATCCACATTCTTTCCTATCTCAGCTGCATCTATATCTATATGAATTATCCGGGCATGAGGAGCAAAATCATCCAGCTTACCAGTAACACGATCGTCAAACCTTACCCCTACTGCTATAATAAGGTCGCTTTCCGAAATAGCATAATTGGCATAGCGGGTGCCATGCATTCCTAGCATACCTAAGGACAGATAATGATTGGAAGGAAAAGCTCCCATCCCCATTAAAGTAGTAGTTACAGGTATTTTCCTTTTTTCTGCCAGTTCTCTAAGTTCTAAGGATGCATCTGAGGAAATCACTCCTCCACCTGCGTAAATTACAGGTCGTTCTGCTTTTCTGATTAAATCAACTGCTGCTATAACCTGCCCGGAGTTAAATCCTTTCATAACCCGGTATCCTCTTATACAGATTTCTTCTTTATCAGACTCATAATCGATTACATTTTCCATAACATCACGGGGCAAATCTACAACTACCGGTCCTGGACGATTAGTCCGTGCGATATAGAAAGCTTCCCTTACCACCCTTGCCACATCTTCAGTTCTTTCTATCAGATAATTGTGTTTGGTAATGGGAAGGGTAATCCCTGTTATATCCGCTTCCTGAAAGGCATCTTTGCCTATCATATGGGTTGCTACCTGTCCAGTAAAACAAACTAGAGGAATCGAATCCATATAAGCAGTGGCTATGCCGGTAACCAGATTAGTTGCTCCCGGCCCTGAAGTAGCTATACATACCCCCACTTTGCCTGTAGCCCTCGCATATCCGTCTGCTGCATGGGCTGCTCCCTGTTCATGGCGTACCAGAATATGCCTTATATTTGAATCATAAAGCGCGTCATATATCGGAAGAACTGCTCCACCTGGATATCCGAATATGGTATCTACCCCTTCTTCTTCCAAACAACGCAGTAAAATCTGGGCTCCTTTTAATTTCACAGGCTCACCTCCACTTTCTTCTCCCCGCTTTTAAATTATGCCTCTTAATATTTAAAAACAGGTTAATCAAAGCTTAATTTTTATTAAATAGTTTTGATATTGAAAATTTTTTATTTAAAAAGCGGGCCTGAACGCCCGCCTAAAATCAGCCCGGCTTATTTTTTAAAAACTGCACCACTGCTGGCTGATTCTACCATCTGGGCGTATCGTTTCATATATCCAGTTTTTATCTTAGGTTCAGGATCTTTATAATTAGCCCTGCGGGCTTCTAAAGTCTTTTCATCTACTAAAAGCTCCAGTTTGCAGGCAGGAATATCTATTCGTATAATGTCGCCTTCTTCCACTAAAGCAATAGTCCCTCCTGCAGCAGCCTCAGGAGATACGTGGCCAATAGAAGCACCTCTAGTAGCTCCGGAAAAGCGCCCATCGGTTATAAGAGCAACATCTTTGTCTAATCCCATTCCAGCTACTGCAGAAGTAGGTGTAAGCATTTCCCTCATACCTGGACCACCTTTAGGTCCTTCATAGCGAATAACGATTATATCTCCTTTGTTTATCTTTCCGCCCAGTATAGCCTCTACTGCCTCTTCTTCCGAATTAAATACCCTGGCCGGCCCTTCATGTTTCATCATTTCAGGGGCTACTGCTCCTTTTTTAACCACTGCTCCATCAGGAGCCAAGTTGCCAAAAAGTATGGCAAGTCCCCCACTTTCACTGTGCGGGTTGTCAACCGGCCTTATAACTGAATAATCCAAAACTGTTGTCTTCTTAATATTTTCCCCTATTGTCCTACCAGTTACCGTAAGGCAGTCAGTCTTTATCAACCCTTTCTTGTTCAGTTCATTATAAAGAGCCGAAATGCCCCCTGCCCGGTATAAGTCTTCCATATGATGTTCTCCTGCCGGGCTTATTTTACATAAATGCGGAGTAGTTTTGCTTATTTCATTAAAAAGATTCAAATCTATATCTATTCCTGCTTCATGAGCAATTGCCATGAGATGCAGGACTGAATTGGTTGAACACCCTATAGCCATATCCAGGCGAATGGCATTATAAAAAGCATCAGGTGTCATAATATCCAGAGGTTTTATATCTCTCTCTAAAAGCTCCATAATCTGCATCCCTGTCTTTTTAGCCAATCTTATTCTCTCAGAATATACTGCAGGAATAGTGCCATTACCGGGCAAAGCCATACCTAAAGCTTCGGTAAGGCAGTTCATGGAATTGGCAGTAAACATACCCGAACATGATCCACAGGTAGGACAGGCACTTTCTTCCAACTCATAAAGTTCCTCCTCAGTCATTCTGCCGGCAGCCGCTGCACCTACCCCTTCAAAAACCTGAGACAAACTCACCTTCTTATCCTTGAAATTACCGGCCAGCATAGGACCTCCGCTTACGAATATAGAAGGGATATTTAAACGGGCAGCAGCCATAAGCATACCGGGAACTATTTTGTCACAGTTGGGTATAAAAACCAAAGCATCAAAAGCATGGGCAACAGCCATAATTTCAATCGTATCGGCAATAAGCTCACGGCTTGCCAGTGAATACTTCATGCCAATATGGTTCATAGCTATGCCATCACATACCCCAATAGTGCTGAATTCTAAAGGAGTGCCTCCTTTAAGCCTTACCCCTGCTTTTACAGCTTCTGCAATTTTATCCAAATTTATATGTCCTGGAACTATATCATTTTTAGAATTGACTATTCCTATAAGCGGACGATTAATCTCTTCGTCAGTCAACCCCAAAGCCTTAAACAAAGACCGATGCGGGGCTTTTTCTATCCCCTTTTTAGCTCTTTCACTGCGCATAAGATCCTCCTCCTTTCTTCACATGGAGAAAATATTTTTCCATCCAAAACAAATATGATATCTATCTTGCAGAAAACCTAAAAAAACAGGTATAAAAAAACCCTCTCAACCCGTTCAGGGACGAGAGGGATTTCCCGCGGTACCACCCTGCTTGTCGCAGAAAAATGCGACCCCTTTAAGTACATTTCCAGGTTTGATAACGGACCTGGAGATCCGGCATCACCTACTTGACTCCTGAGAAAAGTCTTTCAGATCGCAGCTCCGGGATGATCCCTTATGAAATATTAATACCAGGTTCTCAGCTACCCCCGGCTCTCTGTGATTAAGTGATTTCATAAGTCTTTCCCTTCACAGCCTGTTATACGATTTACTTATTTATCTACATAGTATATTTAAACCATCTTCTTCTGTCAACGGTTTTTTATTCAATTTTCCATCTGGTTTCTAACTTATCAATATAATCTTTAAAGCTAACCATACGCCCCCTTTTTTTAAAGCGTCTTTTTCCTTCATTATTCCTCATTCGCTTAAACATATCCCACAAAAGGACTTGTCCTTCAATACTTTGTGTAGCTTCCTTAGGGCTCATTCCCTTTAAAACATTAAGCCTTGATTTTACCCATTTATTCAAATATGCTTCTTTCAGCACATTTTCCAACTCCGGATAAGTTTTTAGCACCTCGCTGTTTAAGTGGGCAAAAATTCCTTCCGAACGCACTTCAATCCCTACAAACTCCAAATAATTACAAAGACCTCGGGCTAAATTCGCCCTTAAAAAGCTCAAATCATTCTCACCAAATACAGACACTATTAAAAACTCTTCATCCAAAAGATATTCTGCTAAAAAAGACTTTTCCTCGGCTTCCCCTTCAAACTGATAAAAAACATCACAGGCATCTCCCATATTATATGAACAATCAGCCAGGTTAGTTAAAAATTCCCTGACTTTAAGGCGGTTTTTAACCAAATAGCGGGCAGATAGAAACCGCATCCCATCAGGTAAACTCTGTTCATGCCCGTAAACAAGAACATCTTCAAAACTGGCATATTCACCCTGTATGTAATTATAAGCAGTAACCAAATCTACTTCATACTCTCTCTTAGAAACCAAAGTATCTCTGGCTTTTACTTGGATTTCATCGGCAAATTCAGTCAGAAACTCGTAATCCAATCCAATAACTACAAACTCATCACCATTTATCAATATATCTGCGGCAGCAGGCTCTAAAAATGATATTCCATAATCCCAATCATCTTCAAACTCAGAACTTGACAGCTTAAGGTGAATACCGTGAGGTATCTCTCCTGCTACTTTAATAAGCCTAACTTCCTCTAAAAAATCAAAAAGCTTATTAATATCTTCTATTTCATAAACAAGGCAAAAGAAGTTTACTTCAGCCGGATCTAAATCAAAATAAAACTTATCTTTTATTTGTCCGGAAGCCTTAACAGCATTCAGTTTCCACTTCAAATCTTCATCTTCCTTGAGGGTAAATTCAAAATCATACCTGAAAAAACCAGCTTTAGTCATTACTTTCATATAAGCACTTACCTGGACAGCCTCCCGCAAAAAAATAACTTCATTCGCCCGTGCTTCCAGAAGCATATTCCCCGGCTCCAAAGCCGGATTTAATACTTCATACAGAACCGAAGATTTCAACTCATTTCTGTCTATAATAGATTCAATATAAATATAATCCCTTTGTTTTAAAGCATAAAAAAGGCTGTTTACAAGCTGCCGCGGCATAAGCCAATCTGAAACTTTGCGAGTAATAGAATAATCTGTATTTTCATTTGTAATAACCGGAAACTCAAGATATTTTTTATACAAAAATTTTCCAGGGGCTGGACGCGTCATATTTTTCTTATTTATCTCATAAGCCTCTTTTAAGAGAATACAAACCTCTTCAAAGTTCAACTCTACCATATCCAACATTTCTCGGCGTTCCGAAACATATCTTTTTACCGGAATATCATTAACCGGGAAAAAACTGTGAATACCTTCCATATCATAAGCCAGATAAAAACATTCCAGAGTAAGGTCTTTAGCCTTGTTATACCAGGCCACCTCTAAGCTTATCCTTCCGGTCTGACGGCTTAAACTGGCATATGCTTTATAAAAATCCCCTTCAAAAAAAGAAATCCCATCTACATCTATTCCTGCCATACGATATTTAGTCAGAGCCCTACTGCATATTGCCTCTAGCTCCTCTCCATACTCTTCCCTGAGCAGTTTAAAAAATATCGCCAAATCTTCATCAAAAAGCGAAGCCAAACCTTCTAAAATATAATCCCTTATTTCATAGGGAATTTCCTCTACCACCTCTAAAATTATTAACCTTCCCTCATTATCGTGAATTAAACTTTTTATATCCAAAGCCAAGCTTTTTAAAAGCGCTTTCGGGATACACAACCTTTTCTTCATATTCATCTCCTGCAGATATACTTTAGTGCTAACAAGTAATTTAACACTTTATGTGTTAAATAGCAAACAAAAGTCTATCCTATCAATTATCTTCCATATTACATTAAAAATGATTATATGCAATTTTTAAACATAAAATCGCAAAAAAATAATTTACTCGGCAGGAAGTAACGGGTAAGATGAAGAAAATACCTTTCGGGAAACAAAATATCTAAAAAATAATCTTCTAGAGGGTGCAGGATGATAAAAGTAAGAATCGAAAACTTAACGCCTGATATGATAGTTGCCCGCAATATTTACAGCAGCGATGGCCGTATACTTTTGCATGCCGGCATTAAACTAAATGAAAATTACATAAACCGCCTGAAAAATCTAGGCATAATCTCTGTATACATAAAAGACGAATTTGACGATGAATTAAACCTGGAAATAAGAGAACCTGTATCAGAAGAAACCCGGGCAGAAACAATAAAAGAAGTAAAAAATGCTTTTGAAGCCTTAGAACAAAACCGCAGCATGAATACCCGCATGGTCAAAAGCATGGTAAATAAAATACTCGATGAAATTCTCGATAACCACGACATCCTCATAAATCTGTGCGATATACGAACTTTTGACGACTATACCTTTGGGCATTCAGTCAATGTCTGCATACTCTCCATCATGGCCGGCATTACCATGGGCTATCATGATTTAAAACTTAAAGAACTGGGAATAGGGGCACTTTTGCATGATATAGGAAAAGTATACCTTGACCCGGCGGTTTTAAATAAACCTGACGATTTAACCCGGGAAGAATATGCAGAAGTTAAGCGCCATACCGAATATGGTTTTGAAATACTTCGAAAATATCCGGATATTCCCCTGCTTGCTGCTCACATAGCATTTCAGCATCATGAACGCTGGGACGGTCAGGGGTATCCCAGGGGGCTTGCCGGAGAAGATATTCATGAATATGCGCGCATAGTAGCTGTAGCAGATGTCTATGACGCACTCTTATCTGACAGGCCTTATCGGCCTTCCTATACCATAAATCAGGCTATAACTATTTTAAATCGTATGTCAGGAATTTACCTTGATCCCAAATGCATCACCGCCCTTGTTGCCAACATAGCTGTATATCCGATCGGAACCATTGTAGAATTAAACACCGGCGATATTGGGATAGTAGTAGATGTAAACAAGTCTGCTCCTACCAGACCAATCCTGAAAATGATATACAATAAAACTACGAACAGATTATATCGCCCTTATGAAGTAGATCTTTCCAAATTAACTACCGTAATAATAACCCGTTCGCTCACCAGGGAAGAATTAGGGGAAATACTGAAAAACTGAAAAAATAAATAAAAGGAGGAAAAATAATGTTTTTCACTAAAGCTGGAGAACACAACACAGAAGAAACTGTAAAACTGGCTTTAAAAAAAGCAAAAGAGCTAGGTATTAAAGATATAGTAGCAGCTTCATGCGAAGGGGAAACCATAAAAAAAATCCTGGCTTTTAAAGATTCCGATCTCAATCTGGTTTGCGTAACCCATCATACCGGCTTTAAAGAACCTGGAATAAACGAAATGAAGAGTGAAGTCCGCAAAGAATTGACTGAAAAAGGAGTAAAAATTCTCACTACAACCCATCTTTTTGCCGGAGTTGACCGGGCTATCCGCAATCATTTTGGAGGAGTATATCCTGCGGAAATAATGGCACAAACCTTAAGAATTTTCGGTCAGGGGGTAAAAGTAGCCGTAGAAATAGCAGTTATGGCACTCGATGCCGGGCTCATCCCGTACGGTAAAGAAATAATCTCCATAGGTGGAACTGCCAGCGGAGCAGATGCTGCCATTGTCATAAAACCTGCCCATTCCAACTATTTTTTTAACACTGAAGTAAAAGAAATCATCTGTATGCCGCGAGATAAAAAGCCTGAATAAAAAACCTTTTTTTCAGCCAAACTAAAATGGGTGATAAATTTGGCTGAAAAAATAATAAGCTTCATTTTGCTTCTCATCTTGGGAGGAACCTTTATTTATCTCCTGGCATTCAAGGTTATTCCGACCATTTTAAACAAAAAATAGGAACCACAGCGATTATTGTGGTTCCTATTTTTATTACTGCAAGACTACATAAAGCCCGGAACTCTGCTGCCACTCAGCCAGCAAAACCTCCTTAATATCCCTTACCCCCCGTTTCTCCAGCTCTTTTTTAAGCCATTTCTCATTAAAACCTGTCAACTCTAGATTATCCTTAATAATTTCTCCATCCAGAATTACTGTAACCGGAAGTTCCGCAGTTTTTACCGGTAATCCTAAATCAGCTAAAGTAGGCGTATCATATTCAGGTTTTTTCATTATACTGCACGAACCATCCCTCTCTAAAATGGCATAAGCTACTTCCTTTATTGAAAAAACTCCCTTCTGCCGCAGCAGATTTTGCAGCTGGTTTATATCCATTTTATTTTTCCTGAGCGTTTCTTTGTCAATTTTCCCATTTCTTATAACAATTGAAGGCGTGTCGTCTATATAATAGCGAACTGCGTTTAATTTTAAAGTAAGATAGCTGGCAGCCAAATGAAGTAAAGCCCAGAAAAAAAGTGCATAAATGATATAAAAAATGTTTACTTTGGGCTCATAAACAGCCGCTCCTACCAGTTCGCCCAGAACAATAGCCGTTATAAAATCTAAAGGATGCATCTCCCCTATCTGAGACTTGCCTAAAATCTTAATAATCCCCAGCAAAACTAAAAAAGAAGCAGATAATTCCAAAGTTATATGCACAAAATCTTTCAGCAAACAAACTACCCCTCATGTATGATTCTAAAAAATATTATTAAACCTGAGCCCCTTTCCTATTCATTTCAGCCTGAAACATCCTAAAAACATTTCGAACCGAAATACTTTTTAATCTGGGGACGGTTCTCAAATTCAAAACTATTTTATTTTCGAAATAAAATAATCCCCAGGATGCTTGCTTCATAACATCCCGGGGATTAAAATTACAGTTTAAACTGAATTATTATATCCTGAAGTTTCTTCCCTAAACTTTCCAAATTTTCACTTATTTCTTTTATTTTCTGAACTGCTGTCAACTGTCCCTGAGTAATTGCAGTTACTTCTTCAGCAGAAGCTGCCGACTCTTCAGTAACAGCCGAAATATTTTCAATAGACCGGGTTATTTCCTCAACTGAAGCTATAACCTCTTCAAAAGCAGCTTTTATATCATGAATCGACTGGTCAATTTTATCTGCACCTTTTTCTATATCGTTAAAAGCAGCAGCACTTTCATCCAGCGATTGTCCCTGTTCATTTACCAGGCTAGCAACTTCTTTTACCTGATCTACGGTTTTTGATACTTCATTCTGCACTTCTTTTATAATGGCTGCAATATTAAGGGTAGCTGCCGAAGTTTCTTCTGCCAATTTGCGCACTTCATCAGCTACAACCGCAAAACCCCTTCCAGCTTCTCCCGCTCTGGCTGCCTCAATAGCTGCATTTAAAGCTAAAAGATTAGTTTGCTCGGAAATTCCGGTTATAACCGTAACTATTTCCCCTATTTCTCCTGTTTTTCGGCTTAATTCTTCTATTACCCCTGCTACTTCATGGGAAGTAGCAACCGTTTTATTCATCTTATCCTGCTGAACTTTCATAATTCCGGTTACTTTATCTACAATCCCTTTAAAATTAGCTGACTGGCTTGCAATCTCTTCGGTAGTCTTTCCTACCGACTGCATGGAAATATTAACCTGACGCGCCAGTTCACTCATTTTAGCTGCATCTTCCGCCTGGGAAGAAGCAGCTTTTGCTACCTGTTCTGAACTGGCGGCTACCTGTTCAGAAGCAGTCTGGGTTTCTGAAGCTATATTAACCAGATGGGAAGAAATCTGGTTCAACATACCAGAAGTCTGGCTCATATCTCCAATTATCTCACGCAGATTCCGGTTAAGATCAGCAAACGCCTTCTGTAAAATCCCGTATTCAGAATTGCTGGTCTGTTTTATATCCTGGGTTAAATCTTTCCGGGTTATTCTGGAGACCACTTCAACCATTCCTAAAATCGGTCGGGAAAAAGCTCCAGACATATACCACATAAAAATTCCCAAAGCCAAGAGAACAACAAGAATTGCTATTACATTCTGTTTTAACATAACCACAAGCGGGGCAGAAACTTCTGCTACGGTAATATTTGTCGCCAATGACCAGCCGGCAACGCTGACCGGAGCATAAGCCAGATATTTCTTTTCTCCTTTAAATTCATACTCGGCAACACCGGTCTTTAAAGCCACCATTTCTTTCCCAATAGCAGCCATCTGGTCACCCAGCTCAAACTGATTAAGCTTTAATATGTAATCTTTATTAGGATGTGCCACACAATTGCCCTGGCTGTCCATCATATAGGCATAGCCGGTTTTCCCTATTTTTATGCTGGTTACCAGTTCAACGAGTTTATCCATCTTAAGCGAAGCCCCTAAGGCACCTGCAAGCTGTCCATTATCATAAATCGGCACCACCATAGGAGCCACCAGATTCTTCGTCGCTTTGGAAATAAGCGGGCTTGCAATATTAGCTTCACCCTTTAAAGCCTTTTTTACATATTCACGGTCAGATAAATCAGCATAAACACCGGCATCAGTAATTGCTCTGCCGTCAGGCCAGATAAAGTATAAATTATCATAGGCATCTGATTTAGCCTTTCTTAAAATATTCACTATCTCAGCATCATTCATATTTATAAAGTTAACACCTTCAACCACCGCCAAAAGCTTAACCTCATTCAGCTTTCCTTCTAACTCGGCATTAATTTGTCTGCTGTAGCCTAAAGCCACATCCTTACAGTGCGCAGTTATCTCTTCCCTCAAAAGCTTGCGCCCGTTCACAGTAGTCACTGCCCCCTGTATTATTCCGGCTATAATACAAGCTAGAAGTACTGAAACAAGAATTTTAAACCTTATGCTTTGAGTAAACTTTAATTCCATCCTTTCCCCTCCTGTTTTATAAATGTAAATTACTAAATCATTAATTTTAGACTTCTATCATATTCGCCTTACTCGATTTTTTTCCTGCTTATTTTCCAAAAAAAAAGGACTTTTTTCGTGTTTTTTTTCAAATTAACATTTATCAAAAAACAGCCGGCTTTTCCTTTAATAAGAAAAACCGGCTGTCCCAATTCTGGATTAAGTTAAGTTTACTGCGGTTTATACATGCCTTTGGCATTCATATAATTAAAAATACCTTCTCCATGTTGCTGTTCTTCCTTTTGAATATGGTTCAAAATTTGGCGAAGGTTACTGTCCGTAAATTCAAATATCGCCGTGTTGTAAGTGTCAGAAACATATTTTTCCGTCATAAGCATGTCGCTGCACAATGCAGCATCTTGAGGATTGCCTGCCCCCGGCTGTATTCCTCCGGCAATCGGCATGCCCTGCGACCCCTGCCCACCCATAGCAGGAAGCTGTCCGCTTAAAATCTGATTAATAGTGTCATAATGCTGCTGTTCTTGCCTGGCATAAGCGGTAAAAATCTGCTTTAACTGAGGATCAGTCGCCTTGCTGGCATACTCATTATACTTTTGGACACATACCTGTTCATGTTTTTTCTGGTCTTCTAAAAGCATTCTTTCTTTCTGGGTTAAATTTACCACTTTCCATCCACCTCCTTTATTTATTTTGTTACAAAAACTAATTAATATACGCTGAAATTCAAACTAAGACCAAAATCAAAATCTGCGTCATATTTATTGCTGCCTAACCGGTTTTATGTTATTCTGTTCTAAAATAGGGAGAAAACTGGGAGAGGGTGTTTTCATGTATCAGGTGGAATGTATTTTTAAAGGATATGCCAAAAAGAGCGAACTCTTAACTAAAATTCCAATAAACTTCATAAAAAACCCGGATATTTTTGTCCAGGAATTCAAAGTGGTAACCGAAGAAAATCCTAAAACCGATGAAAATACTAATTTCCAGTATTATGGTGAACTCGGCATCCTCCTGGTGGTAGAACAAAACAACACATTGATAAAACTTTTAGAAGAAATTAGCAAAACCATAAATGAATTGGTAGCAAAAAACAAAGTAAAAATTATAAGTACCGATATAGGTTTCGAATTCTACGAAAACGGAGAGCCTAAAGCAGGCAAACATCTGTTTACTTTTGAAGAAGAACAATGACATTAAAAAAAGGATAGCCGTTTAAAGCTATCCTCTTTTTTATTTATCCTCTTTAAGTTTTCTTTCCAGTAAAGCCTGAACGGTAAGTGGCAAACCAAAAAGATTGATAAACCCAGCTGCATCTTTATGGCTGTAAATTTCACTAGCTCCAAAAGTTGCTAATTCTTCATTATAGAGGGAATAAGGCGACCATGAGGCTACTGCCTGGCAGTTTCCTTTATAAAGCTTTACTTTTACCGTCCCAGTCACAGTTTTTTGGGTTTCGTTTACAAAAGCATCTAACGCATATCTCAGCTTGCAGAACCAATTGCCGTCATAAACCAATTCAGCATAGGTTATAGCCATTTCCTGTTTAAATTTAAGGGTGCGTCTATCTAAAGTAAGCCTTTCCAGTTCATCATGGGCAGTATACAAAATAGTTCCTCCCGGAGTTTCATAAACCCCTCTTGATTTCATGCCTACCAACCTGTTTTCCACTATGCTTACAATCCCTACGCCATTTTCCCCGCCTATGCGGTTTAATTCAGTTAAAAGCTCAACCGGCCCATATTCTTTTCCATTTATAGAAACAGGCACCCCTTCTTTGAAGCCTATTTCCAGATAAGTCGGCTTGTCCGGGGCTTTTTCCGGCGGAACAGTCAAAACATAAAGGTCATCTTTAGGCTCGTTGGCCGGGTCTTCTAAATCCCCGCCTTCATGTGATATATGCCATAAATTGCGATCCCGGCTGTAAATCTTATCTTTGGTAACCGGCACTTCAATACCGTGCTTCACGGCATAATCGATGGCATCTTCTCTGGATTTTATGTCCCATTCCCGCCAGGGAGCAATTATTTTAAGGTCCGGGTTTAAGGCTTTGACTCCCAACTCAAACCTGACTTGGTCATTTCCTTTACCGGTTGCCCCGTGGCAAATGGCAACCGCCCCTTCTTTTTCCGCAATTTCCACCATTTTTTTGGCAATAAGCGGACGGGCAAAAGAAGTCCCCAAAAGATATTTTTTTTCATAAACTGCTCCTGCTTTAAGCACCGGAAAAATATAATCCCGTACAAATTCTTCCTTTAAATCTTCCACATATATCTTGGATGCCCCCGACTTTATGGCTTTTTCCCTTACCGGTTCCAATTCTTCACCTTGTCCTAAATCGGCACAGAAAGCTATTACTTCATATCCGTAATTCTCTTTAAGCCAGGGGATAATTATAGAAGTATCCAATCCTCCTGAATAAGCTAAAACTACCTTTTCCATCTTTTCTGCCTCCTATTTTTTACATTATGACTGCCATTATTGCTTTATGGGCATGCAGGCGGTTTTCCGCTTCTTCAAAAACTACCGACTGAGGTCCGTCCATAACTTCATCAGTTATTTCCTTTCCTCTTTTAGCCGGCAAACAGTGGAGAACAATGGCATCTTTCGCAGCCAGGCTTAAAAGCTCGCTGTTTACCTGATAAGGCCAGAATTCCTTTTCTTTTTCTTCCGCTTCATTCTCCTGCCCCATGCTTGCCCATACATCAGTATACACTATATCCGCATCTTTGACAGCCTCTTTAGGGTCATTAACAACCCACAGCTTAGCCCCGGTTTCTTTCGCATCTTCTCTGGCTTTAGCCAAAATTTCTGCATCTGGTTCAAATCCTTGTGGGCTTGCGATTACCACATCCATTCCTACTTTAGCTCCCCCAAACAAAAGGGAATGAGCTACATTGTTGCCATCTCCGATAAAAGCACATTTAAGCCCTTTTAAAGCCCCCTTATGTTCCTGAATAGTCATAAGGTCTCCTATCACCTGAGTAGGATGAAGCAGGTCAGTAAGGCCGTTTATAACCGGAATCTCAGCATGATAAGCCAGTTCTAAAACCTCATCATGTGAAAAAGTACGTATCATTATCCCATCTACCATACGGGAAAGGACTTTAGCCGTATCTTTTATAGTTTCCCCCCGTCCCAGTTGAATATCACGCGGGCTTAAAAACAGGGCATGTCCTCCCAATTGATACATTCCCACCTCAAAAGCTACCCGGGTTCTGGTAGAAGATTTCTGAAATATCATACCCAAGGTTTTACCTTTAAGATAGTGATGCTCTATTCCCTCTTTCTTCATCTTTTTTAAAGCATGTCCTACTTCCAGGATATAAGCTATTTCTTCAGCGGTAAAATCGTGAACGCTTATAAAATCCCGTCCCCTTAAAGTATCATTAATCTTAAACATATTCCCACTCCTTTATTCCTGCCATTTTTTTAAGGCCTCTTTAAATATTCCTGCCGCCTGTCTTATTTCAATTTCATTCACCGTTAGCGGAGGCACAAAACGAACCACCTTGCCCCCGGCACCTACCAGAAGCAAACCTTTCTCAAGGCATATTTCAATAAGCCCTTTAACTTCGCGGTCAAACTCTACTCCGATAAGCAGCCCCCGTCCCCTTATTTCTCTTATTCGGGGATCAGCAAGTTTTTCAATCTCTTCCATTAAAAGTCTTCCCTTATTTTCCACTTCCTCTAAAAAAGCCGGTTCTCCTACTATTTCAACCACTTTGTCTGCTACCGCACATGCCAAAGGATTGCCGCCAAAAGTCGAAGCATGATCCCCCGGGGCAAATCCAAACGCTGCCTTATTACTGGCTATAACTGCCCCAATCGGGAAACCTCCTCCCAAGCCTTTGGCCAAAGTGACAATGTCCGGTTTTATCCCATAATTTTCAAAGGCAAAAAACTTACCGGTCCTTCCTACCCCTGTCTGCACTTCGTCAAAAACTAACAAAATCCCTTCCTGGTCACACAGTTTTCTAAGACTCTGCAAAAAATTAAAATCAGCCGGTCTTATGCCTCCTTCTCCCTGAACCGGCTCTATCATAACCGCTGCAGTCCTGTCATTTACAAGGTTTTGTACCGACATTATGTCATTATATTCAGCATATACTATTCCTTCTAAAAGAGGGGCAAAGCCTTCGTGGTATTTATACTGACCAGTAGCAGTCAAAGCCCCCATAGTCCGCCCGTGGAAAGAATTTTTAAAAACAATAATCTCATTTTTTTCGGGCTCATTCTGCCGGTAAAAATATTTGCGAGTAAGCTTTATCGCCGCTTCATTAGCTTCAGCTCCACTGTTGCAGAAAAAAACCTTATCTAATCCTGAAAGGCAGGTAAGCTTTTCTGCCAATCTAACCTGGGGCTCTATCCAATAGAGATTGGAAACATGCCACAGATTAGCAGCCTGTTCCTTTAATGCCTGTATTAAAGCATCAGGAGAATGTCCTAAAACACAGGTAGCAATTCCAGCCACAAAATCAAGGTACTGTTTGCCGTCGGCATCCCATACATAAGAATCTTTGCCTTTGACTAAAGCTATGGGAAATCGTGCATAAGTTGACATAATATTTGCCTGTCCTTTATCTAAAATCTCTTTATTAGTCATAAGCCTTTCCCCTTCCTTAAAACACCTTATTCATCGATAACCATAGTTCCTATCCCCTGTTTGGTGAATATTTCCAATAAAATAGAATGAGGCACTCTTCCATCGATTATGTGGGTTCTTCCTACTCCACCGGTTACAGCTTCTACACAGCACTTTATTTTTGGAAGCATCCCGCCGGCAATAATTCCATCCCTGATGTAATTATCAACTTCGCTTACCTTAAGAACCGAAATAAGAGAAGAAGGATTATCGGGTTCCCTTAACAGGCCGGGAACATCGGTTAAAAGCACTAGTTTATCCGCCTTCATCGCTACCGCAATGGCAGCAGCAGCCAAATCAGCATTAATATTATAACTCTGCTGTTTATTATCCATGCCAATCGGTGCAATTACAGGTATATAGCCATTTTCAATAACCGTCTCGATTATCTGCGGGTTTACACTTCTGACTTCTCCCACAAAACCTAACCTGCCGGTAGAGTCAATAGGCCCGGCTTTTAAAAGCCCTCCATCTTTGCCGGAAATCCCGACTGCTTTTCCCCCATTAGCTTCAATTCCAGCTACGATTTCTTTATTCACCTTGCCTACCAGAACCATCTCTACTATTTCCATAGTTTCCGCATCAGTAACCCTTAAGCCATCAACAAACTCGCTTTTCAGCTCCAAGCGTTTAAGCATCCCGCTTATCTCCGGTCCCCCACCGTGTACTACAATCGGGTGCATACCTACATATTTCATAAGAACAATGTCCTGCATAACCTTATGTTTTAGCTCACAGTCGATCATGGCAGCCCCGCCGTATTTTATAACTACTTTTTTGCCGTAAAACTCCTTTATATAAGGCAGGGCTTCCACCAGTATCTCTGCTTTTTCCATCGCACTTATGACCAATGTTAATCCCCCCGTTTTCATCAAGTCCGGTATTCCGCATTTATGCGGACATAATCGTAGGAAAGGTCGCATCCCCAGGCGGCAGCTGTTTTATCCCCTGATTTAAGATCTACAATAATTACCACCGGGTCTTTTTGTAATTCCTCCAATGCCTTGTCTTCGTCAAAAATCAATCCCATACCGTTTTCCGCCATTTTCTCGGACCCCAGATATATATCAACCTTACCGGGATCAAAATCCGCCCCGGAATAGCCTGCTGCTGCCAAAATCCTGCCCCAGTTGGCATCATGCCCGAAAATCGCAGCTTTGGTAAGGTTTGAAGAAACAACAGAGCGGGCAATAAGCCGGGCATTTTTTTCATCAGGGGCGTTAATCACCTTCACTTCAATAAGGCGGGTAGCCCCTTCCCCATCTCTGGCAATCATCTTGGCCAAGGTTATGTTTATATAATTCAAAGCCTTCTTAAATTCCTTAAACTCAGGTGAATTTTCATCATCGATAAGCTCGTTTCCTGCTAATCCGTTCGCCATAATAATCGCCATATCATTAGTTGATGTGTCCCGATCTACGCTTATCATGTTGTAGGAAACATCCGCCGAAGAGGACAAAAGCTTTTGCAGACAACGGCTGCTTATATTGGCATCAGTAGCTATAAAAGCGAGCATAGTCGCCATATTTGGATGAATCATGCCAGAACCTTTGGCTATAGCCCCAATCCTTACCGGCTTTCCGCCAAGCTCGATTTCCACCGCTATCTCCTTGGTAACCAAATCGGTTGTAAGAATAGCCAGGGCAGCATCAGCCCCTCCTTCAGCAGATAGGTTTTGCACCGCCCGACTGATACCGTCCAAAACCTTATCCATCGGCATAAACACCCCGATAACTCCGGTAGAAGCAACTATAACATCTTTAACATCAATATTGAGAAGATTGGCAGCTGTTTCCGCCATCTTAATCGTATCCTGCCATCCCCTTTCACCTGTGCAGGCATTGGCATTCCCGCTGTTTACCACAACAGCCTGGGCAAAACCGTCTTTTAACTGTTCCCGGTTAAAGTCGACACAGGCTGCCCGCACCTTGTTGGTAGTAAAAACCCCGGCCGCACTGCATTTTACCTCTGAATATATAACAGCAATATCCCTTTTACCTTTCTTCTTTATCCCTGCACATACCGCTCCCGCCTTAAAACCTTTCGGAGCAGTTATTGAACCATCTATAATTTTCATCTGCATCATCCTCCAGCTTCATCTTATGGAAATAATGGTGCTAAATTTTTTAACCCTTTTCCTTCTTCCAATCTCAAAACCAGGTTTAAATTTTGCAGGGCCTGCCCTGAAGCCCCTTTAACCAAATTATCTATTGCTGAAACCAAAATAGCCTTTCCTCTATTTTCATCGCTATAAATCCCTATATCTATAAAATTACTGCCATAAACCCACCTGGTCTGGGGCATAAGTCCATTCGGCAGAAGTCGAACAAAAAACTCATTTTCATACTGTTCTTCTAAAACTTCTCTTATCTCTTTACCCTTAACCCCCGGCTTAAGCCTTACATAAATCGTGCTTAAAATTCCGCGGCTCATGGGAACAAGGTGGGGAGTAAAAACAAGGTCAACTTCTTTACCGGCAGCCAAGCTTAGCTCCTGAGCTATCTCCGGCATATGCCGGTGTCTTCCTACACTATAAGCTTTTACCCCTTCATTTACTTCACAAAACATGCTGGCAAGCTTCAAACTTCTCCCTGCCCCTGATACCCCAGTTTTCGAATCTATGATTATATTCTCACTTTCAACCACTCCAGCTTTAAGCAGGGGAGAGAGGGGGATTATAGCACTGGTCGGAAAACATCCGGGATTTGCTATAATATCTGCATTTTTTATCTTCTCCCGATTAAGTTCAGGTATACCGTAAACTGCCTTATTTAAAAGATACGGATTTTCATGCTCTTTATCATAATAGGCAGCATAAACACGGGCATCTTTCAGCCTAAAATCTGCTCCTAAATCAATACACTTTATCCCGGCAGCTGCCAGTTCGGAAACTATTGGCACTGAAAGTCCATGAGGAAGAGCCAAAAAAACTGCATCACATTTTTTCTTTATAGTCCCCAAATCGGTAGGTTCACAAACCAAAGAGCTAAAGTGCGCAAGGCTTGGATATACCTCATCTATTCTCTTTCCTATGTTATCAACCGAAAATATGCAAACCGGTTCTATTTCATCATGACCTGCCATCAACCTTAAAAGGTCAGCAGCCGTATAACCATCCCCGATTATGCCTATCTTATATTTTGCCATTTTTTAAAAACCTCCTTTGCTGACCTTATTTACGAATCTTAAATTTAATAACCATATCCTGTAAGATTCCATAATGTTTTTATAATTATACATCTATATGAATATTTTTTCAATGGTGTTCTGTCATTCTTAACCTGCTTCAAAAACAAAAAAGGCAGCCGTTTAAAGCTGCCTTAAAAAATCCCCTTCCAAGCTTATATTATTTTTATTTTTCTATCAGATTGCTGACTGGGAAGCAGGCTCCATGAGCAGGATAAATAGTTTCTGCTCCCGCTTTTTTTATCTTATCCCAACTTTTATAAACCTCTTCCGGCATTTCAGCAAAAATGGGATAATTCGTCTTCTGAAAGGCAAAATTCATGGCCAAATCCCCTACCATTGCTCTGCCGTCATCTAAAACCACCGAAAGAGACCCTTTTGTATGACCCGGGGTCGGGATAACCCTTCCATTAACCCCGTAAGGACGCAGGTCAAACTCCCCTTCACACCTGAGCTCTGCTGTAACCGGTTTAAAGCGGAACAAAAATTTTAAACCTTTTCCCATTGTGCTCATAACACTTCCCGCCGTATTAGTCCCTGGTGGTATAACCACCTCACCTCTGGCTAGAATATCCGCCTCATATGGATGAATAAGCACCGGACAACCGCACATATTCTTAATATCCGCCAAACTTCCAATATGGTCAAAATGAGCGTGGGTAATAATGATAAGATTAATTTTTTTAGGGTCAATTCCTAAGTTTTTAACCTGCCTTAAAAAACTCTTTTCCTTTCTGAGCTCTCCTGCATCAACCATAATATAACCGTTCTTGCCCTTAATAATGTAAGTGTTGGTTATTCCCAATGTTACTATATTAATATCCACCTCATTCCCTCCCCTTTAAGCCTTTTTTCCATTATAAACCTCGCCAGGAAAAACAGAAAGAAAAAGCGGGAAAACATATCAAAAGCCCTGCAGGTCAGCCGATAAGGCTCCCGCAGGGCTTCGGATTTGCTGAGGTCAGCTTATGCTGTCCGGATATTGTATAGCTGCTGTTATTATATTGTCTTGAACGTTTACTGTCATCTCGGTTTCTTCTTTCAGTTCATTTATGGCAGCTTGCACTTTAGTAATAAAAACTATTTGCAGCTCTACATCTTGAGCCGGCAAGCTCCGTTATCCGCTTTTGTCCTTCTTCCAGCTCCCTGGCGGTATCTAAAAGATACTGGGTAGCCTGGGCTACTAAACGGTTATCTCATCTATAGTGCCTTTTATCTCCTGAGCAAATAGATTTGAACTTTCCGCCAGTTTCAGGAATGCTATCTGCTGCCGTGTTTATTTCTAATAAATATTATTCAAAAACATATAACGCTGTAATTCAATTAAGTATTATTAATCTCTCTTATATTATACTTGGTATCATTTTAGGTATTATCCACATAACAAGGCAATACAGCATTCCCGGAAGTTGGAAACTTGATAAGCTGCAAATTATGGTATTTACGATTCCTTTGTTAGCATTTTATCTAATATTGATTTTTAATGTGCAAGACATTTTTATCCGCTATCACATGGTAATCAACAGTTTTTTTAAAGATGCAATCGGTATTCTAATTGGCTATTCATTTATAAGCAGCTTTTATAAAGGTTAATCTAAAAAAATTTTTAAATTGCTTTAAATTACAAAATTCTATAACCATGTTTATAAAACTAAATATTCCCGGTTTTTTGTCACCGGGAATATTTTATTATAAGCCTGCTTTTTAATCTCTGGCACTACTCATCTTACAAACTCACATTTCTCATCTTTTCCAGCTCTTCCTGCAGCTTTTGAGCTATCACTGCCAGCTCCTGGCCTACCCTTGCTACCTCCTGCATAGATTGGCTCTGTTCTTCACTTATTCTAGAAGTATAGGTAGCTGCTTTATTTATATCTTCCATAAGTTCAAAGCGCTGTTCTGATTCGCCGGCAATTTCTTCTATCAGATGTGCCAGTTCCATTATGCGGTTTTGTCCTTCCTCCAACTCTCTTGCTGTGCTTCCCAAATATTCAGTAGCATCCATAACCAGTTTAATAATTTCATCAATGGTTCCTTTAATCTCCTGAGCTGATATATTTGAGCTTTCCGCCAGTTTCCTTATTTCATCGGCTACCACTGCGAAACCTTTGCCCGCCTCTCCAGCCCGAGCAGCTTCAATGGAAGCATTTAATGCCAAAAGATTAGTCTGGGAAGCTATATTCTGAATAGAAGTTACAACATTTATTATGAATTCCGACTTCTGCTTCAAAATACCAGTTTTATCTACCGAAGCGCGCATTGAACGATTAATTTGCTCTATGTTTTCTTTTATACTGACTGCAAATTCCTGGCAATAAATGGTTTTCTCATTAATTTTTCGGGTATTTTCTACTCCAATTTCAGTTAAACGCAAAACTTCAGCTGAATTTTCGCTTACTTTTTCAGAAAGATCGCTTACTTCCTGCGAAGAAGCAGCCAACTCCTCAGATACTGCACTGAGCTGTTCTGCCTGTTCACCAACTGAACTGGTAAGGTTGTGATATTTAGTTATATCTTTGCTTATCTCAATAGCCCCTATTGGATTACCTTCTTCATCATATACTCCTCCATTAGAAACTAAACATACCTTAGGGTTGCCATAACGGTCATACATGGTATCTTGAGCTTCTTTCACAAATCCGGATTTATTTAAAACGCACTTCTGGGTAGGACAATCCTTGCACACTGGAGCTTTTATAATGTCATAACACTTTTTCCCTAAAACTTCGCTCTCCTTGTAACCTGTAAGTTCTTCCATATTTTTAGACCATAATATTATGTTGTAGTCCATATCCCTTATGTAATAAGCATCAGGCATGGCATTCTTAACTGCCTTTAAAATACTGATTTCTCTTTTTAAGCGGGCTATTTCTTCATCCTTTTGGCGCAGTTCTTCAGCTGTTATATTGCGGCGGTTAAGCATATTACCCCTCCTTATCTTCCGGCATATATTACCTGAACAAATATTATGATTATTGTGTTTATTTTGAAAAAACTTTCTTCTTTCTATTTCTCCTTCTTCCAATATAATCCTGCATATTTTTATGTTTATTTTCGGCTATCTAATTCATAAAGCAGACTTATAAACAAAAAACGGGCTTTACGCCCTCATCAAAAATCTAATCGACAATTAATTTTATTTCAACATCCCTTAAACTCCACTTTTTCTTTGTTTATAAACGCTTTCATTCCACTTTTCTGGTCTTCCGTTGCAAAACATAAACCAAAAAGATCGGCTTCTATGCTCATACCGGTGTCTATATCGGTCTGTCCCCCTTTGTTTATGGCCGATTTTGCAAATTTCACAGCCAACGGGGCATTGGAAGTTATCTTTTCTGCCATTTTCTTTGCTTCTTTCAATAGTTCATTTGCAGGATAAACATAGTTAACCAAACCAATCCGGTATGCTTCTTCAGCGCTTATCATGCTGCCGGTCAGGATAAGCTCCATAGCCCGCCCTTTGCCTATAAGCCGGCTTAAACGCTGGGTTCCTCCAAAGCCGGGAATAATACCTAAAGTCACCTCCGGTTGTCCGAATTTAGCCTTGTCAGATGCCAGCCTGATATCGGCAGCCATGGCCAATTCACATCCGCCACCTAAAGCAAAACCATTTATCGCTGCAATAACCGGTTTTTCAAGCTCCTCAATTTTTCTAAAAACCTCCTGACCTGTTTTCCCAAAACTCCTGCCTTGGACTGCATTTAAAGACTGCATTTCCCTGATGTCAGCTCCAGCCACAAAGGCCTTATCTCCAACTCCGGTAACAATAATTGCCCTTACTCCTTCATCCCTGCCGAGTTCATCAATCGCTTTTCCTATTTCCATTAAAACCTCAGTATTAAGTGCATTTAATACCTCCGGCCTACTAACCCACAATATACCAGTATAGTTTTCACGTTCGATTTTCACATACCTATAACTCATTACACCTTCCCCCCTATTTTTTCCTACTAACTATATACTATACTAAAAGTCTTAATTTTAGAATATTTCTGTAACTTTTTCCCTTATGTATTCATATCTTATTTTATGGAAAAGATAAATTTAGAATAGCTTGTCGGGATTATTCCCGATAAGCTTTCATATAGATAGGGAAGGCTTTTCTGCCTTCCCTTTCTTACATCTTTATATAATAAGCTTCAGCTCCGCACGAGCGGCACTTTCCATTTTCAAAATTTACAAATTGAGTTTTATAACCATCCCTCTTTATCAAAATATTACCGCAATTCAAACACGGGGTATTGTTTTGTTCTCCCGGAAGATTACCTAAATAAACAAAGTTAAGATACTCTTTTGCAATATCCCGGGCTTTTTTTAACGTTCCTTCCGGAGTAGGACTGGAAGTAAATTTATAAGCCGGATAATAGCGGGAAAAGTGCAGAGGAATATCCGGATTTAATTCGGCAAGCCAGCGGGAAAGATTTCTTAATTCTTCTTCACTGTCATTTTCTCCCGGAATTATAAGGGTAGTAATCTCCACATGCCCAGTTAAAGCTGCCTCCTCCACCGTCTGCATAACCGTTTTTAAATCTCCCCGGCAGTTTCTCCGGTAAAACTCATCGGTAAAGGCTTTTACATCAATGTTTAAGGCATCTATACAGGGCAAAAGCCTTTTTAAAGGCTTCTTTTTTATATAACCGTTGGTAACTAAAACTGTTTTCAGATTTTCATTTTTTAAAATTTCAGCTGTTTCCAAAACATATTCATACCATATCAAAGGCTCATTATAAGTAAAAGCTAATCCTATCGAATCTTTTCTTTGCGCATCCATTGTCACGGCAACCAGCCCAGACAGATCCACCTCATATAAGTCAGGGATTTCATGAGCTAAATGGTAGTTCTGGCAAAATCCGCAGGAAAAATTGCAGCCTGCTGTCCCCGCCGATAAAATATTTTTCCCGGGATAGAAATGATAAAAAGGCTTTTTTTCAATTGGGTCTAAGGCCAGAGCAGCCAGTCTACCGTAATTTAAACTTACGAGTTTTCCTTCCAGGTTTCTTCTCATCCGGCAAATACCAGTTCTCCCGGGCATTATCCTGCATTCATGCGGACATAAAAGACATTTCACTTTATCTTCCTCTAGCCTTTCATAAAACAAAGCTTCCTTAATCTTAATCATATCCTTTCACCAATCTTTAAGTATATCTTGTAACTTTAAACCTCTCTATCTGATAATCTTCATCCGGTCTTATTCCTGCCTTTTGTAAAGCAATTGAAAGCTGTTCTTCTACAGTGTCTACTCCTTCCAGATCCGGCAAAAGAAGACCACGCCGGCTGCCTTTGCTTACTATTACTCCATAGTTCTTCGGATCTAAATCATCCTTAGTACAAGGCTCAGGTTTTTCTAAAACATCTACCGAATAAACTAAATCCTTAAGCTCCTCTTTTTCCACTGGCAAAAACCGGGGATCACGGGTTCCAGCACTTATTGCATTATAGGCAATCTCTAAAGCCAGGTTTTCATGGGCAGGAAGAATCGTTCCTATACACCCTCTAAGGCTTCCGTATTTTTTAAGCGAAACAAAGGCAGCCGCCTTTTGCTTCTCCAGAGTTTTCATTTCAGCTGGAAGTTCAGGTATTTTTTGTTCGGTAATATAGCTTTCCAAAACCATTCGCGCCCACCTAACCGGAAGAGATTCATTTTTTCTTATTTCTCCCATTTTCTTTTTCTCATCATTTTCCATTTTGTTAAGATAGCTTATCCCCTGGTTTCCCGGCAGCAAACCTGCAGTAAGATAACCTACACCAAATGGGCCGGCATATTCCAAATGTTTTATTTGAAAATCTCTACCATCTAAGCTTCCCAGCATCATAACCAGCGAGCGGTAGCCACACTCCCCGGCATTTTCCCTTATATCATTTGGTATTTTCAGCAAAGCTTCAACTTCTCCTTTTTCCATGTGTTCTTTTATCATCCGGTCAAACTCCGGGCCATCGGGATGATAACTGTAAGGTCCCTCTTCCTTCAAACGGTGCGACATATCTCCAGAGGCTACAATCGCCACTCTTCTGCCAAGGTCGGCGGCAGCTTTCTCTACAATTTTGCCAAATTTATAAAGTTTTAAAAACGGTAAATAGCCTATGCTGATAGCTAATATTGCAACATCATCAAGCCCTGCCTTTTTAAGATAATACATGGGAACTAATATCCCATGGTCAAGCCTTGCATTAAGGCGATTTCTTGCGGCTGTTTCTTCATCTATTAGAATAAAATCTATACCTTCATCTTTTGCCTGCACTGCAACTTTCTTAAGCAAAGTAAGGTCGTTTTCTACCTTAAAATTAACATTCCTACAGCCAAATGCGGCAAAATCTCCTTTTAATTCAGGCATACTAAGAGCACTAAGACAATCACTGAAAACATTGCCATGAGGAGTAAAAAAAACAATAGTTTCGGGATCAGCCCCTTTAATATCATCTGCTATTTTTTTCATGCTATCTACGATTTTTTCTACTTTTCCAAGGTTTGTCCCCCCAATTTCCGGAATAAGCAAGGGAGGGTGGGGAGAAAGAGCTGCATAAACCAGCATATCAAGGCCTCCTTATCTTTTAGCCTTTTCATTTACTCCTGATTCTGAAGCAAAATACTTCACTATTCCTGAACATATAGCATGGGCCATTTTTTTCTGATATTCTTCATCAGTTAACAATTTACCTTCCTTATAGTTGGATATAAATCCTACTTCTACTAAAACTGCAGGCATTTCTGTATTGTTCATTACAAAGTAGTCGCCCGCTAATGCATCCCTTTTAGTATTTTTTAAAAGCCTTTTTATTTCACTTTGTATAGCTTCAGCCGCTTTTTTGCTTTCTTCACTTTGCTGATGGTAAAAAGTCTGAGCTCCTGACCAGCGCGGGTTGGGATCTGCATTGGTATGGATGCTGACAAATAAATCAGCCCCGGTTTGATTAGCCTTTTCTACCCTTTTGCTAAGGCCTTTCCGGTGCCTCTCCCGGTAACTTCCCTTAAAATTATCCTCTACCAAATCAGTATCGCTGCTGCGGGTCATTATTACAGCTGCTCCTGCTGCAGCCAGTTCAGAGGCTAATTTTTGGCTCATTTTTAGAGTTATATCCTTTTCTATAATATTTCCCCGGGTTGCTCCCGTATCTATTCCACCATGTCCGGGATCAATTACTATTACCTTACTGGCAACATTATACACCATAAGCTCTGTCTCAGTTTTGTTTTCCCATCTTATCACCATAAATGTGAGCAGCAAAAATAAACATACAACTATCTTGACCTGTTTCCTCTGCACTTATTTTCCCCCTGGGCATAATCTTATTATTAGTTTTATATATGCTTTCAGCCCCCTTTTAATAACTAGATGTTCACAAGGAAGTTTAAGTTAAATAACTTGGAGCAAAAATAAAAGGAGACATTCTCGCATTTGAGAAATGTCTCCTTTGCATTTTTTTTGTTTTTAGCGTTTGGAGTACTGCGGTGCTTTTCTTGCTTTGTGCAATCCGTATTTTTTTCTTTCCTTCATGCGTGGATCGCGGGTTAAGAAACCGGCTTTTTTAAGCTGCGGTCTTAAATCAGGATTTGCTTTAACTAAAGCCCGTGCAATACCTAAACGAACAGCACCTGCCTGCCCGCTTACTCCTCCGCCGTGTACCCGGCATATAACATCAAATCTGCCTTCCATATCGGTCAGCACTAAAGGCTGTTTAACTATAAGGCGGCTGACCTTGTTAGGAAAGAAATCTTCAAACTCACGGTTATTTATAATAATTCTGCCATCACCAGGTATTAACCTAACTCTGGCTATAGCTTTTTTTCTGCGTCCGGTTCCCCAGTATTGTACCTTTGCCATCTTCATCCTCCTTACCCTCTAAGCTCGCGAATTTCTGGTTTTTGAGCCTGATGCGGATGTTCGCTTCCTCTATACACTTTAAGTTTTTTAAACATCTTTCTTCCCAAGCGGTTATGTGGAAGCATCCCTTTTACTGCTACTTCAATGGCTTTTTCCGGCTTTTTCTGCAGGAATTCGCGATAGGTCATTTCCTTTAAACCGCCTGGATACCCGGAATGACGGCGATATAACTTCTCATCCAGTTTGTTGCCAGTTAAAACAACCTTTTCTGCATTAATAATGATTACATAATCTCCGGTATCAACATGAGGTGTATATATCGGTTTATGTTTGCCTCTCAAAATTGTTGCAACTTCTGAAGCAAGCCTACCAAGTGTCTGTCCACTAGCATCTATAACATACCATTTGCGTTCAATTTCCGCAGGTTTGGCCATGTAGGTTTTCACATCGTTCCCTCCTGTTTATCTTGCTTACAGCTTTTTATTTTTATATACCTGCCAACGGGGCCAGACAGGCATATAAAAATAAGCCTACCTAATTATATTAGCTAATCTTATTTCCTTTTGTCAAGAAAAGGGTTTAAGTTTTATTATAGGTATTCTACCTTTACCAGATAAAGCCCTTGAGGCGGTGCAGTTGCTCCAGCTTTATTCCTATCTTTAGACTCAATAATCTCTTTCACATATTCTGAACTATATGTGCCTTTACCTACTTCCACCAGTGTTCCTACTATTATTCTAACCATATTGTATAAAAAACCATCAGCTTCTATCTCCAGAATCAGGAAAGGTTTCTTTTCTTCTATATCCAATCTTGTAACTGTTCGCTCAAAATTTTTTACCGCTGAGCCGCTGCTGCAAAAAGATCTGAAATCATGCCTCCCCAAAATAAAATGGGCAGCTTTCCTCATCTCTTCAATATTTAATTTTTCTGCATTTATCCAGGCATAATTGCGGTAAAAGACTGCTCCTTCCTCTTGCCGATAAATAATATAACGGTAAGTCTTTTTTATAGCGCTGAATCGGGGATGAAAATTTTCATCAACAGTTGAACTTTGCAAAACCCTGATATCCCGCGGTAAAACACTGTTCAAGGCTGGCTTCCATTTATCAACAGGTATAGTAGATGAGGTACTAAAAACTACTACCTGTCCTAATGCGTGTACTCCGGCATCTGTGCGCCCGGCTGAAATAACACTAACCCTTTCACCAGTAAGTTTCAGGATAGCCTGTCCCAGCTCAGCCTGCACCGTATGGGCGTTGTTCTGCACCTGAAAACCGTGATAATTAGTACCATCGTATTCAATTACAAGCTTTATCCTTTTTATATTTCCTTCATTCATAACCAGATAGTTATGAGCCACACTCCTCCTATAATTCCGATATACATAAAATCATATGGGGTAAATTTTAAAACATTAAGATGACTTCTTTCTCCTTCTCCCTGATAACACCTTGATTCCATAGCAGTCGCCAGGTCGACTGCCCGCTGAAACGATATACGCAGGAGAGGTATTAATACAGATATATAGTTTTTTAGCCTTTTTATAATACTTTTTTCCTCAAAATTTATTCCCCGGCTCATCTGAGCTTTTTTTATCCGTTCCCAGTCTTCAATATAAAGGGGGATGAAGCGCAAACTTATAGTCATTATCATTATAAGCTCATGTACTGGAAATTTTATTCTTTTAAGCGGAGAAAGCATTTTTTCCATTCCGCTGGTTAAGGATAATGGAGAAGTTGTCCCCATCAAAACTTGCATTGAAAAAATAATTATAAAAAGTCGCAATCCTAAATTTAAGGCTGCATCAAATCTCTGTCCGAGTTCTTCTTCCGCCAGCAAGACCTGAAAAAAAGCAGTTATCAAAATCAAATACAGTAAAGGTTTAAGGGAATCAAAATAATATCTTATCCCTACCTGGCTTAAAGCCCCCAGTATCAAAACTGTTCCTAAAAAAATCCCTGTCTCTACGGGATAAGCTGAGGTAAAAGTACCAACAACCAAAATAACGGTTCCTATCACTTTACTCCGCGGATCTAATCTGTGCAAGATCGAATTTCCAGGAATATACTGTCCTAAACCAATATTCTTAACCACTTTTCACTTCATCCTTAAGAGTCCCTAAATACTTTGCAATTTCTCGGGCTGCCTCTTCCCTGGTTCTAACCTTAACATTGATATTAAACCCTTTTTCCTTTAAATAATATAAAACTTCATGATGCAAAGGAGGGGACACGCCTAAATTTTTTATTTCTTTTATATACAATGCAATCTCATCTATCTTGATATCAAGCTTAACTCTGCCATCTGCTAAAATTAATAATCGATTGCAGACGGGAACAAGATATTCTAAATTGTGTGAAACAATAATTGTAGTTGTTCCCCGGGTTTGATTAAGTTCTTTTATACTCTGGTATATTTTCCTTCTCCCCTCATAATCTAAAGCCGCAAAAGGCTCATCTAAAAGTAAATAACGGGGATTCAAAGCTAATATGTCGGCTATGCCCACCCTTCTTTTTTCTCCACCGCTAAGCTCATTAGGACGGCGGTCTTTAAATTTAACGTATTCCAGCCCTGTCAGCTTCATGGCTGTTTTTACTCTTTCGAAGGTTTTTTTTTCATCTATGCCCAGGTTTTTAGGTCCAAAAGCAATCTCCTTATATACATCAGTCTCAAAAATCTGTTCTTCAGGAAATTGGAAAACTAATCCAACCTCCCGTCGAACAGCTGCTATTTCGTCTGCAGGAATCATAGTTATATCATAATCATCAACTATTATCTTTCCTCTACATGGTCTTAAAAGTCCATTTAAAAGCTGCAAAAAGGTAGACTTGCCCGACCCTGATTTACCCATAATCCCTAGAATTTCACCGTTTTCTATGTTAAGAAATATATCCTCTAAAGCCTTCTTTTCAAAAGGGGTTCCTTTTTTATATATATGAGTTACGCCTTTTATTTTAATCGGCATAAAAAATCCACCATTTCCTGAACTGTAAATTCTTCAGGTTTAAAATCTATTCCATACTGTTTTAAATTTTGCATAAACTGAGTAATGGCTAAAGGCTCAATCCCTGCTTCTTTCCAGATATCAGCCTTTCCTAATAATTCTTTAGGTTTTTTATACTCTTTTACTTTTCCGTTTGCCACCACCAATATGCGGTCAGCTTCTATTATTTCTTCTAAATCATGAGTTATCCAGATAAGAGCAACCCCTAATTCAGAATTTATCTGTTTTAACAAACCGGTTATAAGCTTTCTTCCTTCCGGCTCTATCATAGAAGTAGGCTCATCTAAAACCAAATAATCCGGCTTTAAAGCTAAAATCCCAGCCAAGGCTACCCGTTGCTTTTGCCCACCTGATAAAAGATAAGGAGGATGTTTTTTAAACTCCTCCATTTCTACCAGCTTTAATGCCTCATCTACCTGGAGCCGGATCTCCTCTGGTTTTATGCCCAGGTTTTCAAGCCCAAAAGCTACATCTTCTTCTACAACGCTGGATACTATTTGATTGTCTGGATTAGGCAAGAGCAAGCCTACTTTACGCCGTATTTTAATAAGATCTTCTGCTTTCCTCGTATCAAGTCCATCTACCAGGACTTTGCCTTTACTAGGGATTAAGATTCCATTAAACATACGGGCTAAAGTCGACTTACCCGAACCATTCCTGCCTACGATTCCAATAAATTCGCCTTTATTTATCGTAAAGCTGATATTGTTCAGAATTAAAGAACTATTCTCCTTATAGTAGTAGTGGACATTTACAAATTCAATCATAGTTCTTTAGTCAACTAATTCCAGGATTGCCATAGGAGCTCCGTCCCCTTTGCGGAATCCAGTTCTGACAATCCGGGTATACCCTCCCTGTCTGTCTGAATAACGTTCAGCCAGTTCAGTAAATAATTTATGAACTACATCTTCCCGCATAATGTATGCATATGCCTGTCTTCTGGCATGTAAATCTCCGCGTTTTCCTAAGGTAATCATCTTATCGGCTATCCGCTGAATCTCTTTAGCTCTGGTTTCAGTAGTAGTTATCTTTTCTCCGTCTAAAAGAGAAGTAACAGCATTTCTAAGCATAGCTTTTCTATGATCACTTCTTAAACCTAATTTACGATAACTCACCTTGCGCCCTCCTTTCTTAATCTTCCGGCTGTTTAAAGCCCAAACCGAGCTCTTTCAGCTTCTTCTCGATCTCTTCTAATGATTTCTGGCCTAAATTTCTTATCTTGCTCATTTCTTCCCGGGTTTTCTGAACTAGATCCCCTACGGTGTTGATATTAGCCCGTTTTAACCCATTGGAAGCACGAACCGAAAGCTCCAATTCTTCAATCGACATTTCTAAAATCTTGTCTTTCTTCTCTTCTTCTTTTTCTACCAAAATTTCTACCTCTGCATAGGTATCATTAATTTCAGTAAAAAGCTTCAGATATTCAATAAGAATCTGAGCTGATAAACTTACAGCCTCTTCTGGCTTAATGCTTCCATCAGTCCACACTTCCAGAGTAAGGCTGTCATAGTCAGTTTTTTTGCCCACTCTAGCATTATCCACCGTGTAGTTAACTTTTTTTACCGGTGTGTAAATAGAGTCTATCGGAATTAGCCCTACTATTTCCTCTTTTTTTATCGGCTGTTGATCTGCACTCACATAACCCCGACCGCGTTCCACAGTCATCTCAATATTAAGCCGGGCCCCTTCATCCAGCGTTGCTATATGAAGGTCAGGATTGAGTATAGTTACCTCTGAGTCATGTTCAATATCTGCAGCCGTAACTTTTTTGGGCCCGGTCTGCTCAATCCTTATAATTTTGCGTTCACTTCCGTTATAGCCTACTACCAGCTTTTTTATATTAAGTATTATTTCGGTAGTATCCTCAACCACATTGGGAATAGTCGAAAATTCATGCAAAACCCCATCAATTTTAATTGACGTAACAGCCGCCCCAGGCAAAGATGAGAGCAAAACTCTCCTCAAAGAATTGCCCAGTGTAGTGCCATACCCCCGTTCTAAAGGCTCGATAACAAACTTCCCGTAGTTTGCTTCCTCACTCTTTTCTACACATTCAATACGGGGTTTTTCCATCTCCAGCATTTATCTATCCCCTCCTTCAGGGTCTTTATCTTGAATACAGCTCAACTATAAGCTGTTCCTTAACTGGAGTATCTATTTGATCCCTTGTAGGATAAGCCAAGACTGTTCCCTTCATATTTTCTACATCTACGCTAAGCCATTCTGGCACAGTTTTATAAGCAGCCTGTTCCTTTAACTCCTGGAATTTAGGAGAGGATTTGCTGCCTTCTTTCACCTGAATTACATCACCAACTTTAACCAGCATAGAAGGAATATTAGCCTTTCTTCCATTAACAGTAAAGTGCCCATGACTTACAAGCTGGCGTGCTTCCCTACGGGAAGATGCAAAACCTAAACGATAAACTACATTGTCCAATCTTCTCTCTAAAAGTATTAAAAGATTTTCCCCGGTTATTCCCTTCTGCCGATCAGCCTTAGCAAAATAATTGCGGAACTGTTTCTCCTGTACTCCATAAATTCTCTTGGTTTTCTGCTTTTCACGCAGCTGAATTCCATATTCACTGAGTTTCTGACGGCGTCCCTGACCATGAACTCCCGGAGCGTAAGGGCGTCTTTCCATTGCACATTTATCGGAATAACATCTATCTCCTTTTAAGTACAGCTTCTCTCCTTCGCGGCGGCACTGGCGACAAACTGATCCAGTATATCTTCCCACTTTATACCACTACCTCCTTAAACTCTTCTTCTTTTAGGCGGTCTGCATCCATTATGAGGAATAGGTGTAACATCTTTTATTACACTTACTTCCAGACCTGCAGCCTGCAGTGACCGTATAGCAGCTTCACGCCCTGCCCCAGGTCCTTTTACATAACATTCAACTTCTTTCATTCCGTGTTCCATAGCTGCCTTTGCAGCAGCTTCAGCAGCCTGCTGAGCAGCAAACGGTGTGCTTTTTCTTGAACCTTTAAATCCAACAGTTCCAGCACTTGCCCAGGCAATAGCATTGCCTTTCTTATCAGTTATTGTAACAATAGTGTTGTTAAAAGTAGATTTAATATGCGCAATACCATATTCAACATTCTTTTTTTCACGTCTTTTAACTCTGGTGGTTGTCTTTTTGGCCACTCAATTATCCCCCTTTTGGCTATTTTTTCTTGCCAGCAACTGTTCTTCTAGGTCCTTTACGAGTCCGTGCATTAGTCTTGGTTCTTTGCCCTCTTACCGGCAAACCGCGACGATGGCGAAGGCCACGATAACAACCTAAATCCATCAATCTCTTTATGTTCATGCTGACCTCACGACGAAGGTCGCCTTCTACGGTATATTCGCGGTCAATAATTTCTCTCAGCTTGGAAACTTCTTCCTCAGTTAAATCTTTGACTCTGGTATCAGGATTTATACCTGCCTTAGCCAGTATTTTTTGGGAAGAAGGTCTGCCTATCCCATATATATAAGTTAATGCGATTTCAACCCTTTTATCACGCGGTAAATCTACACCCGCAATTCTTGCCAAAACTGTCCACCTCCTGAAAATTAACCTTGTACCTGTTTATGCTTTGGGTTTTCACAAATTACCATGACTTTACCTTTACGCTTTATTACCTTGCACTTTTCACACATTGGCTTTACTGATGGTCTAACCTTCAAAGTTATTCCCTCCTTAACTCATTCCACGGGATCTTATTTAAAACGATATATTATCCTACCACGGTTCAGATCATAAGGTGATAATTCCACCATTACCCGGTCTCCTGGCAATATTCTTATAAAGTTCATGCGCATTTTTCCAGATACATGGGCGAGGACCTTATGGCCGTTTTCCAGTTCAACCCTAAACATAGCATTAGGGAGTGGTTCAATAACTGTACCCTCAACCTCAATAACATCATCTTTCGCCATTATCAGACCTCCTTCCCATCTCTTTCTCTAGCTTCCCCGATTTTCTTCAGGTTTTTTCTTATAACATGATTTTCCGGAACTTTACCTTCTTTTAGATAGGCCATAACATCTTCGGCTATTATATTAGTGAACTGCAGATGTTTGCTGTTTTTCAGTTTGGGATTTTCAATCTTTCGCAAATCACCGTCCGCTAACAGACAGAAATTATTATTAACAACCCCTACCACAACAAACATTCTGCCCTTATCCCTGCCAGCCTTGGAAAATACAACCTTGCCTATCCTATCATCCAAAAAAAACCGCCTCCTAAGACCTCTTGGTCAAAATCTCCGGACCATTATCAGTTATAGCAATTGTATGCTCAAAATGAGCGGAAAGGCTGTGATCATAAGTTATCGCTGTCCACCCATCAGGGGCCGTATAAACCCTGTAAGTCCCTACATTAAGCATGGGTTCAATAGCTAAAGTCATTCCTGGTTTAAGCACTGGTCCGCGGTCAGGTCTTCCGAAGTTGGGTACAGGAGGATCTTCGTGCATACTACGTCCGATGCCATGGCCTACAAAGTCACGCACCACAGAAAAACCCTGTTTTTCAGCATATCTCTGAATAGCATTGGATATTGCGCCTAACCGGTTTCCCGGCACCGCCTTTTCGATGCCTTTATAAAGCGCCTCTTCCGTAACTTTAATAAGCCCTAAAGCTTCCGCCTTAACTTCTCCTACCGGAACAGTAATGGCGGAATCTCCTGCATATCCATTCAGTATAATCCCAAAGTCTATACTGATAATATCTCCCTCTTCAAGAACCCTGTTTGAAGGGACACCATGAACAACCTCATCATTGACCGAGGCGCATATAACCCCAGGGAAAGGACGCCCCCCGCGGGGATTGGGATAATTTTTAAAAACAGGGACTGCCCCTCGTCTTTTACACTCAAATTCGGCAATCGCATTCAAGTTGTTGGTTGTTATTCCTGGCTTTACTTTTTCTTCCAGTATTTTGAGAATTTCCGCCACTACTCTTCCCGCCAGGCGCATTTTGACAATTTCATCAGGAGTCTTTAAAATTATCATCCAAGATTCTCCAATACCTTTTTGATGTCTTCAAAAACTAAATCTGCAGAACGGTCTCCATCTATGTTGCAAAGAACTCCGGATCTGTCGTAATAATCCAGAAGGGGATTAGTTTGTTCATGGTAAACAGCAAGCCGCTTTTTAACTGTATCCCCGCGGTCATCACTTCGTACTATCAGCTCTCCACCACATTTGTCACAAACCCCTTCTTTGGCGGGAGGATTAAATTTAACATGGTAAACCGTTTTACATTCTTTACAGGTAACCCTTCCACTCATACGTTCAATTAAAATCTCATCTGGAACAGAAATATTTACAGCTGCTTCAATTTTTTTGCCCATTTCGCTTAAAACCCGATCCAGAGCTTCAGCCTGGGCAATTGTACGTGGAAAACCATCTAAAAGAAAACCTTTTGCACAATCTGGCTGGGCAAGCCTTTCCTCAACTATGCCAATTGTTACTTCATCCGGAACCAATCTTCCTTCATCCATGTACTTTTTTGCTTCTAATCCTAGAGGCGTACCTTTAGCTACTGCCTCTCTGAACATATCCCCGGTTGAAATATGAGGTATAGGATAGGTTGCTTTAATTTTTTCTGCCTGAGTGCCCTTTCCGGCCCCCGGAGGCCCCATTAATATAATATTCACCACTGATCATCTCCTATTTCACAAATCCTTCATAACTTCTCAACAGGAGGTGGGATTCAATCTGTTTCATAGTATCAAGTGCAACCCCAACTACAATCAACAAAGCAGTTCCTCCAAACCATATACCGGTTATCCCGGTTATACCTATCACAATTGTAGGCAGTACTGCGATTAATGCAAGAAAAATTCCACCTGCTAACGTAAGGCGGGACAGTACTTTATCAATATACTCCGCAGTAGGTCTCCCCGGACGTATTCCCGGAATAAATCCGCCATACTTTTTAATATTTTCTGCTACATCTAATGGATTGAATATTATTGCTACATAGAAATAGGTAAAGAAAACAATCAAAGCAGCATAAATAACATTATATGCCACAGTGCCAAAATGGAAATAAGTATTTAAAAACTGATTTAAACTGGACTGAGGATCAGTCCAAGACGCTATGGTCGCCGGGAACATCATAAGTGACATAGCAAAAATTATCGGAATAACCCCGGCCGAATTAACTTTTAAAGGCAAAAAAGTGCTTTGCCCACCGTAAACCCTTCTTCCTACCACTCTTTTGGCATACTGTATAGGAATTCTTCTTTGTCCTTCATTTACAGCAATAATGGCAACAATTATAGCCAAGGCAATTACAATAAACAGGATTATGTTAAATACCCCGATTATGCCGCCGGAAATCTGCTGAATAACTGCACCAAATTCACCCGGCAGGCGCGAAACTATACCGGCAAATATTAAAAGTGAAATACCGTTGCCAATACCTCTCTCGGTAATCATTTCCCCAATCCACATGAGGAAAGCAGTTCCAGCGGTAAGAGAAACAGCAATCAGGAGATATGACCCAATACCCGGATTCACAACTACGCCATATCTAGCTAAAGCAATAGACATTCCAATAGCCTGAATGAATGCCAGTACTACAGTTCCATAACGCACATATTGGGCAATAATCTTGCGTCCTTCCTCTCCTTCTTTGGAGAGTTCTTCTAATCGCGGAATAATTACCTGCAAAAGCTGCATTATGATGGATGCATTAATATATGGTGTAATACTCATTGCAAATATACTGAATTTTTTAAATGCACCACCAGAAATTATATCAAAAAAACCAAACAGCTGACCACCTAATAGCTGCTCAATAGCATCTGTATTTATTCCGGGTACAGGTATATGGGCTCCCAGCCGGAACACCAGGAGCATCATTAAGGTAAATAATATTTTTGTTCGCAGGTCCCCAACCTTAACTGCCTGCCCAACAGAGCCTAACATTAAATCACCTCAACCTTGCCGCCCCTGGCGTTTATCTTTTCTTCCGCCTGTTTGCTTACTTTATGAGCCCTAACCACAAGCTTCTTTTCTAATTCTCCATCACCTAATATTTTTACTCCATCTTTTACTGATTTAATTAAACCTCTGGAGATAAGAAGCTCCGGAGTTATTTCAGTTCCATCTTCAAAGACATTAAGGTCTTTAACATTAACAATGGCATATTCTTTTTTGAATATATTAGTAAATCCGCGCTTTGGTATGCGTCTTTGTAAGGGCATCTGTCCACCCTCAAATCCAGGCCTTACTCCCCCACCGGAACGAGCCTTTTGCCCTTTATGTCCGCGAGTAGAGGTTTTCCCATGACCAGATCCTGGACCTCTTCCTACTCTTTTCGGGCGTTTATTCGCGCCAGCCGGAGATTTTAGTTCATCCAGTCTCACTGTAAAACCTCCCTTAAATTTACTCGATTTCTTCCACAGTAACCAGGTGCTTTACTTTATTTATCTGCCCTCTAATCTGGGGGCAGTCTTCTTTTATCACCGATTGATTAAGTTTTTTAAGTCCTAAACTTTTAATAGTCGCTCTCTGGGTTTGAGGGCAGCCTATAGTGCTCTTAGTCCAGGTAATTTTTAATTGCTTAGGCAATTTTATCCCTCCTAATTCAATATCTCATCTATGGTTTTACCCCGCAGTTTTGCCACATCTTCTGCTCTTTTGAGACTCTTTAATGCTTCAATAGTTGCATAAGCCATATTTATAGAATTATTTGAACCTAAAGATTTTGTGAGTATATCTTTAACCCCGGCAGCCTCGAGAACTGCTCTTACTGCACCACCAGCTATAACTCCGGTACCGGGAGCAGCAGGCTTCATCCATACTTTGGCTGCACCAAACTTTGTTAACTGTTCATGTGGTATAGTCCGATCCTCGATCAAAGGAACAGTAATCATATTCTTTTTGGCATTCTCCAAGGCTTTGCGGATAGCTTCCGGAACTTCAGCTGCCTTACCTGTGCCTACTCCTACCTTCCCTTGACCATCACCAACAACTACCAAGGCACTAAAGCTAAATCTTCGTCCACCTTTTACTACCTTAGCAACCCTGCGGATATTGATAACTTTTTCTATCATTTCCGGAGCAGCTTGTTTATTATCGCTCATCTTTTCCCTCCTAGCTTACGGATTTAAAAACTAGAAATTAAGCCCTTTTTCACGTGCAGCATCAGCCAAAGCTGCTACTTTTCCATGATACTTATAGCCACTGCGGTCGAAAACCACACTAGTTATTCCTTTAGCCAGGGCTTTTTCTGCAATACTAGCTCCAACCATTTTCGCTGCTTCAATATTAGTTTTTGAAGGAAGCCCGCGCAAATCTTTATCCAGGGTTGAAGCAGATACTAAAGTTACTCCTCTTTCATCATCTATAATCTGAGCATATATATGATTAAGGCTCTTATAAACACAGAGTCTGGGAGTTTCTGCAGTTCCAGATACCTTTTTGCGCACTCTCCTGTGTTTAATCTTTCTTAATTCGTTTCTGCTGGGTTTCTTAAACAAGGTCCTCACTCCCTTCTAAACCTATTTAGAACCAGCTTTACCAGCTTTACGTCTAATCTGTTCATTTTCATATTTAATTCCCTTACCTTTATACGGTTCAGGTTTTCTTATAGCTCTTATATGAGCCGCTGTGTTTCCTACCAGCTGTTTATCAATGCCTTTTACCACAATCTTGGTGGGTGCTGGAACTTCAAACTCAATTCCTTGAGGCGGCTCAACTTCTACCGGGTGGGAAAATCCAATATTTATTACCAGTTTCTTGCCCTGCAACTGAGCACGATATCCAACTCCAACCAGCTCTAAGCGCTTTTCATAACCGTTAGTAACCCCTTCAACCATATTAGCCAGCAAGGCGCGAACTAAACCATGATAAGCTCTATTTTGACGCAGATCATTTGCTCTCGTAACTATCAGCTGGTCTCCTTCTTGGGTTACAGTAATATCACCAGGGATTTCCTGGGTTAATACCCCTTTAGGTCCTTTGACGGTAACTGTTTTTCCTTCTATTTTAACTTCTACACCTTTGGGTAGACTGATAGGCTTTCTTCCAACTCTTGACACGCATTTTCCCTCCTTCAGCTACCATATATAGCAAATTACTTCTCCGCCAAGCCCAAGCTTGCGTGCTTCTTTATCAGTCATTACACCTTTCGAAGTGGATATAACTGCTGTTCCCAGTCCACCCAGTACCTTAGGAACTTCGTCTTTCTTTACATATACCCTGAGACCTGGCTTACTGATTCTTTTTATCCCAGTAATAACCTTTTCTTTATTAGGTCCATACTTGAGGTATATTCTGATTATTCCTTGTTTTCCATCTTCGATATATTCATAATCCTTGATGTACCCTTCATCTTTCATAATCTTGGCAATGGCAAGTTTCATTTTAGAACTGGGTACCTCAACGGTCTCATGCATGACCATGTTGCCGTTTCTGATCCGGGTCAGGAAATCGGCGATAGGATCAGTCATGACCATATTTTATACCTCCTTTACATAACAACACTACCAGCTTGCTTTCTTAACTCCTGGAATTTCGCCTTTATGAGCAAGTTCACGGAAACATATTCTGCACATGCCAAATTTCCGCATATATGCCCTAGGTCTTCCACATATTTTGCAGCGATTATATTCACGAACCTTAAATTTTTGAGGCCTCTTCTGCTTGGCTATCATAGATTTCTTGGCCATTTAATCACTTACCCCCTATCTCTAAATGGCATTCCCATAAGTCTTAAAAGTTCACGTGCTTCTTCATCCGTTTTAGCCGTAGTAATTATGCTAACTTCTAAACCTCTAATCTTATCAATTTTGTCGTATTCAATCTCGGGGAATATAGTCTGTTCTTTTATTCCCAAAGCATAATTTCCTCTACCATCAAAAGCATCAGGCGACACTCCTCTAAAATCGCGTACCCGGGGAAGAGCAAAATTAATCAATTTATCTAAAAAGTCATACATTCTCTCACCACGCAGGGTTACTTTACAACCAATGGGCATCCCTTCGCGCAGCTTAAATCCTGCAATAGACTTGCGAGCTCTAGTTACAACCGGCTTTTGCCCAGTTATTGCAGTAAGGTCATTTACAGCTCCATCCAATGCTTTAGGATTCTGAACAGCTTCTCCTACCCCAACATTAAGAACAATCTTATCTATTTTAGGAACCTGCATAACATTTTTATAACCGAACTTTTCCATAAGTTTAGGCACTATTTCCTGTCTGTAAAGTTCCTGTAACCTAGCCATGTAATTTTGAGCCTCCTTTCCTGGAGCATTAATCTATTATCTCTCCGCATTTTTTACATACTCTAACTTTTTCTTTATTATCAAGGATTTTGGCACCAACCCGAGTCGGTCTATTGCACTTGTTGCAGATTAGCATAACATTAGACACATGTATAGGTGCCTCAATTTTTAGTATTCCTCCTTGGGGAACAGCACGGGAAGGCTTCTGATGCTTCTTTACTTTATTGACGCCTTCTACTACCACACGCCCCTCTTTAGGAAATGCTCTTAAAACCTTACCTTTTTTACCGGCGTCCTTTCCCGTAATGACCATGACATTATCGCCCTTTTTTATGCGCATCTTCTACACCTCCATGATTAAAGGACTTCCGGAGCTAGGGATACAATCTTCATAAAATTCTTTTCTCTGAGTTCCCTGGCTACAGGCCCAAAGATACGGGTTCCTCTCGGATTGTTGTTATTATCTATTATCACCGCAGCGTTTTCAGAAAAAGATATATATGAACCATCTTCGCGCCGTATTTCCTTTTTGGTACGTACTACAACTGCCTTAACTACATCACCTTTTTTCACAATACCACCTGGGGCAGCTTCCTTAACAGAAGCGATTATAATATCCCCTACTGTGGCATATCTTCTGGTTGAGCCGCCAAGAACCCTTATGCATAAAAGCTTCTTAGCTCCTGTGTTATCTCCAACCTGGAGTATTGTTTCTTGTTGAATCAACTTGTAAACCTCCCTCCATAATGCAGGCCTACTCTAAAGTCTTGGCTTTTTCTACGATTTCCACAAGCCTCCATCTTTTATGCTTGCTTAATGGGCGGGTTTCCATAATTCTTACTACATCGCCAACTTTAGCCTCATTATTTTCATCATGAACCATATATTTTTTACTGGTCTTTATAGTCTTTTTATATAAAGGATGCTGTTTTACGGTTTCAACACGGACAGTAATGGTTTTATCCATCTTGTCGCTTACAACCGTCCCAAGCCTTACCTTTCTATTTCCGCGATTTTCAGACACCCTTAGACCTCCTTTTTATTATCTACTTCTTTGCCAGTTCGCGTTCTCTTAAAACTGTTTTGCATCTAGCAATATTTCTCTTTATCTCCCTTATACGCATCGGATTATCCAACTGGCCGGTAGCGAGTTGAAATCTTAAATTAAACAATTCTTCTTTATAATCAGCAACTTTTTTCTGCAGTTCCTGATCGGTTAGCTCTCTCATCTTTTTAGCTTTCACTAACCTCACCACCCATTTCTTCACGTTTTACAAATTTACATTTAATCGGCAGCTTATGAGCAGCCAGCCTCATTGCTTCTTTAGCTACTTCCTCACTTACGCCAGAAAGTTCAAACATAACTCTTCCCGGCTTTACAACCGCTACCCAGTGCTCAGGTGAACCTTTTCCTTTACCCATTCGGGTTTCAGCCGGCTTTACGGTAAGAGGTCTGTCCGGAAATATCTTTATCCACACTTTTCCGCCTCTTTTTACATGTCTGGTTATAGCAACACGCGCAGCTTCAATCTGGCGATTAGTAATCCATGCAGGTTCTAATGCCATCAGGCCATATTCTCCATAAGTTACGGTATTACCTCTGGTTGCTTTACCTTTAAGGTCAGGTCTATGCTGCCTTCTATACTTAACTCTCTTAGGGGTAAGCATTACCTATCTGCCTCCTCCACTACTTTCTGCGGGGGTCTTTTCTTTGCTTCCGGTAAAATTTCTCCCCGATTTATCCATACTTTTATACCAATCTTACCGTAAGTAGTATTAGCTTCTGCAAATCCATAATCGATATCTGCCCTTAAAGTGTGCAAGGGGACTTTGCCTTCAGAAATCCATTCAGTTCTAGCTATTTCAGCTCCAGCCAATCTTCCCGATACAGCCACTTTTATTCCTACTGCCCCCGCCCGCATAGAGCGTGCAACAGTTTGTTTCATAACTCTTCTGAATGCAACCCTCTTCTCAATTGCCTGAGCTATACTTTCAGCCATAATCTGAGCATCAAGCTCAGGTTTCTTTATTTCCTGTATATTTATGCTGACATTTTTATTGGTCATCTTAGCGAGTTCATCTTTTAATACTTCCACTTCATTACCGCCACGTCCGATTATAATGCCCGGTTTCGCAGTATGAATGGTAATTCTTACTCGATTGCCAGTTCTCTGAATTTCAATTCTTGAAATACCAGCTGCATAAAAACGGTCTTTTATATATTTGCGAATTTTATAATCTTCATGCAGCAGTTCAGTATATTCACGGTCAGCATACCAGTTAGAATCCCAGGATCTTATAACTCCAATTCTAAATCCCTTCGGATGAACCTTTTGACCCACTATTTAACCTCCTTTTCCCTGAGCACAACAGTTATGTGGCTGGTTCTGTGACGTCTTAAATCAGCTCTTCCATAAGCCCGCGGACGCATACGCTTAATGGTAGGTCCTTCGTCAACATATATCTCAGATATATATAAATCATCAGAATCCATATCATAATTATGCTCAGCATTTGCAATGGCAGATTTAAGTACTTTTTGAATCATGGGAGCAGATCTCTTATTGGTATACTTTAATATTCCCATAGCTTCATGGACATCTTTTCCCCTAATCAAATCAGCTACCTGGCGAGCCTTAAAAGGAGATATCCTAAGATAACGAGCAACTGCTCTAGCTTCCACGGTGCTGCCTCCTTTCCATCTTCTCTATCTTGCTCTGCTTGATTTTTCATTTTTTCCAGCATGCCCCCTATAAGTACGGGTAGGAGCAAACTCGCCTAATTTCATACCAACCATTTCTTCAGTAATATATACCGGTACATGTCTGCGTCCATCATGTACAGCGATAGTATGGCCAATCATTTGAGGCATTATTGTAGAACGCCTCGACCAAGTTTTTATAACCCGTTTTTGGCCAGATTCATTCATTGCCTCTATTTTTTTGAGCAGTTTTTCATCACAATAAGGTCCTTTCTTAAGTGATCTAGCCATTTAAAGACCTCCTTAATTATTTACGTTTCTTTACAATCATCTTATCAGACGGCTTCTTCTTGCGTGTCTTGCCACCGATGGCAATCTTACCCCATGGAGAAACCGGATGTTTTCTTCCGATAGGTGCACGACCTTCCCCACCGCCATGCGGATGGTCTACCGGGTTCATCGCAGAACCACGAACGGTCGGCCTTCTTCCGAGCCAGCGTGATCTACCGGCTTTACCAACAGTAACATTTTCATGATCTAAATTTCCTACCTGCCCAACCGTAGCTCGGCAATTAATGTGAATAAGCCGAACTTCTCCAGACGGTAGCCGGACATGAGCATAATTTCCCTCTTTAGCCATAAGCTGAGCCACAGCTCCTGCTGCCCTTACCAGCTGTCCGCCCTTTCCTGGTCTCAGCTCAATGTTGTGAATAAGGGTTCCAACCGGTATATCCTTTAGGGGCAGAGTATTGCCCGGCTTTATATCTGCATCAGGTCCAGATTCAATAATATCGCCAACTTTAAGTTTATCGGGAGCAATTATATATGCCTTGTGTCCATCAAGATAGTGAAGCAAAGCAATATTAGCAGAACGGTTCGGGTCATATTCTATTGCTGCAACTTTAGCAGGAACACCATCTTTAATCCGCTTAAAATCGATTATACGATACAGGCGCTTATGTCCGCCGCCCCGATGTCTAACAGTAATGCGACCTTTAGCATTGCGGCCAGCTTTGCTCTTAAGAGGTACAGTTAGACTTTTTTCCGGTTCCTTTTTAGTTATTTCTTCAAATGACATTACTGTCATATGTCTTCTGCTGGGTGTCGTCGGCTTAAAACTTTTTACCGCCATTTTTCAATTTCCCTCCTTACAGCACAGCAAAACACTTATTACATACCTTCAAATAATTGTATCTTGTGTCCAGGTTTAAGTGTTACAATAGCTTTTTTACGAGTAGGGGTTTTCCCTTCAAATCTTCCCAGGCGCTTCTTTTTCCCTTTTACAACCATGGTGTGCACTTTTTCTACTCTAACATCGAAAATACTCTCAATTGCATTCTTAATTTCAGTCTTATTAGCCTTGCGGTCTACGATAAAAGTGTATTTATTATCAGCCAACAGATCCATTGACTTCTCAGTAATAACCGGTTTAATGATAATATCACGCGGGTCTTTCATTTATGCAAACACCTCCTCTATCCTCGCAACTGCATCTTTGGTGATGAGGAGAGTCTCATATTTTAAAAGATCGTAAACATTTATAAAATCAGCTTTTAAAGGCTTTACCCCCGGTATATTACGAGCAGACTTTACTACATTGCCATCTGCAGATTCCAAAGTTACAAGCAGAGTCTTTTTCTTAGCGTTAAGGGCTTTTAAAACCTCTACCATTTTCTTAGTCTTCGGTTCATCAAAAATCAGACTGTCAACTACGATAATGTTGTTGTCCTTCACCTTAGAAGATAATGCTGAACGCATGGCCAGTCTTCTAACCTTTTTAGGTAATCTGTAGGAGTAATCACGCGGTTTAGGACCAAAAACTACTCCTCCACCTCTCCATATCGGATTTCTGATGCTGCCTACACGTGCACGGCCAGTTCCTTTTTGTCTCCATGGTTTCTTGCCACTTCCGCTTACTTCTCCTCTATTTTTGGTCGAAGCAGTCCCTACTCTTTTGTTGGCCAACTGCATTTTTACAAAATCGGCTAAAACTGCTTCATTCGGTTCTATGCCAAAAATACTGTCATTTAACTCGATTTCGCCTATTTGGGCCCCACTCATGTCATATAAAGCAACCTTAGGCATTTTCACAACCTCCTCTTTTCCACTTCCAGTCAATTAGCTAAATTTTTCGGTGCTAATGACTTTATGCTTTAACTGAGTCCTTTATCATAACCAGACCTCTTTTGGGCCCTGGAATTGCACCTTTAATAAGAATAAGATTTCTTTCCGGATAGACTTTTACTACCTTCAAGCCCTGAACAGTTACCCGGGTTCCACCAAGTCTACCAGGAAGTTTGCGGCCCTTAAATACGCGTGCCGGTCCTTTTGCTCCTAATGAACCTGGACGGCGGTGATATTTGGATCCATGACCCATTGATCCGCGGGCGAAGTTATGTCTTTTCACTCCACCTGCAAAACCTTTACCTTTGGAAGTTCCCACAACGTCTACCAAATCCCCGGGTTCAAAAATCCCAACATTAATTTCCTGTCCAATTTCATAAGCATCAACATCATTTACCCTGAATTCTTTTATATACCTTAAAGGCTTGACATTGGCTTTCTTGAAATGTCCCTTTAAAGGCTTATTTACCTTCTTTTCTTTTAGGTTGTAAAAGCCTACCTGAATAGCATTATAACCATCTGTTTCTACTTTTTTCTTTTGCAGAACAGTACAGGGACCTGCCTCCACTACGGTAACCGGTATAGCCTTCCCATTCTCATCAAATATCTGGGTCATACCGATTTTGATTCCCAAAATGCCTTTTTTTACATCTTTTGCCACCTTATTTACCTCCTATCATTCTTTGTGATTGGTTGGAAGTGGGATATCCAACTTCACATCTCTCTTTGCACCCGCCTTAAGACCTCAAAACCCACTAGTCTTTTAGCTCTTGTCCTTTACCGATTATAACTTAATTTCGATATCCACTCCGGAAGGCAGGTCTAAGTGCATCAAAGCATCAATAGTTTTAGGGTTAGGATCTAATATATCTATAAGGCGTTTGTGAGTCCTCATTTCAAACTGTTCGCGCGAATCCTTGTTTACATGAGGAGATCTCAAAATAGTATAAATAGTTCTTTCTGTTGGCAAAGGAATAGGCCCAGAAACCCGGGAGCCATTCTTTTTTGCCGTTTCAACGATTTTCTGTGAGGACTGATCAAGCAGCTTATGATCAAAAGCTTTCAACTTGATTCTTACTTTTTGCTTGCTACCCACTCCTATATTAACCTCCTTAGAATGGCTTTTTCATTTACACGCGTCCTGGTGTTTGGTAGGAATGAACCTGATCGTTCATTGAAACGATCAGGTTTACCTACAATTATTCATTTATAGCAGTAACAACACCAGCACCAACTGTTCTTCCACCTTCTCTTATCGCAAATCTTAAACCTTCTTCTATTGCTATCGGGGTTATCAATTCTATGCTCATCTGAACATTGTCCCCGGGCATTACCATCTCTACTCCTTCTGGCAAGGTGATTACACCGGTTACATCAGTTGTTCTGAAATAAAACTGCGGTCTGTATCCACTGAAGAACGGAGTGTGTCTCCCCCCTTCTTCCTTGGTCAAAACATATACCTCTGCGCTGAATTTGGTATGCGGATTTATGCTGCCTGGCTTTGCTAATACCATTCCTCTTTCTACTTCTTTTCTGTCTACTCCTCTTAACAAGGTCCCTATATTATCTCCCGCTTCAGCATAGTCCAGTATCTTCCGGAACATTTCTACTCCTGTACATACTGTCTTCTTGGTCTCTTCTCTAAGACCTACTATCTCTACTTCGTCTCCTACTTTTATCATTCCTCTTTCTACTCTTCCTGTGGTTACTGTTCCTCTTCCGGTTATGGTAAATACGTCTTCTATCGGCATCAGGAATGGTTGATCTTTCGGTCTCTCTGGCTGCGGAACATATTCATCCACTGCATCCATTAACTCCCATATGCGCCCACACCATTCACACTCTCTGCTGCCACATCCACATTCTAATGCCTTTAATCCAGATCCTTTTATTATGGGAACTTCATCTCCAGGAAATTCATATTCATTTAACAAATCTCTGATTTCCATCTCTACCAGTTCTAATAATTCTTCATCATCTACCATGTCTACTTTGTTCATAAATACTACTATATACGGAACCCCTACCTGTCTCGATAAAAGTATATGCTCTCTCGTCTGCGGCATCGGTCCATCTGCTGCACTTACTACCAGTATTGCTCCATCCATCTGGGCTGCCCCGGTGATCATGTTCTTTATGTAGTCTGCATGTCCCGGGCAGTCTACGTGTGCATAATGTCTCTTCTCAGTCTCATATTCAACATGTGCTGTGTTGATGGTTATTCCTCTTTCTCTTTCCTCCGGCGCTTTATCAATTTCATCATAAGAAGTTGCCTGTGCCCCACCTGCTTTGGAAAGCACCAGGGTTATTGCTGCTGTCAAGGTTGTCTTACCATGGTCTACGTGGCCTATGGTTCCAATATTAAGATGAGGTTTGGTTCTCTCAAATTTTGCCTTTGCCATCAGTCTCTCACCTTTCCTTTCAGTTTTTCTCTGTACCTACCTAATAAATACATAGCTTAAACAGGTAATCCATATCTCTTGGCAATGATTTCCCGGCTTTTATTTTCAGGCACCTCAGCATAATCTTTAATATGCATTGAAAAAGTAGCTCTTCCCTGACTTATAGACCTTAAACTGGTAGCATAACCAAAGGTTTCAGAGAGTGGTACAGTAGCTTTTACTATTTTGCTTTCACGATTTTCATCCAGTGCATAAATCCTGCCGCGTCTAGTATTAAGGTCAGATATTATATCCCCAACATATTCTTCTGGGCTTATTATCTCTATATCCATAATAGGCTCCAATAAACAAGGACTTGCATTTTGTAAAGCCTCTTTAATAGCTATGTTGGCTGCTACCTTAAAGGACTGTTCATTGGAATCCTCATCATGATAAGAACCGCCTAAAAGAACAACTTCCAGGTCATCAACTGGATATCCAGCCAGTATACCTGCTTGCAAAGACTCCATAATTCCAGCTTTGATAGGTTCAACAAATTCGCGCGGGATCTCTTCAGGAGAAGACTTATCGACAAATCTCCTACCCTGTCCTTCTTCTAAAGGTGTAACTTCCAGGATAACATGGGCATACTGTCCTTTTCCTCCTACCTGTTTTTCCAATTTAAACTCTCCGCGCGCGCTTTTTCTTACAGTTTCCTTATAGGTTACCTGGGGATTTCCAATATTGGCATTAACCTTAAATTCGCGCAGGAGCCTGTCAACAATAATCTCCAGATGCAGCTCTCCCATTCCCGATATAATAGTCTGCCCTGTCTCCGGATCAATCCGGGCTCTAAAAGTAGGATCTTCTTCTGCAATCCTCATCAAACTTTCGCTAATCTTATCTTGGTCTGCTTTAGTCTTTGGCTCTATTGCTACATCTATTACTGGCTCAGGAAAACTCATCGGTTCTAAAAGAGCAATTTTATTTTCCAGACACAAGGTATCTCCCGTTACCGTCTCCTTTAAACCTACCCCTGCTACAATATCGCCTGCTCTGGCCACAGCTATTTCTTCCCTGTGGTTAGCATGCATTTTCAAAATCTTGGTTATGCGTTCTTTTTTATCTTTACCAACATTTAAAACCTGCATTCCAACCCTTAAGGTTCCAGAATAAATTCTTAAATAAGTCAACTTTCCTACATAAGGATCACTCATAACCTTAAAGGCTAGAGCACATAAAGACTCATCAGGATCGGTTTTAAATTCAACTTCTTCTCCACTTTCAGGTTCCTTTCCCTTTACAGGAGGAAGATCCAACGGCGATGGGAGATAATCAACTACCGCATCAAGTAGCATCTGGACACCCTTGTTTTTAAAAGAAGAACCACAAAGCACTGGAATCAGTTTATTAGCTATTACCTGTTTTCTCAAAGAACTTATAATTTTGTCAGGTGAAATCTCTTTCCCTTCCAAATACTCTTCTAAAATATCATCATCATATTCAGAAAGCTTTTCCAAAATGAAATTTCTATGCTCCTCAGCATAGAGCATCTCCTCTTCGCTAAGCTGCCTTATCGTATAGCTTTCACCAAATTCATCTGTATCATAAACATAAGCAACCATGCGAATTAAATCGATTACTCCTAAAAAGGAATCTTCAGCACCTATCGGAAGCTGAACTGGCAGAGGAGTGCAACCTAGGTTTTCCTCCATCATTTTTATTACTCTGAAAAAATCAGCTCCGATACGGTCCATCTTATTCACATACGCAATGCGAGGGACATGGTATTTATCTGCCTGGCGCCATACCGTTTCTGATTGAGGCTGGACACCGGCTACAGCACAAAATATCGCAATCGCCCCATCAAGCACCCTTAAAGACCTTTCTACCTCGACTGTAAAGTCCACATGTCCGGGCGTGTCGATAATATTAATTATATGATCCTTCCACCAACATGTAGTAGCAGCAGAGGTAATAGTTATCCCTCTTTCCTGCTCCTGCATCATCCAATCCATGGTGGCAGTACCTTTATCTACTTCGCCCATCTTATGAACTTTGCCAGTATAATAAAGCATTCTCTCAGTTGTAGTAGTCTTGCCGGCATCAATATGCGCCATTATACCTATATTCCTTATGGCAGACAGCCTGCAATCATCAGGCACTCGTAACCACTCCTCGCTTCATTCCTTTACCAGCGATAATGTGCAAACGCCTTGTTAGCTTCAGCCATCTTATGGGTATCTTCTTTTTTCTTAACTGCCCCACCCGTATTATTGGCAGCATCCATAATTTCAGCAGCCAAACGCTGAGCCATAGTTTTTTCACCACGTTTGCGCGCAAATGTAACCAGCCATCTTATAGCCAGGGTCTGCCTTCTCTCAGGCCTAACTTCTACTGGCACCTGATAGTTTGCCCCACCAACACGTCTAGCCCTGACTTCAACTACCGGTGTAACATTTTTCATGGCTTCTTCAAAAACTTCCATGGGATCGCGTCCTGTTTTCTGGGCTATAATATCAAAAGCCCCGTAGCATATTCTTTCAGCCAGGCTTTTCTTGCCATCCCACATAACCTGGTTAACCAGCTTGGTAAAAACCTTGCTGCCATAAATCGGATCTGGCAGAACGTCCCTTCTGGGGACAGGCCCTTTTCTAGGCATGCGGCGCCTCCTTCCTATTTCTTCTTAGGTTTCTTAGTACCATATTTAGATCTTCCCTGTGCTCGGTTCTGTACGCCTGCTGTATCTAAAGTTCCTCTTATAATATGATATCTTACCCCTGGTAAATCTTTTACCCTACCACCTCTTATCAGGACAACCGAGTGCTCCTGCAGGTTGTGTCCAATACCCGGAATATAGGCAGTAACCTCAATCCCGTTTGTAAGCCTTACCCTGGCAATTTTACGCAAAGCAGAGTTAGGCTTTTTGGGGGTTGTGGTATAAACACGGGTACATACCCCTCTTTTCTGTGGACAACTTTTGAGGGCTGGTGCGGTTGATTTCTTTCCTACCTTTGTGCGTCCTTTTCTTATTAACTGATTTATTGTCGGCATCCTTGCACCTCCTTCCCCGGGTTATTCATCAATTATAGCAACTGCGGCTGAACCCACTTCAATCCCGCATGTATGACCTAATATCTCCATGCTATCTACCATTTCAATCTCAATATTCTTTTCTGCACACAGAGCCTTAATAGGCTCTGTGACATGAGGTTCAGCATCACAGGCAATATAAACTTTCCTAGCATTTCCCTTGGCAATAGCTTTCTTTACCTGCTTAGCCCCAACCACCTTCGGAGCGCCCTTAAGTTCCGTTAAGGCCAACCTTCCACCCTCCTCTGACCGTTTAAGCTGAGCAGCACACAATATTCGAGCTTATTTGCCACACACACTTAGATATTGTAGCATTTGGCTCCTTTATAAGTCAAATATTTTGTTCAACAGGATAAATTGAACATTTCATCTCCATATCAGCTATTTTGCACAATCTATTGCTCTTCAGCTTCAGTTTCTTCTTTTTTGTAAATATTTACTTTTTTGTAAATCGGGTATCCCGTTCCTGCCGGGATCAATTTACCTATTATAACATTTTCTTTGAGCCCAATAAGCTTATCTACTTTTCCTTTTATCGCAGCTTCAGTTAAAACTTTAGTAGTTTCCTGGAATGAAGCTGCCGACAGGAATGACTCGGTATTAAGCGATGCTTTGGTAATACCAAGGAGTACCGGTTTACAAACAGCCGGTAATTTTCCGGCTTTTATTGCCTTAAGATTTTCTTCTTCAAAAGTAGCAATGTCTACAAAAGATCCCGGTAACAGGTTGGTATCTCCAGCATCTTCTACCCGCACTTTCTTGAGCATCTGGCGGATCATTATTTCAATATGCTTGTCATTTATATCAACACCTTGTGACCTATAAACCTTCTGAACTTCCTGTAAAAGATATCTCTGTACCGCCTGCAGTCCTTTAGTATTTAAAATATCATGCGGATTTAAAGGTCCTTCAGTTAAGGCATCCCCTATCTCTACATAATCGCCTTCTCCCACTTTAAGCTTGGAACCATAGTGAATCGGATAACTTGCCAACACTTCACCATTATCGCCGATTATCTCAACCTCGCGCTTTCCTTTATTTTCAACAAAGTGCACTCTACCACTGACTTCTGCCACTACCGCCTGCCCTTTAGGTTTGCGCACTTCAAAGAGTTCTTCAACCCTCGGAAGCCCTCGGGTAATATCTTCTCCGGCAATTCCGCCGGTGTGGAAAGTACGCATGGTAAGCTGAGTTCCCGGCTCTCCTATAGATTGCGCAGCCAATGTTCCAACTGCTTCCCCTATTTCTACTTCATATCCAGTAGCCAGGTTGCGTCCATAACACTTCTGACATACACCGTGTTTAGTTTTACAGGTAAGCACCGACCTTATTTTTACTCTCTCAATACCAGCTTTTTCTATAGCATATCCAGTTTCATCGTCTATCATGGTATTCTCTTTTACCAGAACTTCTCCAGTTTCTGGATGAACAATTGTATCAACCGATACCCTTCCGATTATACGCTGATGCAGCGGTTCAATAAGCTGCGAACCTTCCATTATCTTTTCTACCCATATACCTTCTAAAGTTCCACAATCCTCTTCCCGAACGATTACATCCTGCGATACATCAACCAATCTGCGGGTGAGATACCCTGAGTCAGCTGTTCTCAACGCGGTATCTGCCAATCCTTTTCGTGCTCCATGAGTCGATATAAAGTATTCCAAAACAGTAAGCCCTTCACGGAAATTAGCCTTAATAGGCAAGTCAATAATTTTGCCTGAAGGGTCAGCCATGAGGCCGCGCATACCGGCAAGCTGTCTTATCTGCTGCATGTTACCGCGTGCACCGGATATAGCCATCATAAATACCGGGTTATCTTCAGGGAGAGAGTTCTTTAATGCTTCAGTTACTTTATCAGTAGCTTCATTCCAAATTTTTACTATCTGTTCATGCCTTTCTTCATCATTTATAAGCCCTCTCATATAATCATCCTGTATAGAATCTACTTCCTTATCTGCTTCTGCAATTATGCGGGCTTTCTCTTCCGGAGTTTTAAAATCGACTAATCCTACACTTATACCAGCTCTGGTGCTGAATTTATATCCTAACTCCTTAAGGCCATCCAGCATCTGTGCTGTTATAGCATTTCCTTCCAAGCGATAACAATCATACACTATGTTCCCAAGCTTTTTCTTATCGATTACTTCATTATAGTAACCTAAACTGTCAGGAATAATCTCATTTAAAATTACCCTTCCTACCGAAGTCTCAATAATCTTTTCCTGGTAAACCGGATCAGGATCCTTGAGAAAGTCAATTCCTGTCTTCACGGGAAGTCTCAAACGAACCTTTATCTTTTCATGCAGACGTACAACACCTGAATTATAGGCCATTATCGCCTCTTCAGGCGAACTGAATGCCCTTGGATTTTCATTAGCCCAGTCCTCTTTGCTCATGTAAGTGAGATAGTAAATACCTATAACCATATCCTGCGTAGGTGTTACTACCGGTTTCCCATCCTTAGGATTTAAAACGTTATTGCTGGCCAGCATAAGGAGTCTGGCCTCAGTTTGAGCTTCTGCCGAAAGCGGCACATGGACTGCCATCTGATCACCGTCAAAGTCTGCATTATACGCAGTACATACTAACGGATGAAGCTGCAGAGCTCTACCTTCAACCAATATAGGCTCAAAAGCCTGAATACCAAGTCTGTGCAAAGTTGGAGCACGGTTTAAAAGCACGGGATGTTCTTTAATAACATCTTCCAATATATCCCATACTTCATCCCGTCCACGTTCCACCATCTTTTTAGCACTTTTAATGTTACTGGCCAAACCTCTGTCAACCAGTTTCTTCATTACGAAAGGCTTAAAAAGTTCCAATGCCATTTCCTTTGGAAGTCCGCACTGATGCATTTTAAGCTTTGGTCCTACAACTATAACTGAACGTCCCGAGTAATCGACCCTTTTTCCCAAAAGGTTCTGGCGGAAACGCCCTTGCTTACCTTTAAGCATATCGCTCAAAGATTTTAAGGGACGATTGCCAGGACCGGTCACCGGTCTTCCTCTTCTTCCATTGTCAATCAGGGCATCAACCGCTTCCTGCAGCATACGCTTTTCATTGCGAACTATTATATCAGGGGCTCCTAAATCAATAAGCCTTTTTAAGCGATTGTTGCGATTTATAACCCGACGATAAAGATCATTTAAATCAGAAGTAGCAAAACGCCCTCCATCCAACTGAACCATAGGCCGAAGTTCAGGCGGTATCACAGGCAGGACATCCAATATCATCCACTCCGGCTTATTTCCTGATAGACGAAAAGACTCAACTACCTCTAACCTTTTTATAGCTCTTGCTTTACGCTGTCCTGTGCTATTTGCTATTTCTTCCTTTAATTCTGCTGAAAGCTGTTCTAAATTAATTTCCTGCAATAATATTTTTACCGCTTCAGCTCCTATCCCAGCCTTAAAAGCATCTCCATATTTTTCCTTGCTTTCCCGGTATTCCTTTTCTGTCAGCAATTGTTTCTTTAAAAGAGGTGTGTCGCCTGAATCTATAACTATATAATTAACAAAATAAATTACTTTTTCTAAAACCTTAGGGGATATGTCAAGAAGAAGCCCTATTCGGCTCGGAATCCCCTTCAAATACCAAATATGGCATACAGGAGCAGCCAGTTCAATATGCCCCATTCTTTCACGGCGTACTTTAGATGTAGTAACTTCAACGCCGCAGCGATCACATACTATTCCCTTATGCCGAACCCTTTTATATTTACCACAGTGACATTCCCAATCTTTTACCGGTCCAAAAATCTTTTCACAAAACAACCCTTCTTTTTCCGGCCTTAAGGTGCGGTAATTTATGGTCTCCGGTTTTTTTACCTCCCCGCTGCTCCAGGAACGGATTTGCTCTGGAGAAGCCAGAGATATTTTTATGCGTTCAAAATTATTTACATCCAACAAATTAGTCTCTCCCTTCCAGAAGATTGTTGCCCTTCCTAAGTGCGAGCCCTTAAATTATTTGTTTTTCTTCAGGGGAAATAACTCATCATCGTTCTCATAAACTAAATCATCAGCAGGATCCCCTAATTCATGAATTATATCCAGCTCGTCAGGATCTATTTCCTCCTCAGCGTCTTCTGAAGGTTCATCTGTTTCTTGTTTAGAAGTGTTTACGGTAGCTATGGACAAAGGTAACTCTATGCCGAAGTCCTGTGCCCGATCTACTTCCATTGCCTCATAATCTGCTTCTTTTATTTCAATTTCCTCATCATCTCCGGATAATACTCTCACATCAAGAGCCAAACTCTGCAGCTCTTTTATAAGAACTTTAAAACCTTCTGGAACTCCAGGCTCTGGTATATTTTCTCCCTTTACGATTGCTTCATATGTCTTAAGCCTTCCTACAACATCGTCTGACTTAACAGTTAATATCTCCTGCAGAGTATAAGCAGCTCCATAGGCTTCCAAAGCCCATACTTCCATCTCTCCAAAGCGTTGACCACCAAACTGGGCCTTACCACCTAACGGCTGCTGAGTAACTAATGAATATGGTCCAATCGAGCGTGCGTGTATCTTGTCATCAACCAGGTGAGCAAGCTTAAGCATATAAACTACTCCTACGGTCACCGGATTATCGAAGGGTTCTCCGGTACGCCCATCATAAAGTATAGTTTTTCCGGTTTCAGGCAATCCCGCCTCTTTAAGCTTTGCAAAGATATCCTCTTCAGTAGCCCCGTCAAAAACCGGTGTAGCAATATGAATACCAAGTTCTTTAGCTGCCCATCCCATATGACATTCTAATATCTGTCCAATGTTCATTCGGGAAGGTACCCCTAAGGGATTCAACACAATATCCACCGGAGTTCCATCAGCCAAGAAAGGCATATCTTCTTCAGGCATTATACGTGAAATAACCCCTTTGTTACCATGGCGCCCAGCCATTTTGTCTCCTTCTGATATCTTGCGCTTCTGGGCAATATAAACCCGGACCAGCTGATTTACTCCTGGAGGAAGTTCATCTCCATTTTCACGTGAAAATTTCTTAACAGCTACTACTTTGCCAGCCTCACCATGAGGCACTCTAAGTGAAGAATCCCTTACTTCACGCGCCTTTTCGCCAAATATAGCTCTTAAAAGGCGTTCTTCCGGCGTAAGCTCAGTCTCTCCTTTAGGCGTGACCTTACCAACCAAAATGTCATCAGGTCTAACTTCAGCGCCTACCCTTATAATCCCGTGTTCATCTAAATTTTTAAGCATATCTTCCGAAACATTGGGAATTTCGCGGGTTATTTCCTCTGGTCCCAATTTAGTATCTCTAGCTTCACATTCATATTCTTCAATATGAATAGATGTAAATACATCTTCTTTTACCAAGCGTTCAGACAGAAGTATAGCATCTTCATAGTTGTAACCTTCCCAGGGCATAAAAGCAACCAGGACATTTTTCCCCAAAGCCAATTCGCCTTGATCAGTACTAGGACCGTCAGCTATAATAGTATCCGCTTCTACTCTCTGACCTACCTCTACAATCGGGCGCTGATTATAGCAGGTTCCCTGGTTAGAGCGCATAAATTTCAAAAGCTCATAGGTGTCCAGATTTCCTTCATCATTCTGAATAACTATGCGATTAGCGCTTACTTTCTTGACAATTCCACCTTTCTTGCAAACAACTACTGCCCCTGAGTCTTTGGCAGCTTTATATTCAAGTCCAGTTCCTACCAAAGGTCTTTCCGTCTTAATAAGCGGAACTGCCTGGCGCTGCATGTTAGCACCCATTAAAGCGCGGTTAGCGTCGTCATTTTCCAGGAAAGGAATTAAAGATGTAGCAACACTGAACACCTGTTTAGGTGAAACATCCATATAATCTATCTGAGAAGGATGAACTTCAATAATCTCTTCTCCACGGCGTGCTTCAATCCTATCACCTATAAAATAACCGTTTTCATCTACCGGGGTGTTTGCCTGGGCTACTATATATTCTTCTTCTTCATCTGCTGAAAGATATACAATTTCATCTAAAACGCGTTTTGCATCTTTATCTACTTTGCGATACGGAGTTTCGATAAAACCAAACTCATTAACCCGTGCAAAAGTAGCTAAAGAACCAATAAGCCCGATATTAGGACCTTCAGGGGTTTCTATCGGACAGATGCGGCCATAGTGTGAATGGTGAACATCGCGCACCTGAAAGCCTGCCCTCTCACGGGTAAGTCCTCCAGGCCCCAATGCACTAAGCCTTCTTTTGTGGGTAAGCTCTGCTAATGGGTTGGTTTGATCCATAAATTGTGACAGCTGAGAACTGCCAAAAAACTCCTTGACTGCCGCGCTGATAGGCCGTATATTTATAAGCACCTGCGGAGTCAAATTTTCAATATCATGAATACTCATGCGTTCACGCACTACGCGTTCCATCCGAACTAAACCAGTACGGAACTGATTTTGTAAAAGTTCCCCAATTGAACGCAACCTGCGATTGCCTAAATGATCGATTACATCCGTTTTCCCTTCGCCTTTTATAAGTTTCAAAAGATATCGTATAGTTTCAAGAATATCTTCCGGAGTAAGATGTCTGGTTTCAGCAGGTATATCAAGGCCCAGTTTTTTATTTATTTTGTATCTTCCTACACTAGCTAAATCATAGCGACGCGGATCAAAGAAAAGGTTGTGCAGAAGCTGTTCTGCTGCATCCTCAGTTGCCATTTCTCCAGGCCTCAATCGGCGGTAAAACTCAATTAAAGCATCCTTCTTGTTAGTAGTATTGTCTTTATCCAGTGTCTTCTGAATTGTTTCATCATTATCATATAACCTTAAAATATCGTCATTAGTTTCATAGCCTAAAGCACGTAAAAAGGCAGTTACAATTAATTTTCTATTCTTATCAATTCTGGCATATACTGCACCAGAACTGTCCATCTCCAGCTCAAACCAGGCCCCGCGATTAGGAATAATCGTAGCACCATATAAAACATTACCTGCTACATCCAGGCGATCGCTGAAATATACCCCGGGTGATTTTACTAGCTGACTAACTACCACCCTTTCCGCACCATTGATTATAAAGGTGCCTCTTTCAGTCATAAGCGGTAGATCGCCCATATACACTTCCGTTTCTTGAATCTCACCTGTACTTTTTTCCGTCAACCTGACCTTTAACTTTAAAGGCGCTTGATAGCTTACATCTCTTTCCTTACACTCATTAACTGAATATTTAGGTTCTCCCAAACTATAATCTAAAAAATCAAGCTCAAAATTTCCAGCAAAATCAGCAATAGGAAATACCTCTTCTAAAACTTCTCTAAGCCCTTTTTCTAAAAACCACTTGTAAGAATTAAGCTGAATTTCGATTAGATTGGGTAATTCAATCGCTTCTACAATTCGTGAATAACTCAGTCTCTCGACTCCTCCAAATTTCTGCATATGGGCCAATGCAAAATCACCCCTTCTAATTATTCCCAAACGAGTGAAAAGCAAGGTTGTCCTAAACCTCGCTTTTAATAATAATTACTGAAGCAAATCTCCATTCTTTCCCTGCCTTTTTCTGATAATATAATGGCAATTATTAATTTTATCACAAGAAAAAAATGAAATCAAGGAAAAATTCAATCCCCTTTATCTTCGCTTTGGAAAATATTTTCATCGTTTATGTCAGACAAACTATAAATATTAGCCATTCCCTCATCCTGTTTCTTCTGATTTCGATCAGATGACAAAGATTCAATATTATCAAGACTATATTCTTCTTCTATAATTCGATTAACTTTCACAATTGAATTTATAAGGTAAAAAATGGCCAACATAAAACCAATACCCAAAATAATCAAAGCAATATTAAATCCGTTAGGAACTAAGGCTTCTACTCCAATGACCGGTTTTTTTTGGTCCGTAATTTTCCAAACCACCGCATCTCCCTGCTTTATTCCATCACAAGTACTTTTAATTACGCCTGGTATTTTAATAGAAAATTTTATAATATCACTTTCGTTAATCAGAAAATCTAAAGTCTCATTCTCTTTATAGTTACTTTCTATAAAATACCTATCCCACAAAAAGCGATTTTCTATCTCAACTTTAAGCGGAAAACTCCTAGAAAGCCCAGCATACTCCTCAAAACTTGCCGCCGTTCTCTCCTTAACCAATTTCTCCTGATTTAAATCATTTTTAATACCAAAAAACTCAGCTATTTCCCGAGTAGGTTCATTTACAATTATTTTTTCTTTTACTTTTCTGTCATCATGTAAAATAACCTGCCAGTCAACCACCGCCTCCGCTCCCCAGGTTTTTAATGGAAAAGAAAACAAAAATAAAAACAAAAAAAATCCCCATAAATATTTTCTCCTCATTAACATCATTACCTTTCTTATTATGATTTAAACCTTTCTTTAAAATTATACCAGAAAAACAAAAAAGCGGCGCACGCCGCTTTTTTATGTTTAACTATTTAAGTTCTACTGCACCGCCAGCTTCTTCAATTTTAGCTTTGATCTCTTCAGCTTCCTCTTTGGATACTTTTTCTTTAATCGGTTTGGGAGCTCCATCAACTAACTCTTTAGCTTCTTTAAGGCCCAAACCGGTTATTTCACGAACAACTTTTATAACATTGATTTTCTTGTCACCAGCAGAAGCCAAAATTACATCAAATTCACTCTTTTCTTCAGCAGCTTCTCCGGCTGCAGCAGCACCAGCCGCCGGCATAGCAGCAACTGCCATAGGTGCAGCAGCGCTAACTCCAAATTCTTCTTCTAAAGCCTTTACCAGTTCAGAAAGTTCTAAAACAGTTAAGCTCTTGACAATTTCAATAACCTCTTGTACTTTACTCATTATTTGATAACCTCCCTTTGATTCTCTTTAATTTTTATTAAAATTTAACATCATTTTTTCATATTAACTGTAAATTAGCTTTATTGCCCGAGGCCCTATCTTAAGCTTATTAACTGGCAGCTTTTTTTTCCTTAATCTGGTCAAGTGCTCTTACCAGACCAGTAATATTGGCATTAAGCACATTGACAAAGCCCTGGATAGGTGCCTGCATAGTTCCAAGAACCTGGGCCACCAGCACTTCCCGCGGAGGCAAATCAGCCAGATTCTTAACTTTATCAGCTGATATCGGTTTCCCTTGCAGTATTCCTCCCTTAACTTCCAGCTTTTTAGTTTCTTTAATAAAATCATACAAAATTTTAGCTGGAGCTGCCGGATCATCCTTGCTGAACAAAACTGCATTGGGGCCTTCAATCTGCTCAGCCACTTCTTCATGGCCCAAATTACGCAAAGCAAACCTCAACATGGTATTCTTTAAAACCTTATACTGAACCCCTGGCATTCTAAGTTTGCCGCGAAGATTGGTCATTTCTTCCACAGTAAGGCCTTTAAAATCTGTAAAAACCACCAGGGTAGCATCTTGCAATTTTTCTTCTATCTCTTTAACAACCTTTTGTTTCTCTTCTATTTTGGGCACTCAATTCACCCCCTTTATGACTTATTTTTCAGTATAAGTCACTTTTATATAATAACTAAAATGCCTCCGCAGATAGCGCAGAGGCATTAACCCATCTAAACAATAAAGACGGATAATATATGATAACCTCAGCAGGCGAACTTCAAGTTCATTAAGGCCTCTGGCCGCCGGCTATCTACAGTTAATATTTTCAATTTTATTCGTTTTTCAGTTTATTTATTTGCTGCCATAAATGCAAGAGGACTAATCTTTATACCTGGTCCCATAGTAGAACAAACAGTGACAGATTTTATATATTGCCCCTTGGCAGCTGCCGGTTTAGCTTTAATTATAGCTTCAGCAAAAGCGTTCAGATTATCCTGCAGTTTTTCTGCATCAAAAGAAACCTTTCCAATAGGCACATGCACAATTGAATTTTTATCTACGCGGTATTCAATTCTTCCTGCTTTTAATTCATTTACAGCACGAGCAACATCCATTGTAACTGTGCCAGATTTCGGATTGGGCATTAAGCCTCTTGGCCCTAAAATTTTACCCAATTTACCTACTACACTCATCATATCAGGAGTAGCTACTGCAACATCAAAATCAAACCATCCGCTTTGAATCTTTTCTGCCAACTCTTCAGCACCTACATAATCAGCACCAGCTGCTTCAGCTTCTTTTGCCTTTTCACCTTTGGCAAAAACCAATACCCGACGTGTTTTACCTGTCCCATGGGGTAAACTCACAGTACCTCTGACCTGTTGATCAGCATGTCTAGGATCAACCCCTAATTTTACATGCACTTCAACAGTTTCATCAAATTTGGCATGAGCAATTTCCTTTACCAGCTTTAAAGCTTCAGCTGGTTCGTAAAGCTTACTGCGATCAACTTTGGCTATCGCCTCTTTATACGCCTTTCCTCTTTTCAATCTGTTTCCCTCCTTGTGGTTAAATACGGAAAATTCCTCCCACATCATTAAAGGTTAATAATCTAATCTACCACCTCAATCCCCATGCTGCGCGCAGTCCCCTCAATCATCCGTACTGCCGCTTCCAGGTCAGTAGCGTTAAGATCTTCCTTCTTGATTTCAGCAATTTCAACAAGTTTAGCCCGGGGGACTTTACCTACCTTGTCTCTGTTAGGTACACCTGAGCCTTTTTCAATGTTAGCTGCCTTTTTCAAAAGGTCTGATGCTGGTGGCGACTTGGTTACAAATGTAAATGAACGATCTTCATAAACGGTAATCTCAACCGGAATAATGTAACCGGCCTGCTGAGCAGTTTTAGCATTATACTCCTTGCAGAACCCCATAATATTAACCCCATATTGACCTAAAGCCGGCCCAACAGGAGGTGCAGGTGTTGCCTTACCAGCAGGAAGCTGAAGTGATATCTTGCCTATAACCTTCTTTGCCATATTTCCACCTCCTTATTCCCTGGAATCTTTTATACTCTTTCAATTTGTTCATAATCCAGTTCTACAGGAGTTTCCCTGCCGAACATGGAAATAGTAACCTTAACCTTTCCGCGATCAGGCAAAAGCTCTGTCACTATACCTTCAAAATTAGCAAATGGTCCGCTTTTTACTTTGATATTTTCTCCCACATTCACATCGATAATTTTAGCCTTAGTTTCCATTAATCCCATCTGCCTAAGTATTTTATCAACTTCTTCCGGCTGCAGAGGAACCGGCTTGTTTCCACTGCCTACAAAGCCTGTAACTCCTGGAGTATGCCTTACTACATACCAGGAATCTTCATCCATAATCATATTAACCAAAACATATCCCGGGAAGACCCTTTTATTGGTTACCTTCCTCTTTCCACCTTTAAACTCTACTTCCTGTTCTTCCGGGACTAGGACACCAAAAATTTTATCCTGCATATGCATAGTTTCGACTCTTTTAGTCAAATCGATCTTTATCTTATTTTCATAACCTGAATAAGTATGAACTACATACCATTCGCCCTTAAATGCCGAAAGGTCTATAGGTTCATCTTTAGGGTGTTTATTTTTTTTTGGTTCCAATTCCTTTCCGGCGGTAATTGGAAGCACCTCCTCATTATGCCAGGGCCTCGAAAAGTTTTTGCAAAACAAATGACAATCCTGAATCAAACAGCCATATAATCAAACCAACTATCAAAACCGCAAAAAGCACTACTCCAGTATAGCCAATAAGCTGAGTGCGGTCAGGCCAGTGTACTTTTTGCAGTTCATTATAAACACTTACAAGATATTCCTTGGTATTATTTATCTTTTTCTTAAAATTTCCTTCTTCCTTAACCGGAGTATTATTCTTACTCAAAATTATTCACATCCCCAATATTACTTAATCTCGCGGTGTACAGTGTGGGAATTGCAAAACTTACAGTATTTCTTAAGCTCAAGTTTTTCGGCATGTTTTTTCTTATTTTTAGTAGTTGTATAGTTACGCTGCTTGCACTCGGTGCAGGCAAGGGTTACTCCTACTCTCATTTTCTGCTACACCTCCATCTCATGCACAAAAATCCTACAATAATCTAGCACAAGCTTTTATTCATGTCAAGGAGTAAACAAATACCAAAATACAGCAGGGAAGGAGCCCTGCTGTATCAAAGCATCCTCTTTTTAATTATTTAATTATTCATTTATAGCAGTAACAACACCAGCACCAACTGTTCTTCCACCTTCTCTTATCGCAAATCTTAAACCTTCTTCTATTGCTATCGGGGTTATCAATTCTATGCTCATCTGAACATTGTCCCCGGGCATTACCATCTCTACTCCTTCTGGCAAGGTGATTACACCGGTTACATCAGTTGTTCTGAAATAAAACTGCGGTCTGTATCCACTGAAGAACGGAGTGTGTCTCCCCCCTTCTTCCTTGGTCAAAACATATACCTCTGCGCTGAATTTGGTATGCGGATTTATGCTGCCTGGCTTTGCTAATACCATTCCTCTTTCTACTTCTTTTCTGTCTACTCCTCTTAACAAGGTCCCTATATTATCTCCCGCTTCAGCATAGTCCAGTATCTTCCGGAACATTTCTACTCCTGTACATACTGTCTTCTTGGTCTCTTCTCTAAGACCTACTATCTCTACTTCGTCTCCTACTTTTATCATTCCTCTTTCTACTCTTCCTGTGGTTACTGTTCCTCTTCCGGTTATGGTAAATACGTCTTCTATCGGCATCAGGAATGGTTGATCTTTCGGTCTCTCTGGCTGCGGAACATATTCATCCACTGCATCCATTAACTCCCATATGCGCCCACACCATTCACACTCTCTGCTGCCACATCCACATTCTAATGCCTTTAATCCAGATCCTTTTATTATGGGAACTTCATCTCCAGGAAATTCATATTCATTTAACAAATCTCTGATTTCCATCTCTACCAGTTCTAATAATTCTTCATCATCTACCATGTCTACTTTGTTCATAAATACTACTATATACGGAACCCCTACCTGTCTCGATAAAAGTATATGCTCTCTCGTCTGCGGCATCGGTCCATCTGCTGCACTTACTACCAGTATTGCTCCATCCATCTGGGCTGCCCCGGTGATCATGTTCTTTATGTAGTCTGCATGTCCCGGGCAGTCTACGTGTGCATAATGTCTCTTCTCAGTCTCATATTCAACATGTGCTGTGTTGATGGTTATTCCTCTTTCTCTTTCCTCCGGCGCTTTATCAATTTCATCATAAGAAGTTGCCTGTGCCCCACCTGCTTTGGAAAGCACCAGGGTTATTGCTGCTGTCAAGGTTGTCTTACCATGGTCTACGTGGCCTATGGTTCCAATATTAAGATGAGGTTTGGTTCTCTCAAATTTTGCCTTTGCCATCAGTCTCTCACCTTTCCCCTTTCACATTGCTTTTGCAGTTTTTTCTGCTGCCAGTTAATATTTTAACCAATTTAATCATAAAATAAAAGAATTTCCTTATAAAATAAAAGAAGTGAGAAAAATCTCACTCCTTAACTGCTTATCTATGGTAGCGGCGAAGGGATTCGAACCCCTGACCCTACGGGTATGAACCGTATGCTCTAGCCAGCTGAGCTACGCCGCCAAAATGGAGCCCATAACCGGACTTGAACCGGTGACCTCATCCTTACCAAGGATGCGCTCTGCCGACTGAGCTATATGGGCTTAATATTCATGGTTGCGGGAGCAGGATTTGAACCTGCAACCTTCGGGTTATGAGCCCGACGAGCTACCAACTGCTCCATCCCGCGTCGCAAATGGTGGAGGGAGAAGGATTCGAACCTTCGAAGGCTGAGCCAACAGATTTACAGTCTGCCCCCTTTGGCCACTTGGGTATCCCTCCATGTCAATATTTATTTTATTTTAATTCTTCAATGGAGCCGAGCACAGGACTCGAACCCGCAACCTGCTGATTACAAGTCAGCTGCTCTACCAATTGAGCTAGCTCGGCTCAGCAAGTAATATTTTATATCCTACTTGCCTTAATGTCAAGACATATTTTCAGATATTTTTTCATTCGTTTCTACGTTCTTCCAAATATTTTTCAAGTTTTCTCTTTACCCGTTGTAATGCATTATCGATAGACTTTACATGTCTTTGTAGCTCTTCTGCTATTTCCTGATATGATTTGCCTTCTAAATAAGCCATTAGAACTTTCCATTCCAGTGAGCTTAACAACTCACCCATTTTCTTCTCAATAAAAACAAACTCTTCCTGGCTTATTACTATATCTTCCGGATTAGTAACCTTCGCCGTTGAAAGTATATCCATAAGGGTCCGATCAGATTCCTCATCATAAATAGGCTTATTTAGGGACACATAAGAATTGAGCGGAATGTGTTTTTGCCGGGTGGCAGTTTTTATAGCGGTAATTATCTGTCTGGTAATGCAAAGCTCAGCGAATGCTCTGAAAGAAGTCAGCTTATCCTGTTTATAATCCCTTATTGCTTTAAAAAGACCTATCATGCCTTCCTGAATTATATCTTCCTTATCTGCCCCGATCAAAAAATAAGAACGTGCCTTGGCTCTAACAAAGTTCTTATACTTGTCAACTAAAAAATCTACCGCGCACTGATCTCCCTCCTGGGCTAATTCCACTACCTCTTCGTCAGACATATCCAAATATGTAAAATAAGCTTCTCTTTCAGCGATAGAATTGGCCATTCAATCGCCCCCAACGTATGTTTATTAATACAGAAAAAAGTTCCTTCTTAACTAAGGATACTGTAATTATAGCCATTCCCTTCGCACCTAGTCAAGAAAACAGATGTTAGACATATCGGCCTCTTTCGACATTCACCTTCCCTGTTTACAGGGTTTGTAAAACCCAAACGGTCATTCTGCTTTAAAAAATTACCAAAAACTTCATAAATACCCTAAAAATAGTCTTTTTTATTTATCTATCCGTCTCATTCTTTCCAGTTTAGCTAAAACCTCATCGTCAAGACCAGAATAAATTCTCCATTTTCCCTTATTATTCTTTATTATTTTTTTTGCCTCTTTTTTCGCCTTTTTAACTTCCTCTCTTAATTCAGAAGCCGAAATGCGATATGCTCCTTTGCCAAAAACCATAGTTTGTTCAGCGTAGTCCGACGTTGCCACAAAAATCTCAGTGTCTTCTCCCCATTCTTTCTTAAAAACCATTCTTTCTATAAATTGATCTGCCGTCTCATTTTTCCCTGAAAAAATCACTTCGATATTGGGAGGAAGCTTTTCCAAAGTAGCCCCATCAGGAGTCATTCCAGCATCAAAAACTATAACTATTTTTTCAGAAATAAAACCTGCATAATCAGCCATTACAGAAATTAAATTGTCCCGGGCTTCTTCCAAGGAAACCTTTGCCATTTTTCTAAGCTCTGGCCAGCAGTATATTATATTATAGCCGTCAACAATTAATATTTTCCCCATTTATCTCTCCACCATATTTCGCTGTCTTACCACTTCATACATTATTAATCCAGCAGCGACTGAAGCGTTCAGGGAATTTATATTCCCCTTCATCGGTATCTTAACCAGAATATCGCAATTCTCTTTTACTAGCCTGCGCATTCCTTCTCCTTCGCTTCCTATCACCAGTGCTAAAGGAACAGGATAATCCAGGTCAAAATAATTTCTATCACCATTAGCATCTGCTCCAACTATCCAGAACCCTTGTTTTTTTAAAAATTTTATAACATTTACCAGATTAGTTTCTTTGGCTATTCGCATATGTTCAACTGCTCCTGCGGAAGCCCTAACTACTGCCTCGGTAATTTTAACTGAATTATGCCGGGGTATAACTACTCCATGCACCCCCGCACATTCAGCTGTTCTTACTATTGCTCCCATATTCTGAGGATCTTCAATTCCATCAAGTAAAACCAAAAAAGGTTCTTCCCCTTTTATTACGGCATACTCCAGGATTTCTTCAACGCTGTTGTAAGGATAATCTTCTATTTGTGCGATTATTCCCTGATGATTTTTTGAAGGGGACATTTTATCGAGTTTTTGTTTTTCAACATACTGGATAAAAATTCCTCTGGCTTGAGCCAGTTTTACTAAATCTTCTATCTTTCTACCTCCCCGACCTTCCTGGATAAAAACCTTATAAACCTTGCGCCTTCCCCCTTTAATTGCTTCCATAACAGTATTAATGCCAGCTATCTTCTCTTTCATCAATTGCCTCCTCCATAAGCAATATATAATAGTCTTGTGCATAACTTTAGTCTTTTATCTGCAGAGAATTATATACCTTAAAAAAATTATCATCTGACTAAAGCTGTTTCCGATTTTCCCCTTACTGAATTTAGATACTTTTTAAAAAATTAGTTTTCCGTCTTCTCTTTATCAAAATTTAGTTAATTATACACATCTCTCTACCTTGCTTACAAGTATATGGTAACTTTGTGTTTTCATACTTAAGGCTAATATTCCTATTGATATTTGCTTATCCACACCTTCAAAACGGGTATTCGCAAATTTTAGAAGAAAATATTTGAACAAAAAGGGAGTTTAAAAATAAAAAAAGTCAATCGCGCGAGAGAAGGTTCAGAATTAATACAGAAGGTTGCACAAAGCAAGCATATTCGAGGGGGCTCAATTAAAAGATAATCCCCTTCATGCCGTGGCTGAAGGGGATTATTTTTCTCTTAAAAATATTTTCGGCCTTTTTCTATATAATTTTAACCTTTTATTATATCCATTCTCAATATCAATCTAAAGTGGCAGAGGGTTAAAAAGATAATCGGTTAAAACTATCTCTGCATAGTGCTTGACGGGAAAATCAGCATCATAGTCTATATCCTCAAACAATATCGGAAAGTTCTCTCTAAACAAAAGTAAAAGCGGAATCGCTACCTGCCGCATCTGGGGATGGGCAACTTGAGCACAACGCAGTTTAAAAAAATGCCTCCATTCCCGCAGATTATAAGTTACAGCGATCTCTGTCTTAAGGCAGGTAGGCAGAACAGAACGGGCCTCTTGAGGCGAACACCCTTTTCCAAGCATGTCAAAATAGCTTTTCTCAGCCGCCAAACATGCTCTTTCCCAATCTTTATAAGCCTCTTTGCCCAAAAGAAAATAAGGTTCAATAACTGTTATCTCCTGCCCAAATTTTTCTCTAGAATAATTGCAGTAACGTGTAGATTCCTGACTGTAGCTTCCTATACGATGCCTTACTATTTCATGGCTTATTCCCCGGTCTACCACGAACATAACCGTAACCTTTTCATGCTCTATAACCGATTCATGGCCCCTGCTCAATATACTCCGCATAAAACGCGGACTAAATTCTTCTTCTATTTTATCTTCGGATTTATAGCATATTCGGGCACATCTCTCCAAAAAAACCATTTTACCACGGTTTAGTTCTTCTTTAGGAACTAAAACCTGCGGTTTTATAATATGCATAATATCCTCCCTCTTTTTTATAAAACTCAAAACTATCCTTCTGAATCTAAAGCCCTTTTAAACAAATAATTAAGCCTTTCTTCATCACCCTTTAAATACAGGTAGCCTAAAAGAGCTTCAAATCCTGTACTCATTTTATAATCACCCGGGTCAGAATGCTTGGGGGGAGTAGTTTTAGCATTTCTTCCCCGAATAACAATATCTTTTTCTTCATCAGTAAGCTCATCAAATATCTGTCTTATAACTTTAGCCTGGCTTTCCGCCTTAACTTTTTCCACTGTTGCATGATGAATATCTTTTACTTTGCGGTTGCCTTTGGCCACCACATGGGTTCTTACCATTAGTTCAAATACTGCATCACCAATGTAAGCCAAAACCACCGCTGAGTATTCCCGTAAAAGATTTTCATCTATGCTTTCATGAATCCGCAAATCTCCACCTTACTCCTTCCCTAGTATCTTCGATAATTATATTTTTCTCCTTAAGTTTATCTCTGATGTAATCTGCCTTTACATAATCTTTATTTTTCTTCAGCTCACTCCTAAGACCTAAAATTCGGGCCATTAAATCTTCAAAAGCCGGGGTGCCTTCTTTCTTCACCCTACTTTTTTCCGGAGTATCTTCAATAATTAAGCCCATCTCTTTAATAGAGTCACGCAGATAGTCTGCTAAAGCAAACTGTTTTTCTTTTCTCAGCATCTGCCGAACGTCAAGGATTATTTCAACTACATCATCAAAATATCTGTCTTCTTTTTTCTGATCTTCAATAAAAATACCCAATATATCTCCTAAGTTATTAAAAATTCGCAAAGCCTTTTCTACTCTTGCTCTATCTACTTTACTGCTCTTCTCCGCTTCTGCTATATAACTGTTAATTAAATGAGACATCTCAAAAAGATATCCTATCGCCCGAGCAGTATTGAAATCATCATCCATTGCCGCAACAAACTCATTTTCTTTATCTCTTATACTCTGTAAAAAGGAATCCTCATCCTCATTCAATAAAACTTCATTTTCCTCTCCATAGATAAACTCCTCTGCCAGCAAGCGGGTATTTTTAAGGCGTGATAAAGCCTTTTTAGCCTCTTCTAATTTGCTGTCATCAAAATCTAAAGGACTGCGGTAATGTACGCTTATCAAATAAAAGCGTACCACATCAGGAGCAAATTTTTCCAGTATTTCGCGCAAAATAAAGAAATTTCCCAAGGACTTAGACATCTTTTCATCATTTACCGTAATAAAACCATTATGCATCCAGTAGCGGACAAAAGGCTTTCCAGTCAAAGCTTCAGCTTGAGCCAGTTCATTTTCATGATGGGGAAAAATAAGGTCATTTCCTCCACCATGAATATCAATAGTTTCTCCCAAATACTTAATAGACATTACAGAACATTCAATATGCCAGCCGGGTCTTCCTTTTCCCCATGGACTTTCCCAGTAAGGCTCGCCCGGCTTGGCCGCTTTCCACAAAGCAAAATCTGCTGGGTCTTCTTTGCGCTCATCTACTTCTATCCTGGCTCCTGAAAGCATTTCTTCAAGACTTCGTCCGGAAAGTTTCCCGTATTCAGGGAAAGCCTTCACCCGGTAATAAACATCACCATCTACCACATAAGCAAAGCCTTTAGCAATAAGCCTTTCAATAGCCTTTATGATGTCATCCATGTGTTCGCTTACTTTAGGGTGGACATCAGCTCTTCTTACTCCCAGCCTGTCCGCGTCTTTAAAATACTCTTCTATATATCTGGCCGCTAATTTCAGAGGATCTTCCCCTTCTTCTTTAGCCCGATTTATAATTTTATCATCAACATCGGTAAAATTTTGAACATACTTAACCTTATAACCTCGATACTCCAGATATTTCCTTACCGTATCAAAAAAAACTATGGGGCGGGCATTCCCCAAATGAATCAGATTATAAGTGGTAGGCCCGCACACATACATCTTTATATCAGGCGGATTTAGCGGAATCAGTTCTTCCTTTTGCCGACTTTGCGTGTTGTAAATCTGCATTTAATAAAGCCTCCTCTTCATATCTGGCTAATCTTCTTTCTAATTCAGCAATCTTAGCCTGCATGGCACTCAAAGTTTCTTCTATCGGATCAGGCAACATATGATGTTCCAAATCAATTTCCACTTTGCTGTTTTCAACCTTAACCCCATCCCGGATTACAATTCTTCCCGGAACACCTACTACCGTGCAGTTTGGGGGAACACTCTTTAAAACTACTGATCCTGCACCTATCTTAACATTATCCCCTACGGTAAAAGACCCCAAAACTTTCGCTCCTGCACTTATTGTAACATTATTTCCAATAGTAGGATGCCTTTTTCCCTTTTCTTTGCCGGTACCTCCTAGGGTAACTCCCTGATATATAGTAACATTATTCCCAATCTCCGTAGTTTCACCTATAACTACCCCACTTCCATGGTCGATAAAAAAACCTTTCCCTATCTTAGCTCCAGGATGTATTTCAATTCCGGTAAGAAATCGGCTTATATGAGATATTAAACGGGCAATAAAGTAAAGTTTTCTCTGATAGAAAAAATGGGCTATCCTATGAAATATAACTGCATGAAAACCGGGATAGCAGAAAATTATCTCCCACACACTCTTAGCAGCCGGATCTCTATCGAAAATAACCTGAATTTCTTCTCTTAAAAGCCTGAAAAATCTAAGCATAAACTTTCCTCCTTATTTCTTTATTCTTCAGATAAAATCATCTTCTTTCAGGCTACACCCCATATACATCACCCCTTTATAATTCAAAAAGCCTTTCGCCCCATAAGAGACGAAAGGCCACTAGGCTTTCCGCGGTTCCACTCTTGTTAGATGCTTCCAAAAAGCATCTCCCTCAAGCTAAATATAACGGTTTAAACCGGATATGCCTACTTAAATTTCGGCATACCTGCTCCCGGGCGCACTTTCAACAGCTTCATACTGGAAAAGGCTCTCAGCCGGTGACCTTTTCTCTCTGTCAGCGATCGCTGCCTACTCTTCCCGTTCTTTGCATTTATTAATTATATCATTGTGTTTTAATTTTATACAGGTCAGGCTTAACCTGTCAATCTACATAATTTTTATTTTAAAAATCCATTCTTTTATATTCCTAACATCTTATCCTTCGTTACATTTATCCTTCTCTCTACCTCATCTTTTCCCCATATACTTATAAGATAAGGCAGATCGGGGCCATGGGTTTTTCCTGTTAAAGCACAGCGCAGAGGCATAAAAACATTTTTAGGTTTAAGCTTTAATTTCTTGGTTATGCTTTTAAGATGCTGCTTAATTTCCCCTACCTCTTCAGTTTCCGGATACCCATTTATAAACTCGTCTAAAACCTCACGGACTCCTTCGCCTCTTAAAATCTCCAAGGCTCCTTCTTCATATTCTATATCTTCAAAAACTAAAGATGCATGTTCCACAATATCGCTTAAACAAACCAGATAATCACGCAAGGCCAAAACTAAAAGCTCATATTTTTCAGGACTCAATTCAGCCACCTTTGCACTGTACGCCGATTTATCAAGATAAGGCTTAAGAAGATCTTTAAGGCTATCTAAGTCAAGCATCTTTATATGCTGCTGGTTTATATGGTTAAGCTTATCCAAATCAAAAACTGCCGGGCTTTTAGATACCCTTTCCAACGAAAAAGCTTTATTTATGGCTTCCGGAATAAGTATCTCTTCTTCTCCTTCCGGAGACCAGCCTAAAAGTGCTAAAAAGTTATACATGGCCTGCGGCAGATAACCCTTTTCCCGGTACTGAATAAGCGAAGTAGCCCCATGTCTCTTGCTCATCTTCTGCCGGTCGCTGCCTAATATAAGCGATATATGTGCAAATTCCGGAACTTTGAAATTCAAAGCTTCATAAAGCATAAGTTGGCGCGGAGTGTTGGATAAATGCTCTTCAGCTCTTATCACATGAGTTATTCCCATCAGGGCATCATCAATCACTACCGCGAAATTATAAGTCGGTATTCCGTCAGATTTTACAATAATAAAGTCGCCGATATTGTTGGTTTCAAAGGCAACTTTTCCTCTTACCAGGTCATTTACCACATAGACCTTATTCTCCGGCACCTTAAACCTTATAACCGGCTTAATCCCCTGCCTCTTTTTTTCTTCCCTTTCTTCTGGTGTAAGATATCGGCACTTGCCAGAATAGCGCACCATTTCTCCTTTAGCCAAAAACTCCTGCCGCTCTTTTTCCAGCTCTTCTTCACTGCAGAAACACTCATAAGCTAAACCTTTTTCTAAAAGCTTTTCAACATACTCCCGGTATATATCAAGTCGTTCGGTTTGCCGGTAAGGACCATTATCTCCTCCAACATCTACCCCTTCCGTCCAGCTTATGCCCAGCCAACGAAGTGATTCAATAATCTCCTCTTCATACTCCCGCTTTGACCTCTCAAGGTCAGTATCTTCTATCCTTAAAACCATCTCTCCATTATTGCTTACCGCAAATAAATAATTAAAAAGAGCAGAACGGGCTCCCCCTATATGTAAAGGTCCAGTAGGACTGGGAGCAAACCTGACTTTAATCTTCTTCATAATATAATGTCCCTCCCTTAAACATCTGGTAATTATATCATCCTCAAAATGATATATACAAGCCCTTAACTTAAAGCTTCTTTGATGCTCATAATAATATTTTTTAAAAATTCAATTATTCTTTGCAAGAAACTCTTAGTTTCCCCTGTTAACCCTTTTATGTCTTTTAAATTGCGGTCTAATAACTTAAGCTGCTGTCCTATGTCATTAATGCTTATATCAAGCCTCTGCAATCTAATCATAAGCTGGGTTATTCGGTCAATATCAGCCTCAGATAAATTTATATTCAAATTACCGCTGACCTCTATTATTATCCGCTTTATTTCTTCCGGTTCAGAAATATTCTTGTCTAAAACCCTCTTTTTTATCTCAAACACAAGCTTTTCAGCATTATCCTTGCCAATTTTTTCTCCCAACCGGGAAGTCTCGGCTGCTTCCTTTGCCGCCGTCTTTTTAGCTTCAGGAGAAAGTTTTTCCCCTTTGGCAGTTTCAAACGCTTTCATTATTCCTGCTAAAGCAGCAGTTCCCGAAACAGGAAAAGGAGCAGCGACAATTACCCTAGAGTCTTCTATCCCCGCAGTAGCTAAAGCGTTGGCATACATAAAAGGAGTAATTGAGGTTATATTTTCAGTCTTAACCTCAATTCCATTGCTCTTTTCCATAACTTCAACATAAGCGGAAGAAATCGCTCTACTACCGATAAGGCTTTCATCAACCACACCGGCTAAAAGCTGCCTTTCCTCTACATTGCTTACCGTTATTATTTTTACATCCTTTAAATCTCTAAACTTTGAAAAAACATCTAAAACCTGCCTCTTCTGGCTCTCTGTCAGATTCTCTCCTAAAGTAACTACTATCCCTTCAGCATTTCCGCCGGCGTTAATAACCGCTTTATCTTCATTAAACCACAATATGCTCAAACTTAAAATAAGAAGAAAAGTAATTAAAGCCAGTTTCTCCTTCATATTAAAGCTCCTCCTGCTTTTTTCTTATTCTTCCCCAGGAAGAGCAAAATATTAAACTTTTAAAACTTACTGCCCGATAAGAGCAACAGCTTGAGCGGAAATACCTTCTTTTTGCCCTTCAAAGCCTAAACCTTCGGTAGTTGTAGCTTTTACACTAATTCTGGAAAGGTCAAGGTTTAAGGCATCAGCAATGTTTTCCCGCATTTTTGGTATGTAGGAAGCCAGTTTAGGCTCCTGTGCCACTATTGTGCTATCAATATTAATTATTTTAAATCCTCCCTTGCTCAACTTATCACCCACAGCTTTAAGCAGGACAAGGCTGTCTATTCCTTTATATCTTTCATCTGTATCAGGAAAATGTTTGCCTATATCCCCTAGGCCAGCTGCCCCTAGCAAAGCATCGCAAACAGCATGCAAAAGAACATCCGCATCCGAATGTCCTAAAAGCCCTTTACTGTAAGGTATCTCCACTCCGCCTAATATAAGCTTCCTTCCTTCTACAAGCTTATGTACATCATATCCGCTTCCTACCCGCATATAACAAACAGCCCCGTTATATTCCCCCTTTTTTTCTTCCAAAAATCTTTGCGCTATAATTATATCTTCAGGAGTAGTTATTTTTATATTTTTCTCATCTCCGGGAACAATCTTTACTTTGCCTACATACTTTTCATAAAGTGAAGCATCATCAGTTCCGTAAAAATTGTCTTTTCGCGCCTGAATATAAGCATAAAGAAGTTCTTTATATCTGAACACCTGGGGGGTTTGCACTGCTATAAGCTCTCCCCGGTTTAAGGTCTTAAAGGCAAAACTTTCTTCATCTATCATTTTAACTGTATCCTTAAGCCTTATTCCTGGAACAGCCGCTCCCCACCTTATAGCCTCGTAAACTAAATTTTCCAAGAGGTCAGACATAAAAAGGGGCCGTGCCCCGTCGTGCACGGCTACCAATTCGGTATCATCACTTAATTCCTTAAGCCCTAACTCTACCGTATCCTGTCTTTCTTTTCCGCCTTCTATTATTTTTTTAACCTTCCTAAACCCATATCTTTTCACTACATTTGTATAACAATAATCAACTTCATCAGGATGGGCAGCTATTAGTATTTCATCGACTATACCCATTTTTTCCAGGGTAAAAAGCGAATAAGCTAGAACCGGCTTCCCTTTCAAGAGCATATACTGTTTATTAATACTGCTCTTCATTCTGCTTCCTCTGCCTGCTGCCGCAACTATAACTTTCACATAATTATCCATATAAATTCACCTCTTCGGTTTCCCCTATTACATAATCTAATCCTTCAGATAAAGAATCTTCTTTCATCTTACGGGTAAAAATCATTCTGCCGGCAGCGGTTTGAAATACGCTGGTAACCACTACTTCAAGCTCATGCCCTATATCATACTGGGCATCTTCTACCACTACCATCGTTCCATCTTCTAGATAACCAACTCCCTGTCCTTCTTCTTTGCCTTCTTTAATAACAGTTATGTGCATGCTTTCTCCAGGATAAACTATAAGTTTTACCGCATTAGCCAGTTCGTTAATATTTAAAACCTTTATTCCCTGTAGTTCAGCTACCTTATTTAAGTTATAATCATTGGTTATTATAGCAGCATCAAGCCTTTTACAAAGCTGAATAAGCCTGGTATCCACATCTTTCTCCTCTTCAAAATCTGTCTCTATTATATCAATTTTTATCTTTTCATGTTTTTGCATTTTAGCTAAAAGATCAAGCCCTCTTCTTCCCTTATTTCTACGCACAGCATCAGAAGAATCTGCAATATGCTGCAGTTCAGCAATAACAAAAGTAGGAACCAAAAGAGTTCCATCAACAAAATTGGTCAAACACACATCGTAGATCCTGCCATCAATAATGGCGCTGGTATCTAATATTTTAAACATTTTATTATTCAATGTTTTTTGCTTGATATCGCCTGAAGGATAAAAAAGCTTTATTACATCATGTGCCCGTCTACTGCCAATTTTAAAACCTGTATAACCACTTAAAAGAAATACAAAAAGGGTAATATAATTTCCTATACCTTTAAAAAGCGAAAATGGGAAACTGCTTAAAATACCTACTATCCCTCCTAAAATAAGGCCGGCAGCTCCCCCTAAAATTACTTCTATCGATGTATTTTCCAAAATCTTATTTAATCTTTTTACTCCTTCTTTCATCCAGAGCAAAAACCTATTCATACCCACAAAAGATAAAATAAAAAACAAAGTTCCAGAAATCAGGAGTTCATATAATTCCAGCTTAAAAAACATTTTTAAAAAATAGGTTAAAAAACCAGTCATAATAAAAGTTACTAAAAACGCACCTTTTGATATAATTAACTTTTTTGTCATATTATTCACCTCCAATAATATTCTTCTATAAAAGATCAATAATTATACCAATTAATATGTAAATTATTCCACAAAATACAATTTTGTCCCCTGCCTTTATCCCAATCCTTAACGACACAAGATGACAGGATATTAAATTGACAAAGCCTGAAAACAAAGGCTATAATTATCTAAACTCAGGATTTAAGGAGGCAAGTCTCTTATGAAAGACTTGATTTGTGATGAATTTCAAAATGTTGTAGGTGAACTTTTGATACGGCACCGCAGCATATTGGATATAACTTCCAAATTATCCGAAGCCAGCAGCCGGGTAAACCGGGCAATTGCTAAAGCGGTAACTGAATGCGGCTGCATAAGTATTGAAGCCTCAAAAATGCAGATTCCAAAAGATATAGATTCAATAAAAGAACTTAAACAGTACTTAGACAGCCACGTTCGTGGCAAACTTTGTCCTAACTGTGAAGAAATAATAATTAACGAACTGGGTAAAATGCTCTTCTACTCCGCCGCCTTATGTAATACCCTCGATATAAGCCTTTATGATGTTTTCATCAAGGAATATAAAAAATCTTCCACCCTCGGCATTTTCAACATGACTTAAGGCATTATCCTTATTAAACAGAGATATTCCCTTCCAAATAAAAAGCATGCAGGCTTATTCTATAAACCTGCATGCTCTAATTCTTTATCTATAGCTCAACTATTCATATATATTTATATTCCAAAAAGAGCTGTTCCTGCATGCGTTTAAGTCCGTTCTTTATCGAGTGGGCTCTAACTTCGCCAATCCCCTCAACTTCATCTAATTCTTCTATGCTTGCCCGCATAACATTGCTTAAAAGTGCAAAGCGTTCTACCAGGTTATCTATAACTGAAGAAGGAATACGGGGAAGCTTTTGCAGCATACGATATCCACGCGGCGATACCTGCTGTTCCAGATGGCTGGCGGCAGTACCTAATGATAAAATCCGGGCAATAAACACGGAGTCGGATATATCTTCTTCAAATGCCCTCAGCATAGTATTCAAAAGCTCCTCCGGCGTTTTATCCAAAGTCCGGTTATAATCCTGTATTATATACAAAGCTTCCTCCCTTACGTTAGCAAGCATTTCATCAAGCTGCATTTTTACCAGGCGTCCTTCGCTTCCCAGCTCAGCAATGTAGTTTTCAATCTCTTCCCCAATATGCAAAACTTTTATTATACGGCGCAGAACTTCACATACTTCAGATACAGTAACTACATCTTCAAACTCCATTCCGCTCAAGCGCTGCAAATCTTTAAACATGACATTGCGGTATTTTTCTAAAGTTTGCAATGCCTGATTAGCTTTAACCAAAAGAGTAGATATATCTCTCAATCTGAATATAACTGTACCCTGATAAAGGGTTATAACCTTGCGCCTCTGGGAGACTGCCACCACCAGTTCCCCAGTCTGACGCGCTACCCTTTCCGCAGTTCTATGTCTTATTCCTGTTTCCTGCGAAGGCAAACTGGGATCAGGGTCGAGCTGGGCATTGGCAATGAGTATACGGGTAGCATCTCCATTCATTATAATAGCTCCATCCATCTTAGCCAGCTCATATAAACGAGCAGGAGTATACTCACAGTCTATTTTAAATCCTCCGCTTACCAATTTCATAAGCTCGGGTGAATTTCCCACTACAATAAGCCCGCCAGTGTTGGCCTGAAGAATATTTTCTACTCCAATCCTGAACAAACTCCCTGGAGCTAAAAGCTGTAGGGATTGTTTAAATTTGCCATGATAGATATCCTCCATCTACACCCATCCTTCCGCAAGCATTTCAATAAAATCATTTATCATTTTAACCTCTATTATTTCTATACCTGGACTCAACCCGTCTTTAAAATTCAACCCATACGGAACCACCGCTTTTTTATATCCTAATTTTTCAACCTCTTTAAGACGTGAATCTATAAAAGGAACATTTCTGATTATTCCTGATAAGCCGACTTCTCCAATAAAAACCATGTCTGAAGGAAGTGGCTTATCTTTATAGCTTGAAAATACAGCAGCTACAATACCTAAATCTACTGCCGGATCCTTAAGAAATACCCCTCCAGTTACCTTTAAATACACATCATATCCGGAAAGGATAAAACCAGTTCTTTTTTCCAAAACTGCAATGAGCAATGATAACCGGTTTTGATCAATACCTGAAGCCATTCTTCTAGCATAAGGCGGCATAGATGAGGTTACTAAAGCCTGGACTTCAACTAAAAAAGGTCTGCTCCCTTCAAAACTTACTGTTATTGCTGTTCCACTTAACGCAGCTTCTCTGGAGCTTAAAAAAAGCTGAGAAGGATTATTTACCTCAATCAATCCCTGGCCTGTCATCTCTAATATCCCTAGTTCATCTGTCGACCCAAAGCGGTTTTTTATCCCGCGCAACAATCTAAAAGCAAAATTTTTATCTCCTTCAAAATAAACAACTACATCCACCATATGTTCCAAAATTTTAGGTCCGGCAATAGCCCCTTCTTTAGTAACATGGCCGATTAAAAAGACACTTATATCCTTTTCCTTGGCTATCCCCATAATCTTCGCCGTGCACTCCCGCAGTTGGGATACGCTGCCCGGAATCGAAGAAAGGCTTTCCGAATAAACCGTCTGGATAGAATCTATTATTATAATTTTAGGTTTTATATCTTCAACATAATATTCTAATACTTCTATATTCTGCTCATTTAAAAGATATATATTTTCGTTATCTATGCCCATCCTCAAAGAGCGAAGGCGAATTTGCTTTAAAGACTCTTCTCCAGATAAATACAAAACCTTTTCGCCCTTTTTAGCCATATAATCAGAAACCTGCAAAAGCAAAGTAGACTTCCCTATCCCAGGATCCCCTCCTAGCAATATAAGAGATCCAGGCACTATACCGCCGCCTAAAACCCGGTCAAACTCTGTCATACCTGTGCTGAAACGGACTACTTCCTCTTTTCCTATCAAACTTAAGGGAACAGCTTCTGTTTTTATATTTTGCAGACTTTTAAAAACAGATTTTTCATTTTCTTCCTGCATTGTGTTCCAACTGCCGCACCCGGGACATCTTCCCATCCATTTAAGAGTTTCATAACCGCAATTTGCACATACAAAGCGGTTTATATTTTTAACCATAATTTTCCCCCGGAATATTATTACAATATCTGATTTCATTATTTAATTTAACATAAAATACCTTTTTTCTCCACTAATCGCAGAAAAAATCGGGGCAGTTTTCAAAAAATTTTATTATATGAAAACTACCCCACAAATCTTTATCCTTTCTTAACCACAATATTACCTTCCTCTGCATCAACCAGTATTCTATCTCCTGGAACTACCGTTTTCTTGAGTATTTCTTCGGCTATTGTATCTTCTACCATCTTCTGAATAGCACGCTTCAAAGGTCTTGCTCCAAACTGCGGGTCATATCCCGATTTCATAATTACTTCTTTGGCAGCTTCAGTTACTTCCAAGTCATAGCCGTTTTCAGCTATCCGTTCTTTTACATCCTTTAGCAGGAGATCAATAATCTGCCTCAGCTGTTCATCAGCAAGGCTCTTGAATACTATGATTTCATCTATCCGGTTAATAAATTCAGGTCTGAAAGTCTGTTTTAAGTGTTCCATAACCCTTTCTTTCATCTTGGCATAATTTTCTGCCTCATCATCGCCCTTGCTGAAACCTACCTTCTTGGCATTGCGTATAGATTCTGCACCCACATTGGAAGTCATTATAATTATAGTGTTCCGGAAATCTACGGTTCTGCCCTGACCGTCTGTCAGCCTTCCATCCTCTAATACCTGTAAAAGAACGTTAAATACTTCAGGATGAGCCTTTTCTATTTCATCCAAAAGAATTACTGAATAAGGCTTTCTCCTTACTTTTTCCGTAAGTTGCCCGCCTTCATCATATCCTACATAACCTGGCGGCGAACCTATCATGCGGGATACCGCATGTTTTTCCATATATTCAGACATATCAAGCCTTATTAAAGCATCTTCACTGCCAAACATCACCTCTGCCAAAGCACGTGCCAGTTCAGTTTTTCCTACTCCGGTAGGCCCAAGGAATATAAACGAAGCTATAGGCCGTTTTGGGTTTTTAAGACCGGCTCTAGCCCTTCTTACTGCTCTAGCCACTGATTTCACTGCTTCGTCCTGTCCTATAACCCTTTGATGCAGAACATCTTCCAAATGTACTAACCTTTCGGTCTCCTCTTCAGCCAGCTTGCTTACCGGAATACCAGTCCAATCGGATACAATCTTTGCTATATCTTCTTCTTCCAAAATTCTAAGCTCTTTATTACGCTGATTTACCCATTCTTTACGCCTGTTTTCAATTTCATCCCTTAGCTTTTGTTCTTCATCTCTAAGCTGGGCTGCCTTTTCATATTCCTGAGCATTAATAGCCTCTTCTTTTTCTTTTATAATCTCTTCTAATTTAGCCTCCAATTCTTTCAAATCATCAGGTAAAACATAATTGGCAAGCCTCAGCTTGGAAGCCCCTTCATCAATCAGGTCTATAGCCTTATCAGGCAGAAATCTGTCAGTAATATAACGGGCTGAAAGCTTTACGGCTGTTTCAATGGCCTTATCGCTTATTTTAATCCCGTGATGAGCTTCATAGCGATCGCGCAGACCTTTTAAAATTTCAATGCTTTCCTCAATGCTAGGCTCATCTACCAATATCGGCTGGAACCTGCGTTCTAAGGCAGCATCCTTTTCTATGTGTTTACGATATTCATCCAGAGTAGTTGCTCCTACACATTGAAATTCTCCTCTAGCCAGTGAAGGCTTTAAAATATTGGCTGCATCTATAGCACCTTCAGCAGCACCTGCTCCTACAATAGTGTGAAGTTCATCGATGAAAACAATAATATCACCGGCAGACTTAATTTCATTTACAATTTTTGTCAAGCGATCCTCAAATTCGCCACGATACTTGGTTCCTGCTATCATAGCAGACAAGTCAAGAGCAACCACCCGTTTATTGCTTAAAATTTCTGGCACTCTGTTTTCTACAATCCGCTGAGCCAAACCTTCGACAATAGCCGTTTTACCTACCCCTGGATCTCCAATTAAAACCGGATTATTTTTAGTTCTCCTTGACAATACCTGGATTACCCTTTCAATTTCTTTTTCCCTTCCTATAACCGGGTCTAATCGTCCTTCCAAAGCATCCTGAGTCAGATCACGGCTGAAATTGTCCAAAACAGGTGTTTTGCTTTTAGCCTTTCTTTTTACTGATTGCGGATTAATCTGGTTGATCACTGGCTCCTGATAAATGGGGGGATTACCTATATTAAGGCCAGCCTCTCCTCCCAAAAGAAGCATAACCTGTTCTCTTACTTCATCCAGCTTTACCCCCATAGACATTAAAACTTGGCCTGCTACTCCTTCTTCCTCTCTTAAAAGGGCAAGCAGAAGATGCTCAGTTCCCACATAATTTACCCCCTGCAACCTTGCTTCATCAAAAGCCAGGTTGAAAACCTTCTTAGCCCTTGGAGTTATTGGGAGATCCCCTTCCGGTTTTTCAACTTCTCCTCTTTGACCAACAACCTTTATTACTTCCTGTCTTACTTTTCCCAAGTCAATTCCTAAACTGGTAAGGGCTCTTGCTCCTATTCCTTCTCCTTCCCGTAAAAGCCCTAAAAGAATATGTTCAGTCCCTATTGCAGGATGACCTAAACTTCTAGCTTCTTCCTGGGCGTACATAACTGCACTTCTAGCCCTTTGTGTAAATCTTCTAAACATACACATCAACCTCCTTTTCAATTTAATTTTTAATGGCTGGCAAGCTTTTCTTTGATAACTTCAGCCCTCTTTACATCCCGTTCAAAAGGTTCCATTTCTTTGCCTGCTTTTTTCTGAAGATGAGCAGGCCTTATAGCCACAATCAATTCATTCAAGGCAAAAGGTTTCAAATTCTTAATGAGACCTAAGTCTACCCCCCACCTTACATCAGACAGATGCATTAAAGCTTCGTTAGAAGTTATAACCCGGGCATTGGTAAGTATTCCATAGGCTCTACCTATTCTGTCTTCCAACTGATAGGGCATTTCCCTTAAGAGCTTTTGGCGGGTTATTCTTTCCTGCTCTATTATTTGTCCTGCTATGCTGGTTAAATTATTTATAATATCTTCTTCGGTCTGTCCTAAAGTAATCTGATTGGACAACTGATAAAAATTGCCTACTGTATCAGTATTCTCTCCGTACAATCCTCGGACTGTCATGCCCAGCTGGCTAACATTCTGGAAAATACGGCTGGTCTGTCCACTCAAGGATAAAGCCGGAAGATGAAGCATAACAGAGGCTCTCATTCCAGTTCCTACATTAGTCGGACAGGAAGTTAAATAACCCCTTCTTTCGTCAAAAGCAAAATCCAAACTTTTTTCCAATTCATCATCTATAAGTTGAATGCGATTGTAGCATTCCATAAGCCTTAGCCCTGGAAGAAAACACTGCATACGCAGATGGTCTTCTTCATTTATCATCACGGCTAAAGACCCGTCATTATTTACCATAATCCCTTTAAATCTCGCATTAGATTCACTATGTTCCGGACTTATGAGGTGTTTTTCCATCAATATCTTGCGGTCTAAAATAGAAAGTTGATCAAAAGTTACCAGATCCATTCTGTTAAGCTCACTGCTGGTACTTTTCTTCCAGGCTTTTCTTATCTCATCAACTACTTTAGAACCTGTTTCATCATTAAGCATATGGGGAAAAGGTATCATACTCAGGTTGCGGGCAAGTCTTACCCGGCTGCTTACAACTATATCTGAATCGGCGCCTTTATCCGCATCCATCCAGGCAACAAAACTCTGATTCAAAAGATCACTTACCCCCATAAAGACACCTCCTTACTCCATTTCTTTCTCCAGCCTCTTAATTTCATCCCTTATTTCAGCAGCTTTTTCATATTCTTCCCGGGCAACCGCTCGCTGCAATCTGTTTTTAAGCTCTTCAATTTTCTTCTTTAACATAACCTTTCCTCCACCGCGGCGGGGAACCTTTCCGATATGCTGGCTGTTTCCATGCACCCTTCTTAAAGTAGGTTCAAGTTCCCTCTCAAAAGTAAAATAACATTCAGAACATCCAAGTTTTCCAGTCTGTCTTATTCTTTCAAAATCCATACCGCAGTTTGGGCAGCTTACACTGCTTACCGCAGGCGAACTTATCCCTTGCACGTTATACACATTGCTGAATAATGTTCCCAAAAGATTAGGTATAGAAAAACCAGTATCTGCACTGTTAAACACAGATGCCCCTTTTTTAGCTGCACATTGCTCGCAGAGATGCATCTGTATCATCTGTCCGTTTATGATCTGGGTTAAATGCACCGTAGCAGGTCTTATTTTGCATTCATCACAGTACATATAAATCCTCCTTTCACGAAAACTCACATTAAATAATCCTTCAAGGCTTCTTCTATAGCCTTAAAAATTCGGCTTCTCTCTTCAGAAGGCCACTCCTTAAAAGCATATACTGCCAGATGTTTCAACATTTCATTTTCCCGGCGGCTTATTATCTGTTCATCCTTTATTCTATCTAGAAAATCAAACAGGTTATTGCGGCTCATCTGGGCTAACGGATCATCATTATCAAGGCGGGTAATTTTTACATATCCCTTGCCCCCTCTTCTGCTTTCAGTTAAATACCCACTCTTTTCATTAAACCTGGTGCTTATAACATAAGTCACCTGAGAAGGGACACAACAAAATGTTTCCGCAAGCTCTGCCCTTTGAATTTCTATTTGCCTGTTTTCACTGCGTTCAATCAAAACCTTCAAATATTCTTCGATTTTATCTGCCAAACTTTTTTTCATGCTCATCCCTCTCTTGACTTTGTTTGACCTTTCTTTTTTATATTATAGTCAACAAAAGTCAAATTGCAATATTCTTTTTCAAAATTATTATTTACTTTCCCAACTCCACATATAACTATCAGATATTTTAAAATTTCCAAAAATTAAAGGGGATAGTTTTCACTGATAAAACTATCCCCTGCTCTTTTATTTTTCCCATTTGATAGTAATAACACTGTTGTCAAATATAGGAGTAGTAAAACCGGCTGGCTCGCCATCTACCTGCATTACCAGCTTGCCTGAGCTTACCGGCTCAATTTCTATAACTTTAAATATGTCGCTTAATATAGCTCCACTTTTGTCCTTTTCAATTTCTATTCTCATATCTTCCAAAAGTTCCATATCAGGATCTGCTTTTTCTCCATTAACCTTTATTTCTCTAGGTCTGCTGTTCAAAGTTATCTCTTGTCCGTTAACCACAACCTTAATTTTATTAATCTGTCCATCTTTAAGTATATCGCGAAGCCTGGGACGTAAACGTCCGTATTCACATTGAATTTCTGCTCCTCTGTAAACCGTGTCACTTAAGGAAACCGGCTTCCCTTCCATCTTTACCTTTAACGGAAGCCACCTTAAAAACATCTCCTGCCCATTAAAATAATACCTGTAAACTTTCTCTTCCATATATTCAGAGGGAATCCCTGCTGAAACCAAGACATCCTTTACCGCATCCATCCTCTTAATTAAAACCTTTGCCCGATCCGGGACCTCATCATCCAACCCAGCAGGTAGCCCGTTTATCTCTATATTAAGACCAATCTCTACTGATTCTCCATTTACTATAACATAATCGCTTTCCCCTGCATTAATTAAATCTTTTACCACAACTTTGGCTTCCCTGCCTTCCTTTCCAGGAATAAATTCTATTACATCACCATCCTTTAACATGGTTTCTAAAGAAGCATCTTCTCCATTCACTTTGATAACCGGAGGAGTACCTACTTCTCCCTTCAGAACTCGAATACTGCCATTTATCTCTATAGTCTTGCCTAACCCTGGTCGTCCATAAATATTTCCCAAAGGCAGCCCTGAGCTCAAGAGCGCTTTGCTTACACTGATTTCTCCTATATTCCACAAAACTATCTCTCGTCCATTAATAGTTACCTTCATAAAAGGCATCGGAGGACTTGTCAAAGAATAATAAGCAATCCCCAGCGGCGTCCCTCCCTGCGGTCCTTTAAGATAGTCAGCTTTAAAATCAAAGTGAGCAAATTTATCCGGCGTTCTTATCCCTACCCGGTTTAAGGGCAGATTAAGCTCCTTTGCTATATTTTCAGTCAAAGTAGGAGTCAAACTTCCCCCTCCGATAAGAATTACCGCATCAGGAGCTTTCTGGTTCAAAGTCGTGATATAGCCAGCTATATGTTGTGAAAGCTCTTTTATAACCGGTTCCATAACCTTTATTGCTTCATCGCGCATTATCAAAGTCTCATTGCCTAAAACATCCGTTATCCTAACTTCTTCTTTTTCCCTCAGCTGTCTTTTAAAAGCTTCCGCTTCATCAAAGTCCAGCAGATAGTGAGAAGCCAAGCTTTCAGTAAGTTCATCCCCCCCTATAGGAACCATCGCATAAGCTACAATGTCACCATTTCTTACTATTGCAATATCTGAAGTGCCTGCCCCGATATCCACCAGGGCTAGATTCAAAAGACGCATATTAGGCGGTATAGTAACAGACAAAGCCGCAATAGGTTCCAAGGTAAGACTTAAAATATCAAGCTCAGCTCTCTTTAAAGCAGAAAGAAGGCTGTCTACCACTACTCGAGGCAAAAAAGTAGCAATAACCGATGCTTTTATATGCGATCCCCTCTGTCCAACCAGACTTAAAATCTTTTGTCCATCAAGTTCATAATAAACAACACTGTAACCTACACAGAAATAATCGGCCTTTTCCTGACCCTGATTATTACCCTGCATCAGTTTTAACTGGGCTTCCTGAACTGCTTCAATCTCTAAAGCCTGGACTTCTTCCACTGTAATTTCATCTAACATAACCCTCTTCTTTTGCTTTTCCCCCATAACCGTCCTGAGCGACCTTCCGGCTGCTGCCACAGCTGCTTTTTCAAGCCTGATATTATTTCTCTCCTCTAATCCCTTCTTTATTTCCTTTATTACTGCAGCTACCGCTTCCACATCATGTATCTGCCCATCTAACATAGCTCTAGTCCTATGCTCTATCATTTCACTGTCTAAAACCACAAACCTGTCGTCAACCTTTTGCATAATAAGACCTACAATCTTTCGCGTGCCGATATCCAGAGCAAAAACTGCATTTTCCATTAAAAACCTCCCCCTTTAACAAGGAGTAATTATTTTTCTTCTTTCAACACTTTAATAACAAACTTAGGCAAAGCCATCTGTCTTTTAAGCCTCTTCGGTTCCAAAACAAGGCGGTAAAGCCACTCTAAATTAAGTTTTATCATAATCTCAGGCGCTCTTTTCTTTAATCCGGAAATAACATCAAAACTCCCGCCTACCCCAAGGCATAAGGGAACTTCTAATCTTTCTTTATATCTGTTTATAAAAAATTCCTGCTTGGGAGCACCCAATGCCACCATTAAAATATGCGGTGATAAATTCCTTATTTCATCGATAACTTCATCAACTTCTTCTTCCCTAAAATAGCCATCCCGGGTCCCGCAAATAATAAGGTCCGGATATTTAAGCTGTAAATTTTCAGCTGCTTTTTCTGCCACTCCAGGAGCTGCACCTAAAAGAAAAACCTTATATCCTTTTTCAGAAGCTAGCTCAGATAAATTATACACCATATCTATTCCAGTAACCCGTTCCTTTAAATCATACCCTTTTCTACGGGCTGCCCAAACTATACCTATTCCATCTGGAGTTACCAAATCTGCCTTATTTATAATCTTCTTAAGCTCTGGATCACTGCTGGCAGCATAGGCAATCTCCGCATTCAAAGTAATAACATGGGAAGGAATTCCCTGTAAAATAAACTCCTCCGCCTTCTGCAAAGCATCTCTACTGTCAACCGCATCTATAAAGCAACCTAGTATCTCTATCTTTTTCTGCATAAACCTTACTCCCTATAAGCATTTTAATCCTCTTAATTTTACCATTTTTTATGGAGAGATTTAAATTAGGTTTTATTCAAGCAAGCAAAGTATCAATACTTAATCCGAAAAATTTAAAACAAACAGCCTTTCAGAAATAGGAAACCTTAAAAAAGATAATTTTGAAAGAAAACCTGGATTTGATGAAAGAATTAAAATCCAAAAAGAACTGCCGAAACTCCCAAAGCTTCCAACAACAACTATAGGTTCATTTCCACAAACTGAAGATGTTCGAAGAACAAGGAGTGAACTGAAAAATGGCAAAATAACCTTTGAAGAATATGACCGGTTTGTAAAATCCAAAATTGAAAACGTCATAAGGCTTCAGGAAGAAATAGGTTTAGATGTTCTAGTACATGGTGAATATGAAAGAAATGACATGGTAGAGTTCTTTGGAGAAAACCTGGAAGGATTTATCATAAGCAAAAAAGGCTGGGGTCAATCTTATGGAACAAGATGTGTAAAACCGCCAATTTTATTCTCTGACACAAAAAGAACAAAGCCAATAACAGTCGAATATACAAAATATGCGCAAAGCCTTACCCAAAAAATGGTCAAAGGGATTCTTACATGTCCTGTAACAATATTGAATTGGTCATTTGTTCGAGAAGATATTCCCCTTAAAGAAGTAGCGTTTCAGCTCGCTCTTGCTATAAGAGAAGAAGTATTAGAACTTGAAAAAGAAGGTATAAAAATTATCCAAATCGACGAAGCAGCGCTGATTGAAAAATTGCCTTTAAGACAATCCGAACAAAACGATTACCTAAATTGGGCAATAAGCGCTTTTACCCTCTCTGTTGTTGCTTTCCTGAGAATCAATTATTTTAAATATTGAGTAAGAATAAGGTAAAAACCCTATATTTTCTGGAGCCGATGGCCGGATTCGAACCGGCGACCTGCTGATTACGAATCAGCTGCTCTACCACTGAGCCACATCGGCATCCTTTAAACATCACAATTTTATACTGACATATTGATAATAGCAAGTTAACTTATCTCCGTCAAGGCACTCTTCTTATCCATTCTTTTTATTTTCTTCCAGGTAGTAATAGTTTGGATTGTTAAGCACTATTGCCTGGCAAGCCGGGCAAATTTTATTCAGATATGCCTTGCGACCGGAAATTTGCACCATCTTTTTCAAAGCCGCTTCCGGATACTCTCTTCCACATATACTGCATTTTTCCATAAATAATTGATTTCCTCCCTCTTTTCAAAATATCAAACCCTTATTTTTGCGCATATGCTTCCATATAATTAATCTCCATTTCCAGCAGTTCCATAACTTTGGATATTGCTATTTCTTTTACCTCTTCACTTTCATTTTCTAATTCTTCCTGCACCAACTGGGCAAAAGGAATCTGACGCAGGCGCTCCAAAGCTTTATCTACATCAACCCATGATAAAAATGCATTAAATAAATTCATAAGGTTGAAAAAATAACTTTCTGCCCAAGTTTCAACCTCTTCTCGAACAGGCACTCCATCAACCGAAGTAAACCTACTCAGCCTGTACATCCTTCTCCCTCCCAAGCCATACTTTAGCTTCATCTATTGCCTTTAAAACCTGCTCTGGAGCAGGTCCCCCTTTAACTTTGCGGCGAGCTACACATTCCTTGACAGCCAGAAATTCATAAACATCTTCATCTATAAGCCGGCAAAATTCCTGGTATTCGCTAAGGTTTAATTCTTCTAAATCCTTTCCTCTTTCAATACAATAAAGCACAGCTTTTCCTACAACCTCATGGGCATCACGAAAAGGCAGACCTTTTCTTACCAGGTAATCGGCCAAATCAGTAGCATTGGTAAAGCCCCCACGGGCAGCCTTAGCCATTTTTTCAGGCTTAAATCTAGCTGTCTTAAGCATAGGTGTAAATACTATAAGGCATTTTTTTACTGTATCTACCGCATCAAAAAGTGCTTCTTTATCTTCCTGCATATCTTTGTTGTAAGCTAAAGGAAGCCCTTTCATTATCGTAAGTAAAGCGACAAGATCGCCATAAACCCTTCCCGTCTTTCCGCGGACAAGCTCAGCTATATCAGGATTTTTCTTCTGCGGCATTATGCTAGAACCTGTAGAAAAAGCATCATCCATTTCCACAAATCCAAATTCCTCAGTCGACCAGATTATAAGTTCCTCTGAAAAACGCGACAGATGCATCATTAGAATGCTGGCAAAACTTAAAAATTCAATCGCAAAATCTCTGTCACTTACTGCATCTAAACTATTTCGGGTTACATGAGTAAAACCGAGCTGCTCTTTTACAAAATCGCGATCCAGGTTAAATCCGGTGCCGGCTAAAGCTCCCGATCCCAAGGGCATATAGTCGGTTCTTTTTAAACAATCATCCAGCCTTTCCACATCCCGGCGCATCATCTCAAAATATGCCATGAGATGATGCGCCAGGCTCACCGGCTGTGCTTTCTGAAGATGGGTATAACCTGGCATTATAGTTTCTACATGCTCTTCTGCCAAATTGAGCAATGTTTCCTCCAAGTCTATGAGCAGCCTCCTGATTTCTTTTATCTCATCCTTAAGATAAAGTCTTAAATCCAAGGCTACCTGGTCATTTCGGCTTCTGGCGGTATGCAGTTTTTTGCCCACTTCACCTATTTTTTTTATGAGGAAGGTTTCAATATTCATATGCACATCCTCTGCTTCTACCGCAAACCTCAGTTTTCCTTCCTCTAATTCTTTTTCTATCTCCTTTAAACCTTCTATTATAAGCTGGCTTTCTTCCTTAGTTATAATCCCCTGTTTAGCCAGCATGGAAGCATGAGCAATACTGCCTCTTATATCTTGTTTATACATGCGACAGTCAAAAGATATTGAAGCATTAAAGTCCTCCGTAAGCTTATCTGTTTCTTTGGTAAATCTTCCACTCCATAACTTCATCATTACACCTCAAAACCTTATTAAAAAATTTTTCAGTCTTTATTATATATCTTTCTTTTGAGATATGTATATAAATATAACTAAATCTTATCTTTTTACTCGTAAATATATTTTATACAAAAAGACAAAAACAACTATTTTTGTTACAATTTTATCCAGGGAGAGTCCTCCTACTTATGAAAAGAGGTTTGGCATATGACCAATGATAATTATAATAAATACACTGGCAATTACCATCTCAATCTGCGCATTACCGGCATCGGTTCTTCTAAATACTGGGAAAAGATAGAAGTGCATAGAGCTGAAAAAATAAAAGGGATAAATGAAAAATTCTGTGAAGTAAATACTCAGCTGGATCCAGATTTTATAAACTTATTCGGCACGGATAAACCTTCTTCCGATACTTATCTTTTACATTTCGCCCCCGGCTGGAATACTAATCCACACAAAATCCCGGTTATGCTAATCCACGGAGCAGGGCTTGACGCTTCATCCTTCACCAATATATACAACCTAGGCTATAAAGGGCTGCAACAGAGATTAGTAGAAAGGGGACACCGGGTTTTCTCCCTAACTTTTCCTCACTCCCACGGAAATAATTTTTTGCAGGCAGAAATAATCGCCGATGCAATTGACAAAATTACCAAGCTATGCAACTGTTCTCATATAGACCTTATTGCCCATAGTAAAGGGGGTATAGCTGTCCGCATCTATCTTTCCGGATTGGCTTATACCCCTTACCGTGGTGATGTCCGCCGTTTCATCATGTTAGGTGTGCCTAATATGGGAACTGACTATGCCTTCCGCAATCCTTCCATATCCTATCTCATATTTATGACAGGAGGGAACGGAGTAATTGCATGGGATAAGATTTTTTATCTCGGAAACAGTATCGACATAACTCCCCGTTCCATCTATAAAGAAGGTTGTTTCCCCGGTCAAAGCCAGATTCTATATCCCTGGGATGATGTATACCCTCTTGATACCACCCAACAGGACTGGTGGACTACTTATTATGGGGGATCTGGTTTTATAAGCCATTCCCGAGGTATTAAAACTGCCATAAAAGACGGTGGATTTCTTATAGATAAACTCGAAAAAAAAGGCATAGCCCCCGAAATTGAAATTGCTGTCCTGGCTGGCAATAACAATTTTATAGGGATCATCCCTGTTCAAACCACCATTCCAAGCGACGGCATAGTATTTGTCGACAGTGCTTTAAACACTGAAGGAATGACCAAAAACGGAGCCAAACTGATTAATAAAACTATTCTCCCTTTAAACCACATAGAGCTTTTATATAATAAAAATGCTGCCATGTGGGTTCATAAGCAACTTACTTCTTAAGAACGCTCAGCAAGCCAATTGGAAATGGTTGGATAAACCTGTTTTTTGGCTACGCTTCCGAAGACTAATCCTCCATGTCCGATAGGAAATATATGAAACTCTTTATCAGTAGAAGAAGATAAATCTAAAATAGCTTTAGTCTGATGAGGGAGAACTATATGATCATTTTCTCCTGCCAATACCAAAAGAGATGCTTTTATATTTTTAAGGTCAACCGTCCGACCCTTTATTCTAAATTCATTTTTGATAAGCTTATTCTCCTGATAAAACTCCTTTATCCACTGCCTGTAGGCTGCACCTGGAAAATGGACATTATCATTCATCCATTTATTTAAAGCCTTCCACGACTTTATGGAAACCCCTTCATCGAGATTTTTCCAAAGACGGGTATAAGTACCCCAGAAATTATTGACCGGCTTTAACATCTTAACTCCCGTATCTATGAATTCTTTAGGAACAAGTTTATAAACATCTGCCACTTTATCAGGATCAAATCCGGGAGGTTTAAGCCATATACTGGAAAGACCGGCATTTTCAAAATCTATAGGAGCTGCCAGATAAATTATATTCTTTACTTCGGGTCTATCATAAAGGGCTGCATACATAGCCGTCATAGTTCCTCCCATGCAGTAGCCGGCCATAGTAAGGCTTTCCGTCCCGGAGATCTGGCATACTTTGTAAACAGCACGGGCAATATAGTCACACACAAAGTCGTCAAATCTTAAATCCCGGTCTTCCCACTGAAATTCTCCCCAATCCAAAAGATACACATCAAAGCCTTCGTTGACCAAATGTTCAATAAGGCTCATCCCCGGGCTTAAGTCTAAAATATATGCTTTATTTATCAAAGCATATATAAACAAAACCGGAGTGCGGTACTTTATCTCTCCCGGACATACATACCGGTAAAGTTTGGCCTTATTTTTACGCCAAACTATGTTTTTTGGGGTAAGCCCGGTTTCAGGATCAGGATCAAATGTCAGTATTTCCATCCACCTGCGAGTAGTTTCTAACATTCGTTCGAAATTCTCCTGCAGTTTAGCCCCCACTTCTTCTGCTGAACCGCTTAGCAAACGAATCCCCTGTTTATTGCTCATAGATTACCCTCCCGTTATTCAGTTTCTTTTATAACATGTTTTCGAGGAGGTATTACTACTGCTTCCCCATCCACCAAAAGTTCCCCCCGCTGGTTATGACAGGTAGTTTTAAGCTTAACCCTTCCTTTTTCCATCAGTTCAATCACTTCTGTTTGTGCTTTTATCGTATCATTTATAAAGCAAGGCTTTAAAAACCTTAAATTCTGAGATTCATAAATAGTTCCCGCCCCAGGCATCTGATTTCCCACTACATTCGATATAAGTCCAGCCAAGAGCATTCCATGCACTATTCTGGTTTTGAAATGTCCTCTCCTTGCCCTTTCTTCATTTACATGCAGCCAGCTAAAATCCCCGGTTATCCCTGCATAAAGATATACATCGGTTTCAGTTATAGTCTTTTCTATATATCCCTTATCCCCAACCTTCAATTCACTGTATATATTTTCAACCATTTCCTATCAATCTCTCCCTCTTTCAAACATAATATCGGTATCATGCATTTTCTTCTTTGCTTTCGTTTTTCTTGGAGTTTCTGCTTTTCTTTTCCTTCTTTTCAGTCTTAGATACAGTTTTTTCAACTGGGTTAGCCATACTTTCTATTTTCTGATTTATGCTATCAATTTGTTTTTTTAGATCTGCCATTTCCTGCTGCAGTTTTTCCTGAAAACTCAGCATCTGCAAAAGACTGTTAGCTATGGTATCAATATTTTTCATCAACTGAAATTCCATGTTATCAACCTTATCTTCCATAGAAATTACCATTTCAGCTACTCTGGCTATATCCTTCTTGGAAGGCAGAGGAACCGTTTCCATATATCTATCCATGCTTTGCCGCAGAAGCTTCTCAGTTGACAAATTATACTCCAAAAGCTTATCTAGATAATCCACAAAAGTGCGGGTGCTTATAAACTCCCTAACCGCGTTGGCCCAGGCTTCTTCAGTTTTAAAATATATTTCTTTCCACAACTGACTTAAATCCGGCATTATAATTTCTTCACGGCCTTCTTCCTGCTTTTTGCCATTCTTTGTGTTCTCAGGCATTCTACTACTCCTTTCTGGCAAAAATAAAATCTATAAAAATATCAAATTATTTTCTAAATTTAAATACCTACTGCATAAAGAACGCGGTTGATCAAGGCAAAGGCCTCGATCTTGCCCGCGTTCTTTTCCAGTTCTAGAGAATTATAAAACCATATTAATTTAGCAAAGATCTATGCAAAAAACGTAAAAATATAAAACCTGCTAAAAAAATACTTATTTATCCTCTATTTTTTTGGATAATTCATCTACCTTTTTCTTAAGTTCATCCATACTGCTCGTATAAGCTGGAAAATCCACACTTTCTAAAGCTGAAAGTACTGCATCTTTAACCATGCTCTGTATCTGCATCTGGTTTTTCTTTACCTGTTGCATCATTTCTTCGATTATCTTGGTACTTTCCTCTCTAGCAGTTCTCCTTTGATCCAGATATTTTTTCAACATGTTTTCTACCTGTTCCTGACTCCAGGACATGCTTCCCAAACTCACCAACCACATATCCCAGTACTTATCCAGGGCAGATTCCAGCATAGCAAAAGATCTTTCCATAGTTTCCTTGGTATTCATCATAAATAACCCTCCTTATTGATATGATAAAATTATGGCCAAATATAAACTTTAATTTAAAGCTCCCCCCCTTAAACCAATCCCCCCTGTTTTTTACTTATAAAAATAGTATTAGTAAACCCGGATAAAAGAAACTGGTTCTTGAGTATCCTTTAAAAAGACGACACCACATTATATGTTGCTGCAGATGATAAGATTACTGGAAATTTTAAAAATGTGTGGCAAAATTCGGAATAGAAGCACGAAATGTATTGTACATTTGCGGGAACAATGGTATAGGTCATATTTCGAAATGAACATCTTTTTATTTATCATAATATGAAAAATTTAAATTTACAAGCATTTTTTGGTAAAAAAACAAGAAAAATTCCTGCTTATAAAATATTAAGCAGGAATTTGAATTTTTTACCTATATATTAACTACCTCGACACTATCCACATACAAACGGCATTGATCCGCTGCCTTTCTCAAATGTTCAGCCGAATAAGGCTCTAAATTTCTATATTTTACATTTAGGGCATTTTCCGGGTTAAATTGTTGCAGAGTATACCTCTCAGCCCCTTTTATAGTCCTGGCAATCTCTAAAATATCCTCATTGCTATGCAAAGCAGGCACTACCGTCGTCCTGAATTCCACACATATATCAGCTTCTAAAAGCAGCTTTATACTGCTCTTTATATTCATAAAGAGCTCAGAAGACAGACCTCCACACGCCTTAGCATATTTTTTATAATCAAGGGGCGCCTTTATGTCCATAGCTACATAATCCAAAAATCCGGCATCCAAAAGCGTTTTCAGCATTTCCGGATTAGTTCCATTAGTATCAATTTTCAGCAAGATGTTATATTTCCTGGCTTTTTCTATAAAATAAAACAGCTCCCTTTCTAAAAGCGGCTCTCCCCCACTTATCACCAAGGCATCAAGAAAACCTTCTCTTTCTTCTATAAATGCTAAGATTTCTTCTTCATCTATTAAGATATTTTTGCTGGTCTGGGGGCTCGGCTTTATTAAAAGATGCCCATTATGACAAAAAGGACAGCGGAGATTGCAGCCATAGGTAAAAAGTACAGCCGCAATCCTGTTCGGATAATCTACCAAACTTTGTTTTATTAATCCTGCAAACTTCATATCAAACCAACAACGCCTTATCAAAAGATTTTCTATTCTGGAATTCGGCCTGTTTACCAGCATTCCACTGATCTACCGGCCTTAAATATCCTACTACGCGTGAGTAAACTTCACAGGTAGTCTGTTTCCCTTCTGCCGCACAAATCGGGCAGAGCGGTTTTTTGCCGTTTATATATCCATGGCTGGGACATACGCTGAAAGTCGGAGTTAAAGTAAAATAAGGAAGCCTGAACTGCTCACATATCTTTTTAACCAGGCGTTTGGCAGCTTCAGGCGAAGGAGCAGATTCTCCCAAAAATACATGGAATACTGTTCCTCCTGTATATCGTGTTTGCAGCTCATCCTGCATTTTCAAAGCTTTAAAAAGGTCATCGGTATAGTATACCGGCAGCTGAGTAGAATTAGTGTAGTAAGGTTCTGCTCCCCGGCGATACTCTTCTTCATTCGCCACAATTATATCTTTGAACTGTTCTTTATCTTTGCGGGCAATGCTGTAGCTTACTCCTTCAGCAGGAGTAGCCTCCAAGTTATATATATCTCCAGTTTCTTCCTGGTATTTGCTCAGACGATCCCGCATAAAGTCCATAACCTCTTTGGCAAACTCCACACCTTCCGGAGTTCCTATATCTTTACCCATAAAATTGAGACATGCTTCATTCATGCCGATAAGCCCAATAGTAGAAAAGTGGTTTTTCCAATACTGCCCAAAGCCTTCCTTAATCCTGCGCAGATAAAACTGTGAATAAGGATAAAGTCCTGATTCAGTTAAATTCTCTAAAACTTTGCGCTTAATCTGCAAGCTGTTTTTGGCTAAATCCATTATATGGGCCAAACGCTCAAAAAATTCTTCTTTAGTTTTTGACAAATAGCCTATTCGGCTCATATTTATAGTTACAACTCCAATTGAACCAGTCAAAGGATTGGCCCCAAAAAGTCCTCCCCCTCTTTTTCTCAGTTCCCGGTTATCCAAACGCAGACGGCAGCACATGCTCCTTGCATCTTCAGGTTTCATATCAGAGCCAATGAAATTCGAAAAATAAGGTATGCCGTATTTGGCTGTCATCTGCCATATTTTATCATAAACCGGATTATCCCAGTCGAAATCTTCAGTTATATTGTAAGTCGGAATGGGGAAAGTAAATACCCTTTCTTCCGCATCCCCTTCCATCATAACCTCGGCAAATGCCTGGTTAAACATATCCATTTCTTTCTGGAATTCACCGTATGTCCAATCCATGTATTCTCCACCTATTATGACCGGCTCATCCTTCATAAATTCGGGAACTTTAAGATCCATGGTAACATTGGTAAACGGAGTCTGGAAACCTACCCGGGTTGGAACATTCATGTTAAAAACAAATTCCTGCAGACACTGCTTAACCTGCTTATAGTCTAAATTATCATAACGGATAAAAGGTGCCAAAAGGGTGTCAAAATTTGAAAAAGCCTGGGCCCCGGCTGCCTCTCCCTGCAGGGTAAAGAAAAAGTTTACTATCTGCCCCAATATAGAGCGGAAGTGCTTGGCTGGTTTGCTGGCCACCTTTCCCCTTACTCCTTTAAAACCTTCCATCAAAAGGTCTCTTATATCCCAGCCTACGCAATATACCCCTAAAATACCCAGGTCATGGATATGAAAATCCCCGCTTATATGTGCTTCTCTGATTTCAGGGGGATAAATCTGATTAAGCCAGTACTGAGAAACCAGTATTGAAGAAATATGGAAATTCATACCCTGTAAGGAATAGGTCATATTGGAATTTTCTTTTATACGCCAGTCGTTTTTTTCAAGATAATCAGATATAATTTTGTTGTTAGCCAAAAGCTGGCTGGCCTCTCTCATATCCTGCCTTTGTTTACGGTAAAGTATGTATGCTTTGGCGGTCTTGTAATGTCCATTCTTTACTAAAACCCTTTCCACCAGATCCTGAATATCTTCAACTGTCGCTATTGCATCTCCATTTACATACTGGGCAATTTCCACTACCTTTTCTGTAAGCTCCACTGCAAGGTTGTAGTCTTTGCCTCCAACTGCCTGTGCAGCTTTCCAAATAGCCTTGGTTATTTTTTCTTTTTCAAAAGGCACTATCCTTCCATCCCGTTTTTTGATTTTACTGATGTCCATATATCTTGTCCTCCCTGCTCATACAATATATTGTGGGTATTTAGAAATTAAACTCAATATAAAGGGTGATGAGCATTTACTATTATAATGTATCCGCCTCTGTTAAGCAAATAAAAAAAAAGTCTCTTTTGAAAACATCACTGCGTTTTTTGTCGATTTAGTTCTCTTAAACTCTCATTTTCTTGCCAAATAAAAAACAGCTTAAAAATGCAATTGCGCATTTTTAAGCCGTCCCCTGGCCAAAACAAAATTTTATACACTTCCTACTTGATTAACAGCTGTTTTTATCGCTTCATCTTCTGCTTGCACTACTTTTTGCAAAGATTCGTAACTTCTGACTGCAGTTATTAAATCTATCATTTCCTTTACCGCATTTACATTGGACTCTTCTAAATATCCCTGCAGTATCCTGGATGCATCATCTTCTGTATAACCTGCACTAGATGTATAAATGTTATCTCCTTTTTTGATTAACTGACCCAAATCATCAAAAACTACAATTTTAAGACGGGTAATTTCTTCCCCATCTATTGATATTATACCTCTCTCATCTATGGTAAAGTTCTCTTGTTCAATGTATATCAGATCATCATTGTAATCTAAAACCGGATACCCCTGGTTATTTACCAGTATGCCTTCCTGATTAAGTTTAAAATTTCCGCTTCGCGTAAATCCTTCTTCTCCTCCCGGTAGAGCTACAACAAAAAAGCCTTCACCATCAATTGCCAAATCATATTCATTATCCGTTCTTTTTAAATTCCCTTTGCTGTAATCAGTATATATGCCGGATACACAAGCTCCGGTCCCTAAAGAACCTATAACCTTAGGCGAACCTTTTTCATTAAGCCGGCTTATGAGCATTTGCGGAAAAGCCTTGGTAACTGTCTGGTCTTTTTTATATCCAGTTGAGTTTACATTGGCAATATTATTAGCAATTACATCCTGTTTGGCCATGTTTAGCATCATTCCGGACGCTGCGGTATATAAGCCTTTTATCAAGGTTTTTTACCCCCACTTTCAATGCTTTTTTTATATATCGTTCAAGAAGCACTAAAACTTTAATTTTATAAAATCCTCCTTGCTCCTCTATTTTTTGTTTTTTCAAGTATGTTCATTTCCTGTAAGGCCTTGCCGGTGCCTCTGGCTACGCAGCTGATGGCATCTTCAGCTATATGTACCGGAAGGTTTGTCCTTTTAGAGAGCAGGACATCTAGACCATCCAGCAGTGCTCCTCCTCCTGTCATAACAATTCCATTGTTAACTATATCTGCTGCCAGTTCAGGAGGAGTAATTTCCAAAACCTTTTTTACTCCTTCGATAACCGCTTCTATCGGTTCCTGCAAAGCTTCCCAAGTCTGTTCAGAGGTAATTTTTATCGTTTTAGGAAGGCCTGATACCAAATCTCGTCCTTTTACCTCTATAGTTTTGTGGCGATTTTGTTCTGTAACATATGCAGTCCCTATTTTTATCTTTATCTCCTCAGCAGTTCTTTCTCCTATCATTAAATTATATTCACGGCGAACATAGCGTACAATTGCCTCATCAAATTTGTCTCCTCCTACTCTCAGCGAAGCATTGCAAACAATTCCTCCCAACGATAAAACAGCTATATCCGAAGTTCCTCCACCGATATCAACCACCATATTTCCGGTAGCTTCTGAAATATTAAGTCCTGCTCCAAGGGCAGCAGCCAGCGGTTCTTCTATTATATAGGCTTGTCTTGCTCCTGCTGCCATAGTAGCCTGTCTTACTGCCCGCTCTTCTACATCAGTCGCCCCGGTCGGAATGCATACAATTACCCGCGGTTTGAAAAAAAGTTTTTGACCCACAATTTTGCGTATAAAGGTAGAAAGCATTTTTTCGGTCATATCATAATCAGCAATTACTCCATCTTTTAACGGTCGAACTGCTACTATATGTCCCGGTGTTTTACCCAGCATTCGCCTGGCTTCTTCACCTACTGCTATAACTTTGCCGGTATTTTTATCAATGGCCACTACTGAAGGTTCATGTAAGACAATTCCTTTTCCCTTCTTAAAAACTAATACACTGGCCGTCCCCAGATCAATTCCTATATCTTCGGTAAAAAACATTAATTTAATGCCCTCCCTGAAATATTTAATTTTACAACATTATTTTACCTTTAATATTATTTTATGGCTATCAATATTTCAGATTTTCTTACCCGTGTTTTTAATTGCGGCATATTTCTTACGGGTAGCTTCCCCCCCTCTTATATGCCTCTCTGCCTTGTTCTGCTCTAATATTTTCTTAACCTCTTCTGCCAGTTCTTTATTTATGTGAGGAAGTCTTTCTGTTACATCTTTATGTACCGTGCTCTTGCTAATCCCAAAAACTTCTGCGGTTTGTCTTACTGTATTTGAAGTTTTTATAATATACTGAGCAATTTTAACCGCTCTTTTTCTTATATAATTTTGCATCTCTTTCCTCCCTCAAGGTGATTATTAAAAAATATATTCACCTCAAAGAGGAAGGAGAACTTAATAATTCATTTTATAAAATTCTACATTATGGTAATAATATTTAATTATTTCTTTATAATCATATCCCCTGAGAGCCATTCCATTTGCTCCATATTGACATAATCCAACTCCATGTCCATATCCCCTGGTTTTTATCTCAATTTTATCGTCTTTTCTAATAAATTCCCACCAGGTTGAAGGTAAATTTAACTTTCGGCGCAGTAAACTAGCTTCAAAAATATGATCATTTATTTTAACTTTTCGAGCTCTTCCGGTACTATCCCTTTCAACAATTTTTATAGTCTTGATATCCTTATCTATATTCAACACTCTTTTTATATGGCTGCATTCTATTTGATATTTTTTTATATAATAAGGTGAAGAAGTACAGTATTTACAATTTACAGATCTGAGATACGGTAACCTCTTTTGCCATACTTCATCTGCATTGGCCGTCTTTCCTCCGCAGGTAGAGTGATATAAGGCATCCACAGGTTCACCTTCATAAACTATTATTATCCCTTCTGTTTGAACAACTGCCTGCTTTATTTTATTAAGGAATTGGCCACTCCTGTCAGGATCTTTTTTCTTAAAATTTTCCGGGGATATATATGCCTGACATTCATTTACATCATCTGAAAGGTCAGCTCCCCCTTCATATTTACGTCCGCTCAATATTTTTCTTACTGCATAAGTCCTTGCACATACTGCCTGGGCTTTTAACGCTTCTATTTCAAAAGAAGCCGGCATTTCCGCTGCAACTGCCCCAACTACATACTCTTCTAAATTTATTTTTATTATTTTCTTTTCTCTGCTTAAATATAATCTTATATCAAGCCCTTCCCTAACCTCCATTTTATTTTTTGAACATTTTAAACCAAAAAAAATAATTATAAAAATCAATAAAATAATTACATATTTTTTCTTCATGCCAAATTTTATTAAAAAAAAAAGACTTATATGCCAGTTATACCTCTTTTATATCTGCTCCTAAAGCTCTTAATTTTTCCACTACATTTTCATAACCCCGGTTAATATGATAGCTGTTAGTAACAGTCGTACTTCCTTGAGCCATCATCCCAGCTATTAAAAGGGCTGCTCCTGCCCTCAGATCAGTAGCAATTACCTCTGTTCCATGTAATTTTGAAACTCCTTTTATTATTGCTGTTTTACCTTCAATTTTAATAGATGCCCCCATGCGCATTAATTCCTGGACATGCATAAATCTATTTTCAAAAACCGATTCTGTAATTATGCTGCTTCCATCCGCACAGCTTAAATAAGCCATAAATTGGGCCTGCATATCTGTTGGGAAACCGGGATATGGCATAGTTTTGATATAAACCGGATTTATTTTTTTCTGTCCTTTTACCCTTATCTGACTACCCCTTTCCTCAACTTCGACTCCTGTTTCAATAAGCTTGGCAGTAATTGCTTTTACATGTTCGGGAATAACATTATTTATTAAAACATCTCCTCCCGTAGCAGCTGCTGCTAACATAAAAGTACCCGCTTCAATCCGATCAGGAATACAGGAATATTCTGTTCCTTTAAGTTCTTTTACCCCTTCAATTCTAATTATATTAGTACCAGCTCCGCTTATTTTCCCTCCCATTGAATTTATGAAATTTGCTAAATCTACTATTTCCGGCTCTAGAGCCGCATTTTCAATGTAAGTTGTTCCACTTGCCAGGGCTGCTGCCATCATTATGTTTTCTGTTGCTCCTACACTTGGAAAATCTAAATAGATATGAGTCCCTTTCAATTTATTAACCCTTGCTATAATATCGCCCCCGGAAAAAGTAAACTGAGCTCCCAAGGCTTTAAACCCTTTTAAATGTAAATCAATCGGCCTGGTTCCTATAGCACAACCTCCTGGCAAAGAAACCCTCACTAATCCTTTGGTTGCTAAAACAGGTCCCATCAAAAGAAATGAAGCCCTTATTTTCTTCACCATTTCATATGGGGGATGATTATATCTGGCTTGTCCAATAATATTCAGGTCTTTTTTATCTTCTTTAACTTCTACTCCCAATTCTTTCAACAAAAACTTTATTACTTTTACATCCTCTATAAACGGCACCTTTCTCAAAACTACCTTTTCTTCTGTTAAAAGTGTAGCCGCTAAAACCGGCAGTACTGCGTTTTTAGATGAACTTATCTCCACCTCTCCGGTAAGCCTGGCTTCTCCCTGAACAACCATTTTCATAAATAATCACCTCCTTTCAGGGTAAAATATACCCGACACTAAATTATTGAAAGTGTCGGGCTTTTACGCAAAATTTAATATTCTCCTAATATAAGCGGTGCCCCGATTATTATATATGTTTTATTCCTTTTTTCATCCGGGGTAATGGCTATCTGTAAGTTGCATCTATTAACTCCGACTTGCACTGAATTGATATATGGCTTAAGTTTTGAAGAATAGGCTGCACAGCTGGTAACTTTTTTATTTTTAAACCAGTTTCTCTCTTTCGCATCTAAATTTTTTAATATTACTTTTATAAGTTCATCTTGTGATTCAAAATTAATTATTCCGTCAAGTTCTCCTTGATAGGTATAATAATACGTCCATTTTATCCCGATAAGCTCATTGAGCCGGGACTCCCATTTTCTTAAATCTGTTATATCTCCCTTTTCATTGACAGATACTACAAAAAAGGTTTCCTCTAGGATAAGATCCGATTCTAAAACTAAAACGATTTTCATCTTGTTATCGCTGTATTGATAAAAAATCGTATTCTTTTTATCATCTTCCACCAACTTCATGTTCTCCGGAGTAAAAGATATATTGAAACCTGCCAGTATTTTTAGCATATATGCCTTTAATTCAGAAGGAGATGAATCTGTTTTTATTTTTGCCCAAGCATCTAAATTTGATGAGAGAGAATTTGCACCGATTGATGTAAAAGCTAGGTAATATGGTGAACGATTCGTAAGCTGTTTGCCAATAGTGTAATCTATAGTAAAGCTGCCAAAAAAACATAATATTGTAAAAACTGTTAAATATAATAAAATCTTTTTCATAAATAAAAAAACCTCCCCCAATACTTTCCTATTAAAAATTTTTGCCTTGACTAAACAGGTTTATTCATGATTTAAAGTGGGGGAAAAAAATTAAAACCTGCTTTGAGCAGGTTTTCGAATTATTTATCTTTTCCTTTTTCATCAATACACCCTTCAACAAAATCAGGTAAAACCCAACTAATTTATTCCTGTTTTTTTTGCATCTGTTCCAAGTAAATCTCTTTTTTCTTTTTGGCTTCTAAAGCCCTTTTCTGGACTCTTCCCAGCTGCCACCATATAAGTATACCAAAAAGCACCGTAATAACAAAAACAGAAACTATCATATATATAAATTTTTCCTGCATATTTTATCCCTCAAAATCTGATTATTTTTTATTTTTACCATCATAATATTTAGCCCATTTTTCCTGCCTTTTTTGGCGCTGTTCTTCTATAATCCTTTTTCTCTTTTCAACTCTCTTTCTTCCCTTTTCCTCCATCTGGTGCAAGATCTGCCATAATAAAAGGAACAAGGCTACTTTAATCAGATAGTAGATAAGGATAGCTATTAAAAAAACTTTAATTATGCTTTGCTTATCCACATTCAAACCTCTTTAAGCCTTTCTTTTTCTAGCTTAAAGCCGGAAGCACAAAACTTCCGGCTTTAACAATTCTACTGTTCATTATAAGCATCAGCTGCTTTAAGCCTCGCAATAGCTCTCTGCAAAGCCTTTTGGGCACGAACAAAGTCAATATTTTCGTCTCGCTGTTCTAGCCTTCTTTTAGCCCGTTTCAAGGCTTCCTGAGCCCTCAACACATCAATTTCATTTCCCAGTTCTGCTGTTTCTGCCAAAACCCGGGCTTCATTATAAATTACTTCCATAAAGCCTCCGCTGATAGCGACTTTACGAATCTGACCATCAGCATCAGTATATCTTAAAACCCCAATATTCAAAGCCGCAATCATTGGTGCATGATTTTTCAAAACCCCTAGTTCACCCTGGGTTTCAGGAACTACAAGAAACTGAACCTCTTCACGCAGAAGGATTTCTTCCGGCGTAATTATTTCTAACATAAAGGTGTTTTCTGCCATAGGCTACGCCTCCAGACTCTTAGCTTTGGCAAGTACCGTATCAATATTTCCTACCATATAGAATGCTGCCTCAGGTAAATTGTCATGTTTACCTTCTAAGACCTGAGTAAATGATTCAACCGTTTCTGCTACCGGTACATATATGCCTGGGTTACCGGTAAACTGTTCTGCAACATGGAACGGTTGAGACAGGAACCTCTCAATCTTTCTAGCTCTAGCTACTATCAATTTGTCTTCATCAGTCAATTCATCCATGCCCAGTATAGCTATAATATCCTGCAGTTCCTTATATCTCTGCAGTATTTGCTGTACTCCACGTGCTGCATAATAATGTTTTTCTCCTAAAATCTGCGGATCTAAGATTCGCGATGTAGAATCCAACGGGTCAACTGCAGGATATATTCCTTTTTCGGCAATAGACCGAGCCAAAACCGTAGTTGCATCAAGGTGAGCAAAGGTAGTCGCCGGTGCCGGGTCAGTCAAGTCGTCAGCCGGGACATAAACCGCTTGAGCTGAAGTTATTGAACCATAACGGGTACTGGTAATGCGTTCCTGTAAAGTTCCCATATCGGTTGCCAGAGTAGGCTGATAACCAACAGCAGACGGCATACGTCCGAGAAGGGCTGAAACTTCGTTACCTGCCTGAGCAAAACGGAATATATTATCTATAAATATCAAAACATCCTGTCCCTTTACATCACGGAAATATTCCGCAATGGTAAGTCCGGTTAAAGCAACCCTCAAACGTGCTCCTGGCGGCTCATTCATCTGTCCATATACCAGTGCACACTTTTCAATAACTCCAGATTCACTCATTTCAAGCCATAAGTCGTTCCCTTCACGGGTTCTCTCACCAACACCGGTGAAAACTGAATAACCGCCGTGCTCATAGGCGATATTCCTTATAAGTTCCATTATTATAACTGTCTTGCCAACACCCGCACCGCCAAAGAGGCCTATCTTACCACCTTTTGCATATGGGCAGATAAGGTCGGTAACCTTTATGCCAGTTTCCAATATTTGAGTGGCCGGCGTCTGGTCAACCAATGCCGGCGGACGACGGTGAATAGCCCAGTATTCTGCTGCATCAACAGCGCCTTTTTCATCAACCGGCTCGCCAAGTACATTAAGTATTCTTCCCAGACATCCTTCTCCTACCGGAACTTTAATGGGATCACCAGTATTGACCGCCTTCATCCCCCTCATAACACCGTCGGTTGACTGCAGAGCAACACATCTTACAGTATCATTTCCTAAAAGCTGCATAGCCTCAAGGGTAATATCTAAGTCTTTAGGTCCTCTGTAACTGGAGTCTTGATCTTCTGCCTTTATTTTAATAGCATTCATAAGATCGGGTAATTCACCAGGTTTAAACTTTATATCGACAACCGCACCTATAACCTGGACTACCTCGCCATAAGTTACATTAGCCATTCTCTACTTTCCTCCTTTTTTGAGAGCTTCGGCTCCACCAACTATATCCAGGATTTCTTTGGTAATTGCAGCCTGACGCGCTTTGTTCATTTCCAGAGTCAAACTGTCAATGATTTCTCCCGCATTTTCAGTTGCATTGCCCATTGCGGTCATACGCGCACCGTGTTCACTCGCTTTCCCTTCCAGCATGGCATGATATATCTGGCTGCCGATATAGCGTGGTAATAAGCTTTCCAGTATAATTTTGACATCCGGCTCGTAAATATACTCAACAAAAGTTTCTTCCGTTTCCCCTTCCTGAGTTGGTGGTTCAATGGGCAATATCTTTTCAATTGTCGGAACCTGACGCAGCGCATTTACAAAGCGTGCATAAACAACATATACTTCATCAAGTTCACCGTCTTCATAGGCTTTCATTACATACTGCCCGATTTCCCTGGCGTCTGCATAATTCACAACGTCTCCCAGGTTAACATATTCAGCTACCAGTCCACCACGCTTTCGGAAAAAATCGCGCACTTTACGCCCTACTGCTATAACATTAAATTCAACATCTCGTTCGTCCTCTTCAATAGCAGTATTAACCGCTTTAATAATGTTAGTATTATATGCACCGCAAAGCCCGCGGTCAGCTGTAACCACTATATATCCCACTTTTCGCACTTCTTCCCTTTTTTGCAGCAATGGATGTTCAATGTCACCTGCTACAGCAGCTAAACGGGCTATGGTATCACGCAAAGTTTCAGTATAAGGCCGGGAAGCCTCCGCACTCTCCTGAGCCCGGCGCAGTTTGGCTGCTGCTACCATTTTCATAGCCTTGGTGATTTGCTGAGTGTTTTTTACACTGCGTATCCGGCGTTTGTAGTCTCTTACACTTGCTCCTGCCATCTAATCACCGCCTAAACTGCAAAAGTTGACTTAAATTCTTCAATCGCCCGGTTCAGTTTTTCCTTGGTATCATCCTCCAGCCTTCCGGTGTCTCTGATAGTGGCTAATATATCAGCATGTGTACTGTGCATATATTTCAGGAAATCCTGTTCAAATTCAGCGATTCTGTTGGTAGGAATATCATCTAAAAATCCATTTACACCGGTATAGATTATTACTACCTGTTCTTCCATGGGCATCGGGTTATACTGTTTTTGTTTCAGGATTTCACTTACTTTTTCACCACGGGTAAGGCGTGCCAATGTAGCCTTATCCAAATCAGAACCGAACTGGGCAAATGCAGCCAGCTCACGATACTGAGCCAGGTCAAGTCGGAGCTGTCCAGCAACTGATTTCATAGCTTTGGTTTGAGCAGCACCACCTACACGGCTTACGGAAAGCCCTACGTTAATAGCCGGACGCTGACCAGCATAGAACAAATCAGTTTCCAGATATATCTGTCCATCAGTTATTGATATAACATTAGTCGGTATATATGCAGAAACATCGCCTGCCTGGGTTTCAATTATCGGCAGGGCAGTAATTGACCCTCCGCCATGTGCTTCATTCAGCTTACATGCCCGTTCTAAGAGGCGGGAATGCAGATAGAATACATCGCCCGGATAAGCTTCGCGTCCAGGAGGACGTCTGAGCAAGAGTGACATTTCACGATAAGCAACTGCATGCTTAGAAAGGTCGTCATAAATTATAAGAACATCCGCCTTATCTGTTTCCATAAATTCTTCTGCCATTGCTACACCTGCATACGGTGCTATGTAGAGCAGAGGTGCAGGTTCAGAAGCAGTAGCAGCAACTATAATGGTATAATCCATAGCTCCCATTTCTTCAAGTTTAGCAGCTATACCGGCAACCGTTGACTGCTTTTGTCCTATTGCAACATAGATGCATATCATATCTTTCTTTTCCCTCTGATTTATAATCGCATCTATGGCAATTGCAGTTTTACCAGTTTGGCGGTCGCCTATAATAAGCTCACGCTGTCCTCTTCCAATAGGAACCATGGAGTCAATAGCCTTAAGTCCTGTCTGCATAGGAGTATCAACTGGTGCACGGGTAACAACACCCGGAGCTATACGCTCAATAGGTCTATAGGCAGTTGCATTTATAGGGCCTTTTCCATCAATCGGCTGCCCTAATGCATTAACTACCCTTCCCAGCATGGCTTTACCAACCGGAACTTCCATTATTCTTCCAGTAGCCTTAACTATGTCGCCTTCTTTGATGTGTTCATAGTTACCTAACAAAACGGCACCGACATTATCTTCTTCCAGATTGAGAACCATTCCATAAGTTCCACCCGGAAACTCTAAAAGCTCGCCAGCCATGGCACCCTGTAATCCATAGATACGGGCGATACCATCACCAACATATATTACAGAGCCCACATTGCTAACTTCGACCTCTGATTGGTAGCGCTCAATCTGCTGTTTTAATATAGCGCTAATCTCTTCAGGTCTGATACTCATTTATGTGCTCACCCCTATCAATTAACTTATCTTTGCCTGTCTTAATTTTTCACGCAGCGTTTCCAGTTTCTTGGCTACCGTACCATCAATAACCTGATCGCCAATCCGGATTTTCACGCCCCCAAGTAAAGCAGGTTCAACTTTTTGTGTAATTTTAATAGTTTTTCCTGTTGCTTTTGACAGCTTTTCAGCTAAATCCTTAATATATTCTTCCGGCACTTCACGAGCAGCCACAAGCTCCGCCTTTGTGATATTGCGTGATTCATCCGCCATGTTCTTATACTCTTCGGTTATGATTTCTATATATTTTTCACGCCTTTTATCAACAATCAAATGTATAAAGTTAAGCGTATTTTGAGATACCTTTTCAGCCAAAAGCTTTGTCATCACATCTTTTTTGGCCTGGGGCTGGATTAACAAATGCCCTAAATATTCCTTTAAATATTCGGTTTCATTGAGTATCTTAACTACTGTTTCTAAATCTTTTTCAAATTCATCAATCTTTCCCTGTTCCTGTGCCAGGCTGAAAAAAGCTTCGGCATAGCGTCTAGCGACGCTTTTATTTAACACATCAAATCGCCTGCCTCATTAACAAAGTTTTTCACCATGTTCTTGTGATCCTCATCAGTAATTGCACGTTCTAAAACCTTTTCTGCTGCCATTAAAGCTAACATGACAGCAGCATCTTTAAGTTCCATCTTAGCTTTTTCAGTCGCTGCCTGGATTTCTGCATAAGCCTTATCTTTGATATTGTCGGCTTCCTGCTGAGCCTTGGCTATAATTTCATCTTTAGCATCTTCTGCAGCCTTGGTGGCACGGGCTACTATTTCCTGAGCCTGTTTGCGGGACTCAGCTAAATTAGCCTGTGCTTCTTTCCTCATTTCTTCAACTTCTACTTTTACCTGTTCGGCATGCTTAAGTGAGCTTTCAATAGTATTAGTACGCTGTTCCAACATATTGTTAATCGGATCAAAAGCAAACTTATATAATATCGCTAACAGTATAAAAAAGTTAACAGCAGTCCATCCTATGGCATACCAGTTAAACAGCTTAGGCGTATGCCCTTCAGGTGCAGGTATAACCCCTCCTGCCCCGGCTCCACTGGCATAAGCTAAACTTGCAAATCCTATGGTCATAATAAGGGTTAAAAGGAGGATCATAAAAACATTTCTTTTTCTTATCACGGACGTTTTACCTCCAATCTCAGAACAAATAGTATTCAGGCGATAGAGCTAAATTTCCAAATAATAAGTGCTCTATCGCCCTGCAAAAATGAATTGACGGTGTAGTACTATTACATTTTCCCAACCAGCATAAATGCAATCAAAAGACCATAAATAGTTAAGGTTTCAATAAATGCGAAGGTAATGAACATAAGGGTTCTTACATCCCCACCTACTTCTGGTTGTCTTGCAATAGCCTCAATAGCTTTGCCGCCGGCAATACCCATTCCAACGCCACCGCCAAGACCTGCAATAGATACAGCTAAACCTGCTCCTAAAGCAATACCCATTTTTTTCCCCCCTTTCACAGCATCATCAATATCAATGGGTTAATCATAGACCTCAAAGTTCTAATGTCCTTCACCAGTTGCAGTAGCTATGTAACTGGCGGACAAAATAGTAAATACTACCGCCTGGATAGCTGCCAGAAGCACACTTAACCCCATAAGAAGAGCTGGAACAAAGAATGGAACCAAATACAGCATAAAAGCAAGAATCATTTCTTCTCCAAATATGTTTCCGAATAGACGGAGAAACAGGGATAAGGGATGTGTAATTTCTTCCAGCAAATTAAGCGGCAGCATGAGCGGACTCGGGCTTATAAAATGCCCCAGGTAATGTACACCATGTTCAGAAAAACCAGCTATTTGAACGGTAATAGCAGTTATAAGAGCAAGGGTTAAAGTAGTATTCCAGTTTGCGGTGGGCGGTTGATAGCCAGGTATGTTCCCAGCACCAGGGATTAAACCGCTGTAGTTGGAAACAATTATAAACAGGAAAAATGTTGACAAAAGTGGAGCATACTTTTTCGCAATATGTTCTTTGTCCATGAGCTGGGTAAAAAAATCATAAGTCCATACTATCAGGGCTTCAAAAGCATTCTGCAAACCCCTCGGAACCATCTGCATGTCTCTGGTTGCCATAAAAGCAACTAACCCTATTAAGGCTATTATCACCCACTGTGTGACAATTATATGGTCAACCGGTATAGGACCTATGTGAAAAAGTGCTCCATCCAACATACCAAAGGTAAACATCTTTTTCCCCCCTTCCTGCGCCTTTTTTCATAAAACGCATATCTTCACCTGCTAAAGCAGGTTGAATTCATTCTCTCTCTTCGTTCTTTTGTTCGTTAACAGAAGACACCCTTCTGTCATTAAGCCTTTCCCACATTATTTTACCCGCAGTTGCTATTCCTAATAAAGTTCCAATTACTGTAAATACCATGTGGGTATCAAACTTTTTATCCAACCATCCACCGCCTAAAATCCCTAAGGCCACAGATGCTGCTACTGAAGTAGCCAAATTTATCGCATTTGCCAGGGCTTTAGGCCAGTTTTGCTTTTTTTCAGCCATTTAAAAATCTCCTTAAGAGGATATTATTCCATCTTAATCTATTCAATAAAATTTTTAAAATCCCTTCTACTCAACCTAAAATTTTTTCATTTTTTGCGACAATTCACTCAAAATATTCGGAAAATTTATCAACATCTATCAATTTTTGTATTTTGCTTTGCCTATAAATCCAAATATCCTTTTTGCAGAAGCTTATCAACATGCTCTTTAAGCATCTCATCTATATTAATCCCATAATTATCTTCCATAACAAACATCATTGTCACTGCTGTCTGGGCAACATCCAGGAGTTCCCGAGCAATTTGGCGCAGAACCTCATCTTCCGGCATATTAACCTTTTCTCCACTAAGGCCACGAAATTTTCCAATCGCCTGAGCAAGTTCTCCTGCTTCCTCCATAAGTTTTAGGGCAGTAGACTCCAGGGTCGGATTTAATTGGTTCAGTTTCGGCAGTGAAAGTATCTTAGTATTCATAAAGACTCTCCCCAGTATTTATTATATTACAATACGCCATGTATTATTGCCAACATTTTTATCGGATATAAAATGCTTTTATTGCCTGCATATTGTTTACTTGTTTATTATCTTTCGTCATTTTAATCTCCATTATACCACTAACTATCCTGGCCAGGCTTGTATAAAACCAGCTCAATCCCTGCTTCATTCAAAAGTTCTAAAGCCAGATCATCATTAAAATTTCCTTCATGAACTACCTTGGTTATTCCGGCATTTATTATCATACGGGCACATATTATACAGGGCTGATTCGTACAATATAAAACAGCCCCTTCAGTGGATACTCCATAATACGCAGCATTTATGATAGCATTTTGTTCTGCATGCACCCCACGGCATAATTCATATCTATGTCCAGATGGGATGTTCATAGCTTCCCTCAAACATCCTACCTCCAGACAGTGTTTAAGCCCCCGCGGAGCTCCATTATAGCCAGTTGCAATAATGCGGTCTTTCTTTACCAAAACTGCACCAACCTGTCTTCTAATACAGGTTGATCTGCTGGCCACCAGTCTGGCTAGCTGCAGAAAATACTCATCCCATCCCGGTCTTTGGCCGAATTCAAATCCCTGCATAGTCAAACTTTCTCCCTGTATTTTTTTTCTATTGCACTTATTTTTTCTACTCGGGCTTGATGCCTTCCTCCTTCAAAATCGGTATTTAAAAATTCTCTCACAATTTCTACAGCTAAACCTGCTCCTATCACCCTGGCTCCTAATGCTAAAATATTGGCATTGTTGTGTTTTCTAGTCATGCGCGCAGTAAAAAGGTCATTACAAAGAGCCGCCCTTATACCCGGTATTTTATTAGCAGCAATAGAAATACCTATCCCTGTTCCACATATTATAATTCCAGGAATATTTTGCTTCAATACCTCCTCTGCCACCTTTTCGGCAATATCAGGATAATCTACAGAATCAAAGGTATCTGTACCGCAGTTTATAACTTCATACCCTTCCTGTCTTAAAAAAGCGGCAATCTCCTCTTTAAGAGCTACTCCAGCATGGTCATTTCCTATAGCTACTTTCATTTCAAATCTCCTTCCTTATCCTCTTCTGCTTCTGATAGCAAACGCTCTATAACCATCTGTAAACTTTCTTTTAACTGCCCTGCAGTTTTAAAATATTCTTCCTGTCCCCTCCCAAAAGGGTCATATATTTCACCTTCAATCCCTGCATATTCCATAAGGGTAAAAATCTTGTTTTCAGCTTCCGGAAATCTATCTAGTAAAATCTCTTTGTGTTCACCGGTCATAGCAAGAATTAAATCTGCATCCTTCACTAAATCTGGATAGACCGGTTGAGATAAATGGTCATTCAAATCAATATTTTCCTTTTTCATAGCTTCCACAGCTTCTCTGCTCGCCTTCATTCCTTCACGCGCAAAAATCCCTGCCGACAGAACATTATACTTATCCTTTAACCCCTTCTCCTCTAGAAGTTTTAAAAAAAGAGCTGCTGCCATAGGACTTCGGCAGGTATTGCCTGTGCATACAAACAAAATATTGGTTATATCCATATCGCTCCCCCTTTAAAATACCAACTTTACCGCCAACCCTAAGAGAATAATTCCTCCTGCTATTTGCGCATAACTCCCTACTATTCGACTGAAGATCCTGCCTCCTATAAAACCTAAAAAAGTCATAAAACCTGCAACTATTCCCATAATAACGACTGTAACAACAATCGGCATCCCTAATGTTCCCAAACTGAATCCTACGGTTAAAGCATCAACACTTACTGAAAAAGCCAGAACTAATATTGTTTTTAAATCATCCTGTATAATCTCTCCATTTTTTTTAAGCCTTTTTTTGGCCTCGGCAAACGATATGGTTTCCCCTCTTATATCGCGATAGCCGTGTCTTAAAAAATTTATCCCGATATATACCAGTATAACTGCACCAAGCCTTCCTGCCCAAACCCCTAATATTTTCCCTGCAGCCAGCCCTAAACTTAAACCTAAAAGGGGCATTATAATATGCATGACCCCTACTGTAGAGGCAAACTTAATTTCATATTTACGGCTTACCCCATTAAGCCCCATGCCCATGGATAGGGAAAAAGCATCCATCCCCAAAACGACTGCAACTAAAATTACAGTTATAAGCTGTTCTGACATTTCAATTTACCTCTCTGCTAAAAATCATTTTTTTATTTCACTACTGCCTTATAAATCCTATCTATCAGTGATTTATTCAGTCCTTCCCTGTCCTCAGGCAGGGGAGCAAAGATTAAAGCTTCTATTCCGTTTTTTTCTGCATCTCGTAAAAGGGAAAAAAAAGATATACCCTTTTTTCTTAGATCTAATCGGTATTCTTTGTATCCTGCTGATAAATCATGCATCTTCTTATCATAAAATACTATTCCTATCTTCTGCGGTTCAACACTCTGCCTTAAAAGCAGTGATTGAAAATCATCTTCATTCTGTGCTAACAGCACCCTGGTCTTAATCATATAATGTTTATCCTGACCTTTAAGGTCAACTTCCAGCACATCAGTTCCTAAAACTCTTTCCAAATCTTCTATACCAAGGCCTCCAGTTCTTAAAACCTTAAGCCTTTCACCTGTCATATCAAGAACGGTAGATTCCAGCCCCACTCCAGTTTCTCCAGCATCTAACACTAAAGCAACCCTTCCGTCTAAATCCTGTCTTACATGTTCTGCATTTACCGGACTAGGTCTTCCCGAAAGATTGGCACTGGTCGCTGCCAAAGGCCCGGTCATATCTATAAGGGCTTTGGCCACTGGATGAGAAGGCATTCTTAACCCTACACTCGTTTTTCCTCCGGTAACCTCTGGCGGAACATTATTTCTGGCCGGTAAGATTAAGGATAAAGGTCCAGGCCAAAAAGCATCCATAAGCTTTAAAGCCAAATCAGGAACTTCATCAGCTACCATATAAACCTGTTCAAAAGAGCTTAAATGCACTAAAAGAGGAGTATCTGCCGGTCTTTCCTTGGCCCTAAACACTTTTTTTACCGCCTCACGGTCGTAGAAAACTGCTCCAACACCATAAACAGTTTCCGTAGGAAAAACTACTATCTCTCCCTTTTTTAAAAGCTCTGCCGCCTTTTTAAGTATATAAAGTTCGGGCTTTTTCGGATTTATTTTATAATATGTGGTTTCCAAAAAATTACTCCTCCTTTTTAGCCTTTATAACCCTGTCCCTTCCGGCTAAATCTTTTATTATTTCTGCGCTGGCAAAATCTTTTACTACCTTTAATGCTTCTTCAGCCTGGTTATAGCCTATCTCTATCAACAGATACCCATTGTTTTCAAGAAGTTCATAAGCCTCAGGCACCAGCCGCCTGTATATATCAAGCCCATCACCAGGGGCAAACAAAGCTAAACGCGGTTCATATCCCCTAACTGTAATATCTAATGCTTCATACTCTGCTTCGTTTATATAAGGCAAATTAGCCGTAATGATATGAAACCTTTCTTCATCTTTAAAAGGCTCTAAAAGATCCCCCTGACCTAAAACCAGCTCCACTCCGTTTCTCTGCGCATTTTCGCGGGCTACATCTAAAGCTTCGGGAGATATGTCAGTTGCATATACCTTTGCCTTTTTAAGGTAAAAAGCCAAACTTACTGCTATTGCTCCCGAACCTGTCCCTACATCACAAATTCTAATTTCACCCTCAAAATCTTCTGCCGCTTTCATGGCAGTTTCCACCAGAATCTCTGTATCCGGCCTAGGAATTAAAACATGATGATTAACTTTAAAATCAAGGGACATAAATTCTTTATGTTCAGTTATATAAGCAAGCGGTTCCCCTCTTACCCTTCTTTTTATCCATTCTTTGTAAATCTCCCGCTCATTCCGGTTAACCGGTAAATCATAATTGGTATACAAATAAACCCGGTCTTTACCTAAAGCCTCGGCAAGAAGAAGTTCCGCCTCTAAACGCGGCTTGTCAAGGCCTTTCTCTGAAAAATACCGGGTTGTCCAATCTAATAAATCTCTTATTCTCCATATATTCTGCACTTAATCCACCTGTTTCATGCGCTCAGTCTGGTCGTGGGTAATTAAAGCATCGATAATCTCATCTAAATGTCCTTCTAGTATATAGTCAAGCTTATGCAGGGTAAGGTTGATGCGATGGTCGCTTACCCTTCCCTGTGGGAAGTTGTAAGTACGAATGCGTTCGCTTCTATCTCCACTCCCTACCTGGTTTTTTCTTTCTCCTGCCAGTTCAGCATTTTTCTGTTCTTCCAGAAGTTCTTTAAGTCTAGCTCTCAAAACCCTTAAAGCTTTAGCTTTATTTTTATGCTGCGACTTTTCATCCTGGCAGGTTACCACCAGACCGGTAGGAATATGAGTAATCCTCACTGCTGATTGAGTAGTATTAACTGACTGCCCTCCCGGGCCGCTGGAACAGTAAACATCAATCCTTAAATCGTTGGGGTCAATCTCTACCTCCACTTCTTCTGCTTCTGGAAGAACTGCAACCGTAGCGGCCGAAGTATGAATCCTGCCCCCTGACTCAGTAGCAGGAACCCTTTGCACCCTGTGTACACCTGACTCATATTTTAATTTGCTGTATGCACCCTGTCCTTCAACCACAAAGATTATTTCCTTTATCCCGCCTATATCCGTATAATGAGCATCCATTATTTCTATCTTCCAGCCCTGCTCTTCTGCATAGCGGCTGTACATACGGAAAAGATCATGGGCAAAAAGAGCTGCTTCCTCTCCTCCCGTACCGGCACGAATTTCCATAATTACGCTTTTCTCATCATTCGGATCCTTCGGCAAAAGCAGCACTTTAAGTTCATGTTCCAGTTTTTTTTGCCTTGCTATAAGATTATCTCTCTCCTCCACGAGCATCTGCCTGAACTCAGGATCCTTTTCTCCTTCCAACATCTGTTTGGTCTCTTCCAAACCCTTCAAAACATCTTTATATTCTCTGAATTTAGTTACTATTTCCTCCAAATCAGCATGTGCCTTGGCATATTTCTGAAATTTCACCTGATCAGCAATGATATCAGGCTGACTCAATAGTTCAGTTAATTCATTATATTTATCTTCAAGCTTTTTCAGCTTTTCGTACATATAAACTGCCTCCCTTGCTCCTTAAATCTTTTAGCTCTTCACCAGGACTGCATCAACTGATACTCTTTCTTCCAATATCGTATGTCCCGGGATAACCGCTTTTAATGCTGTCAAAGCTACCTCAATCTGCTCATCATCAGGTTCCCTTGTTGTAAGCTTCTGCAACCACAACCCCGGTGCAATTAAAATTTTCGCCCACCTTAGGTGGTAGTATTTGCCAGAAAGCCTTATAAATTCATATCCTATGCCTGCAACCACCGGCAAAGCCAGCAGCCTTGACCATATCCGGTAAAAAAGGCTACCTTCCCCCAAAAGAGCGAAAACCAATATGGAAACTATCATAACCGTTAATAAAAAACTGGTTCCACAGCGGGGATGCAAAGTGCTATATTTGCGAACATTTTCAACCGTAAGCTCTTCTCCGGCTTCCAATGCTGAGATAGATTTATGTTCTGCACCATGGTACATAAAAACACGTTCAATATCCTCTAATTTGGAAATAAGATAAATATACAAAAGAAAGAAAATAATCCTTATAGTTCCTTCCACAACATTCTGCAAGAATACTCCTCTTAAAAAGGGACTTACAAAATGGACAATTCCCACAGGTAGTATTATAAACAAAAACACGGCAAGAATAAAAGCGGTAAGAGTAGTAAACAAAATTTCAGCAAAGCTCAGTTCTTCTTCCTCTTCCTCTACTGACATATTGGCTGACTTGTTGAGCATCCTTACCCCTAAAACCATAGAAATAATCAGCATATAAGTGCCCCTTATAAAAGGCCATTTAAGCCAGACAAGTTTAGGAGAAAGAGGTTTAAGCTCTTCTTTTTCCAAAACTATATCTCCATCAGGCCGGCGCACAGCAACTGCAACTTTATTTTTTCCCTTCATCATAACACCTTCTATCACTGCCATGCCGCCATATTGTATATCTTTATTCATAAATATCACCAAATCATAATTTTATTTAAAAATCACAAACCTTAAGATCTCCATTAAGAAAAATAGCAGAGACAATTGCTCTGCTATAATTTAATCTAAGCCGTACTTTTTCTTGAACTTGTCTACTCTTCCGGTGGTATCAACTACTCTGGTCTTACTTCCCGTGTAGAAAGGATGACATTTAGAACAAAGTTCTACGCGGATATCCTTTTTAGTTGAACCTACTTCTACTTCATTGCCACAGGCACATCTAATAGTAGTTCGATAATATTGAGGATGAATACCTGCCTTCACTATTCTCACCTCTCTTCAAATGAGGATATATCATTATATATAAACTGCATTTCAGGCCAATACCCCTGAATAAACTGCAAGAATCATTATAACAAGAAAAAAAACAAAACTCAAGGGGATATTAATTTCTATCTATTCATACCATATATTTATAAATAAACCGATTTCTATAATTCTACAATGCGATTTTATCAATATTGCCAATCGGCGGTAAACCTATTTGATTTTCCGATAGCGGACACGAAAAAAGCTCCTTTATATTATAAAAATATTCGGATGTTATTTTTCTTATCATTTCTTTACCCCCTTTACCTTCCACAAAATCAGTAAATATCCGATAAATATTTATCCTTCCATGCTCTTCTATAAAACCTGCGCTTTTAGTTTTATACTCCTCAAATAATCCCCTCGTCCATAAAATACTGTTTGGATTATCGATATTAAATATAGAAATATATTGATTATTCATTATCGTGTCAATAATAAACAGATCTTTAAAATATTCACTTTCTAAATCCTCTATTATGACAACTGGCGACAAATTGCCTAACAAAAAATCTTTGCCGAAATAGCGCTTCATGCAGTTTAAATAGGCATACTTATATAAATCTTTATAATTTATAGTAATATGGTTATTAAAATCTTCTTTTTCGGTAAAATTAGCCGTAGTTAACAAAGAGTTTAAATCCCTAAAGTTATACATATAAAGTGATATATCGGATACCTTTATTCCATCTTTTTTTCTGGGAGGATATTTATTAATATAGCCATCTATTGTGGGAACATCTTTTAAACAAAAACTCTTATCACTGTATAGAATATCGAACTTAAAGTTTTTGATATACTCATAATCCATTCCTCCCCCCCGGACATAAAGAGCTGCTACAATAGGGAAAGGCGTTTTCCTTGTCTTTGCAAATTCGCTGCTTGAAAATATAATTGCCTTTTTGAGCTGGTAATTATCCTTAAATTCCTTTAACAGATTAAAATTAGTTTTCTTAATCAAATAAGATAAAGGATGAAGGATACATACTACATCTGCTTTCAGTTTATTAAAAGCCCTTAAAAAAGATAAACCATAATCACGCGTTTTAATATCATCATCAATACCTAATCCAATATCAGCTGATTTTTTCTCTGTCTTTTTATTTTTTGAAGTTATATCATTATATGGAGGATTACCTATCACAATTACAAAATCATTGCCGCTTAAATTATACTTAGCCCTATTCACCTGCAGCAAAAAGTTTTCATTATAAATTTCAACATTATCCATCTTCAACATTTGCAAAAGCCGGACAGCGTTTTTATCTATATCATTGCCTACTATTCTTACACTTCCAAAATTGTCATTATAATTTAAAAAAGCACCGCAACCGCAAGCAGGATCGAAAATAACAGCATTTTCTTTTATATATGGTCTAATATACGAATAAACAAGCTCTACAAGAAACTTAGGGGTATAATATTTACCGTATACTATCCTGTCTAAATCTGAAAGGAGTTTATTAAAATTGTGTTTTATAAAGTTATAAATTTCAAATGTTGATAATTCAAGTTTTTTAATTTTTCTTAAAATATCATCTGAAATACCAACTCGTCCTTCTGTTTCCATACTATTTAAAGCCTCCAGCATAAATAACACTGCCTCAATCTTCGAAATACTATATCTTCTACTTATGTTTTTAATTATACTCACAATTTGTTCATCTATATTATTCCTTGACAAATATTGTTCCCCTCCTTTAATTTAGGACTCTGATTTTTTTAAGTTTAATACTTATGTTTTTCCCAAACAAATTAATTATAGCCAAAAACACAAGAATCAAATAAAATACAAGTAATCGTTCGACAAAAATATTATATTTCCCTTTTCACAACATCCTCAAAGGAAAATTAATATCCCTATCGAAAATGATAAGTGACTTCATCTCTTCTTAGGCTAATTAACGTGCAAAGTTCTCATCAAAGGGGAGGAATTGTTCGTGAGAATTGAAGTTAATAACGAAGGAAATATCGAAGTAATAATAAATGCTAATAACGAAGGGAAATTCAGATTTAAAAAAAGAGAAAATAAATACAGTTTTGGGGAAACCTTTGCAACGCGAAACAATCCCTTTGACAAAACTACATACTTAGAATGGCAGATCAGTTATGATATCCTCGAAAAGGAAGTCAAAAATCCGAAAGAACTTCGAATACCCAATACTTTTATTGCAAGCAATGGAAAAAAGAAATATCCCGTAGAATTGTCAGACATCTTCTATTTAGCGCTCAAGCAGGGACTTCTTTCACTTGAACAGGCTAATGATTTGCTGCGAGAAATTGAATCTTACAACGACTTCATTGACCATAAATCGATAAAAACAAAAAGTCAAATAAAAGAAGTTAGCCTTAATGAAGCTATAAAATTCAGGGAAACCAGCATTGAGCTGCCTACACTTTTTTTTGATGCCACACCAGATGAAACTACAATAGAAATTTCCATAAAACAGCAGCAGTATGCCTCTGGGGTTCAACCCATGGTGTATTTCTGCATTCCAATTACCTCTTTCATAAATCATACACAAATTTTGGGAAAAACCTCCAAAAAAGGAGACACACTGATTTATATTTTTGATAAAAATAATGTGCAAAATCTTGTTAATCTGGTCAAAGTCTTTGGAATGGCTTCTAAGAAACATCATCATGATATTATAGAAATTACTAAGCTAATAATCTCAAAGGTTAAAAAAGAAATTTAAATTATATTTATTATTGATAAAGTTAAAAAAGCAGACCTTTGTTAATAATATAGGGCAGATATTAAGTTTAATATCTGCCCCTCTCTTTTTAATTTAATACCTGTACTTAAAGAAATACTGTTCAAAAAAAGTGTCATAACTGGTAAAAAGCCCTTCCTCATCTTCTTCCTCCTCTATTCTATTCATAAAAACATACAGCTTGGCATCTAAGTTGTCCATCATATGCAAAAGAAGGGCTTCAGGAAATAAAGGTTTAACAGGTGATCCATACTCTAAACTGCCGTGGTGGCTTAAAATCATATGTTTCAGCATTATAGGCAGCTCCTTTGGCATGTCTGGCCTTGTCATAACTAGTTTTTTCAAAGCCTCATCCAAAATTTCATGACCTAATACTATATGTCCTACCATTCTTCCGGGAACAGTATATTCAGGCAAGACATTCATCTCATATTCTTCAATTTTCCCTATATCATGCAAAAGAGCTCCGGTTATTAGGAGATCCCGGTTTAAACTAGGATAGATAGAAGCTGCTTTAATGCACAATTCAGCTACTCGTATCGTATGTTCCAAAAGACCACCAGCATAATTATGATGTATTTTTCTTGCCGCCGGAGCTTTAAAAAAAGCCCTTTTTATATCATCAGTAAAAATAATATCCAGTAAATCCTTAAGATATGAATCATCAACCATCTTTAGCATCTGTTCAAATCTATTAACAAGCTCTTCTATGCTTACGGACGGAGTCTTAAGATAAGAAGAAGGGTCTTCATCTAAAACCTTTACCTTCTTGGCTGTAATCTGAATACGGTTGTTATAACTCCCTACATCGCCTAGAATCCCTATAACCTTACCGGTTTGAAGAACCCCTCCTACCTGGCAATTTTCCCATACCACTACATCTATTTCCCCAGTAGAATCGCCTATCCTGAGATTTACAACCTCTCTGCCGTCCTTAGTTTTACGGTTATTTTTTTCCGTAATCAAAAACTTTCCCCATACCTGAGCCCCTTGAGCCATTTTTTTTATATCTTTAACCACATAAGGTCCTCTTTTATCCAAAAAAAACCTCTCCTCTCCAATGACTTACCTTTCAGCTATCGAACTGGATGAGTATATGACCCTATCTTTAATCCAGGCATTTCATATTTCAAGAGATTAATAAATTCCGTCATCCCTATTCCCGCTTCATCTGACGGGAAATACCGCATTATATAATCAGGGTCAATATTAAGATTGCGCATCTGAATCATATGCACATTATTCCTAGCAACAAAATCGAGCAAAGCCTCTATCTCTTCTTCTCTATCAGTAATCCCCGGAAAAACTAAAAGGTTTAACGATACTTTTATCCCTTTGTCTGCCGCATAGTTAATTGAATCTTTTACATCAGCTAAAGTATATCCTCTAGGCTGATGATAGCGGTTATAGTTCTCTTCAATACAGGAAAATATAGTAACCCTCATGGCATCAAGCCCGGCATCTGCCATCTTTTTTATTCCTCTGGTATATCCGGCATTAGTATTTATATTGACAGTCCCTCTCTCTGTCCTGCTGCGTATAATTTTTATCGCTTCAGCTAAAACCTCTGCATTTAGAGAAGGTTCACCTTCACATCCCTGTCCAAAGCTTATAATAGCATCATTTGCCTTTGTCAAATGTTCAATAGCTATCTGGCTTATTTCATGGGAAGTAGGTCTGAAATTAATCCGGTTCTGCGGAGATGGAACCCCGGCATGATCTTCCGATATACAACCAAGGCAATTGGCATTACAGCTTGGCATAGTAGGAATCCCGCCTTCCCATCTCTGATAAAAAATATTCTGGGCAGTAAAACAACTGTATTCTAAAGAACAACGGGCCAGTTGTCTTAATATGCGGTTATCCGGAAATTTTTCGAGCATACGATTTATCCTTGCAGGCAATCCTTCCGTGTTGTAATACACAGGATGCCATTTACGGTGTTCATCTGTCTTTACAGCTGCAACATAAATCTTATCTCCCTTAAGTCCTACCGCCGCATATCCAAATAAAGGCATATTCTTTTCAGAATCTCTTTTTACAAAAGCCGGCAACAAGGTGCGGGTAAATCCCTGCGGCAAAAGAGCCGCCACCGGACTAACCTTTTTTCGGACATTATAAGGATCCTTCTCTATGGCAACAACCCTTTCATCAAGTCCCAGCCCTACCGGCAAGCAATCAGGAATAGCCACCAAAGAAGCCCCTTTAGGCAGAGGAATCATCTCCATCTCCTCGGGAACCAGCCATTCATTGCCGCTGCGCCCCAACATCATGACGCCAGGATGTTCCAAAACTTCACCTTTTTCAGTAGCATATAAAGTCAAATACATACCCTAACCCTCAATTACTCAAAACTTACTCTATAAATAATAGAACAACATTATCTCAAAGTCCAGAAATCAACAAACGGGGACGGTTCTGATTTGACGAAAATTTACTTTTATTGGAAATTGGTAGGAGGGCTTTCCTTTCAGGTTTATTTAAATAAGAGCCCTTAAACCGGCTATAATCAAGAAGCTGGACGGATTAAAATTAAGCTGGTCTGTGGTTACAGCAAAATGATCAAAACAGAGCGATATACACCATAAAAAATTGATGCTGTTAATTTACACTTAATTGCGGTTTTTTCAGAACACGGGGCAGACGCCTGGACGGTAAATTGCAAAAATAAAGACTTCTTTTCCCCTGACAGGCATATATGCAGATTCTTTTAATAAGCTGTAACAGGTCAGAAACTAAACTGCATATGCGAAAGGAGGAACAATTATGCCCACCCCTTCGGCTCAGGCGGCCCTGGATATTTTGCGTGACAGCAGCCAGTTTCAATGGTATGTAATACCGTTACTGGCAATTACCATGTATATCTATGCCTTGGAAGCAGAGAACAATAACTGGAATGGTTTTTTTGCCGGGTTGGCCTTCTGGGGAATGGATTGGTTTAACGAGATATGGAACGGTCTGGTATTCCACTTTACTCAATATGCTCCTGTCTGGGGAGCTCCGGGCCAAACGGCCTTTTTAATCCTGATTGGTCTGAATATAGAAATATGTTTTATGTTTGCCATTGCCGGAATCGGCTGGTCTAAACTGCTTCTTAAAGATAAACATGCCCGAATTCTCGGTATCCCCAACCGCTGGTTCATAGCCGTCATAGGGTCACTCTTCTGTGTGGCAGTTGAAATGGGGCTGAACTTCATAGGAGCTCTGACCTGGAACTATTCCTGGTGGTGTATTTCTGCTCCGTGGCTGATCTTTTTAGTCGGTTACCTGCCTTTCTTCCTGGTTGCATTCTGGGTATATGACATGGACAGTATCAAAAAGAAGGCTATAACCGTAACCAGCATTTTTACAGTTGACATCCTATGCCTTATCACCTTTGGTGGAATACTCGGTTGGATTTAATCTTCGATATATTACAGGTACGGTTCTAATATCCCCCACTATCTCCAACCCTCTCTTCTTTTTCGTATTTTTCCAGGGCACCATTAAATTTAGATATAAAATTCAAAATTAGCCTCATCCAAGCATCCCCGGGCTGCTTCTTCCACAAAAGCGGGAGTAAACAGAACCGTCCCTGGAATTCACAATCCCCAACCAATTATGGAAAATAGATATTTAATGTAGTAATATTATCAGTATAAAAATTTGCTTATCATATTATCGGTAGGTGTATTTGAACAAGCTGTCATTTATCACTATATATAAAACCCGTTAATAAAAGCTGGATACCTGTTAGTACCCAAAACCGCAGAGCAAGGCCAGAAGCAGATTTACCAACAATTAAGACAAATAATAATCTACAACTCACCGCCAAAAACCAAGCGCCATTTTGGCAAACATTTCGGCAAAAACCTCAAATATGAAAGCAAATATATATTTCATTCTTTCTCAGAATATGAAGATTATAAAAGAAATGCTTTTTAAAACATGGCTGAGCTTTAGATACATTTTCTCCGCTACAAGAAATCAAGCCCAACCACTTAATGATGAACTGAAAGGGGGGATGCCTGGAAATTAGCGGGGACTATATTACTATATTAAGACAAGCTTACTGGATAGGGATTATAGGGTGCCCGGCTTAATAAGCTGGGATAATAGGGAATCAGGTGCAAATCCTGAGCAGCCCCCACTACTGTAACTCGGATGAAATCTTTCATATCCACTGTCTAAGTCTTAGATGGGAAGGGAAAGAAAGTAAGATGAAGAGAAGCCAGGAGACCTGCCCTATAATCGTAATATCCCCACACTTTGGGTGCGAAGTATGGAGATAGAGACAATTTAAAAGCGATTGTTTCTATTTCCTCCTAAAAATTTTTCTAAAAAGGGAGGAATAAAAATTGTTAAGAACATCTGTGGTGGGATTTCCTAGAATAGGTGCTAAAAGGGAATTAAAAACCTTAGTGGAAGCATATTTTAAGGGAAATATTTCCAGAGAAGCTCTCTTTTCCGGAGCTCAGGAATTGCGACGCAATCACTGGTTACTGCAAAAAAAGGAAGGGCTTGATTTGATTCCTTCTAACGACTTTTCTTTTTATGACACTTTTTTGGACATGGCCTGTATGTTAAACGTTATACCACTCAGGTACAAAGAACTCGGCTTAAATGATATAGATACCTATTTTGCAATGGCTAAAGGATATCAGGACGATAAACGCGATGTCAAGGCACTGGAAATGAAAAAGTGGTTTAACACCAATTATCACTATATTGTTCCTGAAATTGATGATAGTATCGAATTCAAGTTAAACAGCAGCAAAGTATTTGAAGAATATCAGGAAAGCCTAGCTGAAGGTATCGAAACCAAACCTGTAATCATAGGTCCTTTCACTTTTTTAAAATTATCCCGGATAAAAACTAACAAAGATTTCAACGAACTGCTTCTGGCAGTCTTACCAGTCTACGAGGAAATTCTGGACCGTTTCAATGACCTGCAGGTGAAAATGCTGCAGATTGATGAACCTGCCATTGTAATGGATTTATCTTCTGCTAAAGTTAACAGCTTTGTAAACATATATGAAAAACTTCTTGCCCGAAAAGGCAGGGTGAAGGTCTTGCTGCAGACCTATTTTGGAGACATACGCGATATATATAAAGAAGTTATCTCATTAGACTTCGATGCCATCGGGCTTGATTTTATAGAAGGAAAAAAGACCCGGCAGCTTATCCGGCAGTACGGTTTTCCTTCCGATAAAATACTGTTTGCCGGTATTGTAAACGGGAAAAATATCTGGATCAACAATTATGCCCTATCTATGTCTGTACTAGATGATATACTCAACTTTGTCAGCAGAGACCGCCTGGTTCTCAGTACTTCCTGCTCGCTCCTGCACGTGCCCTATACGGTAGAAAATGAGAATAAGATGGAGACCTATTATAAAGAAAATCTGGCTTTCGCCCGGGAAAAACTGAGGGAACTTACCGATTTGAAGCAACTGTTACAGGCAGATAATTACCAGGAAAATCTCATCTACCAGGCTAACCAGGAGATAATTCAAAGAAAGAAAATAAGTCAGGACTTCTTTTTTACCGACGTGCAAGCCAAAATCAGCAGTCTGAGCAGCAAAGATTTTATAAGACAGCCCAGCTTTAGCGAAAGGATCAAAAAACAAAAAGAAATACTCAATCTGCCTATATTCCCTACAACGACCATCGGCTCTTTTCCTCAGACAGCCGAAGTTAGGAAGCTGAGAAGCGATTACCGCAAAGGAAATATAGGCACAGAACAGTATAAAAATAAAATTCGCGAATATATAAGAGAAGCTATAAAAATACAGGAAGAAATCGGCTTGGATGTACTGGTTCACGGCGAATATGAGCGCAATGATATGGTGGAATATTTCGCAGAAAATCTGCGGGGATTTCTCATCACCCAGAACGGATGGGTACAGTCCTACGGGACCAGAGTGGTAAAACCACCAATCATATTCAGAGACGTGAAAAGAGAGAAAGCCATTACCGTAGAATGGATATGCTATGCCCAAAGTTTGACAAACAAACTAGTAAAAGGAATACTCACAGGTCCCATTACTATTCTCAACTGGTCTTTCCCGCGCGAAGATATCAGTTTGGAAGAAACAGCTTTCCAGATCGCCCTGGCCGTCAAAGAAGAAGTAATGGATCTGGAAGCGGCAGGCATCAAAATCATTCAAATTGATGAGGCTGCCCTTAGAGAAAAACTTCCGCTCAGGAAAACCGACTGGAATAGTGAATATCTAGACTGGGCCATTAAGGCATTTCGTCTGGTACATTCTTCGGTAAAAGCAGAAACCCAAATTCATACCCACATGTGCTACAGCGAATTTGCTGACATCATTAAGGAAATCGAAGCGATGGATGCCGATGTTTATTCCTTTGAAGCAGCTCGCTCTGACCTGTCTCTCCTTGATGTCCTGAAAGAGAACCGGTTCTGCAGAGAGATAGGACTTGGAGTATATGACATTCATTCGCCGCGTATACCAAAGGTAACTGAAATCCAGAATATACTAAATAAAATCACTGCTAAACTGGAAGTGCCAAAAATCTGGGTCAATCCCGACTGTGGACTGAAAACCAGAGGCATGGCCGAAACTGTACCAAGTTTAATCAATCTCGTAACCGCAGTACAAAAACAGCGTCAGATGCTTTAATATTTGAAAACTGCAGACTTTCACATCGGCTTTTTCCTGAAATCAACAAAAGGGGACGGTTCTTTTTTGCTGAACTTTTCCAGCAAAAGGAAATTTTCGTCAATTCAGAACCGTCCCCGATTTATGATTTAAAAATCGTTACCCCATCTCACTTAATCTCGTCCATTCTTCCTCCCCTGGTGAATAACAGGTAATACCTTCGCTTTTCAAGATAGCTTTGGCTGTTTCTAAATCACCATTATTGAGATCACGAATATTTAATCCTTTCTTAATCTGAATCCATTCCCTTTTTGACTCACCCAGCCGATGATAAGGAACAAGGGTAAGATAAGGCAGATTGATTTTTCGCAGAAATCTGCCCCATTCCACTAAATTTTCGGTCGTATTTGTAATATCAGGTATGAGAGGTAAACGGGGCCAAACCGGAGGACCTGTATGGTTATGACCTAATACTGCCAGTGTCTCAAGATTATACTTGATCCTGCTATTACCGGTTCCGCAAAATTGGCGGTGCTTAACATCATCAAAGATTTTAATATCAAAAAGTATTAAATCTAATTTTGATAAAAAATTCCATACTTCCCGGGCAGAATCTCTGCTTTTGGCCAAGATTTTACTGTTATCCCGGGGAACAATACCATCCAGATTAAACAACCCGCAGGTTTCTGCTGCCAAATGCACACCTTCACTGCGTAACCTATCAGCCAGTTCAGCTGCAAAACCTGAAAATAAAGTAGGTTCACCCCCGGAAAAGGTTACCCCTCCTCCCGAATTTTTATAGTATGTATATTCCGGTCGCAGGGATTCCAGGATCGATTCTACCGACTGTTCGAGCCCCAAACCTTCTAAAGCCCCTGAAGGGCAATTCTGGACACAGGTAAAACAGAGCCTGCATCGCTCCCGATCCCAGTGTCCCGGAGATTTTATTGCTTTCTCAGGACATATATCCATACAGTATCCGCAGTTAATACAGAGGTGCTTTTTAAAAGCCAGCTCCGGATACATACTCCAGGACTCGGGATTATGACACCAGACACACCGCAGAGGACAGCCTTTAAAAAAAATTACACTTCTCACCCCGGGCCCATCCTGCAGGCAAAAATGCTGTACAGATAAAACCAGCGGCTGATGTCGCTCCTTTTTACTGTCATATAGCATAATCAAACCCAACCTCCAGATCAATTTATCCCTGCCCAAGAAGTATTTTGTCAGCCTCCATATTCCGTTCTGGCTATAATTTCGTCCTGAACATCAGGGGGTAAGTCCTTAAAATAGGCGCAATAACCGGCAACACGAACCAGAAGTCCAGGATATGCAGCAGGGTTTTCTTTAGCCTTGCGAAGCAAATCAGAGTCAATCATATTAACCTGTACCTGCATACCCCCTTGATCAACCAGATAAGAACGGAACAACGCAGCTACTGCCTTTTTTCCCGCCCGGTTGGCAACCACCTTTTTATCAAATTTTATATTCAAGGCCAGACAATTTCCGAAATTAAGATTATCAACAAAAGCCGCCGAACGGAGAGCCGCCGTCGGTCCTGTGCGGTCTGCCCCATTAGAGGAAGATAGACCATTGGATAAAACCTGCCCTGCTAAGCGTCCGTTAGGCATTGCCCCGGTCGCCTTTCCAAAAGGTACGTTGCAGGTCATTGAATATACCCCGACCAGGTACTGCCCACCCCGGGTATTGCGGTGGGCAGTAACAGCATCAGTAAACGCATCTACCGCAACCTGCATCATATAATCAACCTCGGGATTGCCGTTCCCATAATGAGGGAAACGGCTGATAATCTCTGTTCGCAAAACCTCATGTCCTTTATAATTGTTTTTTAATATTTGAGTAAATTCTTCCAAAGTAAGACGTTTATCTTCATATACCAGTTTTTTTATGGCATAAAGGGAATCAGCCACATCTGCCAGCCCAACGATTTGCAGTGAGGTAAAATCATACCGGGCACTGCCGGAAGTTATATCATACCCTTTTTCCAGGCAGCCTTCCGTCATAATGGAATTAACCGGACTAGTTCTGATTTTTCTATAGGCATTTTCCAGCCAGCCTATGACTTTAACCGCCTCGTCAACAACACTTGCTACCTGTTCGCGATAGGCTTTGACAACATCATCAAACGTTTTCATTGCTGAAACAGGTGGAGTTACCGGGCCCAATCTCTTACCAGGCAAGAACCCGGATGAAAATTTGCGGCCTCTGTTAAGAGCCAATTCCAGGCAGAGGGGCAGATTAAACAGAGCTGCATCAGAGGAGTTGTAGGTTCGACCCTGGCTGCCCAGCTCAACACAACCAATAACCGCATAATCCCGCGCATGTTCCCTGGTCATGCCTGCATTTTCTAATGCTCGAACTATAGCCTTATCTCCGAATAAAGCCGGAGAACCATTCCCCATTTGGAGAACCTCAACCGCCTTTTCCAGCAGCCAATCCGGGGTATGTTCATGTATCCTCACATGAATATTAGGTTCACGGGTCAATATCTGGGCATAGGCATCGAGAAATAAGGCAGACAGCTCATTGGTAACATCATGCCCTTCAACATCTGTTCCCCCCAGGGTTATACCCTGCCCCACCGTATTACCACTAAAAAACTGGTCTATTCTCTTGGAAAACAACGGCATGGTTTCACAGCATTTCAACTGAAAACTGGCTATTAATTCAACAGCCTTTTCCGGATTAAGGCGGCCTTCCTCAATATCACGGAGATACAGGGGATAAAGGATTTGATCAAGGCGTCCCCAGGAAAGCCCCTGTTCATAATCTTCAAGATTCATGATTATGTGCATCAACCAGCAGGATTGAAGTCCCTCCCAAAAAGTTCGCGCCGGATTATAAGGTACATGGCGACAGATACCGGCTAATTCCTGAAGTTCCTTACTGCGTTCAGGGGATGTTTCCGGGAGGGCTGCCAGCCTTTCCGCTTCATCAGCCAGGTTTGCTGCCATTTTGCATATACCGTCAATAGTTATGCGAATAGCATTATAAAAAGCAATCTGATCATCATTAAGTGGGGTGCCATCAATAAGCTTTTTAGTTTCCAAACAGGTTCTAGCTATCTCATCTGCACGTCTGAGCCCGTGGTGCACTATATTCCAGTAATTACCTGCCTGATGGGAAATACCAGCTACTTCGGTAACAAAATAGCGCTGAGCCAAAAAGGTGTTATTGATCAAATATGATATACGTCCGGGATGCTTAAGAAAGGCTTCCCATCCCACACTGCGTTTCAAATTACGAATGCCCAGATAAAATAAATGCAGCTTTTCGCGAGGACTGAGATGCAGCGGTACTGCCCTTTTTTCAAGGCGAAAGATGTCCTCTAAAATATTTATGGAACCACCTTCAGGATAATAATTGGCCGCAATACGTTTGGAAGTCATATTGCCTATTATGAGCTCATGATTATAAATTCGGGGCTTACGATGAGAAAAAACATAAGCTAAGGCCTTGGCACGCTTTACAAGGTAATGATCATGAGGGGAATAATCCCTGGAGTGCCAGAATTTATCGAGTAAAACCGGACGTTCCAGACAGATGGAATAAGGGCTGGCCAGAAGTTCAGCCTTAATATTTTCTATGCGTTCAGTCGGTTCATAAAAAGAAGTCGGCGCACTAAACTCAGCATCGTTTCCTATCCGGTGGACAGAATCCTTCGAGTTTGCCACTGATGGCATCAAACTCCCCTCCCTCCATATCACAGGGACAGTCCTAGTGATATATTATGTTCTTATAATCGGATTGATTACTCTAATGATGCAAAAACGATTCTATTGATACCCAAACAAAGGCAAACAAAAAGAGACGATTCTGATTTAACGACTTTTACCATAAAAAGTAAAAAATCGTTAAAAAAGAACCGTCCCCGTTTGATGATTGGTTTTAGTGGCGAAGAAAGTTTAAGGGATTAAGGGTTTTATTTCTGTATCTCACCTCAAAATGCACATGAGGTCCAGTAGTCCTGCCTGTTGTACCAACAGTAGCAATTATTTGCCCTCTTCTTACCTTTTGTCCCTTTTTCACTTTTAGGCTCCTAGCATGAGCATAAACTGTCTGTTTGCCGTCTAAATGTTCTATTATTACCATATTGCCGTAAACCGCTTTATATCCGCTGAAAACCACCACACCGTCTGCAACTGCCCTGATCGGATCTCCTCTTTCTCCTGCAATATCTAAGCCATGATGAAAACCGCTCTTACGCCAACCGTAAGGAGATGTTATAGTTCCTATCAAAGGCCAGGCATAGCTCAAAGTTTTAAATTTAACCGACCGGGAAGGTCGAGTTGTCAATTTACTTACAGGAACACCTGGGCTGTCATCAGGTATCTTCAAGGTATCTCCTATCATCAACTGGTTGGGGTTTTTTTCCTTATTAGCATTAATTAGCTTATCCACGCTGATATCATAGCGCATAGCAATATCCCACATAGTTTCGCCCGGTTTGATAACATGGATCCGCGTATTCCTGGCAGGAAAAACAAGCACCTGTCCTATGGATAATATACTCTTTTCATTAATATTATTCATAGCCATGATCATTTTTATATCAACTCCATACTTCATGGCTATGTCCCACAAAGTATCGCCGCTTTTAACCCGATAATATTTAATCTGACTCCGGGTTAAAATACTCCCTGTCTTACATGCAGGCATAAAACTTCCTTCATATAAGGCAGCCATTGTCGGAATATTTACGGCAAAGCTGAAGTAAGCACACAAAAGGAGTAAAAATATCCATCTGTGCTTCACTAAAATTCCACCTCATTTCCTTAAAAACGCATAAGCCGCTCTGCTTTATAATTCTTGCCCGGAAATGAGGTTTTTATTCATTTTTATCTTTTGCCAAAAACTATAGGTGCTGCTCTCAAAAGATCTGTATTGGAAGAAGTTTTAAGCATGGTATCCCTGATTACCTGCATGCTTTCTACCGGTGTGTATTCATTGAAGGTATTACGCAGATTCCAGGTTAATTCCATCTCTTCAGGAGCTAACAAGAGTTCCTCTTTACGGGTTCCTGATCTTTTTATATCAATAGCCGGGAATATCCTTCTTTCTGCCAGTTTGCGATCCAGCACCAGTTCCATATTTCCTCGTCCTTTAAATTCTTCGAAAATAACTTCATCCATTCGAGAGCCGGTTTCTACAAGAGCTGTTGCGATAATAGTAAGGCTTCCCCCTTCTTCGACATTGCGCGCAGCCCCGAAAAATCTCTTCGGCTTGTCCAAAGATGCCGGATCTATTCCCCCGGACAATGTGCGACCGCTGGGAGGAACCACTAAATTATAGGCTCGGGCCAGACGGGTAAGACTGTCCATCAGTATAACTACATCTTTTTTATGTTCAACTAATCTCTTCGCTCTTTCTAATACCATATCAGCAACCTTTACATGGTTTTCCGGCGGTTCATCAAAAGTAGAAGCTACCACTTCTGCCTTAGTAGAGCGCTCCATGTCAGTAACCTCTTCCGGCCTTTCATCAACCAGCAAAATAATCAGTTTAATTTCCGGATGATTTTTAGTTATACCTTGGGCAATTTTTTGCAGAAGAATAGTTTTCCCTGCCTTGGGGGGAGCAACTATAAGTCCTCTTTGTCCCTTGCCTATAGGAGCAATCAAATCAATAATACGGGTTGAAATTTCGCGCGGTTCAGTTTCCAGAACAATCTTCTCTGTAGGATAAAGCGGGGTAAGATCATCAAAATGTATCCTTTTTACTGCTTCTTCCGGTGGAAAACCATTTATCGCCTCTACCTTAAGGAGTGCGAAAAACCTTTCATTTTCCTTGGGGGAACGGACATGTCCATAAACTAAATCCCCGGTCTTAAGCTCAAATTTGCGGATCTGAGAAGGCGATACATATATATCCTCACTGCTGGGGAGATAAGTAAAAGGCCTCAAAAAGCCATACCCATCAGGCATTATCTCTAAGACTCCCTGAGCCTGCAGAACTTCGTCCGCCTGGGTAAGAATTTTGGTGAGCTCCATTACCAGATCTTTTTTGCGTAGTTTATAATATCCGCTTATGTTGTGTTCTTTGGCCAACTGATACAACTCAAGCACCGTTTTTTTCTCTAAATCAGCGATATTCAATTTATTCCTCCTTCCTTTTCCAAACCAGGGAGCCTTAAAAAGGCTCCCTCTCCAGAAATTATTTACCATTCCAGCATAAGTTTAATCCGTTTATCTTTAAAAAGTGGCTTTTTATCCAGACAGTGGTCAGCTTCTATCAGCCTTATTGTTCCGGAAGTGCTGCGCATAACCACAGTCTGGGTTCTTGCCCTGCGTTTATAATATCTTACACCTTTAAGCAAAAAAGAATCGGTTATCCCGGTAGCAGCAAAAATAACATCATCAGATTTTACCAGTTCGTCAATTGTGAATATTTTATTTATATTATTTATTCCCATAGCCTGACAACGTTTAACTTCTTCTTCATCTTCAGGGTAAAGACGGGCCTGAAAATCTCCTCCCATGCACTTTAAGGCAGCAGCAGTAATTACTCCTTCCGGAGCACCTCCTATCCCTAAAAGAATATCAACCCCTGAATCTTTATAGGCCGTTGCCACTCCAGGTGAAACATCTCCGTCGCTTATAAGCTTAATCCGTGCCCCCACCCTCCTTATTTCTTCAATAATCTGGGCATGGCGGGGACGGTCTAATATTACAGCCGTAACTTCACTTATAAGTTTTCCCTGAGCCTTGGCAACTTCTTTTATGTTTTCCCTTACGGTAGCATCTAAATGTACTCTGCCCTTACATTCCGGTCCTACCGCAATCTTATCCATGTACATGTCAGGAGCATGTAAAAGGGTTCCCCGCGGAGCAACTGCCAAAACGGCAATTGCTCCATTAAGCCCTTTAGCCACTATGTTGGTTCCCTCTAAAGGATCAACTGCTATATCAACCTCAGGGGGAACTCCCATACCTACTCTTTCTCCGATATAAAGCATGGGAGCCTCATCCATTTCCCCTTCCCCTATAACTACCACTCCATCTACGGAAACAGTATCAAACATAGCCCGCATAGCAGTAACCGCTGCATCATCAGCTGCCTCTTTATCTCCTTTTCCCACCCAGCAGGCAGCCGCTAAAGCAGCAGCCTCAGTTACCCGGGCAAATTCCAGCGCCAGTTCGCGTTCCAAAACTAAACCCTCCAATTCCTTAATTATCCTGAAAAGCCTTCTTATAATCATCAAGAAATCTTGCAATTCCCGCCTCAGTAAGCGGATGAGCTATCATCTGTTTAATTACTTTGTAGGGGACAGTAGCAATATGAGCTCCAATTTTGGCTGCCTCAAGGACATGAACTGGATGTCTTATACTGGCAGCTATAACCTCAGTCTCCAAGATATACTTGTCAAATATATCCATTATGTCCCTTAAAAGCACCAACCCATCATAGCTAATATCATCAATACGCCCTAAAAATGGGCTCACATATTTAGCACCTGCTCTGGCAGCCAACAAAGCCTGGTTGGCAGAAAAAACCAGAGTGGCATTGGTTTTAATGCCCATATCTTTTAAGGATTTTATAGCTTTAAGTCCTGTTTCATTAAGGGGAATTTTTATAACTACATTGGGATGAATAGCGGCTAAACTTTGAGCTTCTTCAACCATTGAGGAAAATTCGGTTGAAATAACTTCGGCACTTACCGGACCGTCTACTACCCTGCAGATCTCAGCTATCACTTCTTTATAGTCGCGCCTTTCCCTGGCAATCAAGGTGGGATTTGTCGTTACCCCTGCTAAAAAACCCATTTCGTTTATTTCTTTTATCTCTTCTATATTAGCAGAATCTATAAAAATACGCAAAATCTATCTTCACCCCTTTTTCTCCATAATTGTCTATTTTAATGGGGAGATCAAAGCTGATCCCCCCATCTAAAAGAAACCTTATTCTAACTCATTTTTTAAGCCTTGTTAGAACTTCCGAAAATTCTTATTTTTTCTCTGATAATTTCCACTGTAGCATCACGGGCAGGTCCCAATATTTTGCGCGGATCTATCTCATCCGGTTTTTCAGCTATAACTTTACGCATTGCCCCTACAAAAGCTTCCCTTATGTTGGTGTCAATATTAACCTTGCACACTCCGAGCTCAATAGCCTTCCTTATCGATTCATCAGGCACACCGGAAGAACCGTGTAAAACAATAGGGATTCTGGTGAGTTCTTTTATTTTGGCCAACCGCTCAAAATCAAGTTTAGGTTCTCCTTTATATTGGCCGTGGGCAGTCCCTATTGCTACTGCTAAACTCTCAACCCCTGTTTGTTCTACAAAGTATTTGGCTTCTTCCGGGTCAGTAAACATAGCCTCTCTTTCGCTTACATGGATATGGTCTTCTGTCCCTCCTATTTTACCCAGCTCAGCTTCTACTGATACCCCTATCGGCCTTGCAATTTCTAAAACCTTTTTAGTCATAGCGATATTTTCTTCTAAGGGAAGCTTGGATCCATCATACATAACAGATGTAAAACCGCTTCTTATACATTTTACCACCTGAGCAAAATCAGTTCCATGATCCAGGTGAAGGGCTACCGGCACATGAGTAGACTCGGCCGCTATTTTTACCATTTCGGTAATATAACAAAGACCTGCATAGTTTAATGCCCCCTGACTGGCCTGCATTATAACTGGAGCATTTTCCAGTTCAGCAGCCTTTACAATAGCCTGCACAATTTCCATATTATTGGCATTAAAGGCACCAACCGCATATCCTTCACGATCCGCCTTCCATAAAAGTTCGCTTACCGCTACCAGTGGCATAAAAAATCACCTCTTAAACAATTTTTTGATGGCAATCCTTATTAACCAGGTCATTAACCATTTCTACAAGTTCAAATATATCAAAAGGCTTGGTAATACATTCTTTTACTCCCGCTTTTAAAGCCTCTTTAGCTACTTCCATTTCCCCATAGGCAGTCATCATAATAATATTAATATCTCCATAATCGGTCAATATCCTTTTTACTGCCTCTATCCCGTTCATATTAGGCATTTTCATATCCATAAGGACAATATCAGGCTTAAATTCAGCTGTTTTAGCCACTGCTTCTCTGCCATCAGCAGCCAGAATAACTTCCCATCCTTCTCTTTTAAAAAGCTCTTCCAAAAGCCTCCTTATCCCTTTTTGATCATCTGCTATAAGTATACGCTGCCCCATAAGACTTCCTCCTAAAAATATCTGCTATATATTTCGCTATATGTATTACTTATCCTGCTAATTTTTTCAGCAAACTTTCCTACATAAATTTACAATTTTCTAATAGGAAATCGGAGACATTGTAGCCACTCCTATTACCAGCAACACCGCTAATGCTATTAAGACAACAAAAGGAATCAGCATAACAATAATAGCCTTTCCGGTATCGATAAGTAAGGCCTCCCTTACTGCCAGAACCTGCAAAACTAAAACCCAGATGCCTACTGCCAGGCTTATTAAAATTGCCAGCCACTGTATACCGGCTAAAGAAAACAGGTATTCCAGCGCAGGTCCTAAAACACCGGGAATAGAAGCAAATGAAAGGCAAGTCAAAAGTCCTACGGCGTTGCTTTTTCTGTAAATTATCTCACCTATAAGGGAAAGAAGGGCAGCCGAAATAAAAAGCATAAAAAAAGAAATTATTCCAGTAATTACACTTATAAACCACCCTATCTGCACAGGCAGCGATAAATTAGAGAGCTCATAACTCAAATTACTATTTCCTTGCCCCACTATAATGTTAAATATCAAAACAACCAAAAAAACTAGAAGCCCCTGCCCTAAAGGTTTATTTTCTGCCAAATAACGGAGGGTTTTCACCGGTTCAAACAAAATACCATAAATAATCTCGGTAAAACTCATATAAATTCTTCTCTCCTTTTAACGAAGTTCCATAATGTTATCTTTAAAAAGGATATCACCTGCCCGGACATTGCTTAAACCCAGTTTTTGCCAGAAATTAGGCTGGTTCAACACCTCTACTGTAGCTTCCCCTTTTTTAATTCCTGCCATTTTTTCTGCCTGTCTTATAGCATCATAATAATTGCCCAATCCATCAATCAAGCCCAGCTTCAAAGCCTGCCGTCCTGAAAATATACGTCCATCCGCAATTTTGAGAAGTTCTTCTTCGGAAATCTTCCCTTCTCTTCCTTTTTTTACCTGTTCCAAAAATTGCTCATAAGAATCATCAATCAAACTCTGCAAAAGCTGTCTTTCCTCCAGAGTCAGAGGTCTTGCTGGCGACCCTATATCCTTATGTTCACCGCTTTTAATGGTTTCCATCTTTATCCCCAGCTTGCTGTACAGTTCCTCCAGGTTGGCAAGCTGCATAATAACCCCTATGCTTCCTGTTAAAGTTCCTCCGTTAGCCATTATATAGTCTGTGCTACAAGCTAGCCAGTATCCTCCGGAAGCACACATATCCCCCATAGAAGTAACTACCGGTTTTCCTGCTTTACGTAGCTTATCCAGTTCCTCAGCAATCTCCTGAGAAGCAGCAGCAGTTCCACCCGGACTGTTAATGCGCAGTACAACAGCTTTTATATCCTGCCTCTCCCGGGCGGTTTTTATATTTTCCATTATCTCAATGGCATTTGCCCCTCCGCTATCCATAATACCGGATAAGCCACTGCCGGTAATTGTCCCCTCAACATTTATAATACCTATAACTGAATCTGAACCAGCAAAATTCGTTTTTCCCTTTTCATTGACAACTGCTATAGAACCTACAACAAGTAAAAAAACAAGCATAAAGGCAACTACCAACTTTTTTTTCATTTTACAGCCCCTCCTCACTACCAGTTAAATAAACCATCCGGTTATCTGCTTCCAGTTTTCCTGGTTCTCCCTGTGAAATATAAAACCGGGGGACATTATCAGAGGTTAAAGTCTTTCTCACCGGGACTTCCACTTCATCTCCTACGTCTATTTCGGCTTCTAAAGGAAGCTCTACTAAAGCCATCTGCATGAAAACCTTTCCTCTTACCGGATATAATTTTCCTTTTATCTTTACCTTCATGCAGTAACGGGGATCATTCAGATAAGCCAAAAATCTTTTAGCCGTTATCTTCAAAAAATCAATAAATCCGACAGGTGGATTAGCAACTTCCAGAGCCAATCCGTCCCTGAAGCCTACGGGAATTACTGCAATTTTGGCATCCTTTTTAAGCCGATAAGTCTTAAAATACCCCAGATAGCTTCCTTTTGAAACCTCTTTTATGGATATAATCCTGCTCTTAAATTTATATGGGTCTTTTAAGTTAAGCCTTTTTTCAAACTTGCCCAGTGGATGCTGTCCGGACAGAAGAGTCCCTATTCTTACCGCATTTAAATGCATATGGGAATAGCGTAAAAAAACTGTGCTGTTTGCACAATGCTTGATAGGAATATCAAACCCTTCTCTTTCCAAACGCGAAACTACCTGCATAAAATGTTTAAACTGCTTTTCAGTATATTTTTCATCTGCTGCATAAGCCATATGAGTGTATATCCCTTCTATATATATGCAGGGATTGCCACTTAAATACCTGCACACCTCCAGGGCTTCTTCTTCATTGAGTCCAAAACGATGAAGTCCGCTTTCAATCTTAAGGTGCACCCTGGCCATCTTATTAAGCCGCATAGCAGCTTCATTTAAGATTTCAGCCTCTTTATAAGAGGTTATGCTTATTACTACATTATTTTCCACCGCCTGTTTCATATCTTCGCTATCAATCAAGGGACAAAAAAGCATAATACTCGCCTTTAAGCCTGCATTTCGCAATTTTAAGGCTTCCTCCAAATAGCTTACCGCAAAAAAATCTACTCCATTATTGTATAAAAGCTGCGCAACCGCCACAGCCCCATGACCATAGGCATCAGCCTTGACCACTGCTATAAGCCTTACATCCTCATCCAAAATCTTTTTTATTTCCGTAAAATTAGATTTTATCGCATCTAAGTCAATTTCTATCCATTTGTCATAACCTGGAGCTGGCACATTTATTCCTCCTTATTTTGAGGCTTTTTAAGCCTTTTCCGGGTAATTTTAAGATAAACCGGCAAAATTTTAGTCCATAAGAAGTAAAAAAAAGGAGAATAAACCTTGTCCCATTCACCTATAAACTCAGTAAGTTCAGCTCCAAAACCTTTTTTAAAGCGATACAACCCGTAAAGAGGATTGTTTTCGTCTAAATCGCCAGAAACCCCTCTAAAATCATACAAAGTACATCCCATTTCTTTAGCCCACTTTATCATGTGCCACTGCAGAAGATAATTTGGCATAACATTGCGGTGGCGATTGCTAGAAGCTCCGTAAAGATACCAAACCTTCCTTCCTGTCCTCATAGCTATGGTCCCTGCAATAACTTCCCCTTCATACTCTGCCATAAAAATCTTGGCATAACCGGCTTCTATCATATAATCCCATATCCACTCATAATATTCATAACCGCGGATGAGGAAATTATCGCGCTGAGCTGTTTCCTGTAATATCTCATAAAAAACCTTTAAATCTTCTTTTCCTCTCGCCTCCCTTATTTTTACTCCTCTTCTTTCAGCCAACCTGATATTATATCTCCATTTTGAATGCATATTTTTAAGCAAAGCTTCTTCATCTTGATTTATATCAAGGCGCATAACAAAATTAGGCTGAACCCCTTCAAAATCCAGACCAGTTTCATTTTTCCTAAAACCGCACTTTTTAAGAATATCGGCAAAAATCTGTTCATCTTTAGAAACATCTGGATCAATTTTAAGAAAAATTGCTCCATGTTCACGGGCAAGCCGTTCTGCCCCTTCAAATAAAAGGCGGTTTATCTCCTCATCGTGAATATCAGCAACCGGCCCTCTGGGGGCATAAAAAATTGATTTATTTATTCCTGGCAAAGGAAGCCTTCTCTTTAGAATCAGTAAAGATGCCTTAACCTCTCCATCCTTTTCCAAAACCAAAGGCAGCATCTCCCAACCCATTCCTTTTTTTACCATTCCCCACTCCCATAACTGCAGAAAATGCCCCTTATCATGTGACTCCACAAAATTATTGAACATCGGTTTTTCCTTAACATTAATTACTCTTGTTCTGTACATAAACCTGCTCCCTCTTCTGAATTTTATTATTTGCGAAGGCGCTGTTTATTGCTATTATGCCCCTTCCTAATAAGATTCTAACATATTTAGATGTCAGACACTTTTTGTAAATTTTTTAATACAAGGCAGGATATTTTTTGTTTCTTGAGAATATTCTAATATATGTCATTAATAACAACATTTTTTAAATTTTACTGATTATTTTTCAAACACAGAGGGATCCGCTTGTCTAAAAAAGGGGGGATTTTTTTGAAAACTTACCTGGACGAATATAAACGTAAACTTATAACTGCCGAGCAGGCAGCCAAATTGGTAAAATCGAATTCCATCATCGAATACGGTATGTTTGCTACCAAACCGGTAGATTTTGATGCTGCTCTAGCCAAAAGAGCGGGAACTGATCTACAAAATGTCGCCATAAGAGCTACCGGCTCTGTTCTTCCCATTCCCGAAGTAATAAAAAATGATCCTGAACAAAAAACCTTCCAGTATTTCAGTTGGTATTTCACTGCCTTAGACCGTAAAGCCGGGGATTTTGGGCTTTCTACCCATAATCCCTTTAACTATCATGAAGCAACTATGTTGGCTTACGACCCTAACTTTTCCCGCCTCTGGGCGGATGTATGGGTGGCTCAGGTCACTCCCATGGATAAACACGGATGTTTTAACTTCGGAATTGCCAATTCCCACAGCCGTGGCCTAGCATTAAACGCAAAAATAGCCATTGTTGAAGTAAACGAAAATCTTCCCCGCTGCCTGGGCGGAAATGATGAGTACATCCATATAAGTGAAGTAGACTATATAATAGAAGGATCTAACAGCCCTATTTTTACTTTACCGCCTGCTCCGGAGCCCAGCCCTGCTGAAAGACGGATAGCTGAACTCATCGTAGAAGAAATCCCGGACGGCGCTTGCTTACAGCTGGGGATAGGAGCCTTGCCCAATCTTATCGGAACTATGATCGCAGAATCAGATTTGAAAAATCTGGGGATTCAAAGTGAGATGTTCTGCGATGCCTTTGTCAAAATGTATGAAGCAGGTAAAATCACCAACTCCAAAAAAGCTTATGACATAAACAAATCAACCTATTCATTTTGTCTGGGAACCCAGGAAACTTATGAATTTCTCGATGACAATCCGCAACTCGCGTCATGCACTGTCTACTACACCAATGCACCTGATCGCATAGCCATGCACGATAACTTTATATCTGTAAATAATATCCTGGAAGTAGATCTTTTGTCTCAGGTATGTTCGGAAACCTTCGGCCTTCGCCAGATATCAGGAACCGGGGGCCAGCTTGATTTTGTAATCGGAGCTTTCCATTCCAAAAACGGGAAAAGTTTTCTAGCCTTTACTTCTACCTATAAAGATAAAGAAGGAAAAATCCATTCTCGCATAAAACCTCTGCTTACCCCGGGGGCAGTAGTAACTGTTCCCCGCTCGGTCGTGCACTATCTGGTAACCGAATACGGCAAAGCCAATTTAAAAGGCTTATCCATCTGGGGCAGAGCCGAAGCTTTAATTAACCTTGCCCATCCCGACTTCCGTGATGACTTGATCAAAGCCGCAAAAGAAATGAAACTGTGGTCGCGAACCAACCGTATACCTTTTTAAAAAATCAGCACAAAAAACAGGCTAGAAAGCCTGTTTTTTGTTTTTCTCCCTGTATTGTAAAGCATTTTTAACCAGTCCTAAAAATAAGGGATGAGGACGATTGGGCCTTGATTTATATTCCGGATGAAACTGGCAGGCTACAAACCAAGGATGTTCTTTAAGCTCTATTATCTCTACTAATCTGCCATCAGGAGAAACCCCCGATATCATGAGTCCATTTTCTTCCATTATTTCGCGGTATTCATTATTGAATTCGTAGCGGTGCCGGTGTCTTTCACTTATATCTTCCTGTTTGTACACTTCATAAGTTCTAGTCTCCTTCTTTATGCGGCAAGGATAAGCCCCTAAGCGCATAGTTCCGCCTTTATTTTCAATATTTTCCTGGTCGGGCATCAAATGAACTACCGGATGGGGAGAATCAGGTGCAAATTCTGAACTGTTAGCACCTTTTAAACCACAAACATTACGGGCAAATTCAATAACTGCACACTGCATCCCAAGACATATGCCTAAATAGGGAATATTATTTTCCCGGGCATACCGGGCAGTGGCAATCTTTCCTTCTATTCCCCTCTCTCCAAAACCGCCGGGAACTAAAATGCCATCAACATCTTTGAGGTACTTTTCTGCCGACTCTTTTTCTATCTTCTCAGCATAAATCCACTTTATCTCCACTTCGGCATTATAGCAAAATCCAGCATGCTTGAGAGATTCAACTATACTCAAATATGCATCCGGAAGTTCCACATATTTCCCTACCAATCCAATAACCGCTTTTCTCTCCAGATTATTTATCCTCTTAACCAACTCTTTCCATTCGCTCAGATCCGCTTCCCCGCAATTTAACCCTAATCTTTTAATTACTTCTTTATCCAAATCTTCTTCAGCTAGCATAAGCGGAACTTCATATATGGAAGATGCATCCTTTAGCTGGATTACTGCCCTTCTATCTACATCACAAAATAAAGCCAGCTTAGCTCTTAGCTCTTCTGATAAATCCCTTTCAGTTCGACACACTAAAATATCAGGCTGTATCCCAATGCTCCTAAGTTCTTTTACACTGTGCTGGGTAGGCTTGGTCTTAAGTTCACCTGCCGCCTTGATATAAGGCACAAGGGTCACATGTATATATAAAACCCTTTCCCGGCCTAAATCTACCTTAAGCTGTCTTATTGCTTCCAAAAAAGGAAGTGATTCTATATCTCCTACTGTTCCTCCAATTTCCGTTATAACTACATCTGGTTTAGATTTCTGCTCAATTAAGGTAATCCTTTCTTTTATTTCATTGGTAATATGAGGTATTACCTGAACGGTCTGTCCTAAATAGTCGCCCCTGCGTTCCTTATCTAAAACTGCCTGATAAATACGGCCGGTAGTGCAGTTGGCATACTGGCTCAAGCTTTCATCGACAAATCTTTCATAATGTCCTACATCCAGGTCAGTTTCAGCCCCGTCATCAGTAACATATACTTCTCCATGTTGATAAGGGCTCATGGTTCCAGGATCAACATTTATATACGGATCAAACTTCTGCATAGATACTTTAAGTCCGCGGCTTTTCAGAAGCCTTCCTAAAGAAGCAGCTGTAATACCTTTGCCCAATGAAGATACAACCCCACCGGTAATAAATATATATTTAGTCACCTTTTAGAACCTCGCTTTCTAGCTTGCAAATCCTTTAGAATTTTACCTTCTTTATTTTCTAAAATCAACTAAAATGTATAGTCAAGAACTATAACTTCTCCTCTGGTATTATTTAGATCTTCTCTGGTTAAATCTAAATAATGTTTTTTAACTGTATAATCAAATTTGCTGGTAAAAGCCTCTACCGGTAATAAAGTAAAAGTAAGTGCCGGAGTAGCAAAATGCATGGGAATAATTATCGCCGGTTTTATTTTTTGAGCCAAAATAAAGGCTTCCTCCGCATCTATGGTAAAAGTTCCTCCCACCGGGACTAAAAGAATATCGACCTTGCCGATTTGGGAGACAAAATTATCGTCCAGCACATGCCCCAAGTCTCCCAAATGAAGCACATCAATACCTTCGGCAGAGATCTTATATATAATATTTTCTCCCCGGTCTTTACCTTCGTTTTTATCATGATAAGAAAGGTATCCGGTTATTTTTATGTTTCCAAACTCAAAAAAACCTGTACCTTTTACAGCTACCGGATTCCCTTTAAGAAGATGTACAGCATTATGATCATAATGGTCATGGCTTACCGTAGCAATATCAACTTCGCCTTCATATAAAGGGTATCCTACCCTTTCTTCAAAAGGGTCGGTAATTATCTTCTTCCCTTCAGTTTCTATCAAAAATGAAGCATGTCCCAACCATCTTATCTTCATGTTTAATCCTCCCTGCGCACGCGGCTGGTATCATAAAACCAGTACCCATCCCCCTGGTAATCTAAACGGTTGTCTAAATTAAGCCTTGTATAAATAGAGGTGATAGTTTCCGGATCATCATTTTTATTCATCCTCAAGGCGATCTCTTTAAGTAAATCCCTATAATACATAGGCTCTTTATTTTCCATTAAAATATCTACTGCCAAATCAGTTTCACTTTTCTTTCTCTGCACCGCAAACATCCCTCCTACATCTGTTCTGGAGCACTGACTCCCAGAACAGTCAAAGCATTTTTTAGAGTAATACGGGTTATATCCATGAGTAAAAGCCTGGCATCCTGCAATGCTTTATCTTCATGGTTTAACACCCGGTGACTGTTGTAAAAGCTATGGAAAAGAGCTGCCAAATCTAAGACATATCTGGCTATGCGGTGGGGCGCCATACTTCGGGCTGCAATATTTATTTCCTCCGGGAAATCCGCAATTTTACGCAAAAGCTCCAACTCTTCCGCTTCTTTAAGCTTTTTAGGATCAATTTCTTCTAATGGCGGAAGTTTAATGCCTAATGTTTCTGCCTGTCTGAAAATACTGCATATACGGGCATGGGCATACTGAACATAATATACTGGATTATCCTGACTTTGTTTTTTAGCAAGTTCTAAATCAAAATCCAAATGGCTGTCCGGGCTACGCATGACAAAAAAGAATCTAGCAGCATCTTTGCCTACTTCTTCAATCAATTCATCCAAAGTCACAGTAGTTCCGGTTCTCTTGGACATTCGGACAATATTGCCCCCTCGATACAGGCGCACCAGCTGCATAAGCAATATATCAAGGCGATCAGGGTCGTATCCTAAGGCTTTCATCGCCCCTTTCATACGGGCTACATGCCCATGATGGTCAGCTCCCCAGATATTAATAACCCAATCAAACCCTCTTTCAAACTTATCCTTGTGATAAGCAATATCTGCTGCAAAATAAGTCGGCAGGCCATTAGAACGCATTACAACCTCATCTTTTTCATCCCCGAACAAAGTAGACTTAAACCACAATGCCCCATCTTTTTCATAAACATATCCCTGCTCTTTAAGATAATCTATTACTTCCTTTACTTTGCCACTTTCATGCAAAGTCTTTTCACTGAACCAAACATCATATACTATCCCAAAATTTTCAAGTGACCGTCTTATATAAGTTATTTTTTCATTTAAAGCATATTCGACTAAAATTTTTCTTCTTTCTTCCGCTGGTAAATTCAGTAAACTATCGCCATAATGAACAATTATATTTTTAACTGTTTCAACTACATCTTGCCCTGCATATCCGTTCTCCGGGAAAGGCACATCATGTCCGGTAAGTTGCAGGTATCTGGCTTCCAGAGAATCCCCAAAAATTTCAATCTGATTTCCGGCATCATTTATATAAAATTCCCGTTCCACCTTATATCCAGCCAATTCCAGAACATTAGCCAGGGTATCGCCTAATGCACCTCCCCTTGCATTTCCCATATGCAGATTGCCAGTGGGATTGGCGCTCACAAATTCTACCTGCACCTTTTCCCCTTTTTCTCCATTATAGCCATACCTTTCTCCCATTTTTTGGACCAGAAGGGGAACATCATAAAGCCATTCCACAGATAAAAAGAAGTTAATAAACCCGGCACCAGCTACTTCCACTTTATTTATAAAACTCACCTTCGACAAATCCATCTTCTCAACAATAATTTCCGCAATCTTACGCGGTGCCATACGCGCCTGACGGGCTAAAAGCATGGCCACATTGCAGGCAAAATCTCCATGTTCTTTTTCCCGCGGAACCTCAATTACAAAATCAGGGATATTCTCATAATTTATAAGTCCCTCATCCTTAGCTTTAACCAGGGCATCTTTCACTGTATTCTCTAAAAAATTTTTAAGCTCCTGTATCGGATTCATCAAACATCCTCCTATTTTATTTTTCCCCTATATATTATGTCACAAAAATGGCAAAACTTATAAAAAACCTTCTTAGTGGACAAAATAAAATTACCTGAAAAACAGAAAGGAGTCAAAATATGCAGCTAAAACCAGGACAAAGATCAATATTAGCTTATTTTGCTGATGATAATAGTGCCAGAATGGCCGTTGAAAAACTTAAAGCGGAAGGATATACTGATGTTCAGCTTGACAGTATATCCCGGTTTCCCGGCAGCAGTCCAGGCAGAGGATCAAGTACCAGTATCTCTTCTATGGTTATCGGTAACACCGATTATGATCGCTCACTTGGTGCTCTCTTAGCCGCTGACCCCACGGTAAGCGGAATCTCCGCAGACTTTGACCTCCCGGGAGGATACTCTTATATGGTAACCGTAGTAACAGAAAACGAAAAAGCAAATAGTGCCGTAAATATCTTAAAAGAATACGGGGCTTCTGTATAGATAAACTATTCTTTCTTAAACCATCTGGCAAAATAATAAGAAAGATCCTTTTCTGATTCCAGTTTAATAATGTATAACAGATCCTCGGTAGAAGCAATATCATATTTATACTGGGCAAGATAGTGGCGCAGTATTTTGAAAACATTATCTTCGCCCAGTATTCCTTCTAATCCCCACCAGAATGATTCTCCCCCATAATACGCAGTCTGATAATAGTCCTGCCGTGAATACATATCTTTAAGTCCGCGAGCAAGATTAACCCCTTTTATATTCTTTTCAGAATGTTTTTTCCCTTTTACTTTCTCCTGATACTTAGAAGCACTATAATTAGCTAATCCTTCATCGAGCCAGGGTTCTCTTATCTGATCATTCCCCACCAGGCTATACCACCATTGATGGGCTATTTCATGAGCCATAATGAAACTTAAGCGTTCAGCAGGCAAATCAGGTTTCAGGAAATCTTCCTTCAAAAATATAAGACCTGAATATTCCATCCCTTCAAATCCCTGCATCGGCACAAAAACAATTTTAAAATCCCGATAAGGATAAGGACTAAAAGCTTTTGAAAAAAAGTTTAATATTGATGCAGCTTCTCTTAATATATTTACCGCTTTTTCTTTATAACTGTCCGGAATATAAAGCCTTATATATCCATTTTCTGTTTTAATTCCAAACTCTTTGTAATGATACATTAAGACCATTGAAAAGTCACGCACATTTTGCGCCTTGATAACATATCCCTGACGCCCGTTATCTTCCGGCGTTCGGGCTGTTTTAGAGCCATTTGAAACAACATCATATGCTTCGGGAATATTTAAATTTACAATATAGCTGGCACTGTGAAAAGTAAAGGGATCTCCAAAAGAAACATTTTCTGCCTTGAGCCAGCCTTCTTCAGTTAAAACATTTAAAGCCGGATAAAAATTGCTTAAAATAAAAACTCCATTTCTGCTGCCATACCGGTACGCAAGATATGGAATTTTAGCCTGCCATTCTATTTCAATCTTTATATCAGCTCCCTTATTTATCTTTTCAAAAAGAATAACTTCCAGATTAACCCCTTTATCAAGAAAAACAACTCTTTTCCCGTTAACTTTCATCTTTGATACCTTAAGCCAACCTTTATCAAATCCATTATAATATGCCTCTTCAGGAGCTGGAGTTTTATCTTTTTTAACAAAGGCATTAGGATAAACCGTAAACCACAAATCATTAAGATCCTGCCCAGAAGTATTAATCGTAGTAATAATAGATTTGCCGTAAAGCATCCGCTCGTTTACATCAAAATACAAATCCATTTGATACAAAGTCTTATCCGGGGCAGGAAAAAGCAAACTTTCCTCATCTTCTTCTGTAAAAGCAAAAACTGCTGTCTCTTTTGCCGGGGGCACAATCTCTCTAAAATAAATAACAAAGGCAGCACAAATAATCCCTAATATTAAAGCGGTAATATAAAATTTACTGCCCCGCAATCGTCCTCACCTGGCTTTCTTATATCTCACCCCAAAAAATTATCTATAAAGGATTATCTCTTCCCGGTAATTCTTCTGTAAGTCTTTTTCCATAAATTCCAAAAACTTCACCAGCATCGCAGCAGCTTCTGCCCGGGTCATCACCTTATCCGGATTAAACCTTCCACCGGTATCTCCGCTTATCAGGTTAATTTCCCTGGCAACATACACGCTGTCTTTAGCCCAATCCGGAATTTTTTCATCATCCACAAATGAAGTAAAAAATCCCGGCGTAGGAGCTTTATGTTCAAAACCTAAAGCTCGTATAAGGATAGTAACCGCCTGAGCACGGGTAAGCTTATCTTTAGGGCCAAACAGGTCAGGAGCTACGCCGCTCATAATTCCCTTTTCAAAAGCACTTTTTACATATTTATAATCATCACTTTCCACATCCATATCCTCAAACAAAGAAACTTCCGGCTGTTTATTGCGCACGCTCACCCTTTTCTTTTTCTCAGAATCGACCCTTATATCACATGCCTTTATAACTGCCCGGGCAAATTCCACCCTGGTCATGGGAGCATCTGGAACAAAAAATGAAGAATCATCAGTAAAAACATCTAAAGAATAAAGCTTCTCTATGCTCTCCTGTGCCCAGTGACCTCTGGTATCATAAAATTTAGGCACAATAAGCCTTTCAATTTTGGGAACCATAGATTTGGAAAGCTCAACTTCCCCCCTGTTGCGCCTGCCGTCATCTATTTTCCCATCTCTAACATAAGGCAGGTCATATTCATAACGCGAATACATCTCTTGATTAGTTATCCGCATATGTCCTCCGCTGAAGCTGGCAAAATCAGCTTTATTTTCCTCATACTTCAAGGATTTGCGCATGCTGTCAGAAATATCTATCTTTACTGTTCCTTTCCAGGAAACATTTTCTGTTTCCTCATCCTCAGTTGTAATCTGGCGGTTTACGCTTATAACCTGTTCCACAATCTGGGTTAAAGTGCTCCCCCAGAAATTCGAATACCCCACCCTTCCTCCATTTATTTCTACAATCACCGTTCCTTCGTCTTTATTAATGGTATAATATTTGCGCGCAGTTATTGTTCCGGAATAAAAATCTGAAGCCGGCCTGTTATCAATCACGTCAGAAGCTGAAAACTGATAATCTTCCAGCTTATATTTGTCTTTACCCAAATCAATAGATTCTTTAAAAGAAGCCACCTCAATTGTAGCAATCGTCTGCCCTTTATCAGTGCGGCGGTCATAGCTTATCTCATAAGTAACCTGACGGCTCAGCTTTCCTTTAATGCTGCTGTCTTCCGGCCTCAAATCCAGCTTATAGCGAACAGTAGCCTCATCATCCTTTTCTTTAGTTCTCACACTGAATTTGCCGATAAACTTAATCGGCTCTCCAGATATAAAGACTATCTCTTCATATTCGTATTCATTATTAATTCCGCCTGTAATGTCAGGCATAGCTGCCCATGCCGGATAATTTATCCCCCATATCAGAGAAAAAACTAAAACAAATGCTAAAAACTTTTTTGTTCTCATAACCCTTACTCCCCAATTTTTTATTTTACTATAACTACTTTGGCATAAAAATCATCACGGACTATATAAAGCCTGTCCCCGGTTTTAAGTTCTTCCGGCAGGATTAAGCAGTTGTCTTTTATAATCATGGCTTTATCCACATTCACCCGCAGATTGGCAGTTTTCGGCATCCACTGTTCCTTAACCCCGCTCCAGTCAACCGGTTCCCTGATTTGAATTGTCCACCCCGCCGCCTCATCATTTTCAATTTCTGCTATTATTCCACCAGTTACTCTCTGTCTAAGCAAAGAATCCATATCTTCCTGTAATAGCAGGGACGATGCCCTATCCCCATCAGTCCAAATATAGGCATACCAATCCTTAAGTCCTTCTTCTTTAACCCGTTCACTATCTTCATCTACCGCATAATCTCCGGCTAAAAACTCTTCACTTGATATTAAACTCTTCTTTTTAGCATCATAGAAAAAACTATCATTATCATAATAAAGCTCCTTAACCCCGGTATATGATTCCCAGCTGTTCCCGGCCAGGAGAAAATAATCTTTAAGCCATATTTTATACTCTGCCACCTGCTCCAACCTTCCGACATACAGGTAGTGCTGGCCTAAACTGGAATTATTAATCCCCTGATTATAAATATAAATTATATTAGCCAGCCTGTTTATGCCTCTGCCATCTGCTATTACCAGGACATCATCGCCGGATGATAAAGTCATCTTATCCTGCAGTCTGCCGTCTTTTATAACTGCACTTCCCTCATGAACGGCGAAGTTGCTCTTGTTTTTTAGTTCAAACTTATCCACATACCAGTTTATATCAAGGACTTTATCCGCAACCACCGTTTCATACTGGTTCTTCAAAAAAATCCGCTCCGCTGTCTCCCTTCCCAGTATATTTTTAGTTATCACATATACATCTTTTCCCTGATAATAAGAAAGTTTGGCCTCATTTATCTTCTGTCCCCCGATAAAAGGAGCTATCCCCGTGCTGTAAGGCAAATAAAGCAGCCCGGACTGAGTCTGCCACCTGCCGTTGCGCCATATGAAAACATCGCTTAAAACCAGCTTTTCTCCTTTAAAATCAGCTGTTTTAAGTTTCCCCTTGTAAAGATTGTTTACCAGAACAGAATCCCCTTCTACTTCTAATCGGCTTATCATGCTTGAATTAATCTCATCAAAATAAAGCTTCACTTTATCCCCGGCATACAAAAGGTCGGGAGTAATAACCTTCCCTCTCTTCATTATCAAAGTAGCCGGCGAAATATAATAAATCTCTTTAGCCCCTGCATAATCCTTTAATATAAGCTGGTCATTTTCTATTCCAGAAATCATGCCCCTCCGAATTTTGCTTCCCGGAGATATATAACTGGTCCCCGCAACAGAATAGCCTTCTAAAAGGACAACCTGCTTGTCGACAATTCTAGCATAAACCTCTATTCCTGCCTTAAAATCAGTAATTTTAGCCGGACGCCTGTCAATGCTGGCTGAAAATTTCGGACTAAGACTTATGTTGAACATTTCCCCATCATAAGTTTCAACCGTTATGCTCCCACTGCTGGCAAGCTGACCATCTTTATCGGGTTCCGGCAGGCTGATGCCTGCCAGGTACCCTTCAATATACCCCTGGATGAAGGGATTTTCCGCCCCTTTGCCCGTTCCGGGAAAAGAAAGAAGAATTATAACTGCCATAATAAAGCTCAAATATTTCTTTAACATAAGCTACCTCCTGCTTCCTGCAACTGCATAACTGCCCAGCCGGTTTATGCTTTCTCCAATGCTTCCTGTCACATACTGTTCCCTTCCTACCTGTTCCCAGGTTCCTTTGTTTATATCATATCTTGCTATATAAACCCGGTTAAACCTGCGCATACCAGCTTTAGCCAGATCATAATCGAGTATAATCGACATATTAGATGCCAGATAATCAAGGCTTGTTATTTCGCTTTCTCTGAAAAATTCAGCTTTAAGCTCTAATATTTCAGACAGCTGCCCACCCCGGCTAATTCCGGGGAAGGAACTGTTCTGCTCAAAAGTAAGTTTTACTCCCGCATCACTTCGGTTGCTGTTTTCAAGAATCCGTTTTGTTCTAAAAATCCGGGGGTTGAATTTAACTGTAAAGCTGCTGCCTCTTATTTCAACATCCTTTGCATAAGAATCAGCTGCCACCCAGGCCGGAATGCTTATAACCACTTTTTTGGCTCCGGCAAGCTCTCCCCTGGTTAAATCAATCAACAGATTATTCCATTCAAAGTCGCTCGTTCCAATGGCGACATTTACTGTTTGCCCCTGTCTTTTTATCTCGGTTTTTTCTCCTAAAGCGCCGTCTTCATCTGCCTTTCCTACCTTGCTTCCAGTTATAACTTCATTGCTGGAAGCCGAGTATTTCGAAGAGCCAAAGTTGCCTACCGCAGTAACTACGAATTTATAGCTGGTGTACGGTTCTAAATCTTTGTAGATAAAGGAGGTAAAATCAGTTGAACCGGCAAATTCCGGGGTTTTATCTTCTCTTATCACATAAACCTCATATTGAGAAGCACCTTCCACCTTGTTCCAGTTAACCTTTATATAAAAGTCGGAATCGTTATATTTATCTTCTATTATTTCCGCCGTTACTCCCAAAGGCGCACTTATCTCAGGTAAAGTGTATGTCAAATCTTCATAGATATCACTGCCACCCTTATCCGGATTTATAACAATTACACCTTTAGCATCCAGCTTGCCTTTAGGAACCTTAACCGTCAAAGTTTCGCTGTCGATAAAATTCACTTCCGCTGCATCAGTTCCTGACTCTAAGACATAATAATCCAGTTCTTTGCTGGTAATTTTAGCCCCGGCGAACTCCTTAGTTTCATCTTTTACTTTATATATATCTGCTTCATCAGCAGAAGCCGTTTTTATCAAAGGAGCAAAAACTACTTTGGCTCCCGGCATAAAATCTGAACCTTTAATCTTTATTTCCTGCCCGCCGTCGGTAGAAATTTCCCGAACCCGGCTATTTTCAGCAGGATCAGAAGCAGAAACAACCGCTGTTATCTTGGGAACACTTATATATTCAAAGCCATCTTTAAGCTCAGCTGTTTCTCCGTCGGGATTCTCGATTTTAATGATGTGTTTGCCGGGAACATTATCCGGAGTTACGGCATAAACCGTCTTATAGTCTACCACCTGAACTTCGGCGGCTTCCTTTCCGCCAAAGAAAACCTTAAATGTCTTGCCTTCATAGCCTTCCATATTAGCCCGGAAATCATTTCCTTCAATTTTTACCACAGTTCCTCCGATAGCCGGCCCTTTTAAAGGTTCAGCCTTATTGAGCAGGGGTGTAGTTTCTCCCTTGGTAAACTGAATATAAATAGGCTTTTGCCCGAAAGGCATATCATCTGAAGCTGCCGTTCCCCCATCTTCATTCACCACTACCACCCGGTAAAGCTTACCTATCCGGCTCTCCTCCACAACCGGCAGATTGAAGCTCAGCTTCCCTGGTAAGGTATAAACAATATCCTGAGGAGATATAGTCATAAAATCTCCGATTAAAACCTTGGCATTTTCCCGGAAATCCTCACCTAAAATGGTTATCAGGCTTTTAGCTTTGTAGTTAATATTCAAAACTTTTATATTTTCTCCATCAACTGTTACATCTTCGGGATTTTTCCCATCCCGGGTAATATTTATAATCTTCGGCTTGCTGTCGGGATTCTTATAGGTAAAGCTGCCGCTCGCCGTTCCTCCATCCGGGTTGCAAATAACAACCGGAACCTGCCCTACCGTATAGTAAGAAGGAGTTTTAACCGTAAGCTGAGTTGAACGGATAAGCTGGGCTTCCGGCGAATAACCTCTTTCTACTATGAGCCGGCGGTCTTCCACCCTTATCTTTATCAGCTCATATCCGGTATAGCGGGTTATTCCATCTTTAGTTGAAATTAAACTTTCTACATCAATAAATTTAACCGTCCCATCATATCCATCGATAGTCCTTTCATAAATCACATCATTCTCGGTTATGCTTACCGTAAGGTTGGCTAAAGCCCCTGCCGCCCTGTATTCCACTTTAAGCCCGCCATCTAAATTTACCGTAGCCCTTCCGCTGTCTATTCTCCCAGAATCAGGCTGTTCTCTAGGTATATTTTCATTGGAAATATCGCTAAAGCGAACTAAAGGCATCTGGCGGTTTATCAATACACCGTCTCTGTATATCTGAATACTGCTATTTACAAAACCTGAACCATAAATCTCAATATTTTCCCGTCCCTGTTTGCGCCCTTCATCCGGCACAATCTTAGTTATAGAAGGATTGGAACCTTCATAGGTAAATTTAACCTTATTTGATACCCCGGAATCGTTGTTGACAATATATACATCGACCTGTCCGGCTTTTGCGGGCGGAGTTATAACTTTAATGTATCCCCGGTCAAACTCCACAATCTTTGCCATTTCATCACCAAAATATACCCGGGGCAAAATCGGGGAATTGAAATAATAGCTGTACTGGGGATGATTAAGAGATACCGGTTCCGCTTTGCTGCTGTTTTGGGTTATACTGTCCCAGGTGCCGTTGCCGTTTAAATCATTATAAGGCTCTCCTTCATCCCACAGCTGATTCCGGTTAATATCATCATAAGGCTCAAAATACCTGAAATCGCTTCCGGTGATTTCCACCACATCATTGCCGGCGGCGCTCCCTTTGGCCGGAACGATTTTAGTTATAGAAGGATAACTTCTAGGAACCACATAAATAAATCCTTCTTCCCTGCTGTCAGTTCCCCCGTCCGGATTTACTACCACTATCGGAACTGCCAGCCGGTCAGTCCCTTTATCTTCTCTGAGGTCTCCAGGATAAGCCGGCATTTTAAATGTTATCAGCGTACCAGTCGAATTAATACTTACATCTTCCGTCTTTACTTCCATTCCATTTACATATACCCGGGTCTTCTCACTTCCATTATCAATAAAGTCACTTCCTATTATTTCAACATCATACCCTCCATTTACCGACCCTTCACTCGGATTAATCTCGGTTATATGCGGCTTAGATTGGGGTTGAGTATAATAGTAAAAGCCGGCCTGGTCTTTTTTGCTGTCTTTTCTGGTATCCGGATTCATAACAGTAACATCATAATAGCCATCTGCCTCTAATATTGGAACCGTAAATAATATAGTATTGATATCCATCACCTTAACCCGGCAGCCGGTTATTACCCCATCTTCTACTTTATATAAGGTCTTGGCCTGCAGGGTAATATTTTCACTAACCAGTTCCAAAGAAGCAGTATTTATTACATTGACTTCGGTAATCCCCCCACCTTCTTTACTGGCCATTATTTTATGTGTGCCATCGCTTTCGGTTTTAACATAAAAAGTATAAATAGTGCCTGCCCCGTCGCTTAAAGTTGTCTCTCCTTTTGCATTGATATTCATAGTAAAAAACTGGCCGCCTGCACTTTCAAAAATAAGCGCATGGTAATATGAAGCAGGTTTCAAAGCCCCCTCCACAATGGCTAATATCGGTTCTGCCTTGTCGGGTGCAGGATTATAATCCTGCAGGGTAATCTTCTTCGTAGTTTCATCTATGTTGTATTCATTGACTTCAATATTCTCCAGAAACACCCGGGTTCCTATCAGTTTCAGTATGGCATCTTCCCGGGCAGTAGGGTCAGGCTTAAGGAAATTATCTCCCTTTATCATAACCAGGGTTCCGGTATTACCCTTTTTAGGAGCAAAGTCGGTAATCTTAGGATTGGTATAAGCCTTAACATATGTAAAAGGCCAGGTAGCCATACCGCCTTCCGGGTTCATAACCTGAAGCTGGGTTTCCCCTTCCCGTCCTTCAGGAGCCGTAAAAGTTATCTTCTTGCTGTCTCCCTGCCTTTCAATCCCCGGCACTTCTTCCCCATCTATAAAAACCTTCACACCTTCTGCAAAATTGCTACCTTCTATTATGATTTCTTCTCCGCCGTCAATTGTAACTACATCCGGGGTAACCTTTTCAATTACCGGCTTTTTATTATCGGGAACCAGAACAAACTCAACTAGATCCTGCGCTACATGGTGCAGTCCCAACTGCTCCGAATTGCGCACCGGATTAACTACTTCCACAAAGGTTTTACCGATAGAAGTAGAAGTAATCCGTTTGCTATCGGGAATAACAGTTATAATCTTGGTTCCAATCTCATTATCTTTACTTCCGTCAAGTATGCGCCCATCTTCGCTTAAAACATACACCTGAAGCTCAGGCTCGATATCTTTGTTGAGTTCAATTTCCCCTATCCTTATAACCGGGTAACGTGTTATTATCTGCCCATCTTTCTCAAACCGGGTAATCATAAAATTCTGCCCATGAATTGCTATCAACCGCGGCTCAGGCAGCCTATACTGATCGTCGGTTTCCTTTATTACTTCTATTTTATCAGGAACTATGTCAGTAATATTAGGCTGAATCATGCTGGGAATAAATGTATATCCGTTTTCAAGCACAGCCCGCTCTTTAAATGTATAATTATTCCCGGCTGTATCAGTAAGCACAGTAGTAGTTTCTACTATAACATCTTTAACCGGTTCAGTAGCAGCATCAGTCACCTGTGGAACATTGATGGGTAAACGATCCAAGTCCTGGGTAAAATTATAAGTATCATTGTTATATACTTCCTGAAAGGTAGCTTTATTGCCGATAATAACCGTGATCTGCCGGGTAACCTCTTTTATATCTATGGTGTTTTTATATTTACCTACATTACCCCCGGTTTTTTGCCAACTGCGAATTAAAGTTTCTCCATTATCTGAAGTAAAAGTCCTTTCCTCTGCATCGCTATACAGAGTAAAATCATTTATATTAAGGGTTCCTAAAAACTGTCCGGAGATAACTGCCGGTGAACCGGAATCAGGCCCTTCATTAGGCTGAATACTGTAAATCTTAGCTTTGTTGCTGGCATCAATTACCGTAAATATCTCCGGCAGTGAAGAAGGATCAGAATTATCCTGTCTTACTACCCATTCACTTATAACTGCTTTCATCGGATCCTCTCCGGCAGGAACCTTATTGGTCAAAACCACATAATATTCGCCAGTAGGAATATCCGGCACCTGAACGGTAAGAATATCAAGGCTTCCTTCCGCATCTGCCTTGAAAGTCGGGTTTTGCCCCCGGTTATTCGTAGTATAAGGGTCAGTTCCGTCTAATGTTTTGACAAAAAATACATCATAATCATCCAGCTTGGTAGCTCTGAAAAAGATAGTATCACCTTTTTCTCCCCGATTAGGAAACATTTCCAGGTCAGAAGAAATATCTAAATCCTGAACTAACAGGAACTGGTCTTTATAGGTGTACTTTATGTTTATCTGAGGATTAGACCGAACTACCCCGCCTACTTTCAATTCCCCGGATTGCTGTCTGGTAAAGACAAGCTGCTGCATACCGGTTTCACCGGTAGTCATGGCTATGGAAGCATTTTCTGTTTGTCCGGGAGGAACCGTAATAGCACTCTTATCAATAATCGTATTGTTTATCTTTACTTCCACATTATTAGCCTCAAGCTGGTCTAAATTAGTGCCTGTAAGGTTTACCGATGAATTAACCTTGACTTTACGGTCTATTCCGGTAAGAGAAGGCATACCCTGGCTTTCAGAAATATTTATTTCACCTGTCCCGATTATAAGAGAAGAAATCCTTATATTATCGGTAAATTCAAATTGCAAAATACTGTCCGAATTGGTTGTCCGGTTTGTGAGAGGTTTATACCCGGCTTCGTCGGTAATAACCCCTACCTCCGCATCCTGCAGGTCGGTTCCTTTTATCAATAAATAACTGCCAGTAAGGTTGCGGTCACGATCATAGGTTTTGCCGATGGTAATCTCCGCAACCGTAAAATTATCCGGGTCAAAGGCGTAAGCCGGCAAAACCGGGCTTATAATCCCGGTAAAAGCAAATATAAATAATGTCAAAAATGCTTTCCATTTCTTAAGATGTCTTGTCATCCTTAACCTCTCCCCTTTTTACGGTTCTACCAGGACAAATATTCCGCCCTGACCGGTATTGAAAGCTGCCTCTCCATTTAAATAATCCACCCGGCAAGGTATTTCATAAAGCCGGCGGTATCTTTCATCATAGCGTAAAACTTTAATTTCACCTGCATCCTGACGGTTTAAAAACATTGTCACATTAAGGTCGCTGAAGCTTATATTATCGGTATTAATCTCAATAAATTCCGACCTCAATCTATTTAAAGGAAGCTTTTTGCTTATAACCCTTACCAGTTCCGGTTCAGCTTTTCCAATTAAAATTTCAGCTTCTCCATCTCCACTACTAACCAACATATCCCTAAAAACAGCTTTAACCAGATGAGAGTCAACTTTAAATTCCCAGATTACAGGCCAACTTCTTTCGGAAAACCTTATTCTGTGAACGGCAATACTTTCCCGCATGATTTCATCAAGGTTCAAATATATATAGCTTCTTTCCCAATATGAGGACTTCAAAGTGAGGACAGCTTCACTTTTATTTACCTTCTCACGAACTTCTCCGTAATAAGTATTTTGAATCAATTCACCTTCTACCGGAGGTTCTTTATCAGCCGCCGGAACTACACTAAGCCTTCCTGCCAAAATTTCCTGGTAATTTTCATTACCGTTATTTATTACCTTAATATCATATATCCCCGCCTTAAGCCGGCTGCTTCCGGAGGGAAGGTATACCTTAAGATATTTTTCACCGTTTGCATCAGCTGCTATTTCAACCCGCGATGCTGAAATGTCATTAAATTTTACTGTAACACTGTCACTGTAAAAATAATTCCCTTTTATAATCAGAGGTTCAGCTGAATCATAATCTTCTCCAACACTGCCGGTAGAAATCCCACTTATCTGAGGAACAGCCATAGTGGTAAAAGTCCAGGTTATCGGTTCATTTCCACGGCCATTTTCATAGAATACCAGATCAGACGCAAAGCTTATTTGATAAGAAGTCTGAGGCCTGAGCTGCTTTATTGGGAGTCGTAAAACCACCTCTTTTTTGACACTGTCACGGATAAATATGTATTTATTTATAAAATCATTCTTTTCTGTTTCACTTAAACCATCTATGTAATCTAAAAGCTCTTCATCCACCACGGAAGCCTGGCTCCCGCCGGAAGATACTACCTGACAAAACCCAAGTCGTTTTATAATATCATCTGACAGCTTTAAAAGCCCATCTTCATCAACAAAAACCACCCCGACAAAATACCTTTCTTTGCCATTTATCTGGGTCGGATTAAGGCTTTGCTCGTCAAACCACTTATCAGATTCCGAATACGGAAATTTATTTTTAACCATGGGTGTGCGATATTCAAGAATCGGTTTTATAACTGCCTTTTTCCAGCCTTCTGCCGTACGCCAGGCCAAAACGGCTTCTTTTAAAGGATTATTCTGCATGTGATAGGGTTCTGCCGAATTATAAATAAACGGAACCCATATTAAATCATCTATCGAATTATAAAAATATGCGTCTCTTCCTTCCTGTTTTAAAATAAACCGCGGGCGTCCATCATCAGCCATTACATCTTCGGGAAGGGTCAACCCAACCTTGCCATAGCCCTGCCCGGTATTCTGTCCAGCCAAGGTTTCCGCATAGTTAAGGGTTAAAACACCTCCTGCCCAGGAAGGAACATTATCTTTGGTCAAAATTGTTTGAGCGTCTTTAGCCGTTAAAGTCCCGCTCTTGTTTAAAACATCGGCATAAAGCTTGCCATCAGAGCCATAAAGAACAGAAGATAGTGTCAGCGGTACACTAGAAGAAGCCGCACTACTCAAAATCTGTTCAGCCTGAGATAACGGGATAACAGCAAGCTTAGTCCAGGCTCCCGAACTGTTTTGCCAGGCAATAACCGCCTCTTTGAGGGGATTCGTCTGCCAGTTATAAGGCTTATCGGGATATTCGGTAAGAGGGATATAAAAAATTCCTTCGGAAGCATCATCAAAAAAAGCGTCATTATCTCCGGTCTTTAAGATTATTTTAGAAATATCTGAAGGCATATCAAGACGCAGATAGCCGTAACAGGTGTTTCCATCTTTGTCCATTCCAACCTGCCCAGCCAAAGTATCTGCATATCGGACTATCAAAGTGCCGGTACTAAAACTCAAAAGTTCTTCTTTGCTAAGAGCCACCCCGTCAGGAGTCTTAAGCTCCCCGGTTCCTTCTTTGACATCAAGATATAAAATGCCGGTTGTCGGATTATAATGGACAACATTAAGCTCCAGTTTATCTAAAGCAGAATTGGGCATAGCTCTTGTCAAAACTGCATCAGCTTCACTGACCGGCATTATCTCTATCTTTTGCCATCCGGTTGAAGTCCTCCAGGCAATAATCGATTTCTGAAGAGGATTAGTCAAAGGGTTGTAAGCCTTCGAGCTGTCGGGAGTAAGAGGAACAGAAAAAACTCCTCCGGACAAATCAGTATAAAAAACAGCCGGATTATCCCCTGTTTTTACTATAAAGCGGTAATTCCCGTCAGCAGGCACAACATTAGATGGCATGTTGAGCAAAAGGCACCCGTAAACCAGTTCAGTTGTTGACTGTTTCTGCGCTGCTAAAAGATCGGCATAATTAACTGTTGCTTCACCTGTTTTCCAGGTTAAAACCACATCTTTGCTCAGAAGTCCGCCTTCACTGTCCCTTATTAATTCAGTTCCTCCAAATTCGCGCAGGATAAAGCCGTCACTGTTATAATGCTTGCTGTTTAAGTAAAGCTGCCCAGCATAAGGAAAAGCCTCTGCTAAAACTTCATCAGCCGAAGCCGCCTTTGCTTCCCCTGTTTTAAAATTAACGATTGAAAATAGAAATAAAACAAAAAATACTATTGCTGCAACCTTTTTCTGCATAAAACCTGCTCCTTAAAAACTTAAATATTTCTCTAATATCTTATCGGCTAAAACCTACTCTAACTTTACTCTTCAATCTCATCTTCCTCGAACCTTTTCATATCATCCTCTATTTCTTCCAAAGCCCTCACAACCAGTGGATCAAAAAGGGTTCCGGTAGCTTTCTTTATCACTGCCATGCCCAAATCATGATTTACTTCCTCACCTTCTCGATTTATGTAAACTACTGCATCATAAACATCTGCCACCGCTATTATGCGGGAAACAAAAGGAATATCATCATATTCCAGCCCTTCGGGAAAACCACTCCCGTTATATCTCTCATGATGGTAAAGTATCGCCTTTTTCACCTCTCCCAAAATTCCTTCATCCGGAAAAAGCTCCGCCCCATAAACCGGGTGCAGGTCAATTTCTTCTCCCTCTTCTGATATGTTTCGCCCTATATCATGAAAAAGAGCAGCCCAGGATAAAACTTTCATTTCCTCTTCATCCAATCCCAACTTTTGCCCGAGAAGGAGTGAAATTTTCTGTACCCTTTTGCCATGCCCCTCAAACACAGGAGTACCTTTTTCCAAAGCCAGCATTAAAATGCCCAGCAAATTATGATAAAACTCCTGCTCAACTTCCCTTATCTTTAAATATTTTTCATGTCTTCCTGTTTCATCCACCCAACACTTTAAAACCTGTACATCATGAGAACTAAAATATCCTTTACTGCTGTTTACAAAACATATAAAATCGCTTATTTTCTCTTCTTTAGGCAAAGGTAAAACCAACAGCGAATGTATCCTCCCATTTTTATTTACCTTTTTTAGCTCCTTGCGGTTGTTAATCACAAATCCCTGGCCTTCCTTTATTCTTTCCTCATATTCTGAATACAAAAATTCAATATTCAAATCCGATAATTCCTCTCTTCGGGAATAATAAAACATCTGCTCACAATCAGCCAATTGCAATAACCACTTATCAAAAATATATCTGACATTTTCAGCCTGATTCAGTGATATTAAATCCTTATAAGCCCGTAAAAGTATTCGAAGCGCTGCTATCTCCTGCGATGATTTACTGTTTAAAGCTATATAGTAAGTGGTAACTAATCCTCCAAACAGAATAATTCCTGCCCAAATAAAAACAGACAGCTCATACGCCACTGCCAATTGCACCAACAGAGTAGTTACTACCGCTCCTGCAAAAACTATCTTTCTCGTCTTCATGTTTTTCCTCACTTTCCATTTGCTACCCTTATTTTCTCCTTCACCTTACAAAAATCCTACCTTAAATTCCAGGAAAAAATAAGAAATCAAAAGACTTTCATATTGTTAATTATAAATAAAATAAAACACCGCTTTTAAAGATAAGCATCCTAAAAACGGTGTTTTCCCTGTAAATTCTCAATTAACCAAAACAAATTGATAAAAAATTATTATCATTTTATTTTATTCAAGTTTGAAACGGTCAATTGAAGATTTTAACATCTCTGCTACCTGACTTAAGCCTCTAACAATCTCATTAAGGTCATCAACCATCTCTGCTACTACTCCGGCTGCATCTCCTATTTCAGCAGCCCGGGCTGCACTGTGCGAAACTACTAATGCATTTTCCTCAATAGCCTTAGTAGTTTCCTCAATTGAGGCTGCCAATTCACCCGCAGAACGGTTGAAATTTTCCATAAGTACCAATACAGCTTCTGCATCCTGTTCATATTTATCAGCAGTTTGCACCATCGAATCATAATCAGAAATTATACGCTCATTTAAAAACTCCAGTATAAAAGAAGAATCATTTATTAAGCCCTCTACGGAAATACTTGCTTGCTGTATAATCTGCTGTATTCCTCCAGCTATTTGTGAAGATTCTTCAGCCAATTTGCGTATTTCCTCTGCTACCACAGCAAAACCTTTACCCTGCTCACCCGCCCGGGCAGCTTCTATAGCTGCATTAAGAGCCAGCAGATTAGTCTGCGAAGCTATTCCTGAGATCTGTCCAGCCATGCTCTTTACTTTTTCAATGATTTTTGCTTCTCTGATAGCCTGTTCCAGTTTGGAACTGCGTTCATTAATCATATCCAATGCTTCCTGGCGGGTTTTGAGGGACTGTTCACTCATATTCTGAGCATTTTTCTTTACCTGTTGTAACTGTTCAGTCCCTGACTTGGTTTGTGTGCTTATATAGTCAGCAGCAGCCTTTATATTTTCTGCAACTGCATTCACTTCCTGAGTAGAAGCAGAAGCTTCTTCCATTCCGGCTGATATTTCTTGCGTAGCGGATACTATTTCATGGGTTTTTTCCCTAATATTAAAAGTCTTCTGTGCTATCTGTTCAGATACATCTGTACTGTGATTAGCTGCATTACTGGCCTGTTTTAATACTGAAGCGAGCTTTACAGCCATATTATTAAGCATATTGGCCAATAACTGCATCTCATCTCCAAAAGTTTTTTCCACCTTATGTCTGAAATCACCTTCAGCTAAAACAGACGATAATGCAGTAAGCTCTGAAATTTCTCGATTTATAACTCGATTGAAAAGCATCGAAATAAGAAAAGTTATCAATATAGAAAGGATTATTATAAAAATAGTATTATACGCAGCCTTTACAATTTCACTCATTTGTTCCATATAATTATACTGGAATATAAGTTGCCAACCCGTATCACCCAATCTCGCCGTAGCTAAAAAAACATTTTCATCACTAACAGCAGACCTCCTGATTTCCGTTAATTCTTTTCCCTCTCTTAAAGATTCGACAACCTTTGAAGCCAAGCTGTCGCCAGAAGATTCCAAAAGTTCAAATAAATTGCCTTGCAATCCCGCTTTTTTCGAACCTGCTATAATATCCCCACTTTGATCAACAAGCAAAACTAAACCTTTTTTCCCTACATCTACTTCATTAACCATATTTTTTAAATAATCCAGAGAAATATCCGCACCAGCCACACCAATCAAATTTCCCTCTCGGTCTTTTACCGGGACAGTAATGGATACCAACATCTGGTTATTAGCTCCCGTATCCATGTAAGGTTTGCTTATGACTAATCTGTCCTGTCTTATAGGATCATGAAACCATGCCATATTAGGATTATCAGCATCAAAATAATCATAATCCGCATAATCTAAATACAAACGCTTGGCTTCAGCTCCATCATTCACCCATAATAAACAATTATATTTTTCCCCTGGTACATAATTTTCTCTCAAAGCTACATAAGCATTAAGCAGAAATTTGTTACTACTGGCCAAATCATGTAAGTAACTGTTCCACTTGTCCAGATTCTCTAATGGATCATCCCCCATCTGGCTGACAATTGCTATCGGCATAGAAGTTACTATCCCAATTGCATCTTTTAGAGGTGCATAGCTCTTATCCGCCTCAACCTGTGCACTCAACGAACATCTCGCTAACACTTCTTCTTCCATATCAGCCGCTGAATAATTGAAATTATAAATACTTACAGCCGCTAAAATAACTATTATAAAGGAAAAATTCCCTGTTAATTTCCATTTCATAGAGTAACCTATATAATCTAAAAGTCGACTCCCGTCTTTACCCTGATTAAAAATTATTGCCTCGGCTTCTTCAGGGGTAAGTAAAACATCTCCCCCCACAACCCCGATAAAATCACCAGACGAATCATAAATAGGGACAGTTACTGATATAGTCCAACTATTAGTAGCTCCTTCATCAAAATAAGGATCTGTAATATGTAAACCTTGGTCTTTTATTGCCCCATGATACCAATCCATATTAGGATCAGCAGCATTAAAGTAATCATATTCATTGTAATTAATTTCAAGCGGTTCTAAATGGTTCCCCTTTCTTATATATCCTGGACAATGATAGCGTTTTCCCGGAATATAATTTTCACGAAAAGCAAAATACACATTCATCATAAAAGGGTTGGTTTCAGCAATAAATTTTATAAATTTTTCTATCTCCGTCACTGTTTCCTCTGGATTAGAAGAAATAAGCCCCTGTACTGAAGCAGGCAAACCTTCGACTAATCCTTTCGCCATTTCTACGGGTGTTGTTACCGAAAAATATTTTTCCAACAATTTGACTAAATAATTTGATGTTAAGAAAGCACAGAGATTGGCACAGCAAAAGCCTATAATCAAACTAAACAGCGAATTGAAGGCAAATTGGTAAAAATAAGTCTTTCCCTGCAGCAAAAGATACAATGAAGCCAAAAAAACAGGAAGAAAAGAGGAGAACAAAACTAAAAAAAGCATCCAGCTGGGAATGTTTTTATACTTCCATTTCTTATCCCCTTGGTTCATGTATTCAAAAACATTTTTCATAACCTTATAAAAAGCTATACTACTGAGAATAATTATCGGGAATACCAAAATTACCGCAATTACAAGCAAATCTTTAAGTAGTTTCCCCTCATAATGACATAAAAATATACTACCCAAAAGCATCATAATTAAAGTTAAAAATACACTCAACACGAAAATCATCAACATATTTTTACGTTTCATAGCAATATCCAAAATATCGCCCCTCTTATCATAGATTAATAATTTAAATTAATTTTCCACTATAAAAATCCCCCAAGTTCCCTCTCCTGTCCTGCTAACTATAATTACGTGATGACTACCAACCGCGATCCTGCATCCTTTCTTCCGGTTTTATAGTGCTTATATCTATTCCTACCATCG